>NZ_JBZCNH010000004.1:340796-556975 GCF_058269215.1 Arthrobacter sp. TJ-238 | reverse complement strand
CCCAACGACACCGCCGGCAGCAGCAGCCCGCTGGCCCCCACCCGCCGATACGGCATCGAAGCATAACGATTCTCAACAGGCACAAAAGTCATGTCCTCATCCTAGGTCGACCGCTCCGAAGTAGCCGGGGCGGTCGAGTCGGGGGGTCGCTGCTTGCTCTGCGGGCCGTTGCACCCTTCCGGCTGCCCAGCCGCCTCCACTCGTCCGTCTCCTGACGCCCTCGGATCAAATCCTCCGGCCAGTTCCCTGGCTGCTTCCCTGGCCCACTCCTCCGGCCCGCACTCCAGCCACCTGCGCCCGTACCCTCCTCAACCTGCTCGCTCGGCCCACCTCCCCCGACTCGTTCTGACAGAGCGCGACTTATCCACATAGCGATATGGGAAGAATATTAGTAATTCCGTTCTAATAAAATTGGCTCATGTCACTCGCACTCGCTGATCCTGATGCCGGCACGGAGGAATCGTTGACCTCGCTCGTGCCCGTGCTGGAAGCGGCCGGCCGACGATTCGGCGCACGGGCAGACGTCCTGACGACAGCTGAACTGGTGACGTGTCTTGAATCGGTGGAGGCCCTTTCCCGGACGCTGGAATACCTCCAGGTCGTCGGAGCTGCTGCCGCCGAACGGCAGCGGGTCGCCGGAATCGGCGGGCGGCTCCAGGCAGAATCGGCGGTGGGCTGCGACTCGGGCTGGGGCCAGGGCTGGAGCTCCGGTTCGGGCTCAGGCTCGGGCTCAGGCACCGGCTCAGGCACCGGCTCGGGCACCGGCTCAGGCACCGACTCAGGCACCGGCTCGGGCACCGGCTCAGGCACCGGCTCAGGCACCGGCTCAGGCACCGGCTCAGGCACCGGCTCAGGCACCGGCTCATCGAGCAACCAGAACGCCCTTCGGCAGCGAAATGAATTCCGCGACACGGCCGATTATCTTCGTGCTCGGCTCCGGATCACGAGGGCCGAAGCCCGGCGTCGGGTGCGGCTGGGCCTGGCGGTGACCGGGCAGCCGACCCTGACGGGTGACGTCTGTCCGCCCCGCTTCGAAGTACTGGCGGCCGCTTTCGCGGCAGGCGATCTCGGTGCGGATGCCGCGCTCCAGATCCACGACGGCGTCGATCGTGCCCGTACGAACGCCGAACCCGCGGCGGTGCTCGCCATGGAGGAATGCCTCACGGCTCAGGCGGTCGAATCCGACGGCGACCTTCTCCGCGTCGTGACTCGGCGGTGGGGATACGCCCTGGATCCTGATGGCCGTGAACCCACCGAGGAGACGCTGCGAGCCCAACAGGGCGTCTTCGTCAGGGGCCGACGGCGCGGCCTGCAGCGACTCGAGATCGCCGCCGACGACGAACAGTTCGAGTACCTCCTGACCGCCATGAACACTGCGGCCAATCCGCGCCTCAGGACAGCTTCCGGTTCTGCCTCTTTCGGCGAGGGCAACCCGGGCACTGGAAGTCTCAGTGCAGAGGGTTCCGGTCCGGAGAGTACCGATCCAGGGTATTCCGAACCAGGAAGTCCCGATCCAGGCCGTTCCGCCTCGCCCGGCAGCGCCGAGCCGGGGCAGGACAACAGTGCCTCGGCAGGCGCCGCCGTGGAAGCCTGCGACCTCCCCGAGACTCGCACACGGCCGCAACTGCTCCTCGACGGGCTGGTCGGCGCCTGTCAGGTCGCCCTTGCGACGGACACGCTGCCGGCCACGGGAGGTCATCGGCCTCAGGTCATGGTCACCATCGACTACCGGACTCTCGTGGGGCGACTCGATGGACGAGCGGGTGGCACCTCCCGGGCGCGCGCGCATCGTCCGCACCTTCCCTCGATGGAACGCCTGATCGTGCACAGCGGCAACGACGGCACCTTCGCTACCGACGGCGGAGGTATCGATCTCCCCTCCGGACCCTCGATCAGCACAGTGGAGCGTCTCGGGCCCACCACACCGGGTGGAGGCTACAGCGTATTCGGCGGGCCGATGAGCGCGAGCGTGGTGCGGAAGATGGCCTGTGATGCGGACATCATCCCGATCGTCCTGGGAGGACAGGGCGAGATCCTCGACGCCGGTCGTGCCCGGCGTCTCTTCGGCGTAGCCCAGCGTCGAGCACTCGTGGCTCGGGACAGGGGTTGCGCTTTTCCCTCCTGCACCATCCCGGCGGTCTGGACCGAAGCACACCACATCACACCCTGGGCGGACGGCGGACCGACCGATGTCTCCAACGGTTGCCTGCTCTGCTCCTTCCATCATCGCCTGGTCGAGCAGGGCAACTGGGTCATCGAGGTGAAGGAAGGATTGCCCTGGTTCATCCCGCCGCCCTATCTCGATCCCGAGCGGGTCCCGCGACGGAACGAGCACCGGGAGCTGGCGTCGTGACCACCGGCGACCGGCTGCCCGTCAGCTCACACGCCGGGAGGTCCGCCCGGTGGTCCCGTCGGCGAGTCACGCCACTTCTCCATCGCCGGACCGATCGCCCGGACGGACTTGTCACGACCACTGGCCTTCGCGGCATAGAGCGCCCGGTCGGCCGCCGCGATGGCCGCATCCAGGTCGTAGTCGCTCGCCTCGATCGCGGCGATGCCGTAGCTGACGGTCGGCATCTCGAAGCCGCCCGGGGTCGAATGACCCCGAAGAGCCATGCTCACAGCCCGGGTGATGTCCTCGCTCCTCGAGACCGACGCGCCCGGCAACAGGAAGATGAACTCCTCGCCCCCGTAGCGTCCCACCAGATCCGTGGAGCGGACAGTCTCGGTGCAGGCCTCCGCAAAGGCCCTCAGCACTGTGTCCCCCGCCGCGTGCCCGTGCGTGTCGTTCACGGCCTTGAAGAAGTCGAGATCCGCGAGGATCAGCGTCCCGGGACGATCGGCCCGGGCCAGCCGGTCCGCGTGCGTGGCGGCGAGGTCGAGGAAACCCGATCGGTTGAGCAGCCCGGTCAGCGCGTCACGGTCGGCACGGGCCCGCAGATCGGTGGCGATCTGCTCGGCACTGAGCGCCGCCGCGCTGAAGGAGACGACGACGAGCAGCAGCATGGTGACGAGCGTCGTGATGCCCGAGCCGAAGTAGGTGGTGAAGACATGGCCGTCGGGACCTCCCACGACGAACGCGAGACACCGCGCGAGGTAGAGGATCGCCACGAAGCCGGAGGAGACCGCGAGGGGAGCCTGCACCTTGCTGTAGCTGCTCGGCAGGCGCCACAGCTCCCACGACGCGAGGCCGATGGCCAGGGACATCATCCCGAGGAACACCGGACCGCCGGACCACGAATCGGCGGCGGGGCCGCCGAGTGCCGAGGCCGCCAGTGTGAGCAGCGGTGCCGCTGCCAGCTGCAGCCATGCGGGCCTGCTCGTGCGCAGGGTCCGGGCTCCTGCCCACACACAGACCGCTCCCATGACCAGCAGCGTGTTCCCCAGCGGGTTGGCCCAGACCTGGTGCGCCGTTCCGTCCAGCAGGTAACTGGTGGTCCCCGTGAAGAAGAGGGCGATCGCCGCGCACCACCAGGCGCTGTATGCCGAACGCGTCTGCCGGAACGACACCGTGTAGAAGAGCACGAAGAGCGTGATGGAGATAGCCCCGAATGCCGCCTGCAGGGTTGTCGTGTCCAGTGTCATGTGTCCTTGCCGCCTCGTGCTGTCCGCGTACCGCTTCCGGCGGACCCGGGCCCCGCCACCGATGGCGACGGGACCCGATTCAGCGCAGGGAAGAGTGTCCCGCCCAGTATGACCGGGAGCACCGACCCTTCAGCGCCCCCGGTGCCAGTCCTGTCGGAACCCTTGCACAGTCCTGAACTACTCCCCGGAACTACGCCCTGCCCGGGCGGAGGACGAGCGACGCGTGAGGCGGAAGCTGCACCGTGTCGTCGAGCAGTCCGACGCCGTCAACCGTGGACAGCAGCACCTCGGCGCCGGCGCCACGGACTGGCACCGTCACCATGGCGTCACTGAGGTTCAGGACGACATCGGTGCTGCCCCTGTGCAGGACGATCCAGCGGTTCTCCTCGTCGAAGTCCACCGAGATGCTCCCGAAGTCGGCGTCGTGCAGTTCGGGGTGGGAGCGACGGAGGCGGATGAGATCGCGGTAGGTGGCGAGCAGCTCGGCGTGGTGCCCCTGCTCGATCTCGGCCCAGTCCAGCTTGGCCGACGCGAACGTCTCCGGGTCCTGCGGATTGGGCACGTCCTCCGGGCGCCAGCCCATCCGCTCGAACTCCTTCAGCCGCCCCTCGGCAGTGGCCTTGCCGAGCTCCGGTTCCGGATGGGAAGTGAAGAACGGCCAGGGCGTGGAGGCGCCGTACTCCTCGCCCATGAAGAGCATCGGGGTGAAGGGCCCGAGGATGTTCAGGACGGCAGCCTGCGCGAGCTGCGCCGGGTTCAGGGTCGCGCTGATGCGGTCACCTGCGGCCCTGTTGCCGATCTGGTCGTGGTTCTGGGTCGCGACGACGAGCTGGAGCGGCGACACACGCGACGGGTCGATCTCGCGACCGTGGTGGCGTTCCCTGAAGGACGAGTAGGTGCCGTTGTGGAAGAACCCCTTCTCAAGGACCTTCGCCAGTGCTCCCACGGAGTTGAAATCCAGGTAGTACCCCTCGGTCTCGCCCGTGAGGTTGACGTGCACTGCGTGGTGGAAGTCGTCGCTCCACTGCCCGGCGAGGCCGTACCCCCCGACGTCCCGGCCCTGGATCAGGCGCGGGTTGTTGAGATCCGACTCGGCGATGAGGAACAGCGGCTTGCCGAGTTCCTCGGCCAGCTCGTCGGTCCGTGTCGCCAGTTCCTCGAGGATGTGGACGGCACGCTCGTCATGGAGGGCGTGCACGGCGTCGAGCCGGAGACCGTCCACGTGGTAGTCCCTGAACCATTGGGTGATGTTGTCGACGACGTACTGCCGCACCTCGTCCGACTGCGGGCCGTCGAGATTGAGGGAGTCGCCCCACGTGTTGGACATCCCCTCGGTGAGGTACGGAGCGAAGAGGCCGAGGTAGTTGCCGCTGGGCCCGAGATGGTTGTGGACGACGTCCTGGATGACGCCGAGACCTTTCCGGTGCGCCGCGTCGACGAAGCGCTGGTAGGCCGCAGGACCGCCGTAGGTCTCCTGCACCGCGTACCAGAGGACGCCGTCGTAGCCCCAGTTGTGGGTGCCGTTGAAGGCGTTGACGGGCAGCAGCTCCACGAACTGCACCCCGAGGTCCACGAGGTAGTCGAGCTTGCCGATCGCAGCATCCAGCGTCCCCTCGGGCGTGAAGGTGCCGATGTGCATCTCGTAGATGACCCCGCCGGTGAGCCCCGGTGACTGCCACGACTCGTCCTGCCATGCGTAGGCCGCCGGGTCGAACGTCCGGGAGAGCCCATGGACGCCCTCGGGCTGGCGGCGTGAGCGGGGGTCGGGCACCGGCGTCCCGGAGCCGTTCACCAGGTAGCCGTAGGAGACATCGGACGAAGACGACGGCGGCGCGTCGGTCGGGTGCCACCAGCCGCCGTCATCCTGGGTCATCGGGTACCGGGCGCCGTCGGCAACGAGGGTCAGGGACTCGGCGCGGGGCGCCCAGACATCGAAGGTGGAACTCATGCTGCGTCCTCCTGGACCAGTAGGGCTGCGGGGAAGGTGGAGAAGATGTCGGCTGCACGCACGGTGCCACCGCTGACGGCTGTGCCGGTCAGCGCACAGGTGTAGCTGCCGGCGGGGATCTCCAGGGTGGTGTCACCCCACCCGCCGCGCTGCACGAGCCCGAAGGGCAACCGCGTGATGAGGGTGACCACGCCGCCGCGGTCGAACCCGAATACGTGCTCCGCGGCCTCGCCGGAGGCGGCGACGGCGGTGTAGCCGGTGAACAGCTCCGGCCGGTCACGGCGCAGCTTGAGGGCACGCGAGACGACGAGCAGCTTGGCATGGGCGTCAGCCCCGACCGGCGGCAGCGCACCGAAGTTCAGATCTGTCAGCACCTGGCGTCGAGCCTCGTAGTCCACCTCGCGGCGGTTGTCGGGGTCCACCAGCGACGTGTCCCAGAACTCGGTGCCCTGGTACACGTCCGGGACGCCCGGCATGGTCAGTTGCAGCAGCTTCAGTCCGATCGAATTGGACCACCCCGCTGCCTGGATGCGTTCCACGAAGGCGGTGATGATGCCCGACACGGCGGCATCGTCGAAGGCCGCGTCCACGGCTGCATGCATGCCGCGTTCGAAGTCCTCGTCCGGGGCGGTCCAGTGCGTGCTGAGATCTGCCTCACGCGAGGCCTTCTCCACGTAGGCGTGGGCCCGTTCCCTGCTCAGCGGCCACGCACCGATGAGCGACTGCCAGAGCAGCGGCGCGAACGTGGGGTCCTTGATGGGCGCCAGGTCCTCCAGCTGCGCGAGGATCGCGGTCCACTCGTCGGCGACCTCGGAGATGACCGAGATGCGGGTGCGGGTGTCCTCGCTGCGCTTCGTGTCGTGCGTGCTGAGCGTCGTCATGGCCAGCGGGCTGTCCGTCTCGCGCTGGAGCAGGCGGCGGTGCAGTTCGAGCGGGTCGATCGCGAAGATCCCCGGGTCCGCGCCTACCTCATTGAGCGAGACGAGCCTCGAATACCGGTAGAACGCGGTGTCCTCGACACCCTTCGCCATCACCATGCCAGAGGTCTGCTGGAACCGCCGGGCCAGCTCGGTCAGGTCCCCCGAGCCGCCGTCGAGGAACGGGTTGAGGAGCGGGTGGAGCGCCGTGATGGTTTCCGCGAGGTCCGGCCGACGCACCTGGGCATCGCGAACCGCCTCGGTGAGGTACTCCGCTCCGCCCGGCAGGTAGCTTCGGTAGACGGGGAAACAGGTGAGCAGCTCGGCGATGGCGTCCGCCGCTGCATAGTCGTCGAGCCCTGCCCCGGACGGGACGAGCCGTGCGAGCCGCAGGACCTCGGAGCGCAGGATGCCGTCGGCGATGCCGCGCTTGGTCCCGTGGATCATCTCGTGGAACGGGTCGACGGGGACGGTGGCCGTCAGCGCGTGCTCTCCCGCCGGATCCGTGAAGAGGCGGTCGATGTCCGCGAGGGCGTCGTACCCGGTGGTTCCCTCGGTGGCCCAGTCGCCGGGGAGCTTCTCCCCCGGCTCGAGGATCTTCTCGACGAGCACGTAGGCACCGCCGGTCAGGCTGCGCAGGTCGTCGAGGTAGCCCTTCGGATCGGCGAGGCCGTCCGGGTGGTCGATGCGCAGTCCGTCCACGAGACCCTCGTCGAACCAGCGCTTCACCTCGCTGTGACTCTCCTGGAAGACCCACGGCACCTCCACGCGGAGTCCAGCCAGGGTGTTGACGCCGAAGAAGCGCCGGTAGTTCAGTTCGCTGTCGGCCCGGCGCCAGTTGACCAGCTCGTAGTGCTGGCGGTCGTGCACCTCGGCGCCGGAGTCGCCGGGGTGGGCGGTGCCGTCCGCGATCGGGTAGCGGTTGTCGTAGTAGTGCAGCTCACCGTCGACGACGGCAAGCTGGTCCAGTTCGTCGTCGCCGTCGCCGAGGACCGGCACGCGGATGCGGCCGCCGTTGGCATCCCAGTCGACGTCGAACGCCTCCGCCATGCGCGAGGAGGGGCCCTCCTTGAGCAGCTGCCACCACCAGGCGTTGTCAGCGGGGGTCTCGATGCCCATGTGGTTGGGGACGATGTCCACGAGCACACCCATGCCCGCCGACCGCGCGGCCTCGCTGAGCGCCGCGAGGCCAGCGGGGCCGCCACGGTCGGGGTCGACGGTGGTGGGGTCGGTCACGTCATAGCCGTGGCCGGACCCCTTCTCCGCCGTCAGGATCGGTGACAGGTAGACCCAGTCCACCCCGAGGTCGTGCAGGTACGGCACCAGGGCCGCAGCCCGATGCAGGTCGAACTCGCTCCGGATCTGCAGCCGGTAGGTCGATGTCGGTGTCAGCACGGTGGAGTCCTCCTGGAGGGGCGGTCGGGGGGGTCGAGCGGGCGGGAACGGGCGGCGACGGAAGGGATCCAGGGGTGCACCCCTTCGGGTGCACCCCTGGTTGTGCGGTTACTGCTACTGCGTGCCGGTCTTGGACGTGACCTCGTTGGCGAGGATGGCCAGGGACGCCGCGACCGAGTGGTCGAGATCCTCGACCTCGGAGTGGGCCCGGAGGACCACCATGGACTTCGCCTCGACGGACACCACGGCGCCCGACGGGATCGCCTCGCTGTCGGCGTACTTGCCCGCCGTGTCGATGACCTCGTCCCACGACGTGCCGTACTCGTCCGAGGGGATCGTGAAGTCCACGGCCTCGTCATGCGCGTTGAAGTACAGCAGGAAATTGGCGTCCACGATCCGCTGGCCGCGCGCGTCCCTGCCCTGGATGCCCTGGCCGTTGAGGAAGACTCCGATCGAGCGGCCGAAGCCGCTGTTCCAGTCCTCGGGTGCCATGAGCTCTCCGGAGGTATCGAGCCACACGATGTCCGGCAGCGCCTCGCCCTCGCCGCGGCGCACGGGGCGGCCGTCGAAGAACCGGCGACGGCGGAACGTGGGGTGCTCGGACCGCAGGCGGTTCACCGCCGCGGTGAATTCGAGCAACGGCTGGTCCATCTTGTCCCAGTGCACCCAGCTGAGCTCGGAGTCCTGGCAGTAGGTGTTGTTGTTGCCTTCCTGCGTCCGCCCGAGTTCGTCGCCGTGCAGCAGCATCGGGACGCCCTGCGAGAGCAGGAGGGTGGCGATGAAGTTGCGCTGCTGCCGGACGCGGATCGCGAGCACCTCGGGATCGTCGGTGGGGCCTTCGACCCCGCCGTTCCAGGAACGGTTGTGCGATTCGCCGTCGTTGTTGTCCTCGCCGTTGGCCTCGTTGTGCTTCTCGTTGTAGGACACGAGGTCCCGCAGCGTGAAGCCGTCGTGGGCGGTGACGAAGTTGATCGACGCGACCGGACGCCGCATCGAGTGCTCGTACAGGTCCGCCGAACCGGTGAGGCGTGAGGCGAACTCGCCGATGCTGGAGGGCTCCCCACGCCAGAAGTCGCGGACGGTGTCGCGGTACTTGCCGTTCCACTCGGTCCACTGCGGCGGGAAGTTCCCGACCTGGTAGCCGCCGGGTCCGACGTCCCACGGCTCGGCGATGAGCTTCACCTGCGAGACGACCGGGTCCTGCTGCACGAGTTCGAAGAAGGCCGAGAGGCGGTCCACCTCGTAGAACTCGCGGGCGAGGGCGGAGGCGAGGTCGAAGCGGAAGCCGTCCACGTGCATCTCGGTGACCCAGTAGCGCAGCGAGTCCATGAGCAGCTGCAGGGAGTGCGGGTTACCGACGTTGAGCGAGTTGCCGGTACCCGTGGTGTCCATGTAGTACTGCTTGTCGTCCTCCACCAGGCGGTAGTAGGACGCGTTGTCGATACCGCGCATCGAGAGCGTCGGCCCCATGTGGTTGCCTTCGGCCGTGTGGTTGTACACGACATCGAGGATGACCTCGATGCCCGCGAGGTGCAGCTCGCGCACCATCGCCTTGAACTCCTGGACCTGCTCGCCCTGGTCGCCCGTGGAGTTGTACTTGTTGTGCGGCGCGAAGAAGCCGATCGTGTTGTAGCCCCAGTAGTTCGAGAGGCCCTTCTCCTGCAGGGTGCTGTCGTTCACGAACTGGTGCACGGGCATGAGTTCGATGGCCGTGACGCCGAGCTTCTGCAGGTGCGCGATGACGGAGGGGTGCGCCACGCCGGCGTAGGTGCCGCGCTGCTCCTCGGGGATGTCCGGGTGGAGCTGCGTGAGTCCCTTGACGTGGGCCTCGTAGATGACGGACTGGTGGTAGGGCGTCCGCGGCATGCGGTCGCCGTCCCAGTTGAAGAAGGGATTCACGACGACGCCGAGCATCATGTGCGCGGCGGAGTCCTCGTTGTTGACGGAGTGCTCGTCGCCGAAGTTGTAGCCGAACAGCGCCTGGTCCCAGTCGAGGTCCCCGGAGATCGCCTTCGCGTAGGGGTCGAGGAGCAGCTTGTTCGGGTTGCAGCGGTGTCCCTCGGCCGGGTTGTTCGGGCCGTGGACACGGTAGCCGTACTTCTGTCCGGGGGTCACGTGGGGGAGGTAGCCGTGCCAGACATAGCCGTCGACCTCCTTGAGCTCGACGCAGGTCTCGGTACCGTCATCGTCGAAGAGGCACAGGACGACGGAGTCCGCGATCTCGCTGTAGAGCGCGAAGTTCGTCCCCGTTCCGTCGTAGGTTGCTCCCAGGGGATACGCATCGCCGGGCCATAGTTCCATCAGTTCTCCTTGGTGTTCCGTTCCGTGCGCGCCGTCTCGGCGGTCACGGTGATACTCGCCGGCTTCGGGGTCCTGGTGCCCCGGCCGCTTGATCCATACATAGCGCATTCAACTGTCGGTGCGGTTAACTGCGTCGCCACCCCTCGTGTGACGCGGCCCCGTGTCCGGCAGCCGACGCTCATCGAGAAGTCCCGCCACCACCGCACCGATCTCGGCGGGCAGTCCGGAGACGACGACGGGCCCGCGCTGTGCGGCGCGCTGCCCGGCCCTGCCGTGGATCAGTGCTCCCGCGGCGGCGACCGCCGCCCACAGGTCCTCCTCGGCGACGCCCACGCGCCGGGCGGCGCCGTCGTCCTCCGCGAGGGTGGCGGCAAGCGCCCCGATGATCCCGGACAGCGTGTCGCCGGCTCCCGCCGTGGCGAGCCAGGGTGTGGCGTCGGCCTGGACGAAGAGGGTGCCCGACGGTGCCGCGACGACGGTCGTGAACCCCTTGAGGAGCACGGTGGCGCCGGTCAGCTCCGCGGCACGCAGGGCGAAGCGCGCGGGGTCCGCCTCGATGGCCGGCCTGCCGACGTCGAGTCCGCGAGCAGCGAGCAGGTCGCGCAGCTCCCCTGCGTGGGGTGTGAGGACCACCTGGGCGCCCACGCGATCGGGCACCTCGGCGAGGGCTCCGGCGTCGACGACGACCGGCAGGCCGGAGGCCAGGGCCTCGACGGCGCGACGGCGCTGGTCGTCGTCGTCGACGGCCCCGGGCCCGACGACCCACGCCTGGGAGCGGGCGTCGCCGATGGACCCGGTGGAGGCCACCGCCTCGGGTGTCCGCTGGTGGATCAGCGCGGCGACCGCAGTCGGGCCGAGGTAGCGCACCATGCCGACGCCGGTCGCGAGGGCGGCCCCCACGGCCAGGACGGCGGCTCCCGGGTAGCGGTCCGATCCGGCGGCGACGCCGAGCACCCCGCGTGAGTACTTGTGGTCATGCGCGCCGGGCGGACGCAGCAGTGCCGCGGCGTCAGCATCGAGCAGCCTGCGGGCCGCGGGCGTGAACGGCGCGAGGTCGAGGCCGAGATCCACGACGTTGAGCTCACCCGCGGCCACGGCGCCGTCGCCGATGAGCAGTCCCGGCTTCGCCGCACCGAAGGTGACGGTGGCATCGGCCTGGAGTACGGGCCCCTCCACGAGCCCGGAGTCGACGCCGATGCCGCTCGGCAGGTCACAGGCCACCACGAGCGCGGACCGGCGGCCGCGGGGACCGGCGGTGTCGTTGAAGGCCTGCACGAAGGCTGCATCGGCGCCCCGGAGGCTTCCGGTGGCGCCCGTGCCGAGGATCCCGTCGATGAGGAGGTCGGCCGAGGCGGCGTGCGCCGCGAGCGCCGGGACGCCGGCGTCGTCGAGCAGGACGCTCCTGCCGCCGGCGGCGAGGAAGGTCTCGAGGGCAGCGGCGTGGACACGCTCGGAGGTGAGGACGGCCGTGGCCGCGACACCGCGGCGCAGCAGACGCTCCCCCGCGTACAGCGCGTCGGCACCGTTGTTGCCGCTGCCTGCCAGCACGACGGCGGTGGCACCGTACGTCCCGCGGCCCGCCTCGCGCAGCAGGCCCAGGGCCACGCCGAACAGGCCGTGGGCGGCCTTCTGCATGAGGGCATGCCCCTGCCCCGCGTCGATGAGGGGGGCCTCCGCAGCGCGGACGTCACCCCCGGAAAAGGCAAACAGCATATGGTCGAGCTTAGCGGTAAGCCGACCGGTAATCAGCACGGTTACTATTTTGCGCTCGGCGGTGCTGTGCCTTCCGCAACCACCATCGCCGTGGCGAGGCCGCCGTCGTGGCTGATGGACAGGTGCCAGGTCTCGACGCCGCGGGCCCGGGCGGCATCGGCGACGGTCCCGTCGACGACGACGGACGGCGCACCGGCGTCGTCCACCTCGATGGTGCAGTGCTGCCAGTTCATGCCGACGGGGGCGCCGATGGCCTTCGCGATGGCCTCCTTGGCGGCGAACCGCGCGGCGAGGGACCGTATGGTGAGCCCGCGCTCGGAGGGAACGAACAATCGCTCCACGAGGGCCGGCGTGCGCTCGAGCTGCTGCCGGAAGCGCTCGATGTCCACGACGTCGACGCCGATACCGACGATCACGCCGAGGCCCTGCCCGGCGCCGCCGTGCTGCTGCACGGCGGCACCCGGAGGGGACTACTCAACCGTGACCGACTTCGCCAGGTTGCGCGGCTGGTCCACGTCGTAGCCCTTGGCGCTGGCGAGGGCGAGCGCGAAGATCTGCAGCGGCACGGTGGTGAGCAGCGGCGCGAGGAGCGTCGGGGACGCGGGCACGTAGAAGACGTGTTCCGAGTACGCCTCCACGGAGGTGTCGCCCTCCTCGGCGATGACGATCGTGACCGCTCCGCGTGCCCGGATCTCCTGGACGTTCGAGACGACCTTGGCGTGCAGCGAGTCGCGGGTGCTCGGCGACGGCATGACCACCACGACGGGCTGGCCCTCCTCGATCAGGGCGATCGGTCCGTGCTTCAGCTCGCCGGCGGCGAAGCCCTCGGCGTGGATGTAGGCGAGCTCCTTCAGCTTGAGCGCGCCCTCCATCGCGACCGGGAAGCCGACGTGCCGGCCGAGGAACAGCACCGACTTCGCGTTCGCCATCTCGGCACCGAGCTGCTTGACCTTGTCGGCGTCGTCGAGGATGGACTGGATCTTCGCCGGGATCAAGGAGAGGTCGTTCAGCACGTCCGCGATCTCGTCGCGGTACTTGTTGCCGCGCAGCTGCGCGAGGTAGAGACCCAGCAGGTAGGCGGCGGTGATCTGCGCGAGGAACGCCTTCGTGGAGGCCACGGCGATCTCCGGACCGGCGTGGGTGTAGATCACGGCGTCCGACTCCCGCGGGATGGTGGAGCCGTTGGTGTTGCAGATCGCCACGACCTTGGCGCCCTGCTCACGGGCGTACCGGACGGCCATGAGCGTGTCCATGGTCTCGCCGGACTGCGAGACCGCGACCACGAGCGTCTTCTCGTTGACGATCGGGTCCCGGTAGCGGAACTCGTGGGACAGCTCCACCTCGGTGGGGATCCGGCACCAGTGCTCGATGGCGTACTTGGCGACCTGCCCGGCGTAGGCGGAGGTGCCGCAGGCGAGGACGACGATCTTGTCGACGGAGCGCAGGATCGCCTCGTCGATGCGCAGCTCGTCCAGTACGAGGTTGCCCGAGACGTCGGAGCGCCCGAGGAGCGTCTGGCCGACGGCGTCCGGCTGGTCGTGGATCTCCTTCTCCATGAAGGAGTCGAAGCCGCCCTTCTCGGCCGCGGCGGCGTCCCAGCTGACGTGGAACTCGGTGCCCTCGGCGGGTGCACCGAAGAAGTCCGTGATGGTCACCTCGTCGGGCGTGATGGTGACGATCTGGTCCTGGCCGAGCTCAACCGCGCGGCGCGTGAAGTCGATGAAGCCGGACACGTCGGAGCCCAGGAAGTTCTCGCCGTCACCGAGGCCGACGACGAGCGGGGAGTTGCGGCGGCCCGCGGCGACGGTTCCGGGCTGGTCCTGGTGGATGGCGAGGAGGGTGAAGGCGCCCTCGAGGCGCTGGCAGGCCTGCTGCAGCGCGAGGGTGAGCAGGTCGCCCTCGGTGCCGCTGTTCACGAGGCCGCGGTACAGGTAGCCGACCAGCCCGGCGGCCACCTCGGTGTCGGTGTCGGAGATGAAGGTGAGGCCCTCACCCGTCAGTTCGGCCTTGAGCTCGGCGTAGTTCTCGATGATGCCGTTGTGGATCAGGGCGAGCCGGCCGTCGTCGGCCAGGTGGGGGTGGGCGTTCTGGTCGGTGGGTCCGCCGTGCGTGGCCCAGCGGGTGTGTCCGATCCCGGTCAGCGAGCGCGGCAGCGGGGACGCTGCCAGTGCACCGACGAGGTTGGTCAGCTTGCCGGCCTTCTTCCTCGACTCGATGCCCGCCGGCGTGATGACGGCGACACCGGCGGAGTCGTACCCGCGGTACTCGAGCCGGCGAAGGCCCTCCATGACGACGTCGAGCGCCCCGTGGCGCGCCTCCGACGGTTCCTGATCGAACGCCGGGGCGACCGAGTCAAGCGCCGACGATCCTTGGCCGTGGTCCCGGCCTACATAGCCCACAATTCCACACATGTCACCTAGCGTACCGGTGGCCGCGTTTGTTAATGCGCAAGGCACCGGGCAGAATCGTGAGGTGAGTGACACAAGCACGGGCACGCAGCAGTCCACCAGTGCCGAATCCTTCACACCTTTCGTCGAACTGGACCGCCAGATGTGGTCTCGCCTGTCGCACGAGATCGAGAGTCCGCTGAACGTCGAGGACGTCCAGCGCCTCCGCGGCCTCGGCGACGCGCTGAACCTCGACGAGGTGCGCGAGGTCTATCTCCCCCTCTCCCGCCTGCTGAACCTGTACACCGCCGCAGCGGGGCAGCTGCACGCGGCCACCAACACGTTCCTGGGAGAGACGACCACGAGGACGCCGTTCGTGATCGGCGTGGCCGGCTCGGTGGCGGTGGGCAAGTCGACGACGGCGCGCGTGCTGCGCGAACTGCTGCGGCGCTGGCCTGACACCCCGAACGTGGAACTCATCACCACGGACGGATTCCTGTACCCGAACGCGGAACTCCACCGTCGCGGACTCATGCAGCGCAAGGGCTTCCCCGAGTCCTACGACCGCCGCCGGCTGCTCCGCTTCGTCAGCGAGGTCAAGAGCGGGGCCGCCGAGGTCCGGGCGCCCTCGTACTCGCACCTCACCTACGACATCGTGCCCGGTCGGGAGATCGTCGTGCGCCGACCCGACGTGCTGATCGTCGAGGGCCTCAACGTCCTGGCCCCGGCACGGCCGAGGACCGACGGCATCACCGGGCTCGCCGTGAGCGACTTCTTCGACTTTTCCATCTTCGTGGACGCGAAGACCGCGCACATCGAGCAGTGGTACATCGACCGCTTCCAGTCCCTCCGTTCCAGTGCGTTCGCCGACCCGGAGTCCTACTTCCACCGCTACGCGGGCCTCAGCGACGAGGAGGCACAACGGACGGCCAGGGGCATCTGGGAGCGCATCAACGAGCCCAACCTGGTGACGAACGTGCTGCCGACGCGCGGCCGGGCACAACTGGTGCTGACCAAGGACGCCGACCACTCCGTGCGCCGCATGCTGCTCCGGAAGACCTGAGGGTGCGCATCAGGGGGTCGGTGGCGGTGATGCTGCTCGCGCTGGCGCTTCCCGCCTGCTCGGGCGCAGACCCCGCGGCGACGGTGTCCACCACCGTCGCCGCGGGCCCTGCCGCCACCGGATCCTCCGCCGCCTCCGATCCCTCGTCCACAGCGGGCTCGAGCACGCTCCCGGCTCCGGTCCAGCGGGAGCCCGTCCCTGCGCCCACGACGTCCGGTGCGGCTGCCGGCCCCACCGCGGGTCCCACCGCGACTGCCCCGCCGGCCGGCGCACACTCGGACCCGGGCGCCGTCGACGTCGTCGTGAACAAGCGCCGCCCCCTCGTGCCGCTGGATTTCGCGCCCGCCGACCTGCGGCAGCCCGACGCGGCGACGGCCGCGGAGAACGCCCTGCTGCGCCCCGACGTCGCCTCGGCCGTGGAGGAGATGTTCGGGGCGGCCGCGAAGGACGGCGTGGCGCTCACCCTGGTCAGCGGCTACCGGTCCTTCGCAACCCAGGAATCGACGTACGCCTCATGGGTGGCGCAGTACGGCGACGCAGCGGGCGCGGACACGGTCTCGGCGCGGCCCGGGTATTCCGAGCACCAGACAGGGCTCGCGTTCGACATCGGGCAGGCGGACGGAGCGTGCACGCTCGTCCTCTGCTTCCGGGACACCCCCGCCGCGCAGTGGACAGCTCTTCATGCCGCAGATTTCGGCTTCATCCTCCGCTACCCGCTGGGATCGCACGAGATCACGGGTTTCTCCGCGGAATCCTGGCATCTCCGGTACGTGGGCAGGGACGTCTCGCTCGCGATGAGGGCGGCGGGCACGCAGACCCTCGAGGAGCATTTCGGCCTGCCGGCAGCGCCGTCCTACTGACCTGGGCCGGCGCCGATCCGTCCGGGCACCAGAGGCTCGCGGAGTACTCCCACCCCGGTCGTGCTGTGTCCGGTGCTCGAGCACGTCAGCGCGGGTGCGCGATCAGGACCACCGCTCGCGAGCGCGCTAGGACGCGCCGCCGCTCGCCCGCCCGGGACCGGCCGGCAGGGGCACGCCGGTCTCGTCGGCCAGCACCCGAAGCAGGTCGTCCTGGAACCCCGTGTCGTGCACGGCGTCGTGCGGCTCGCGCCTCTGCCGGTGGTACCAGTAGCCGCCACTCGTCAGCGCATCCGGGTCGTCGCTCGTCGCCAGCCACACCTGGGTCCGGTGGCCGAGGTCGAGGTCGTCCGGGGCGTTCGGTCCGCCCATGCGGGTGGGCACCTAGCCGGGATCGACGGCGCTGGCCAGCAGGTCGGGACGTGTCCTCGCCAGTGCCGCGACGAGCGTCGTGACGAACAGCTTGCTGTCGCCGTAGGAGCCGGGGGCGGTCCCTCGCCAGTCCACCCCCTGCAGCGTCGCGCGTCCGCCGTAGTGCGAGCCGCTGCTGAGGTAGACGTGGCGGCGCGGGCCGTCCAGTAGCGCGGTGAGGAGGTACGGCGCGATCACGTTGACGGGCATCACGGGGCGGCCGGTGTAGACGCCGGCGTTGTGGATCACGGCGTCGAGCGGCTCCGCAGCATTCAGCTCGTCGGCGATCCGTCCGACGGCGTCGCGCTTTTCGAGGTCGCCCACCACGAGTCCGGCGCCGCGCGCAGTGAGCGCGGCGAGACCGGCAGCACGGTCCTCGTTGCGGGCGTGCGCGACGACGTCGTGCCCCTGCGCGAGCAGGGTCTCCACGGCGGTGAGGCCGAGGCCCTCCGCCGATCCCGTGACCAGGATTCTCATGATCGTGCCCCTCCGTAGGACCGTCCGTCTTTGTAGGACCGTGCGTCCGCTGCGTGCATCGTCCAGCTCCGTCGTCGAGTCCCCACCGCACGTCCGTCGCGGCGTCGTGGGCCCAGCATCCCCCGCCACCGGGTGGTCCGCAACACCGGGCTCCCCCACCTTGCGGCCTGCCACCGGACCCGCAGCCGTACCCGTACCAGGACCGGGACCAGGACCGGGACCGGGACCGGACTGCGCACGACCTCACGGCGCCGGCCCGGCGCGGATAGGTGAACGTCACGGAGCGTTTACGCAGCACGCAGGGAACGGGAACGCGCGCTCACTAGCGTCGGGGGGAAGCAGCCACACCAGCCCCTGGAGGACTTCCGTGAGCATCGACGAAGCAGCATCTCCCGCACTGGCGACAGCGGCTCCGGCACCTGTCGCGAGCGCACCCCCGCTGGTCCACCGCCCCGGGCGGTGGATCGACAACTGGGACGCCGAGGACACCGCCCAGTGGAACAGCGGCGGCAGGTCCATCGCCAAGCGCAACCTCCAGTGGTCCATCGCCTGCGAATTCCTGGGATTCGTGGTCTGGCAGCTGTGGTCCATCGTCGTCGTCTACCTGCCGGCCGCGGGCTTCACCTTCTCGACGTCGCAGATCTTCTGGCTGATCTCGATGCCGTCCCTCGTCGGTGCGACGCTGCGCATCCCGTACACCTTCATGGTGCCGCGGTTCGGTGGCCGGAACTGGACGATCGTCTCCGCCCTCCTCCTGCTGATCCCGACCATCGGCCTCGCCGTGTGCGTCTCGAACCCGGAGACGCCCTTCGGGGTGATGCTGGCGGTCGCGGCACTCGCCGGCTTCGGTGGTGGCAACTTCGCCAGTTCGATGGCGAACATCACCTTCTTCTACCCGGCCCGGGAGAAGGGGTGGGCCCTCGGGCTGAACGCCGCCGGCGGCAACCTCGGCGCGGCCGTCGCCCAGCTCGTGGTGCCGATCGCCGTCGTGCTCGGTGCCGCCGCGACCGTGAACCTGCCGCTCGCCGGCTGGCTCTGGGTACCGCTGATCCTGGTCGCCGCCTTCGGCGCCTGGAAGTACATGGACAACCTGTCCAGCGCCAGGAGCGACCTCGCGGGTTCGCTCGCCGCCGTCCGGGAGCCGCACCTGTGGATCATGGCGTTCCTCTACATCGGGACGTTCGGCTCGTTCATCGGCTTCGCCGGAGTGTTCCCGAAGCTGATCGTCGATTCCTTCCCCGCCTTCTCCACCATCACCATGGGCGGGGTCACCCTGGGCCTGGCCTTCCTCGGCCCGCTGGTCGGTTCCCTCGCCCGCCCCTTCGGCGGACGCCTGGCGGACCGCTTCGGCGGGGCGCTCATCACGGTGATGGCTTTCGCCGTGATGGCGGCCATCGCACTCACGGTGGTCTGGACCCTCCCCCTCTCGAACTTCTGGCTCTTCCTCGGCCTCTTCCTCGTCCTCTTCGCCGCAGCGGGAGCGGGAAACGGTGCCACGTACAGGATGATCCCGATCATCTTCGCCCGGCGCGGCGCCGCAGCAGGGTCCGAACTCCGCGAATCGGTGAGCACCGCCCGCAAGTCCGCCGCTGCCCTCGGGCTGATCTCCGCGGTCGGCGCCTACGGCGGCTTCCTCATCCCGCAGGTCCTCAACGCCTCGAAGGGCGCCTCGGGCAGCTACGACGGAGCGTTCTACGGCTTCGTCGGCGGATACGTCCTGATGCTCGCCGTCACGTGGTTCTTCTACCTCCGCCGCTCCTCGACCCTCGGCAAGGTCTGACCGATGCAGCACGCAGGGACCGGACAACCCACGCACTGCCCCTACTGCGCCCTCCAGTGCGCCATGACGGTCACCGCGTCGGGCGCGCACGACGGCGGCGCCCGCGTCGACGCCCGCGACTTCCCCACCAACCGCGGCGGACTGTGCCGCAAGGGCTGGTCCGCCGCGGAACTGCTCGACCACCCCGACCGCCTCACCGCACCGCTCCTCCGGGACGCCGACGGCGTCCTACGGGAAGCCGCGTGGGACACCGTCCTGCGCCTCATCAGCGACCGTGTCCGAAGCATCCAGGCCCGGCACGGCCGGGACGCCGTCGCGGTGTTCGGCGGCGGCGGCCTCACCAACGAGAAGGCCTACACGCTCGGCAAGTTCGCCCGCCTCGCACTGCGCACGTCCCGCATCGACTACAACGGGCGGTTCTGCATGTCCTCGGCGGCCGCCGCGGGCAACCGGGCGTTCGGCGTGGACCGCGGGCTCCCCTTCCCCCTCGAGGACCTCGGCGCCGCCTCCGTGGTCCTGCTCCTCGGTTCGAACGCGGCGGACACCATGCCGCCCTTCATCCAGCACCTGCGGGGCGCGCAGGCCGCGGGCGGCCTGGTCGTCGTCGACCCCCGACGGTCCGCGACCGCCCGCCTCACGGACCAGGGCAGGGGCGTCCACCTCCAGCCGACACCCGGCACGGACCTCGTCCTGCTGCTGGGCCTGGCCCACGTGGTGGTGGCCGAGGGGCTGGAGGACCGCCGCTTCCTTGAGGCGCGGACGAGCGGGTACGACGACGTCGCGCGCGGCCTTGCACGGTGGTGGCCCGAGCGCGTGCAGGGCATCACGGGTGTTCCCGCCGCCTCCCTGCGTGCCGTGGCGAGGCTCCTGGCCGCCGGCGCCCGTCGCGGCGCCGACGGTGGGCACGGTGCCTACATCCTGACCGGCCGGGGGATCGAGCAGCACGCGGACGGCACCGACACCACGACGGCCGCGATCAACCTCGCACTGCTCCTCGGACTGCCGGGCACGGCGCACAGCGGCTACGGGACCCTCACGGGCCAGGGCAACGGCCAGGGCGGCCGGGAGCACGGGCAGAAGGCCGACCAGCTGCCCGGATACCGGAAGATCACCGACAAGGCGGCACGAACCCACGTCGCCGGCGTCTGGGGCGTGCCGGAGGAGGCGATCCCCGGGCCCGGGCTGCCCGCCGTCGAACTCCTCGCCTCGCTCGGCGAACCCGGCGGGACGCACTGCCTCTTCGTGCACGGCGCGAATGTCGCGGTCTCCGCGCCCGACGCCGCGACGGTCATCGAGGGCCTGCGCTCCCTCGACCTCCTCGTCGTGTCCGACTTCTTCCTGTCGGAGACCGCCGCCCTGGCGGACGTCGTCCTGCCGGTCCTGCAGTGGGCGGAGGAGGAGGGCACAGTGACGAATCTGGAGGGCAGGGTCCTGCGACGGCGCCCGGCCGTCGGGCCGCCACCCGGCGCCCGCAGCGAGCTGTGGGTCATGCAGGAGCTCGCGCGCCTGCTGGAGGCGCCCTCCCTGTTCAGCGAGGACCCGTCCACCATGTTCGACGAACTCGCCCGCGCCAGCGCCGGCGGCCTCGCCGACTACTCCGGGCTCGACTACGGCGTGCTCGACGGCGCCGACCCCGCGTACTGGCCGTACCCCGCGGGCAGCACGGGGACGCCGCGGCTGTTCCTCGAGGCCTTCGCCCACGCCGGCGGGCGCGCCGTGCTGGTCCCCGTCGTCCCGCGACCCGGCCCCACCGCGGCGCGCCTGCCCGCCCCGCTGCTCCTGGCGACCGGCCGGCTCCTCGAGCACTACCAGTCGGGCACCCAGACACGCCGCGTCCCGGCGCTGCTCGCGGCACAGCCGGCCCCACGGCTCCAGCTCCACCCGTCCACCGCACAGGACCTCGGGATCGCGCAGGGCGATCACGTCGTCGTGACGAGTGCTCAGGGCGAGGCCCGGGCACTGGCCGACCTGACCCCCGACATCCGCCAGGACACCGTCTTCCTCGCGTTCCACTTCGCGGACGCCGGCTCGGCGAACCGCCTGACAGGCAGCAGCACCGACCCGGTGTCCGGCATGCCCGAGTTCAAGACGACGCCCGTCGACGTGGCACGTCTGGCCCCCGTCCCGCACGTCCTGCACGCCGACGGACTGGAGGTCGGTGCATGAACCCCTCCGGGCCCTCCGTCCCGGCCCGCGTCGTCGTCGTCGGCTTCGGGCCCGTCGCGGCGCGGCTCGTCGAACACCTCGAGCCCCTCGTCGCCGCCGGACGGGTCGCGCTGACCGTCCTCGGGCAGGAGCCCGACCCCGCCTACAACCGGGTGCTCGTCGCCGATGTCGCTGTCGGCCGGACCCGCGCAGCCGCCATCGGGCTCGCTGACACGGACGCCCTCCGCGCGGCGGGCGTCGACGTGCGCCTCGGCGCCCGCGTCGACCGGATCGACCGGCCCTTCCGGCGCGTGCTGCTGGCCGACGGTGAGGCGGTCGACTACGACCGGCTGGTCCTCGCGACCGGGTCACGGCCCGTCCGTCCGCGGCTCACCGGCCTGGAGGGGCCGGCCGGGTCCGACGACGCGCACCTGCTCCCGCCGGGCGTGAGCTTCCTCCGCGACCTCTCCGACGCCCGGGCCGTGGCCGCCGCGCTCGCCGCGCAGCAGCGGATCGTGGTGCTGGGCGGCGGCATCCTCGGCATCGAGGCCGCCCTCGCCGCGGCGGAGGAGGGCGGCCGGGTGGCCCTCGTGCACCACGGCCGATCCCCCATGGAACGGCTCCTCGGGGACGGTTCGCGGGTGCTGGCGACGGCGCTGCGGCAGGCCGGCATCACCGTCGTGGCCGGTACGTCCACCGGGATCGAGCTGAAGAACGGGCGCTTCGCGGGCATCGGCCTGGAGGGCGGCACCCGGGTCGACGGCGGGGCACTCGTGCTCGCCTGCGGCGTGCGTCCACGCACCGAACTCGCCGAGGGCTGCGACCTGGCGGTCGCGGACGGCATCCTGGTGGACCACACGCTGCGCGCGGTCGGCACGGACGACATCTGGGCCATCGGCGACTGCGCGGAGGTGTGCTGCCTCCGCAGCTCCTGCAGGGCATGCGCGGGCACCACCGCACCCCAGGGCCTCATCGGCCCGGGCTGGCAGCAGGCGGACGACGTCGGCGCGGCCTTCGTAGCCGAGCTGTCGGGCGACGGGAGGGGGCCTGTGCCCGGACTCCGACCCGCGCCCGGCTCGGACCCCGGCGTGCGGCGCGACCCCGTCGTCGTGCTGAAGGCCCGGGGCGTCGACGCCGTGGCCGCGGGTGAAACGGACGCCGATCCCTGGACGGTGGAGCCCGGACTCACGGTGGCGGAGTGGGCCGACCCCGGGCACGGACGTTACGCGAAGATGGTCACCCGTGACGGTGTCCTGACCGGACTCGTCTGCGTAGGGATGCCGCGCACGGGCGCCGAACTGGTCCTGCTGTTCGAGCGGGGCAGTGAGCTCCCGGCGGACCGCTCCAGCCTGCTGCGGCTCGACAGCGCCGAGGGCCTGCTGACGGCATCCCCTCCCGGACCGGCCGCCACCCTGTGCCGGTGCGCGGGAGTCACCCGGGGCACGGTCCAGGACTCCGTGACGGCCGGCTGCGCCTCCGTCCAGGACGTCTCGGCAGTCACGCGGGCCGGTACCGGGTGCGGCGGGTGCCACGACGGCATCCGGGCCGTCATCGAACAGCACTTCGCCGCGGCGGTCGCATCGTGACCCGGGCTTCCATCCAGCAGCCCGCGCATCGCAGGCGGCCCCGGCTCAGACGTTCAGCCGGTACCCCCGCTTGACGACCGTCTCGACCAGGGCCGGGTCGGGCAGTGACTTCCGCAGGCGGTTGACGCTCATGTCGAGCGCATGAGCCGCGCCGGCCGGGGTGAGGAGGTCCGTCAGGGCCTCCCGGCTGAGGACCGCGCCGCGAGCCGACAGCAGGGCCTTGAAGAGCACGAGCTGCGCGGGTGCGAGGTCCACCTGGGTGTCGTCCACCCGCACGGACCGTCCCCGGACCTCGACCTGGCCGGACCGTGTGCGGAGCTGCTCCACGTGGTGCTCGGCGAGGTGGTCGCAGACGAGCCGGATCAGCGCGCCCATGCGGAACCGCTCGGGGACGATCGGCGTGATGCCGGCGTCGAGCAGCGGCTGCGCCGTCACCGGGCCGACGGCGGCAGCGAGGACGCCGTGCCGGAACCTGTGCACGAGGTCCTCCTGCATGCCCTGCTCGGCCGCGGTGCTGAACATGGCGTCGACCGCCGGGGCGCTCGTGAAGGTGACGCAGTCGAGCTGCCCTGTGCACACGGCCTCGATGAGCCGGGGCAGACGTTCGGAGCCCTCCGGCTTGATCCACCGGTAGGGCGTGACGGTGAGCAGTGTGGCGCCGGCGTTCCGGAGCCGTTCGAGCTGCTGCTCGTCGGCGTAGGCATGCAGCTGGACGCCGATCGTGAGGCCCGCGAGGTCCTCCAGCAGCAACTGGTCCACGAGGGTGGCCGTCGTCTCGTCGGAGCTGATGCCGGCGTCGTCCAGCCCCGCCGCACGCACCGCTCCCCTGGCCTTCGGACCGCGGACGTAGATCCTGCCGCTCCCGAGGACGTCGAGGAGGTCGTCGCCCAGCCCTGCGGCGTCGGCGGCCTCGAACCAGCGGCGCATCCCGTACGCGGTGGTGATGATGAAGAGGTCAGGGCGTGCCGACACCACGGCGGTCGTGTCCGCGAGGAGCGCCACGTCCTCCGCGATCGGCGCGATCTTGAGCGCCGGTGCGTGGAAGACGGATGCGCCCCGCCGCTCGAGCGCATCGATCAGGTCGCCCGACCGGCGGTCCGACGTCACGCCGATGCGGAATCCGGCCAGCTGGCCGCCGGCTCCACCGGAACGAATGGCCTCGGTCATGAGGCCAGCGACTCGGTGAGCCGCGCAAGGTGCGCAGCGCTGCCCTGCAGCTCGAGGCCCACGCGCACCACCTCGCCGATGACCAGGACCGCGGGAGACTGGCAGCGTGCCGCGCCTGCGGCCGTGACGATCGTGGACAGCGTCCCCGACGTCGTCCGCTGCGAGGCGCTGTACCCGCGCTCGACGACGGCGACCGGCATGTCCTGGCGCATCCCCGCCCGGCCGAGACCTGCGACGAGCTGCGGCAGTGTCGAGACGCCCATGAGGACCACGATAGTCCCGCCGAGGCCTGCGAGGTGCAGATGCTCCTCGTCGGTCAGCGGCGCGTGTCCGGAGACCACGGTGAAGAGGTGGCTGACGCCGCGGTGCGTGACGGGGATCCCCGCGGCTGCCGGAACGGCGATCGACGAGCTGATCCCCGGCAGCACTGTGCAGGGCACCCGCGCCTCCAGGCACGCGGCGAGCTCCTCGCTGCCGCGTCCGAACACGAAGGGGTCGCCGCCCTTCAGCCGCACGACGTGCCGCCCTGCGAGGGCGTGCTGCACCAGGAGGGCATTGATGCCGGCCTGCGGTACGCGGTGGTGGCCGGGCAGTTTCCCGACGTCGACGAGCTCCGCCGACGGTGCGATCCCGGCCAGCGACTCCGTGGGCCCGAGCCGGTCGTAGAGGACGACATCGGCGTCCCTCAGCGCGGCGGCCGCGTCGAGGGTGAGGAGCCCCCGGGCGCCGGGGCCGCCACCGACCAGGCTCACGTGCCCGGAGCCGGAGGCGGCCGGCTCCCGGGTCAGGAGCGCGCCGGCCTCCCGACACCGCTGTTGCAGGAGACCGTCGTCGTCCGTGCGCGAGCCCTCCACCCGGACGACGAGGGTCGCACCGTCGAGCGCGCCGAGGGCGGACGCGACCGTGTCGAAGCGGTCGACGTAGGCTCCGGAGGCGCGGTACCGGGCGACGATCCGCCGTGCCGCGCCCGCGGCTCCGAGGACCACCACGCGGCGTCCGGTCAGATCGATGTCGACGTGCACGGCTCAGCCCTCCAGGTTTCCTGTTGCCGGTCCCGTCGGGACGCGGACGGGGATCACTGCTCCCAGACCGACGCGTGCGGCTCCGGCGTCGATCTCCTCCTGTGTCGCAGGTCGGCGCTGGCCGCGCTCCTCGACGAGGACGATCGACTGGTCGGCGGCATCCGGGGCGTTCACGAAGGACCGGAAGCGGCGGAGCCTGTCCGGGTCCTTCAGGGTGGCAGCCCACTCGTCCTCGTAATGCTCGACGTGGCGGGCCATCGCGGCCTCGAGGTCCGCGGCTATCCCGAGCGAGTCGCCGACGACGACGTCGCGCACGTGGTCGAGGCCCCCGTCGAGGTCTTCCATCCAGCGCGCGGTCCGCTGCATCCGGTCGGCGGTGCGGATGTAGTACATGAGGTAGCGGTCGATGTACCGGATGAGGGTCTCACCGTCGAGGTCCTGGGCGAGGAGCTGGGCATGAGCGGGCTGGAAGCCGCCGTTCCCTCCGACGTAGAGGTTCCAGCCCTGGTCGGTGGCGATCACGCCGACGTCCTTGCTCCGGGCCTCCGCGCACTCGCGGGCACAGCCCGACACGCCCATCTTGAACTTGTGCGGGGCCCGCAGCCCGCGATACCGCAACTCCAGGTCGATCGCCATCGCCACGGAGTCCTGCACGCCGAACCGGCACCACGTCGAACCCACGCACGACTTCACGTTCCGCAGCGCCTTGCCGTAGGCCTGGCCGGACTCGAACCCGGCCTCTACGAGGATCTTCCAGATCTCCGGCAGCTGCTCCAGCCGGGCCCCGAAGAGGTCGATCCGCAGTGCGCCGGTCAGCTTCACGTACAGACCGAACTGCTCGGCGACCTGCGCGATGACCGCGAGTTTCTGCGGCGTGATCTCGCCGCCGGGGATGCGGGGCACCACGGAGTAGGTGCCGTTGCGCTGCATGTTCGCGAGCGCACGGTCGTTGGTGTCCTGCAGGGTCCCCCGCCCGCCGTCGAGCACGTACTCCCCGCGCTGGGTGGCGAGGATGGAGCCGATGGCCGGCTTGCAGATGTCGCAGCCGTAGCCGGCCTTCGCCTCCTCGGACGCCCCGAAGCGGCGGAGCACCTCCTGGAAGGACGCGAGGTCGAGGGCCTGGATGGCTTCGAACAGTTCGGGCCGCGACATCGCGAAGTGCTCGCAGATCCCCTTCGGGACTGTGCGTCCGGCCTTCGCGAGTTCGCTGTCGAGCAGCTTCTTGAGCATCGGGACGCAGGAGCCGCACTGCGTCCCGGCGCGCGAGCACGCCTTGAGGGACAGCATGTCGAGCGCGGGCTCGACGGCGGACCCGTCCGGGCCGAGGCCATGGACCGCGGACCGGCAGGCGCCTGCGGTCACGTTGTTGCAGGAGCAGAGGATGACGTCGTCGGGCAGGTCGGACGGCGGGGCATCGCCTCCCGCGGCGGAGGCGAGGTAGGCGCCGGGTTCAGCGGGCAGTTCGCGTCCCAGCAGTGGCCGCAGCGCGGAGTACGGTGCGGCGTCGCCCACGAAGATACCGCCGAGGAGCGTCCTGGCGTCGTCGGTGACCACCAGCTTCTGATACAGCCCCCTGGCAGGGTCGGCGTAGACGATCTCGAGGCTGCCGTCCGTCTCCGCGAGCGCGTCCCCGAAGCTCGCGACCTCGACGCCCGAGAGCTTGAGCTTCGTGGCGGTATCGAACCCGGGAAAGGTGGAGAGCCCTCCGAGGATGCCGTCCGCGCAGACCTCCGCCATGGCGTTCGCCGGAGCCACCAGGCCCATGCTGACGCCCTCGTAGCTCGCCACCTCCCCGATCGCCCACACACCGGGCATCGCCGTCTCGCATGCCGCGCTGATCACCACTCCGCCGCGGGGTGCCACCTCGAGCCCTGCGGCCCGGGCGAGCTCGTCCCGCGGCCGGATGCCGACGGCGAAGACCACGAGGTCGGCCGGGAGGACGGCCCCGTCGCTCAGTGCCACACCCGTGACACAGCCGTCGTCGTCCGTGTTGATGGCGACGGGCGCTCCTCCGCAGTGGATCCCCAGTCCCTTGGCGCTGATGAGCCGTCCGAGCGCCTGGCCGCCGCCCTGGTCGAGCTGCGCGTTCATGAGCCAGCCGGCACGGTTCACCACGGTGGACGCGGCACCGAGCTGCTGGAGCCCGCCGGCGGCCTCGAGGCCGAGGAGGCCGCCGCCGATGACGACGGCGCGGGGCTCCCTGCCGAGCCTCACCGCGAGTCGGGCCGTCTCGGAGCGCAGCCACTGCACGTCGGCGAGCGTCCGGTAGACAGCGGCATGCTTCCCACCCGGCAGGGGCAGGCGCACGGCGTCCGACCCCGTCGCCAGCACGACGTCGTCGTAGGTGTACTTTTCCCCTGACGCGCCTTCGACGCACCGTGCCGCGAGGTCGAGGCGGACCGCTCGTTCCCCCGTCACGAGCCGGATCGCCGGCTCCTGCCACATGAGCGGCTCCCCGAGTCCGAGGTCCACGTCACCGGTCAGGGCGCTGCTCAGCGCCACGCGATCGTACGGTGCGTGGGCCTCCTCGGCCAGGACGGTGATATGCAGTCCGTCGGTGCCGCGCCGCCACAGCGCCTCGACGAACCGGTGGGCGGCGGGCCCACCGCCCACGACGACGACGCGCCGTTCGCGTGGCGCGGCACCCGCCTCGGCGTGCCGGGGTGATCGGGTCTCGCTCATGTGGTGCCTTCCGTCCGGACCGGGGCGCTCCCGCTGCTCTCTCTTCCTCCACGGTACGAACAGGCAATTTCCCGCGTGTGTCGCCGATGTGTCGCAAGGTTAACTTCGGGCTCACGGGCCGGGACCTCCACCGTGAGGCGGACGTTACCGCGGCGCAACAGCGCCGGGACGTCGATGACACCTCGGCGGCCTAGCGTTGCAGGAACGCATCCGCCATTGAGGAGAACGCAATGACCGAGCTCATCCTGCAGCGTCCTGCCCCCTCGGACACCTCATGGGTCGCCGTCTGCCGCCTCGACGACCTCGAGGAGTGCTGGGGTGAGGCGGCCCTGATGGGCCAGGAGCAGATCGCCCTGTTCCGGCTGCCCGGCGACCAGGTGCACGCTGTCGGAAACATCGATCCGCGCACCCGGGCAGCCGTCATGGCAAGGGGGATCGTCGGGTCGCGGGGGACGGCACCCACCATCGCCTCGCCCCTCCACAAGGAGGTCTACGACCTGGTGAGCGGGGCTTGCCTTTCAGGAGGGAAGGGCCTCCGCACCTATCCGGTGCGATGCGTGGACGGCGTCGTCGAGGTCGACGCGGCCGCCTGAGCGGTGGAGGGTGCTTCGATGGCCGGCATGACCGCGAGCCGGGCACCCGACGGCCCACCCGTCCTGATCGCGGGCTCCCATGGCACCCACAACGCCCGGGGTCGACGGGAGATCGACGCCGTGCGCGCGGGCTGCGACAGACCGTGCCGGGCACAGGCCTCGTCGTGCGTCCGCAGCGGCACCGCCCGCGTGGACTGACGGCGGCCCGCCGGCCAGGTTACGCGCCCCTGGAGCGCTTCAGCCTGGCATGTCCGCCGCGGCTCGTGCGGCGGCTTCGACACGGCTCGCATACCGCGCCCGCTCCTCGGCGCCGAGGTCCCCGAGGTTGGGGTCGCCCGGCCCGCGGCCGATCGATCCGTCGATGAGTTCGCGCAGGATGTCGGCGTGCCCGGCGTGCTGGGCGATCTCGGAGACCACGTGGACGAGAACCGTGTGGAGGGTGACCTCGCGCCGCTCCTCGGGCCACCACGGGACGGTGCCCCGTGCGTCGAGCGGCAGCGCCTCGATGGTGGCATCGCTGTGGGCGGCCGAGAAGGCGTGGAAGGCGAGGATGGCGTCGCGCGACTCACCGGGCGTCGCCCACATGTCCGCCTCGGCCTCGGCGTCCTCGCTCATCCAGGGGAACGACCGCTCACTCGGACGCCCGAAGACCTCGCCGAAGTACTCGAGCTGCACCGACGCCACATGCTTGACGAGCCCGAGCAGATTGGTGCCCGAGGGCACCAGGGGCCGGCGGAGGTCGTACTCACCCAGCCCGTCGAGCTTGCCGGCGAGCTCGGCGCGTCGTCGTTGCAGGACCAGGAGAAGGGTTGCCTTCTGCTGCTCCTGATCGTCGTCGGTAGTGCTGGTGTCCACGCGGGCACTGTAGCCGGGCAGGGCGGGCGACGGAAGGAGACCCTCCGACGGCCGGTCCGTCAGACGGCGGGCTCGAGGGACAGCCGGTCCTCTACGGTGGCGGCGAGCTCCTCGGCGATGCGCTGGGCGGTCGCGATGTCGGTCGCCTCGACCATCACCCGCACCACGGGCTCGGTACCGGACGGACGCAGCAGCACACGGCCGGTCTCGCCGAGCAGTGCCTCGGCCCCGCGCACGGCAGCCTGCACCCCCTCGTCGGAGTTCGCCGCCGTGCGGTCGACGCCCCGCACGTTGATGAGCACCTGCGGGAGCCTGGTCATGACCGCCGCCAGTTCCTTGAGGCTCTGGCCGGTGCCGGTGATGCGTGCCGCGAGCTGCAGGCCGGTGAGCACGCCGTCACCCGTGGTGGCGTGGTCGGCGAAGATCACGTGGCCGGACTGCTCGCCGCCGAGACTGTAGTCGCCGTCGCGCATCCCCTCGAGGACGTAGCGGTCGCCCACTGCGGTCTCCTTGATGGTGATGCCGGCGTCACGCAGGGCGAGCTTCAGTCCGAGGTTGCTCATCACGGTGGCCACGAGCGTGTCCTCCCTGAGCTTCCCGGCGTCCCTCATGGCAAGCGCCATGACGGCCATGATCTGGTCTCCGTCCACCACGGTGCCCTCGTGGTCCACGGCGAGGCAGCGATCGGCGTCGCCGTCGTGTGCGATGCCGAGATCGGCACCGTGCTCGACGACGGCCGCCTGCAGCTTCTCGAGGTGCGTGGAGCCGTAGCCGTCGTTGATGTTGACGCCGTCGGGAGTGGCGCCGATGACCACGATGTCCGCACCGGCGTTCCGGAAGACCTCGGGCGAGCAGCCGCTGGCGGCTCCGTGGGCACAGTCGATGACGACCTTCAGCCCATCGAGCCGGTTCGGCAGGGTCTGGAGCAGGTGGACCACGTAGCGGTCCTCGGCGTCGGCGAAGCGCTGGATACGTCCCACGTCGCCGGCCACCGGACGGCGCACGGGGTTGGCCATCTCGGCCTCGATGGCGTCCTCGAGGGCGTCGCTGAGTTTGTTGCCGCCGCGGGCGAGGAACTTGATGCCGTTGTCAGGCGCCGCGTTGTGGGAGGCGGAGATCATGACGCCGAAGTCGGCGTCGAGGTCGGCCACGAGGAAGGCAGCAGCAGGCGTGGGCAGCACACCGGCGTCGTACACGTCCACACCGGAACTCGCCAGACCGGCCTCGACGGCAGCTGCGATGAACTCGCCGCTGATACGGGGGTCGCGGGCGATCACCGCGGTGGGGCGGCGTCCGCCCTCGACGGCGTTATGACCGAGGACGACAGCGGCCGCCTGGGCCAGCTGCAGGGACAGTTCGGCCGTGATCAGGCCGTTGGCCAGGCCGCGCACGCCGTCGGTGCCGAATAACTTGCTCATCGTTGATCATCCTAGGTAAAGAACAGAAAACTGCTACTGGTGGTACTCATGAGGTTAAAGCACAATGCCCGTCCGGAAGCCCGGACGGGCATTGAAATTTGTCCTGCCCCGAAAAGATCTGGGTCCCGGGGTAGGCAGGACCTAGCGCTTGGAGTACTGAGGCGCCTTGCGTGCCTTCTTGAGACCGGCCTTCTTGCGCTCGATGACGCGGGCGTCACGGGTCAGGAAGCCTGCCTTCTTGAGGGCGGGGCGGTTGTTCTCGCGGTCGATCTCGTTCAGCGTGCGCGCCACACCGAGGCGGAGGGCACCGGCCTGGCCGGAGGGTCCACCACCGTGGATGCGGGCAATGACGTCGTAGGCGCCGTCGAGCTCGAGGAGCTTGAAGGGGTCGTTGACTTCCTGCTGGTGCAGCTTGTTCGGGAAGTAGTCGGCGAGCTCGCGCCCGTTGACGATCCACTTGCCGGTGCCGGGGACGAGGCGCACGCGGGCGACAGCTTCCTTGCGGCGTCCTACGGCTCCGCCGCCGACGGTCAGCGCGGGACGCTCCTTGACGGCGGTCTCGCCACCTTCGGTGGACTCTGAGGTGTAGCTCGTGAGCTCCTCAGTCGGTTCATTCAGCTCTTCAGTGTTCTGAGCCACGGTTCTCCTTGAAGTGATTTCTTAGTACTGGTGGCCAGGACTACTGGGCGACCTGGGTGATTTCGAACGTCTGGGGCTGCTGCGCGGCGTGGGGGTGCTCGGCGCCGCGGTAGACCTTCAGCTTGCCGATCTGCTGGGCGGCGAGCGAGTTCTTGGGAAGCATGCCGCGGATCGCCTTCTCGACTGCGCGCTCCGGGTTCTTGTCCAGGAGTTCCACATAGCTGGTCGACTTCAGGCCGCCCGGGTAGCCCGAGTGGCGGTAGGCGCGCTTCTGCTCGAGCTTGGAGCCGGTGAGGGCTACCTTCTCGGCGTTGATGATGATGACGAAATCGCCCATGTCCATGTGGGGAGCGAAGGTCGGCTTGTGCTTACCGCGGAGCAGGATTGCGGTCTGGCTGGCAAGACGGCCGAGGACGACGTCGGTTGCATCGATTACGTGCCACTGGCGGTTGATGTCGCCTGGCTTCGGGGTGTACGTACGCACGGTTATGGCCTTCGTTTCTATTTCGGTGTCGCCCGCATCCACGGAGATCTCCGTGCCCGCGGGCTCAGCTTATTCATGCGCTACCGGAACTTCAGGTGAGGGCTGAAATACGACCAGTCATCCCGTGAATCTCGGCTCCGCCTCCGGGCCAGGTGGTTCTGCAACTGAACCGCTCCGTGAGGCGCAGACGTATCGAGAAGGGATACGCACAACGACTTCCAAGAATAGCGTGCCGCGCTGCCATGGGTCAAAATGAGCCGGCCTACCGGTCCACCCGGCCGGATCGAGGTCCAAGCCCGACGGCGCCGGTCGGAGCGTGGGCGGCTGCGGCCGCCGGCACGACGGCGTACGGCAGTGCGAGCGCAGGTTCTGCTCAGGAGCGGTGCAGCATTGCGAGCATTCACTCAGGATCGGGGCAGATCCGGTGTGCGACGGGGTTCTGTCGCTACTTTTCTGGCAGTGCTGGCGCTGGGCCAGCCGCACCGTCCCCCCTCAGGAGTCTCATCATGTTCCTCGTCTCGAACACCCGCATGCACATCCTCCCCCGCCTGGTCCGCAAGGAAGACGGCGCCACCGCCGTCGAGTACGGCATCATGGTCGCGCTCATCGCCGTCGTCATCATCGCCGCGGTCACGCTGCTTGGCGGCGGACTCAAGACGTCCTTCGTCAAGGCATCCTGTGCAATTACAGGCGGCACCTTCTCCGCTGGCAGCCCGGCCGTAGCTGGTACTGGCGGCGGCGCTGGCACTGCTGCGGTCGACGCGAGCTGCGCTGCCGCGTAAGTTCACTCCCCTGTCCGTCGATGGTGGCCCGATCGCGCGTCGGGCCATCACGGACCTTGGCTTCACCCGCGAAAGGCATGCGATGAGAAAATCGGGCGAGCGAGGCGCGGCCGCCGTTGAGATGGCCCTTGTCCTGCCCGTCCTTCTTCTCCTCCTTCTCGGCATTATGGAGTTCGGGCGTGCCTACAACACGCAGGTCACGTTGACCAACGCAGCTCGGGAGGGCGTGAGGGTGATGGCCATCTCAAATGTCCAAGGCAACGCGACCAGCGCAGCTAGAAGCTCCGCAAGTAGCCTTCATATCACTCCCACGAATCCGGTCATAACCTACCAGTTTACCGAAGAGGGCATTCCAAGAACGAGTTGCGCCTCAGGCCGTCAGGTCGAGATAACCGTCGCATACCAACTAAGCAGCCTCACGGGCATTGCTGGACCGTTCACCATGACGGGCAAAGGGGTCATGCTGTGCGGGGGATGAAGCAGAAGCGCCCCGACGAGCGGGGCGCTGTCAGCGTCCTCGTCGCCCTCCTCATGGTCGTGCTCCTCGGCTTCGCCGCACTCGCGATCGACGTCGGCATGCTGGTGTCGGAGAAGGCCCAACTGCAGAACGGTGCCGACGCCGGAGCCTTCGCCATCGCCCGGACCTGCGCCCTCGATCCTGCAGACAGTGAATGCGCACCCACTGCCCCGATTGCAGGGAGCCTCGCCAACAGCAACGCCCTGGATGCGAAGAGCAACGTGAAGAACGTCGTCGTCAACAAAACAACACGGAAGGTCACCGTCACCACCGGCGCGCTCCAGGACGGCCAGGCCCCCAACCGCATGTCCCTCCTCTTCGCCAACGTCCTGGGCATCAGCTCCAGCGAAGTGACCGCGAAGGCCACCGCGGCCTGGGGCAGCCCTGTCAGCGGCCCGGCCCCCTATCCCGTCGTTTTCTCCGAGTGCGAGCTACGGGATGGGCCGGGCATGCAGCTCGTCGAATTCAGGAAGAAGAGCAACAGCACCCCAAGTTGTGCAGGCGGTCCCCCTGGTGGCTTCGGCAACCTCGACTCCTCGCCGAACGAGTGCGCAGCCCTCATCAGCATCAGCCAGAGCGCCGCCGGCAGTAACAGCGGCAATAAGGGGGTCCCCGTGGCCTGTGTCGATCTCCTGACCTCTTGGAAGGCAGAGATTGTGGCTGGGAAACCTCCGATTGGCTTGTTCCCGATCTACAGGACAGTGACGGACAGCGGCGACAACGCAATCTACTCACTCAAAGGGTTCGCAGCTTTCGAGGTGTACGGCTGGAAGCTGAAGCAAACGGGCAACCCGTCATCGATCGAGGCCTTCCGCAACAACTACTACCCCGGGTACACCTGCACCGACAACCAGTGCATCGGCATCATCGGCAAGTTCGTCAAGATGGTGTCGCTGGATAGCGCCTACACCCTCGGCCCCGCCAACCCGGACATGACCCCCGTCGTGCGTCTCACTCTTGAGGAAGCAGCACCATGAAATCCCGTCTCCTGGCCGGCGTCGCCGCCGTCGTGCTCGCCCTCATCGGGGCGATGATGCTCTACGGCTACGCGCAGGGCGCCGAAGCACGCGCCGTCGAGGGTCTCGACCCTGTCGACGTCCTCGTCGTCGCGACCGCTGTCCCAGCCGGTACGCCGACGGAGGAGCTCATGCCCTTCCTCACCACGCAGCAACTGCCGGCCACCACCGTCGGAGCCACCGCACTCAAGGACCTCGAGGCGGCGGCCGGAAAAGTTACCGCCGTGGAGCTCGTGCCTGGCGAGCAGTTGCTCACGGAGCGGCTCGTGGACCCGGACGATGCCTCGCTCACCGGGAGCGTCGAGGTGCCCGAGGGCCTGCAGGAGGTGTCGTTCACGATCGAACCCGACCGCGCTGTGGGTGGGAAGGTCGCACCGGGCGACACCGTCGGGATCTTCATCTCCCTGGAGAGCGGGGGCCTCGAGGAGGATCCGGATGTCCCCACGACGAAGCTCGCCCTTCACAAGGTCCTCGTGACGTCGGTCCAACGCGCCCCCACCGCCGTCGCCGCCGATCCCGCAGCCGACCCCGAGGCCCAGGCACGCGCGGAGGCCGAGGCCCTCCCGAGTGGATCCCTGATGCTCACCGTGGCGGTCGACACCGCGCAGGCCACGCGGCTCGTGCACGCCAACCAGAACGCCACCCTCTGGCTGAGCAAGGAAACAGAAGCGACCGTCGAGGGCGACTCCCCGGTCGTCGAGAACAAGGAGCTCTACCGATGAGCAGATTCGTCCTGATCACCCCGAGCTCCGACTTCGAACAGAAGATGCGGCTCGCCATCGCCGGCGGACTGCAGGGCCACGTCAAGAGCCTGCCCTCCAGTGTCCTGGACGGTGATACGGATGCCGTGCTCGACCAGCTCGCCCTCGAGCGGCCGGAAGTCCTGGTCTTCGGTCCCGGCGTCGCCATCGAGGACGCGCTCCGGCTCGCCATCATCGTGGACGTGACGTTCCCCGAGATCAGCGTGGTGCTCGTCCACGACGACCACCCTGACATCGCCCTCCAGGCCATGCGGGCCGGCGTGCGCGACATCCTCAGCCCTCTGGCCGACGTGCCCAGCATCCGCACGCAACTCGAGCGCGCCTGCCAGGCGTTCGCGACCCGCCGCCGCACGGAGTCCCAGACTCCCCGCGAGCAGCAGAGCGGCTTGGTGATCGGCGTCTTCTCGCCGAAAGGCGGAGTCGGCAAGACGACCATTGCCACCAACCTCGCGGTCGGGCTGGGTCGCATCGCTCCGATGAGCGTCGTCATCGTGGATCTGGATCTGCAGTTCGGTGACGTCGCCACAGGGCTGTACCTCAACCCCGAGTACTCGGTGCTCGACGCCGTCTCGGGCGCCGCGACACAGGACTTGATGGTCCTCAAGGCGTTCCTCACGGCACACCCGTCAGGCATCTACGCCCTCTGCGGCCCGCGGAACCCAGCCGACGCCGACCGCATCTCCTCCGAGCAGATCACACGCCTCATCCAGCAGCTCGCGCTCGAGTTCCGCTACGTCGTCGTCGACACCGGGCCCGGTCTCACCGAACCCAGCCTCGCCGCCCTGGAACAGTGCACCGACGCCGTCTGGGTCACGGGCATGGATGTGCCCAGCGTCCGCGGCCTGCGCTCCGGACTCGACGTCCTGAACAAACTCAACCTCCTCCCCGAGACACGCCATGTGGTCCTCAACTTCGCGGACACGAAGACCGGGCTCTCCGTCCAGGACATCGAGGCGACCCTCGCCGCTCCCGTCGACGTGTCGATCCCCCGGTCCCGCGCCATCACGCTGGCGACGAACCGCGGGGTCCCACTCCTGCAGGACAAGGTCCGAGACCCCGCGACGACGAGCCTCAACGAGCTCGTCAAGCGCTTCGACCATGCATGGCGCGCCGCAACGCAGCGGAAGACCCACCGCCGGGTCGTCGTCCGATGAAGTTGTCCGCACGTATTCAGGCGGCGGCCCTGCCCTCCGCCGCCCCCGGCGTCGAGCCCGCCACTCCGGTAGCGACGCCCGAGGAGAGCCGCCCGCCGACGCTGGCTCCCGCCGTCGTACGAGAAGCCCCCATCAAGCCCGGCGCCGGCAGGCTGGATGTCTTCGCGGGCCTCAAGCAGCGCGCCGCGTCGGCCCTCTTCGAGCGCATGGGCGTCCGCGCGAGCGACACCTCGATCAGCGAAGACGACCTCAAGGCAGTGGCCCGCGAGGAGCTGAGCCAGATCATCGACGCCGAACAGGTGCCGCTGAGTCCGGACGAACGGCGCCGCCTCATCCAGGATGTGGCCGACGACGTCCTCGGCCTCGGTCCGCTGCAGCGTCTCCTCGACGACGCGACGATCACCGAGATCATGGTCAATCGCATGGACCAGATCTACGTGGAGCAGAAGGGCCGCCTGACGCTAAGCGAATCGCGATTCAGTTCCGAGGAGCACCTGCGGCGCGTCATCGAGCGCATCGTCTCCAAGGTGGGCCGGCGCATCGACGAGTCGTCGCCTTTCGTCGACGCCCGGCTCGAGGACGGTTCGCGCGTGAATGCCGTCATCCCACCGCTGGCCGTCAATGGCTCCTCCCTGACCATCCGAAAGTTCAGCAAGGTACCCCTCACCGTCCAGAACCTCATCGACTTCGGGACCCTGACGCCGGAGATGGCCGAACTGCTGGACGCGTGCGTCAAGGCGAAGCTCAACATCATCGTCTCGGGCGGAACCGGTACCGGGAAGACCACGCTGCTCAACGTGCTCTCGTCCTTCCTGCCCGACGACGAACGCATCGTCACCATCGAGGACGCCGTCGAGCTCCAGATCCAGCAGCAGCACGTCGTCCGCCTCGAGAGCCGCCCCCCGAACACCGAGGGCAAGGGTGCTGTGACCATCCGCGACCTCGTCCGCAACTCCCTGCGCATGCGGCCGGACCGCATCGTCATCGGCGAGGTGCGCGGCGGCGAATCGCTCGACATGCTGCAGGCCATGAACACCGGGCACGATGGTTCACTCTCCACCGTTCACGCCAACTCGCCGCGCGACGCCGTCGCCCGCCTCGAGACCCTCGTGCTCATGGCCGGTATGGACCTGCCCCTGCGCGCCATCCGCGAGCAGCTGGCGTCGGCCGTCAACCTCGTGGTCCAGATCTCGCGGCTCCGGGACGGAAGCCGCCGCATCACGCATGTCACCGAGGTCCAGGGCATGGAGGGCGATGTCGTCACGCTGCAGGACGCCTTCGTCTTCGACTATTCCGCGGGCATGGACAACAGGGGCCGTTTCCTCGGCAAACCCGTTCCCACGGGCATCCGTCCCCGCTTCATGGAGCGGTTCGAGGACATGGGCATCACCGTTTCCCCCGCCGTTTTCGGGTCCGTCCCCCCGCGCGGGCGATAGCCGCATGACCGTCCTCCTCCTTGCCGGGCTCGCGCTCGTCATCGGCGCCATCGTGCTCGCACTCATTGCACTGAGGCCACTCCAGTCACCCGTGCCGCTCGATCGTCGCCGACCGCCGGTGGACCAGCAGGACTCGCAGCTCTCGCGCTTCGCGGGAGCAGTCGGGCGGGCGATGGACCGCTACCTGCAGCGCCGTCCGATGCGCTTCCTGAACCAGCAGGTCCTGGAGACCGCAGGTGTGAAGCTGAGCCAGGCCGAGGTCTACCTGCTCGTCATCCTCGCGGGTGTCACCGGTCTCCTGCTCGGCTGGGCCCTGCTCGCACCCGTCATCGGTGTCCTCCTGCTTCTGCTCTCCCCCGCCGTCGCACACCTGGTGGTCTCCTTCCTCACCGGACGAAGGCGCCGCCGTTTCGACGCGCAGCTCGGCGACACCCTGCAGCTGCTCACCGGCGGCCTGCGGGCGGGCCACAGCATCCTGCGGGCCATCGACGCCGCCGCGACCGAGGCCGACAGCCCGACGTCCGAGGAGATGCGCAGGATCGTCGCCGAGACGAGCCTCGGCAAGGACCTTCTCGCTTCACTCATGGACACCTCGGAGCGCATGCAGAACGAGGACTTCGCCTGGATCGCCCAGGCCATCCAGATCAACCGGGAGGTCGGTGGCGATCTCGCCGACGTGCTCGACCAGGTGGGCCACACCATCCGCGAGCGCAGCGAGATCAAGGGCCACATCAAGGCCCTCGCAGCGGAGGGCAAGTTCTCCGCCTACATCCTCGCGGCCCTGCCTTTCGGCATCGCGCTCATCCTGACCGTCATCAGCCCCGGGTACGTGGATCCGCTCTTCACCAAGCCGCTCGGCTGGGTCATGCTCGGCGGCGCTGCCGTCATGATGACCATCGGCGGGCTGTGGCTCCGCAAGATCATCGACCTGAAATTCTGAGGAGGACACCGTGGACCCGATCCTGCTCGCCTCACTGCTCCTGACCACCGCTCCAATCGGCTACTTCACCTGGTCCCTCCTCACCTCGGACACGAAGGTGCGACGGACGGTGCAGCACAACCTGAGCCAGGGCACGGGGCTGACCGCTGCCGCCATAGAGCGCCGGAACCCCCTGCTGCAGCTCGGTCGTCGGCTCACCCCGGACACCTACATCGCGAAGCTCGATCGCCTGCTGAGCCTCGCCGGACGCCCAGTATCCATGCCCCTCGCGAAGGTGCTCACCGCCAAGCCTCTTCTGGGCCTCGCCGGTGGCCTGGCCGGCCTGCTCGTACTGCAGGCCAATCCGAGCAGGCTCTTCGTGCTGGTGTCCATCTTCATCACGGTGCTGGGGTACTTCGTGCCGGACCTCCTGCTCTACAGCAAGGGCCAGGAACGACAGAACGCCATGGCACTGGAACTCGCGAACACCCTCGACCAGATGCTGATCTCCGTCGAGGCCGGCCTCGGGTTCGAAAGTGCGATGCAGCGTGCGGGTGAGACCGGCAAGGGTCCGCTCGCCGAGGAGCTCGTGCGGACCCTGCAGGACATGCAGGTGGGCCGCAGCAGGCGCGAGGCGTATCTCGCTATGGCCGAGCGGAGCACCATCCCGGAGCTGCGCAGTTTCGTGAAGGCCATCGTCCAGGCCGACGCCTACGGCATCGCCCTTTCGGGGGTCCTGCGGACGCAAGCCAAAGTGATGCGTGTGAAGCGCCGCCAGCGGGCCGAGGAAAAGGCGATGAAATTGCCCGTCGCCGTATTGTTCCCCCTGCTGTTGTTCATTTTCCCCGTGCTGTTCATCGTGATCCTCGGGCCTGCCGTACTCAACGTGATCGATACGTTCGCCGGCCAATGAGCGGGGACCGGAATACGCATCCGGATTAGCGCTTCCGCATTTCTCGCTCAGCATCGCCCGACTTCAAGGCGAACCGTCAGATCCCGGTCGTAGCCTGAGGGAGTGCCGTCGAATAGTGCCCCGAAGAGTCTCCCGCTGCTGGACCTGGCCGTCCTGTCCCACCTCGAGCGGCAGCTGAACGACGCCCAACCGGCCCGCGCCTTCGCACGCGACTACATCACCGGGTTCGAGGACCGCCTCCTCAGGCTCGAGAGTTCCGTCAGCAACCGCGACGTCCCCGCAGCCCTCGACGCCGCCCTCAGCCTCCGCAACTCCTCCGCCATGATCGGAGCCTCACGGCTCTCCGCCCTCGCCGCGGACTTCGAGACCGCCGTGACCGCCTCCGACCTCGACACCGCCCTCAGGGCCCTGCCCGGCATCGAACGCTGCGGACTGGACACCATCCTCGAAATCGAGGCCCGCTACCTGGCGACCGCCTGACGCTGCCGGCGGAACAGGCCGAAACAGGCCGTCAGGAGTTGTTCGACGTCAGGAACGGGTGGACGTGAGCCTGTAGCCGACACCGCGCACCGTCTGCAGCCAGCGCGGGTTCTTCGGGTCCTCGTCCAGCTTCCGGCGCAGATTGCCGATGTGCACTTCGATGGCGCGCTCGTCCGAGTCGCTGATGTAGGTGTCCTCGTCGTAGTAGTCACCCCGGACCACGCGCACCAGATCCGCCTTGGTCCTCACCGCACCGTTGCTCTTGAGCATCTCGTTGAGCAGGTCGAACTCGCTCCTGGTGAGCGGCAGGTCACGCCCATCCAGCACGACGGTGCGGGCGGCCGCATTGAGGGCGAGGCCGTTGTGCTCGACGACGGCGGGCGGCGCAGCAGGCGCTGCGGGCGCAACGGGCTCTGCCGGAGTCACTGCCGCAGCAGGTACGGGGACCCCGGGCACCTGGCTCGGGGCAACACGCGGACGGCGCAGCATCGCGGCGATCCGCGCCCGCAGTTCCCGCGGCCGGAACGGCTTCGTGAGGTAGTCGTCGGCTCCCGACTGCAGGGCAGTGAGGGTATCCAGTTCGTCGCCCCGCGAGGTCAGCATCACCACATAGCAGGTACTGAATGCACGGATACGCCGCAGCACCTCGTAACCGTCGATGTCGGGGAGCCCCACATCGACGGTTACCACCGCCGCATCATGGGCCCGGACCAGATCGACGCCTGCCCTCCCTGCCGGTGCCACATGGACGACGAATCCCGACTGCTTGAGGACGGCTGCCACGAGGTTCCGCACATCGGGGTCGTCCTCGATGACCACCGCCACGCCCGGATCACTCATTCGCCACCGACCCCCCTCTGACCTGCACTGCAATCTTTCCTACTCCTCATGATTCCCATTGTGCATTGCCCGGACAGATAATCGCGTCGGGTTGCATTCCAAAACGCGGGCCGGGCTACATAATGGGAGGAGTACGTAGGTCTCAGCGTCGGAAAGTTCTTCATCATGCAGTTCCTCCTCTTTCCCCGGAAAGTGCGTGCCTAGGGATGCCGGTGCCGCGCGGCTGCGCGCGGTCGCCTCGAAAGTGAGCATCGGCCGCTCCGTGGTGCTCTGCCAGATCCCCCTGACCCTGATCGTCGTCGTCATCGGCGTGACGGCACCCCTTCTTCGACCCGGCCTGGCGACCGACCCCACGTTCGACCTCGGCTTCTCGATGATCCTGGTGCTCCTGGCGCTCTCGGTCATCGTCCCGTGGCGTGAACTGCCGCGAGGGAGCCTGCTCGTCGTCCCGATCCTCGACTTCGTCGCGATCGCCCTGGTCCGTGCCGGCGCGATGGAGACGCAGCCCGCCCTCGGCGTCCTGGTGGTCTTCCCCGTCCTGTGGCTGATGCGCTCCTCGCTGTCCCCCTGGGCCTCGCTGCCGCTCACGGTGCTCGGTTCGCTGCTCGTCACGTCATGGCCGGTGCTCGGTTCCTTCGATCCGGCCCACCTGCGGTCCTACCTGGGCCTGCTGCTGCTGCCGATCGTCATGCTGTGCATCGCCGTCACCATCCGCGTGACGAACGCCGGCGCACGGGCGCGCGAGGTCGAGATCGAGCGCAAGGACCGCGAGCTCAACGAACTCCTGCGTGCGGCCATCGACCGCGAGCGTGTCCTCACGGCGATCCTCAACACCGTCGACGTCGGCCTGACCGCCGTCGACGCCCACGGCAACACCACGCTGACGAATCGCCAGCAGGAGCTGTTCAACCGGCTGTCCGACCACGACGACGCCCACGGCGGCCTGTTCTTCGGCGCGGACCGCGTGACGCCGCTGCCGGTCGACAGGCAGCCCGTGTACCGTGCCCTCACGGGCGAGACCTTCGCCGACGAGCTCATCTGGGTGGGCGACGGCGACGCGCAGCGTGCCCTCTCGACAGCCGCACGGCCCATCAAGAACGCCGATGGCAGGATCGCCGGCGCGCTGATCGCCTGCAGCGACGTCACGGAACTCGTGGAGGCCGTCTCCGCGAAGGACACCTTCATCTCGAACATTTCCCACGAGTTCCACGCCCCGCTGACCTCGGTGCTCGGGTACCTCGAACTGGTGCTCGAGGACGAGCATCGGCTGCCGAGCCACCTCAGCGGGTACATCGACGTCGCTGGCCGCAATGCCGAGCGCGTGCTCCACCTCGTCGCCGACCTCCTCTCGACCGCCGGCGACCGCGTCCGGGTGCACCCGCGACCCGTGGACCTTGCGGCGCTGATCGAGATGAGCGTGCGGTCCAACAGGCTCCGGGCCCAGAAGAACGGCGTGAAGCTGAAGACCGACGCCCAGAATCCCCTCTGGACGCTCATCGATCCCCTCCGGATCTCGCAGGTGCTCGACAACCTGCTCTCCAACGCCATCAAGTACTCCCCCGGCGGCGGTGTGGTGACCATCCGCGCGGAGGAGTCGGAGTCGGAGATCGCCCTGCACGTCGAGGACAGGGGCATGGGCATGACCGAACAGGAAGCCCGGCAGGTCTTCTCCCGCTTCTACCGCACGCCGTCGGCCCGCCACGCCGCCATCGACGGTGCCGGTCTCGGGCTGGCGATCACCAAGTCCATCGTCGAGAGCCACGGCGGGTCGATCTCCTGCGTCAGTGCGCCGGGCAAGGGCAGCCGCTTCACGGTGACCCTGCCCGTGAACGGCGAGGTGGGCCGCATACCGCAGGACTCGATCGGCGAGTCCGTCTAGATGCTCCTGAGCCTCGCGGTCGGCGTCCTCGCCGCGGCCCTCGCCTACGCCCTCTTCTCCCTGCCGCAGAAGGATCCCCGCACAGTGCTGCCGCCGTCCTGGCGCGTGCCGCTCACAGTGCTCGCCGGCCTCCTGGCAGGCGCAGGGAGTGCGGTGGCCGACGAAGCCTGGAACGGCCCGCTCGTGGCCGTCCTCGCGGCGTTCGGCGTGGTGCTGGGCGCCGTCGACCTGCAGTCCAAGCTGCTGCCGAACGTCATGCTGCTGCGGTTCACCGCCGTCACCGTTCCGGTACTGCTCGTCGTGGCGCTCGGCACCGGCGACTGGACCGGGCTGCTCGGTGCGGCGGGCGGCAGCGCGACCCTGTTCACCGTGTACTTCCTCCTGGCCCTGATCTCCCCCGCGGGCATGGGCATGGGCGATGTGAAGCTCGCGGCCGTGCTCGGCCTGATCGGCGGTTGGGCAGGGGCCGCCGCGTGGCTCGGGACCCTACTGGGCGGGTTCCTGCTCGGTGGCGTGGCCGGCACCGCGGTCCTCCTGCTGCGCCGCGGCTCGCGCGGCTCGACGTTCCCGTTCGGCCCCGGCATGCTGCTCGCCGCCTTCGCGAGCCTGGTCCTGCTGGGCTGACGCCCCTGCCCGGGCGGCGTGGGGTCTAGGCCTCCGGGCGGCCCGAGGATCCCTCGAGCGGCGACACCGACGCGTCCTCCGGCGACCGGGCCGCACGCGTGCCGGGGACCGCGAGGTGGTCCACCGTCCGGCGGGAGCGGGTCAGGTCGGCGCGGGCGGCGAGCTCCCCGTTCCCGGGGTAGGCGATCTCCTCGAGGACGAGGGGGTGCGGTGCAGCGAGGACGGACCGTGCATCCTTGAGCCGGGCGGCCAGCCGTTCGGCGAGCCACCCGGGCGGCATCTCGCCCGAACCGACCCGCAGCGTCGATCCGATGAGGGCGCGCACCATGTTGTGGCAGAAGGCGTCGGCCTGCACGGTCGCGATGATCACGCCGTCGTGCCCGCGGGTGAACTCGTACCGCTGCAGCTCGCGGATGGTGGTGGACCCTTCGCGCGGCTTGCAGAACGCGGCGAAGTCCTGCATGCCCAGCAGGTGCCCCGCGCCCTCGTTGAGCAGCGCGACGTCCAGCGGTGCCGGGTGCCAGAGGGTGGTGTGCCGGCGCAACGGGTCCTGTCCGGTCGCCGTATCCGCGATGGCGTAACTGTAGCGGCGCCAGAGTGCGGAGAAGCGTGCGTCGAACCCGTCGGGCGCCTGCGTGGCGGAGCGGACGACCACGGCGGGCACGGAGTTCCTGACGGAACGTCCGCGCCCGGTGACGCCGTCCGTCAGCTCGCGGTTGATGGCACCGGTGAGCCGTCGCAAAAAGGCGTCGGAGGGGTCGACGTCGCGCCCCCTCGCCATCGCGTGCCACTCGGCCGGTGTGAGGTCGATGTGCGCCACCTGACCGCGGGCGTGGACGCCGGCGTCGGTCCGTCCCCCGACGGTCAGGCGCACCTGCCGACGCAGGAGCGTGAACAGCGCGCCCTCGAGGACGCCCTGCACGGTGATGAGACCGGGCTGCAGGGCCCAGCCCGAGAACAGGGAGCCGTCGTACGCGATGTCCAACCGGACACGCAGAAGCCCGCCGTCCCTCGGGGGGACGGCGGGCTCCTGGGTGATCATGGTGTGCGTGGGGAGGGAAGAATTACTTCTTCTCGTCCTCGACGGTGCCCTCGACGACGACGACCTCGTCGGCGACGCCGGCTTCGGCGTCGACCGTGGTGTCCTCGGCTGCGACTTCGTCGGCAGAAGCCGCGGACTCAGCCGACTCGGCGGAATCCACCGAGTCCACGGAGTCGACGGAATCGACTGCGTCGGCCTCGGGCGATGCCGGTGCTGCTGCAGCGGCGGGGGCCGATGCTGCGCGCTCGGCCTCGGCGACCACGGACTGCTTGGCGGACATGGGCTCCAGCACCAGTTCGATGACGGCCATGGGGGCGTTGTCGCCCTTGCGGTTGCCGATCTTCGTGATGCGGGTGTAGCCACCCTCGCGGTTGGCGACGGCGGGAGCAATGTCCGTGAACAGCTCGTGGACGATGCTCTTGTTGCTGATGACGGCGAGGACGCGACGGCGCGACGCGAGGTCACCCTTCTTCGCGAAGGTCACCAGGCGCTCGGCGTAGGGCCGGAGGCGCTTGGCCTTCGTCACCGTGGTGGTGATGCGCTTGTGCTCGAACAGTGAGGCGGCCAGGTTGGCGAGCATCAGGCGTTCGTGCGCCGGACCGCCTCCGAGACGTGGGCCCTTAGTGGGTGTGGGCATGGTTCTTTCTCCTCATTAGGGTGTCCGCCCGCCGCGACGGGCGCGCGGCGGGCGGACAGGTAGCGTGTTAGAGCTCTTCGTCGCCGTAGACGACGTCGTCCTCTTCGATGGCGGCAGCGCGGGCGGCAAGGTCGAAGCCTGGAGGGGAATCCTTCAGGGACAGACCGAGCTCCACGAGCTTCGCCTTGACCTCGTCGATGGACTTCGCACCGAAGTTGCGGATGTCCATGAGGTCGGCCTCGGAGCGCGCGACGAGTTCACCCACGGAGTGGATGCCCTCACGCTTGAGGCAGTTGTACGAGCGGACCGTGAGTTCGAGGTCCTCGATCGGCAGCGCCATGTCGGCAGCAAGTGCTGCGTCCGTCGGCGACGGGCCGATCTCGATGCCCTCGGCCGCGGTGTTCAGTTCGCGGGCCAGACCGAACAGCTCCACCAGGGTGGTGCCGGCCGACGCGACGGCGTCGCGCGGGGCGATGGCGTCCTTCGTCTCGACATCGACGATCAGCTTGTCGAAGTCGGTGCGCTGCTCCACTCGGGTGGCCTCGACGCGGAAGGTGACCTTCAGGACCGGCGAGTAGATGGAGTCGACCGGGATGCGGCCGATCTCCGAGTCGCCGGACTTGTTCTGCGATGCCGACACGTAACCGCGTCCACGCTCGATGGTCAGCTCGAGCTCGAACTTGCCCTTCGAGTTGAGGGTCGCGATGTGGAGGTCCGGGTTGTGGAACTCGACGCCTGCGGGAGGCGCGATGTCAGCGGCCGTGACGACGCCGGGTCCCTGCTTGCGCAGGTAGGCGACGACGGGCTCGTCGTGCTCCGAGGAGACGGCGAGGTTCTTGATGTTCAGGATGATCTCGGTGACATCCTCCTTCACCCCGGGAACCGTGGTGAATTCGTGCAGGACGCCGTCGATGCGGATGCTCGTGACGGCAGCACCCGGGATTGAGGACAGGAGCGTGCGGCGGAGCGAGTTGCCGAGGGTGTAGCCGAAACCGGGCTCGAGGGGCTCGATGACGAACCGCGAGCGGTTGTCGGCGACTACTTCTTCAGTCAGGGTGGGGCGCTGTGCAATAAGCACTTACATATCCTTTCAGGAAGCATCCGCTATATGACACTTCGAAATGGGCGGGACTGCGGGTCAGCCGGCAAAACTGCTGGAACGGCACCGAACCGCCCTGCCGGACCACGTGGGTTCCTGCAGGGCGGCACGGTGACGGCTCGCTTCGTTAGACGCGGCGACGCTTCGGCGGGCGGCAGCCGTTGTGAGCGCTCGGGGTGACGTCCGAGATGGATCCGACCTCGAGGCCGGTGGCCTGCAGCGAGCGGATGGCGGTCTCGCGGCCCGAACCCGGGCCCTTCACGAAGACGTCGACCTTCTTGACGCCGTGCTCCTGTGCGCGCTTCGCAGCGGCCTCGGCGGCCATCTGCGCGGCGAACGGGGTGGACTTGCGTGAGCCCTTGAAGCCGACCTCGCCGGCCGAGGCCCAGGAGATGACCGCACCGCTCGGGTCCGTGATGGACACGATGGTGTTGTTGAAGGTGCTCTTGATGTGCGCCTGACCGAGCGCGATGTTCTTCTTGTCCTTGCGACGCGGCTTACGAACCGCTCCACGAGTCTTGGGGGGCATTACTTCTCCTACGAAGGTATTGGGTAAAGCATTGATTCGGATCGAATCCCACGGGAGTCCCACGAACAGGGGCCTCCGCTGGCGAGGGTCCCCTGGCGTGACGAGCGCTAGCGAGTCACGTTAGGGAGCCAGTGGGGATCTAGCGTCCGACCTTCTTCTTGCCTGCGACCGTACGCTTCGGGCCCTTGCGGGTACGGGCGTTCGTCTTCGTACGCTGTCCGCGTACGGGAAGGCCGCGGCGGTGCCGGATGCCTTCGTAGCTGCCGATCTCCACCTTGCGGCGGATGTCGGCGGCGACCTCTCGGCGGAGGTCACCCTCGACCTTGAAGTTGCCTTCGATGTAGTCGCGGAGCTGGACCAGCTCGACGTCGGAGAGGTCCTTGACGCGCGTGTTCGGGGAGATCCCCGTGTCGACGATCGTCTTCTCTGCACGGGTCTTGCCCACGCCGTAGATATAGGTAAGCGCGATGACTACCCGCTTTTCACGGGGGATGTCTACGCCAGCGAGACGTGCCATGGTGGCGGTGCTCCTTTGGTGTTGCCGGAGGTATGGAGCAGAACGTCCCCGGGACCTGTGTCCTGGTCCCCGGCCTCCGTGCCGGGGGTGTACGCCCCTGACGGGACGCTGTTCTGCCGTTGAATGTACTTCTACGCGCGGGAAGAGCCTCTAGGAGAGGTTCTCAGCCCTGGCGCTGCTTGTGGCGCGGGTTCTCGCAGATGACGAGAACGTTGCCTTTGCGGCGAACCACCTGGCACTTCTCGCAGATCCGCTTCACGCTCGGGTTGACCTTCATGGTTTTCCTTCGAGTTGATTCTTATTTGTAGCGGTAGACGATACGGCCTCGGGTGAGGTCGTACGGGCTCAGTTCCACTACGACCCGGTCCTCAGGAAGGATTCGGATGTAGTGCTGGCGCATCTTTCCCGAGATGTGGGCGAGGACAATGTGACCGTTGGCCAGCTCAACGCGGAACATCGCGTTGGGCAGCGCCTCGTTCACAGTGCCTTCAATCTCAATGACACCGTCTTTCTTGGCCATATCCTCCGCTAACGTCTATGCCCGCCACTTGCATGGCGGACGGGTTCTGGGTTTTGATCGTCGGACCCCCGACGAGCCGGAGCTCGTTCGGCGGGAAGGTCTCCGGGGCCCGTTTGGGCACGGAAAGCAGAGACAACCAACAGACCACTCTACGCTACAGTCCGTCGATCGTTAAATCAGGGCCGGCCGGATGGCCGTCCCGGGCCGCGATGGGCGGGCCTGGGAGGTCAGCTCTCCAGCGGGACCGGCGTGACGCCGAGGGGTCCGAGCCGGGACGCTCCCCCGTCGGGTGCCGTGAGCACCCAGATGCCGCCGTCGTGCACCGCGACGCTGTGCTCCCACTGGGAGGCACGCTTGCCGTCGGTGGTGATGACGGTCCAGTCGTCGTCGAGCACTGCGGTCTCGAGACCGCCCTGCACGAGCATGGGCTCGATCGCGAGGCACAGACCTGGCCGGACCTTCGGTCCGCGGTGGGTGCTGCGGTAGTTGAGGACGTCGGGCGCTTGGTGCATCTGCGTGCCGATGCCGTGCCCTACGTAGTCCTCGAGGATCCCGAGGGCCGGCCCGGGGACGGAGGACACGTAGTCGTCGATCGCCGAGCCGATGTCGCCGACGAAGCGGGCGGACGCCAGTGCCGCGATCCCCCGCCACATCGCCTCCTCGGTGACGTCCGAGAGGCGGACGTCCTCCGGCCGCGGGGTGCCGACGATCGCGGTGCGTGCGGAGTCGGAGTGCCACCCACGCACGACGGCGCCGCCGTCGATCGAGATGATGTCCCCGTCCTGCAGCGTGTACCCGCCGGGGATACCGTGGACCACCTCGTGGTTGACGGAGGTGCAGATGCTCGCCGGGAAGCCGTGGTAGCCGAGGAAGTTCGACGTCGCGCCCTCCTCCTGGAGGACGCCCTCGAACACGTCGTTGAGCTGGGCCGTCGTGACGCCCACGCGCGCGGCGGCCACCGTCTCGTCGAGGGCCCTGGACAGCACCAGCCCGGCTTCGCGCATCACCAGCATCTGGCTGGTGGTCTTGTACTCGATCTTGGGCTGGCGGAACATGAGGGGGTCCTAGCTCGGAACGGTGAGTGCTGCCATGACGCGTTCGGTGACCTCGTCGATCGACCCGAGGCCGTCGACCCTGGTCACGATGCCGCGGTCTGCGTACCGCGAGACTACGGCCTCGGTCTGGTCGTGGTAGAGCCCCAGACGGTGGCGGATGACCTGTTCCTTGTCGTCGGTACGCCCGTCGAGGGAGGCACGCCCGAGGAGTCGCTTCACGAGCTCCTCGTCGTCGGCCGTGAGCTGGAGGACCACGTCGAGTTCGAGGTCGTTCTCCCGCAGGATGTCGTCGAGCTCGGCGACCTGCGCCGCGGTGCGCGGGTAGCCGTCCAGGAGGAAGCCCTCCTGGACGTCGTCCGCGGCGAGGCGGTCGCGGACCATGCTGTTGGTGACGCTGTCCGGGACGAAGTCGCCGGCGTCCATGTACGTCTTGGCCTCGACGCCGAGCGGCGTCTCGCGCTTGACGTTGTCCCGGAAGATGTCGCCGGTGGAGATGGCGACGACCCCGAGGCGCTCCGAGATGCGGGCGGCCTGCGTGCCCTTGCCCGAGCCGGGAGGACCGATGATCAGCATTCTGGTCAACGCAACAACCCTTCGTAGTGACGCTGCTGGAGCTGGGCGTCGATCTGCTTCACTGTCTCGAGCCCCACACCGACCATGATGAGGATCGACGTGCCACCGAACGGGAAGTTCTGGTTGGCTCCGATGGCCACGAGGGCGATCAGCGGGATCAGCGCCACGAGTCCGAGGTAGATGGCACCCGGCAGTGTGATGCGGGAGAGCACGTACTGCAGGTACTCCGCCGTCGGCCGGCCGGCGCGGATGCCGGGGATGAATCCACCGTACTTCTTCATGTTCTCGGACACCTCGTCCGGGTTGAACGTGATGGCCACGTAGAAGTAGGTGAAGAAGACGATGAGCAGGAAGTACATCGCCATGTAGAGGGGGTGGTCGCCACTGGTGAGGTACGTGGTGATCCAGTTGACCCAGCCGGCGGGCGCGGTGCCGTCCTGGGGCGTGTTGAACTGGGCGATCAGGCTCGGCAGGTACAGCATCGAGGACGCGAAGATCACGGGGATGACACCCGCCATGTTCACCTTGATCGGGATGTACGTGCTGCTGCCCCCGAGGGTACGGCGACCGACCATGCGCTTGGCGTACTGCACCGGGATGCGGCGCTGCGACTGCTCCACGAAGATCACGAGGGCGACGACGACGACGCCCATGGCGAGCACGAAGGCGAAGACGGTGGCGCCCTGGGTGCGGAAGATCTCGCCGAGCGAGGTGGGGAAGCCTGCGGCGATGGCCGTGAAGATGAGCAGCGACATGCCGTTGCCCACGCCCTTCTCGGTGATGAGCTCGCCCATCCACATGATGAGGCCGGTACCGGCGGTCAGTGTGATGATCAGCAGGACGATGATGATCAGCGAGTCGTCCGGGATCAGGGGCACGGGGCAGTTGCCGAGCAGCGCGCCGGAACGGGCGAGCGAGACGAGGGTGGTCGCGTTCAGGAGGCCGAGCGCGATCGTGAGGTAGCGCGTGTACTGGGTCAGCTTGGACTGGCCCTGGGCGCCTTCCTGGTGGAGCTCCTGGAAGCGGGGAATGACCACCCGGAGGAGCTGCGTGATGATGCTGGCCGTGATGTACGGCATGATGCCCAGCGCGAAGATGGAGACCTGGAGGAGGGCGCCGCCACTGAAGAGGTTGACGAACTGGTAGAGACCGCCCTCGGTGTTACCGAGAGCCAGGCACTGCTGGACGTTCCCGTAGTCGACGCCCGGAGCGGGGATGAAGGCCCCGAGACGGAAGATGGTGATGATTCCCAGCGTGAACAACAGCTTGCGCCGCAAGTCTGGCGTCCGGAATGCCCGGCCAATAGCGCTAAGCAAGCGTCCTCCTGAAGGTCTGTTGGTCCTGACGCGGACCGTACACAACAACCGAGTCTAACGGTTGGTCACCGGTGCTCGAGAACCGGCGGGTGATGGGTGGCTGTAGCCGAAAAAAGACTCCTGGCGGGCCGGTCGAGCCAGCCCACCAGAAGTCTAGTTCCTAAGTGCCATGGATCACAGCCACCCTCCCCCGGACGCGCCGGGAGAGGGAGGCGCATGACCTACAGCTCGGTGACGGTCCCGCCGGCTGCAGCGATCTTCTCTGCAGCGGATGCCGAGAACGCGTCGGCCGACACGTTCACGGCCACCGTGATCTCGCCGGTCCCCAGCACCTTGACGGGCTGGTTCTTGCGGACGGCACCGTTGGCCACCAGGCTCTCCACCGTGACGTCGCCGCCGGCCGGGTAGAGCTCGGACAGCTTGTCCAGGTTCACGACCTGGAACTCGACGCGGAACGGGTTCTTGAAGCCGCGCAGCTTGGGAAGGCGCATGTGCAGCGGCAGCTGGCCGCCGGCGAATCCTGCCTTCACCTGGTAGCGGGCTGCGGTTCCCTTGGTACCACGGCCTGCGGTCTTACCCTTCGAACCCTCACCACGGCCGACACGGGTCTTCGCCGTCTTGGCACCCGGTGCGGGGCGGAGGTGGTGGACCTTGAGCGCGTGGACGCGCTCGGCCTTGGCCTCGGTTGCGGCCGGAGCCGCGCTGTTGTTCTCTGCCATTAGTTGGCCTCCTCAACCTTCAAGAGGTGCGGAACCGTGTTGATCATGCCGACGGTGACGGCATCCGCTTCACGGACCACGGTGTGGCCGATCCGCTTCAGGCCGAGCGACCGCAGCGTGTCGCGCTGGTTCTGCTTGCCGCCAATGGCGGACTTGATCTGGGTGATCTCCAGCTTCGCGGTGCTGACGCGCACGCGCTTGGGGGTGATCGCGGTCATCACGCACCTGCCTTCTGAGCTGCGATCGCGCGCAGCATCTGGTGGGATGCGACCTCGTCCAGCGGCAGGCCACGGCGGGCCGCGACTGCCTGGGGCTCTTCGAGGCGCTTCAGCGCGTCAACGGTCGCGTGAACGATGTTGATGGCGTTCGCGGAGCCGAGCGACTTGGAGAGGACGTCGTGGATGCCGACGCACTCCAGGACCGCACGCACCGGACCGCCGGCGATGACGCCGGTACCCGGGGAGGCGGGACGCAGGAGGACGACGCCGGCTGCTGCCTCGCCCTGCACCAGGTGCGGGACGGTGCCACCGATGCGCGGAACGCGGAACATCGTCTTCTTGGCTTCCTCGACGGCCTTCTGGATGGCGGAGGGAACTTCCTTCGCCTTGCCGTAGCCGACGCCGACCATGCCGTTGCCGTCCCCGACCACCACGAGGGCTGTGAAGCTGAAGCGACGACCGCCCTTGACGACCTTGGCGACACGGTTGATGGTGACGACGCGTTCAATGAACTTGTCCTTGTCGTCGTTGCGTCCGCCGTCGCGGCCACCGCGGGAGTTGCCGTCGCGGCCGCCGCGGGCGTTGCCGCCACGCTCGCCGCCGCGGGCGTTGCCGCCGCGGCCACGGTTCGCGTCAGCCGACGCGGTGTCCGTCGTGCCTGCAGCCGGAGCGTCGGCCGCGGGCTGCTCTGTAGCCGTATTCAATGGGGCTTCCTTTGCCTTGTTCTCCTCGGTCACAGTGCCAGCCCACCTTCACGTGCGCCGTCTGCGATTGCTGCAACGCGACCGTGGTACTTGTTGCCGCCGCGGTCGAAGACGACCGCTTCGACGCCGGCAGCCATGGCACGCTCTGCAACGAGTTCGCCAACGCGCTTGGCCTTGGCGGTCTTGTCACCGTCGAATGCACGGAGGTCCGCTTCGAGGGTGGAGGCCGACGCGACGGTCACGCCCTTGGTGTCGTCGACGACCTGCACGAAGACGTGGCGGGCCGAACGGTTGACGACCAGGCGGGGACGGACGGCCGTGCCGGATACGCGCTTGCGCACACGGAGGTGGCGGCGCCCACGCGAGGCGGACTTGCTCTTCGAGCTGCGCTTCTTGTTGATGCTCAGACCCATGGTTACTTACCAGCCTTTCCGACCTTGCGGCGGATGATCTCGCCTGCGTAGCGGATGCCCTTGCCCTTGTAGGGGTCGGGCTTGCGCAGCTTGCGGATGGTTGCAGCGACCTCGCCGACCTGCTGCTTGTTGATGCCTGCGACCGAGAGCTTGGTGGGGCTGTCGACGGTCAGGGTGATGCCCTCGGGTGCCTCGACGGCGACCGGGTGGCTGTACCCCAGGGCGAACTCGAGGTCGCTGCCCTTGGCCTGGACACGGTAACCCGTGCCCACGATCTCGAGGTTCTTCTTGTAGCCCTCGGTGACTCCGACGATCATGTTGGAGATCAGCGTGCGGGTCAGGCCGTGCAGCGACCGGGATTCGCGCTCGTCGTTCGGGCGCGTGACGGTGACCGTGCCCTCGTCCAGGGTGACCTCGATGGGGCTGGGAACCGTGTGGCTCAGCTCGCCCTTCGAGCCCTTGACGGAGACCTCGTTACCGTTGACCTTGACCTCGACACCGGCGGGAACGGCGATGGGGAGACGTCCAATACGTGACATTATTCTTTCCCTTTCCCGTTACCAGACGTAGGCGAGGACTTCCCCACCCACACCCTTCTTGGATGCCTGGCGGTCGGTGAGCAGACCGGAGGACGTGGACAGGATGGCGATGCCGAGGCCGCCGAGCACGTGCGGGAGGTTCGTGGACTTCGCGTACACGCGCAGACCCGGCTTGGAGATGCGGCGGATGCCGGCGATGGAGCGCTGGCGGTCCGGTCCGAACTTCAGGTCGATGGTCAGCTTCTTGCCGACCTCCGCTTCCTCTTCCTTCCAGCCGGCGATGTAGCCCTCGGCCTTCAGGATGTCCGCGACGCGGGCCTTCAACTTGCTGTACGGCATGGACACGGAATCGTGGTGAGCCGAATTGGCGTTGCGCAGACGAGTGAGCATGTCTGCGACAGGATCTGTCATTGTCATGTGGGCTCTTGCCCTTCCTCGAAACGGTTTCCGTTCTCCGGTCGGCGCGGGAGGCGCCGCCTGGAGAGGACCTGAGACGTAGTTAGATTAATCTTCGGATTTGAAGGGGAAGCCGAGCGCCTTGAGGAGCGCGCGGCCCTCTGCGTCGGTCTTGGCGGTGGTGACAACGGTGATGTCCATGCCACGCACCCGGTCGATACGGTCCTGGTCGATCTCGTGGAACATAGACTGCTCCGTGAGGCCGAAGGTGTAGTTGCCGTTGCCGTCGAACTGCTTGCCGTTGAGGCCGCGGAAGTCGCGGATACGGGGCAGGGCGAGGGAGATCAGGCGGTCCGTGAATTCCCACATGCGGTCGCCACGCAGAGTCGCGTGCGCGCCGATCGGCATTCCTTCGCGGAGCTTGAACTGTGCGATGGACTTGCGGGCCTTCGTGACCTGGGGCTTCTGGCCCGTGATCGCGGTGAGGTCCTTGACGGCTCCGTCGATCAGCTTGGAGTCCTTGGCGGCGTCACCGACACCCATGTTCACGACGACCTTCACCAGGCGCGGGACCTGGTTGACGTTCGAGTAGTTGAACTCTTCCTGCAGGGTGGCCTTGATCTCGGACGCGTAGCGCGCCTTGAGACGGGGAAGAACCCGGGTTTCTGCGGTTTCGACAGTCATTACAGATCCTTCCCTGATGACTTGGCCACGCGGATGCGGACAACACGCTCGCGGCCGTCGCGCTCGACGGTCTCGGTGCGGTATCCGACGCGGGTCGGCTTCTTGGTCTCGGGATCGACGACCGCGACGTTGCTGATGTGCACGGGGGCCTCGACCACCTCGATGCCACCGGTCGTGGTGCCGCGCTGCGACTGGCCGACCTTGGTGTGCTTGGTGATCCGGTTGATACCCTCCACGAGCACGCGGTTGGTGTCCGGGAACACCTTCAGTACCTTGCCCTGCTTGCCGCGGTCTCCGCCGCGCTCCTGCCGGGCTCCGGTGATGACCTGGACGAGGTCACCCTTCTTGATCTTGAGCTTTGTCTTCTGTGCCATGGACTACAGCACCTCCGGCGCCAGCGAGATGATCTTCATGAAACGCTTGTCGCGGAGCTCGCGACCGACAGGGCCGAAGATACGGGTACCGCGGGGGTCGCCGTCGTTCTTCAGGATCACTGCTGCGTTCTCGTCAAACTTGATGTAGGAACCGTCCGCACGGCGGCGTTCCTTCTTGGTGCGGACGATGACCGCCTTGACGACGTCACCCTTCTTGACGTTGCCGCCGGGGATCGCGTCCTTCACGGTGGCGACGATGACGTCACCGATGCCTGCGTAGCGGCGCCCGGATCCTCCGAGAACGCGGATGGTCAAGATCTCCTTGGCACCCGTGTTGTCGGCGACCTTTAGCCGCGACTCCTGCTGAATCACTTATTACTCCTGTCGTCGCGCCGGTTCTCTCATCGAGCCTTGCGGAACGGATATGGGTGGGCCCCGTAATACTGGTACTCAGCACGTGCACGCCTGGGCGCGCGGCTGTGCGTGGATCTTCTGCACAGTGGATTCGTGGTGAACAAGATTATCGGGCTTTTGCCTATTTGCCCGGTGTGAAGGAACCCTGAGAAGGAGACCCGGCGAGGGTGACCTCGAGAGGGCATGCGCCAGCCCACCAGACAGACAAGATTCTCATGGTATCGCGAAAATGCCCCGGACACGAAATCGTGTCCGGGGCATCCCGGGTGGGGCCGGGTGAACCGGCCCCGGTACTGCTCGGGTGCTACTTGGCCTTCTCGATGACCTCCACCAGGCGCCACCGCTTGGTGGCGGACAGGGGGCGGGTCTCGCTGATCAGGACCATGTCGCCGATGCCGGCGGTGTTGTTCTCGTCGTGCGCCTTGACCTTGGAGCTGCGGCGAAGCACCTTGCCGTACAGGGCGTGCTTCACGCGGTCCTCGACCTCGACGACGATGGTCTTCTCCATCTTGTCCGACACGACGTAGCCACGGCGTACCTTGCGGTAGCCGCGCGAGTTGGCGTCGTGGACGGCCTTCTCGGTTCCTACGGTCGTCTCACTCTGCTGCTCACTCATTTGGCGTCCTCCTCAGAAGCCTCGGTGTCCACGGACGGTGCGTCCTTGGAGGCCTTCTTGGCTTTCTTGGGCTTCTCCTCCTTCGCGGGCTTCGCTTCCTCGACGGGAGCGACGACCTCGGGGCGGATGCCCAGTTCACGCTCGCGCAGCACCGTGTAGATGCGGGCGATGTCGCGCTTGACCGAACGAAGGCGCCCGTGGCTTTCGAGCTGGCCGGTGGCCGACTGGAAACGGAGGTTGAACAGCTCCTCCTTGGCCTTGCGCAGTTCTTCCACCAGACGGTCCTTATCGAAGCCGTCCAGCTGGTCTGTTGCCAGTTCCTTTGAACCCAGAGCCATAACTATTCACCACCCTCACGACGCACGATGCGTGCCTTCAACGGCAGCTTGTGGATCGCGAGGCGCAGGGCTTCGCGGGCTACCTCTTCGGAAACACCGGACAGTTCGAAGAGAACACGTCCCGGCTTGACGTTGGCCACCCACCACTCGGGCGAACCCTTACCGGAACCCATGCGGGTCTCGGCAGGCTTCTTGGTCAACGGACGGTCCGGATAGATGTTGATCCAGACCTTGCCGCCACGCTTGATGTGACGGGTCATGGCGATACGAGCGGACTCGATCTGGCGGTTGGTGACGTAGGCCGGGCTCAGAGCCTGGATACCCCACTCACCGAAGCTGACCTCGGTACCGCCGGTTGCAGCGCCCGAGCGACCCGGGTGGTGCTGCTTACGGAATTTGACGCGACGTGGGATAAGCATTTAAGCCTGTCCTCCTTCAGCCGCAGCCGGAGCTGCGGCGGTCTCGGCGGGTGCCGAGGCACCCTGGCCCTCGGAGCGCTCAGGCGCACGACGACGACGGTCGCCTCCACGGTCGCCACCACGGTCGGCGCCGGCAGGGCCACGGCCCGGACGGTCTCCACCGCGGCCGCGGGAGGGAGCTGCTGCAGCCTGGGCTGCGAGTTCCTTCGCCGTGACGTCACCCTTGTAGATCCAGACCTTCACGCCGATGCGGCCGAAGGTGGTCTTCGCTTCGAAGAAGCCGTAGTCGATGTTGGCGCGGAGCGTGTGCAGGGGAACGCGTCCCTCGCGGTAGAACTCCGAACGGCTCATTTCTGCGCCGCCCAGTCGACCGGAGCACTGGACACGGATGCCCTTGGCGCCGGCACGCTGTGCGGACTGCATGGCCTTCTTCATCGCGCGGCGGAACGCCACGCGTGAGGAGAGCTGCTCGGCGATGCCCTGGGCCACGAGCTGAGCTTCGATCTCGGGGTTCTTGACCTCGAGGATGTTCAGCTGGACCTGCTTGCCGGTGAGCTTCTCGAGCTCGCCGCGGATGCGGTCAGCTTCTGCTCCGCGGCGGCCGATGACGATGCCGGGACGTGCCGTGTGGATGTCCACGCGGACGCGGTCACGGGTGCGCTCGATCTCGACCTTGGCGATGCCGGCGCGGTCCATGCCGGTCGACATCAGCTGGCGGATCTTGATGTCTTCGCGGACGAAGTCACGGTAGCGCTGGCCCGGCTTGTTGCTGTCGGCGAACCAGTGTGACCGGTGGTCAGTGGTGATGCCGAGTCGGAACCCGTGCGGGTTTACTTTCTGTCCCACTTAGCGGACCTCCACTTTCTGAGGGGTAGCGACGACAACCGTGATGTGGCTGGTCCGCTTGTTGATGCGGAACGCGCGGCCCTGGGCACGCGGACGGAACCGCTTCATCGTGGGGCCTTCATCGACGAATGCTTCGCTGATGATGAGGTTGTCCTCGTCGAATGCGACGCCGTCACGGTCCGCGAGGACGCGGGCGTTGGCCATCGCTGACTGGACCACCTTGAATACCGGCTCTGAAGCAACCTGTGGGGCAAACTTCAGAATAGCCAGAGCCTCATTCGCCTGCTTACCACGAACAAGGTTGACGACGCGCCGGGCCTTCATAGGCGTTACGCGGATATGACGCGCAATAGCCTTGGCTTCCATTGCTTTCCTTCTCTCGTCTTAGCCGTAAGAGCAGCGCCTAGCGGCGCTTGCCCTTGCGGTCGTCCTTAACATGGCCGCGGAAAGTCCGCGTGGGAGCGAATTCGCCGAGCTTGTGCCCGACCATCGACTCGGTGACAAACACCGGGATGTGCTTGCGTCCGTCGTGCACCGCGATCGTGTGCCCGAGCATGTCGGGGACGATCATGGAGCGGCGGGACCACGTCTTGATGACGTTCTTCGTGCCCGATTCGTTCTCGCGAGCGACCTTTACGTAAAGGTGCTGATCGACGAAGGGGCCTTTCTTCAGGCTGCGTGGCATGTCTCCAGGCTCCTATCGCTTGTTCTTGCCGGAACGACGGCGACGCACGATGAGTGAGTCGCTCTCTTTGTTGGGGCGACGCGTACGGCCTTCGGCCTTACCGTTCGGGTTGACCGGGTGGCGTCCACCGGAGGTCTTGCCCTCGCCACCACCGTGCGGGTGGTCGACCGGGTTCATCGCGACACCGCGGACGGTCGGGCGGATGCCCTTCCAGCGGTTACGGCCGGCCTTGCCCCAGTTGATGTTCGACTGCTCGGCGTTGCCGACCTCGCCGATCGTCGCGCGGCAGCGGACGTCGACGTTGCGGATCTCGCCGGAGGGCAGTCGCAGCTGGGCGAAGCGGCCTTCCTTGGCGACGAGCTGCACCGACGCACCGGCGGAGCGTGCCATCTTCGCGCCGCCGCCCGGGCGGAGCTCGACGGCGTGGATGACGGTACCCACGGGGATGTTGCGCAGCGGCAGGTTGTTGCCGGGCTTGATGTCGGCCCCGGCCCCGGCCTCGACGAAGTCGCCCTGCTTGAGCTTGTTCGGCGCGATGATGTAGCGCTTGGTGCCGTCGACGTAGTGCAGGAGGGCGATGCGCGCGGTGCGGTTCGGATCGTACTCGATCTCCGCGACGCGGGCGTCGACGCCGTCCTTGTCGTGACGGCGGAAGTCGATCAGGCGGTACTGACGCTTGTGTCCACCGCCCTTGTGGCGGGTCGTGATCTTACCGGTGTTGTTACGTCCACCCTTCTTGGGAAGGGGACGGACCAACGACTTTTCCGGCGTCGACCGTGTGATTTCAGCGAAGTCGGCAACGCTCGAGCCGCGACGGCCCGGGGTTGTCGGCTTGTATTTACGGATTCCCATAACTCAATTCCTCGTTAAAGTGGTCTCCGCTCTAGGAGAGCGGACCGCCGAAGATGTCGATCGAGCCCTCTTTGAGGGACACGATGGCACGCTTGGTGCCCTTGCGCTGGCCCCAGCCGAACTTGGTGCGCTTGCGCTTGCCAACCCGGTTGATGGTGTTGATGGAGTCGACCTTCACGGAGAAGATCTTCTCGACCGCCAGTTTGATTTCTTCCTTGTTCGAGCGGGGGTCGACCAGGAAGGTGTACTTGCCTTCGTCGATCAGGCCGTAGCTCTTCTCCGAGACGACGGGTGCAATGACGACGTCGCGCGGATCCTTTGCGATGGTGCCGCTCACTTGGCATCCTCCTCGGAGATGACATCAGCCGAGCCGACGAACTGGTCGTAGGCGGCCTTGGTGAAGATCACGTCGTCGGAGACCAGCACGTCGTACGTGTTGAGCTGGTCTACGTAGAGGACGTGCACAGCGGGGACGTTGCGCACGGACAGTGCGGCGACGTCGTTGGCACGCTCGATCACGACGAGCAGGCGGGGCCGCTCGGAGATCGCGCGCAGGGTCTCGATGGCACCCTTGGTGGACGGCTTGCCGCCGGTCACCAGGGACTCGAGGACGTGGATACGGCCGTTGCGTGCCCGATCCGAGAGGGCTCCGCGCAGGGCGGCGGCCTTCATCTTCTTGGGGGTGCGCTGGCTGTAGTCGCGGGGCGTGGGCCCGTGGACGACGCCGCCGCCGGTCATGTGGGGGGCGCGGATCGAACCCTGGCGGGCACGACCGGTTCCCTTCTGCTTGAACGGCTTGCGACCTGCACCACTGACCTCGGCGCGGGTCTTCGTCTTGTGCGTACCCTGGCGGGCGGCAGCGAGCTGGGCGACGACGACCTGGTGCAGCAGCGGCACGTTGGTCTGTGCGTCGAAGATCTCCGCGGGGAGATCGACCTGGACAGTGTTGGCAGCCATGTGGCTATGCTCCCTTCACGGCGGTGCGTACGAGGACGACCTGGCCGCGGGCGCCGGGGACGGCACCCTTGATCAGCAGCAGCGACTTCTCGGCGTCGACAGCGTGAACCCGCAGGTTCAGCGTGGTCTGACGAACGGCACCCATGCGGCCTGCCATTTTCATTCCACGGAAGACGCGGCTGGGGGTGGATGCTCCACCGATGGAACCGGGCTTGCGGTGGTTCTTGTGGGCACCGTGCGAGGCACCGACGCCGTGGAAACCGTGGCGCTTCATGACGCCGGCAAAGCCCTTGCCCTTGGTGGTGCCGATGACGTCGACCGTCTGGCCGGCCTCGAACATCTCGACGGAGAGTTCCTGACCGAGCGAGTAGGAGTCGGCGTCGGACGTGCGCAGCTCGACCACGTGACGGCGGGGTGTGACGCCTGCCTTCTCGAAGTGGCCGGCGAGCGGCTTGGTGACCTTGCGGGGGTCGATCTGGCCGAAGCCGATCTGCACGGCCGTGTAGCCGTCCTTGTCCGCGCTCAGCAGCTGCGTGATGACGTTCGAGTCCGCCTGGATGACGGTGACGGGGATGAGGATGTTGTTCTCGTCCCAGACCTGGGTCATGCCGAGCTTGGTGCCCAGCAGGCCCTTGACCTGACGCGTAAGTGAAGTAGACATGAGTATCCGCTCTCCCTTACAGCTTGATTTCGATGTTCACGTCCGCGGGCAGATCGAGACGCATGAGCGAATCGACGGCCTTGGGCGTGGGATCAATGATGTCGATCAGACGCTTGTGAGTACGCATTTCGAAGTGCTCACGGCTGTCCTTGTACTTGTGCGGGGACCGGATGACAACGAATACGTTCTTCTCCGTGGGCAGGGGCACGGGGCCCACTACCGTTGCGCCTGCGCGCGTCACCGTCTCAACGATCTTCCGGGCTGAAACATCGATGACCTCGTGGTCATATGACTTCAGCCGGATGCGGATTTTCTGTCCCGCCATGGCGTCTCGACTCTCTCTCTCACTGCCTGAGCAGTTCCGGTACATTCGTACATTTCGTGCGCCCGTTGTACGGCGCTTCCTGAACAGGCTGAATCCGGAGGAATCCGGGTTCCTCACCCTGCCAGGGCTCCGACCCCCGCGCTCGGGCGTGTCGCGCTGTATAGAAATAGAACACAGTGTGGACACACACGCTCCGCGTATTCCGGCCGAGCCGGACGGGGTGGATCTATGTTTGGGCTCCGCGTTTCGGTGGACCTGATCCCTGCATCGGGCATTATCCCGACCGGGATGAAGTCTCGGACCGCGCGCGCGAGCACTTGAACAACTTATCCAGTCTCGCAGATCACCGGCGCGATTGCGAACCGGGCCGGCCTCACGCGGCGTGATCCCCATGACGCGGGCCGGTCCGGAGCTGCGTGTCAGGACGGCGGAGCGAGCCGGCTCCCGGGCGTCGGGCCCGGCTCGGCCATCGGGTCGCCGACGCCTGCGACCTGGCTCGGTGTCGGATCAGGCGGTGCCGCCGGGATGCCGACCCCGGTGTCGAGACTGGGGGGCGGGCCCTGCGACTGGCGATTGAGTTTCCAGACGGCGAACCCCAGCAGCAGCAGTGCGGCCACCGTCAGCAGCAGGAAGGTGAAGCCCCGCAGGAACCAGAGCAGTGCGAGGGCGATACCGACGGCGCCCCACAGGCTGAACCGGCGTCTCGACAGGGCGACACCGGCGACCAGGAGCACCACGTGGCCGCACAGGGCCCACACCTGTTCGCCGGTTGTGCCACCGGCTACGGTCATCAGACCGGTGGCCGAGAGGATGGCGGCCGAGGCCGTGAGCCAGCGGGTGCCCCTGTCCCGGGTACCGCGGATGAAGGACCAGGCCGAGAGCAGGGCGAGGGCCACCACCCACCATTGGGCCGCCCAGAACGCGTCGATCCCGTCGAGGAGGAGCCAGGCCACACGCTGCGCACACAGGACCACGACGAGGAAGGCCGCCTCGCAGCACAGGGCACGGACCCGTGCGGGCACCTCCCCCAGCGCGAGGACCGCCACGGCCGTGAGGGCCACCGAACCAGCGACCGCCGAGGAGTCCGCCGGCATGGCGAGCAGCGCCGCGATCGCGGTCCAGCCGAGTGCTGCTGCACCGAGGATGCGGTACCGGAGGCCGCCCTCGTCATCGCCCGGCAGGAACACTCGGGCGAGATGGAGGATGGCGGCGGCCAGGACGGCGCCGCCCAGCAGGCGCAGCGCATCGGTATCCAGCACCGGACCCGTGACTTGGTCCAGCTGATCGACGAAGGCCGTCCCGGCGACGATGACGGCCACGGCTCCCCCTGCGTCCAGCACGGCCGGGTCTTCCCGCTGCGCGAGGGCGAAGCAGGCACCGGCGACGACCGCGGCGACCACGACGCGGTCCCAGCCGGCGCCGTCCTGGAAGGCGAACAGGATCCCCTCGAGGACGAACACCCCTGCACCGACCCGACCCGGCCGGCGGAAGCGGGCTGCAGCGCAGCGGAGGCGCACCACGACGAACGCGACCGCACAGGCGGCCGCGATGAGCGCGGCGACCGGCTCCGACAGCGGCGCGACGGGCAAAAGCCCCGCCCGGTCGGTGGGTAGCACCCCGGTGAGCAGGGCGATGAGCGCGACGACGGCGTAGAGCGCCGGGTAGGCCGCGGCGTCCATGCGTTGGACCAGGAACAGGACGGTGGCCACGGCGCCGAGCAGCGCCAGGTGCAGGACGATCACATCCAGCTGCACCTGCGGGTTCGCGGACACCAGGTAGGCCAGGGGCAGGACCGCCAGCACACCGACGCTCAGCCAGGCCGATGAACCCTGCAGCCCCGCCTGGCGCAACCTGGAGCGCAGGACCACCCGCACCACTTCCTGCAGGGCGACGCTGGCGGCGATCGCCGCGAAGACTCCGTGCACCGTCAGCTCCAGGTCCGCGGAGACGGTGGCCGTGAGGGTGGTGAAGCACAGCTGGGCGGCGAGGAGGTAGGCCCCGCGGTGCGTGCGGCCGGTCGCTCGCCGTGCCAGGAGTGCGCCGTAGGCGATGCCGACGACGAGCAGCACCTCGTAGGAGTGGATGCCGAAGCCCGCCGCGGCGCCCGCCATCGCGGCCACCAGGAGCGAGGCGGGGCCGATGGCCTCGACCAGCGCACCCGGCGCAGCCGGAAGGCCAGGATCCGATTCCCTCGCCGGACTGCTTGCCGGCGGCGGCGTCGCACCCGCGAGGGGCAGGACCAGCGAGGTGATGCAGCCCGCGAGGACACAGCTCCAGATGCCGAGCGCGGCGATGGCGAAGGCCCCGGCGCCGGCCGCGAGTGCGACCACCGACACGAGGGACGCCCCGCCGGCGACGCACACCACCCAGCTGCCGTAACCGCCCCCCGGGTGTCGCCGGGACCTGAGGACCTCGACGAGCTGGTTGACCGCGAGGGCGACCACGAGGGCGAGTCCGGCGATCTCCCCCACGCGCCCGGCCGGCACTGCCGGGGTCTGGACGTGGACCAGCACGGCGACCGGTGCGAGAGCAGTGACCGCAACGCGTGCCGCCAGCATGAAGCGTTCCCGGTGCAGACGGGTGGAGCGGAGGGCCCGCACGAGGAGGTGGACCGCGGTGAGGGCCAGGACCGTCTCCGTGCGCCAGGGATCGTCCCAGTCCGTGACGGCGCTGAGCACCACGCCCGGAAGGACGAGCACCTCGAACCCGCCCGCACAGCGCACGGCGATCGTCATGCCCGTGACCAGCACGAGCAGCATGGGCAGCAGGGCGTCGGGCGAGCCGCTCGAGCCCGCTCCGGCCAGGACGACGGATGAGAGGACGACCGCGGTTGCCACGAGGGTCATCACGGAGAACGTCACGACGACGTCCAGGGCGTAGCGGGACGCATCTGCCGGCCGGTCGGAGTCCTGTGCGGACTCCGAGGGCGGCCGCGCGTTGTCGAGGAAGCTCCGGATGCGGTCCCGAGCGGCGAGCAGGCCCGCCACCTGGAGCGCGAGACACCCGGCGAGGATGAGGGCTCCCCACGGCGTCGAGCATCCTGCTGCCCACGCGACGAGGACGGCGGCGATGCTCCCCACGAGCCTCAGCGCGTAGAAGTGCTGGATCCTGGACAGTTCGAAGAACGCCAGCAGGGCCGCATAGTAGGCGGTCGCCACCACCCACAGCTGGGCGCGATCGGCCGTGGTCAGGAGCCCGCCGAGCAGCAGCGACGCCGCGAGGGCGGTCGGTGCCAGCAGCCGATGCGTGTCCACCACCGCACGGGAGATCACCGCGGGCAACCACCGCGGAGCAAGGCGCAGCAGCACCGCCAGGATCGCGGCCACGCCGATGGAGCACGTGAAGTACCAGACGAGCGCGCCACCGAGGAGCGACACCGAGGACAGCGCGATGGAGAGGAAGAACGGCAGTGCCAGGAAGGCGACGACCCGGCTCTGCAGCCGGACCGCAGCCGCGACGTAGGCGACCGTGCCGACGAGCGCCGTCGCGAACCAGGCCGACGCCCCCTGGCCCGTGAGCACGCCGAAGAGCAGCCCGGCGACCGGCAGCAACGCGAGACCGGTTCCCGTGAAGGCCACAGCGGCAGGCCGGAGTCGCGGCAACCGCGTGTACAGGACGAGGCCGCCGACGTAGAACAGGGCGACGACGACACCGATCGTCACCGCCTTGGCCGCCCCGGGGACGCCCGCTCCGATGAACAGGCCGCCAGCAGCCACCAGCAGCAGGCTGGCCGAATACAGTGCGATGTTGATGTTCCGCAGCTCCCGGGCGGCCCGCTGTGCTGCGCGTTCCTCGGCGCTGGGCGCCGGAGGAGCCTGGACACCGGGCGAGGGAGGAGGCCGGCGGGTATCGCCCGGGGGATCCGTCGACCGTCCACCCGCGACGAGCGACGCGGCGGCACCCTCCGGTCCTACCGGCGGCCCCGACGCCGGCACCGGTGCGCCCGGATCCTGCGAGCCTGGGTGCTGCTCCCCCGCTCCTGCGGGGGCGCCCGGCCCGCCCGCCCACGAGCCGGCCGCCGCAGCGCCACTGCGGTAGCCCTGGTCGTACGCGACTGCGAGGGCCTGCGCGCCCGGCTCGCCGTGCCGTGCACGGCGCCGCGTGATGGCGCTCCCCGTGACGTATCCGGCACCGAAGATGCCCAGCACGACCGCCAGGAGTACCGCCAGAACCAGACCCAATGCCGCTCCCCCATGTGACCGGTCGGCTGCCCGCCCTTCAGGTCAGTATAGGCAGGACGCGCTGCGCCTGATCGGACCCGCGGTGCCGTGTGGACAACCGGTCCGTCACCGGGCGGGACCCGTTAACGAAAGAACCCCCGCCGCGGACGGCAGGGGTTCCTTCGTGCTTCAGCAGTGCTGAGCGATCCGGAAGACTACTTCAGGATCTTGGTGACACGTCCCGAACCAACGGTGCGGCCGCCTTCGCGGATTGCGAAGCCGAGGCCCTCTTCCATGGCGATCGGCTGGATGAGCTCGACGCTCATCTCGGTGTTGTCGCCGGGCATGACCATCTCGGTGCCCTCGGGGAGGGTGATGACGCCGGTCACGTCCGTGGTACGGAAGTAGAACTGCGGGCGGTAGTTCGAGTAGAACGGGTTGTGACGCCCGCCCTCGTCCTTGGCCAGGATGTAGACGTTGGCCTCGAAATCGGTGTGCGGGGTGATGGAACCCGGCTTCACGATGACCTGGCCGCGCTCTACGTCCTCGCGCTTGATGCCGCGGAGGAGCAGACCACAGTTCTCGCCGGCCCAGGCCTCGTCGAGCTGCTTGTGGAACATCTCGATGCCGGTGACCGTGGTCTTCTGGACCGGACGGATGCCGACGATCTCGACCTCGGAGTTGATGGCGAGGGTTCCACGCTCGGCGCGGCCGGTGACGACGGTTCCACGACCGGTGATCGTGAAGACGTCCTCGACGGGCATGAGGAACGGCTTGTCCTTGTCGCGGATCGGGTCAGGAACGTTGTTGTCAACGGCTTCCATCAGTTCCTCGACGGACTTGACCCACTCGGGGTCGCCCTCGAGGGCCTTGAGGCCGGAGACGCGGACGACAGGAGCGTCGTCACCGTCGAAGCCCTGCGAGCTGAGCAGTTCGCGGACCTCCATCTCGACGAGGTCCAGGAGCTCCTCGTCGTCGACCATGTCGGACTTGTTCAGCGCGACCAGCAGGTAGGGGACGCCGACCTGGCGGGCGAGCAGCACGTGCTCGCGGGTCTGGGCCATGGGACCGTCGGTGGCGGCAACAACGAGGATGGCACCATCCATCTGGGCCGCACCGGTGATCATGTTCTTGATGTAGTCAGCGTGACCGGGAGCGTCTACGTGTGCGTAGTGGCGCTTCTCGGTCTGGTACTCAACGTGCGAGATGTTGATCGTGATGCCGCGCTGCTTCTCCTCGGGAGCCGAGTCGATCGACGCGAAGTCACGCTGCTCGTTGAGGGTGGGGTACTTGTCGTACAGCACCTTGGAAATGGCAGCCGTCAACGTGGTCTTACCATGGTCGACGTGACCGATGGTGCCGATGTTAACGTGCGGCTTAGTCCGCTCGAACTTTGCCTTCGCCACGGGTTCCTCCTAGAACGTTTGAGAAGATCTGCTTCCCAGCCGCGCTTTTCGCAGCTGAAACTCATGCAAGTCTACTGGGGGCTTTTGGTTTTGATGAAATTGCGGGTTCGCTGCCGGACCGGCGGTCCGGCGGCGGGAGGACGGGCCGGCCTGCCCTTGAACAGGCCGGCCCGTCTGCGGGATGACTACTCGCCGCGCGTCTTCTGGATGATCTCGTCGGCCACTGCCTTCGGGACCTCGGAGTAGCTGTCGAACTTCATCGAGTAGACCGCGCGACCCTGGGTCTTCGATCGCAGATCACCGATGTAGCCGAACATCCCGGACAGGGGGACATGAGCGGTGATGACCTTCACGCCGCTCGCATCCTCCATGGACTGCATCTGGCCACGGCGCGAGTTCAGGTCGCCGATCACTTCGCCCATGTACTCCTCGGGGGTACGCACCTCGACCTCCATCAGGGGCTCGAGCAGGACGGGCTTGGCCATCCGCGCGGCTTCCTTGAACGCCATGCGCCCGGCGATCTTGAACGCCATCTCCGAGGAGTCGACGTCGTGGTACGCACCGTCGAGCAGCGTCGCCTTGATGCCGACGACCGGGTATCCGGCGAGGACGCCGTCATTGAGCGCGTCCTGGATGCCCGCGTCGACACTCGGGATGTACTCGCGGGGCACGCGTCCACCCGTCACCTTGTTGTCGAACGCGTACATGACGCCTTCTTCGACCTCCATCGGCTCGATCGCGATCTGGATCTTCGCGAACTGGCCGGAACCACCGGTCTGCTTCTTGTGCGTGTAGTCGTGCTTGGCGACCTTGCTGCGGATGGTTTCGCGGTAGGCGACCTGGGGCTTGCCCACGTTGGCCTCGACGCGGAACTCACGGCGCATGCGGTCCACCAGGATGTCCAGGTGGAGCTCGCCCATGCCGGCGATGATCGTCTGCCCGGTGTCCTCGTTGAGGGACACCTGGAAGGTGGGATCCTCGGCCGAGAGCTTCTGGATGGCCGTGGACAGCTTCTCCTGGTCACCCTTCGTCTTCGGCTCGATCGCCACCGAGATCACAGGAGCGGGGAAGCTCATGGACTCGAGAACGATCTGGTTGGATGCATCGGAGAGGGTGTCCCCGGTCGTGGTGTCCTTCAGGCCGATCGCCGCGTAGATGTGGCCCGCTGAGGCCTCCTCCACGGGGATCTCCTTGTTGGCGTGCATCTGGAACAGCTTCCCGATGCGCTCCTTCTTGCTCTTCGTCGAGTTCACCAGCTGCGTTCCGGCGGTGACGTGCCCGGAGTACACGCGGATGAAGGTCAGCTGACCGAAGAACGGGTGCGTGGCGACCTTGAACGCGAGTGCCGAGAACGGCTCCTCCGTGCTGGGCTTGCGCGTCAGCTCGGTCTCCTCGTTCCGGGGATCGTGACCGATCATCGGGGGCACGTCGAGGGGCGACGGCAGGTAGTCGATGACTGCGTCGAGCATCGGCTGTACACCGCGGTTCTTGAACGCGGAGCCACAGAGGATCGGGTAGAGCTCCGAGTTGATCGTCATCTTGCGGATGCCGGCCTTCAGCTCCTCGATGGAGATCTCCTCGCCCTCGAGGTACTTGTCCATGAGCTCGTCCGAGGACTCGGCGACGGTCTCGACGAGCGTCGCGCGGTACTCCTCGGCCTTCTCCTTGAGATCGGCGGGGATCTCCTGGACCTCGTACTTGGCACCCATGGTCACGTCACCCTTGGAGTCACCGGGCCATACGAGAGCGCGCATGTGGAGCAGGTCCACGACACCGATGAAGTCGTTCTCGGCGCCGATCGGGAGCTGCAGCACGAGGGGCTTGGCGCCCAGGCGGCTGATGATGGTGTCGACGGTGAAGTAGAAGTCCGCGCCCAGCTTGTCCATCTTGTTGACGAAGCAGATGCGGGGGACCTCGTACTTGTCGGCCTGGCGCCAGACGGTCTCCGACTGGGGCTCGACGCCCTCCTTGCCGTCGAACACTGCGACGGCGCCGTCTAGCACGCGGAGCGAACGCTCCACCTCGACGGTGAAGTCGACGTGCCCGGGGGTGTCGATGATGTTGATCTGGTTGTTCTCCCAGAAGCAGGTCACGGCGGCAGACGTGATGGTGATGCCGCGCTCCTTCTCCTGTTCCATCCAGTCGGTGGTGGAGGCGCCGTCGTGCGTCTCGCCGATCTTGTGGTTGACACCCGTGTAGAACAGGATGCGCTCGGTAGTAGTGGTCTTGCCGGCATCGATGTGGGCCATGATGCCGATGTTGCGGACCTTGTTGAGGTCGGTAAGCACGTCCTGTGCCACGGTGTCTCCCTTTTGACGAGAATGGAGTTCTGCTGGCCTAACGGTCGGGCCGTCCCTTGTGGGTGACGGCCCGACCGGCAGTTCTGACTACCAGCGGTAGTGTGCGAAGGCCTTGTTCGACTCGGCCATTTTGTGCGTGTCCTCGCGGCGCTTGACGGCGGCACCGAGGCCGTTCGATGCGTCGAGGATCTCGTTCTGCAGGCGCTCGGTCATCGTCTTCTCGCGGCGGGCCTTGGAGTAGCCGACCAGCCAGCGCAGGGCCAGGGCGGTCGACCGACCGGGCTTGACCTCGACGGGCACCTGGTACGTCGCTCCACCGACGCGGCGTGAGCGGACCTCGAGGGTCGGCTTCACGTTGTCCATGGCCTTCTTGAGCGCTGCCACGGGGTCGCCGCCGGACTTGGCGCGGGCACCTTCGAGGGCGCCGTACACGATGCGCTCTGCGGTGGACTTCTTGCCGTCGACGAGCACCTTGTTGATCAGCTGCGTGACCAGGGGGGAGCCGTAGACGGGGTCTACAACGAGCGGCCGCTTCGGGGCCGGGCCCTTACGTGGCATATTACTTCTTCTCCATCTTTGCGCCGTAGCGGCTGCGAGCCTGCTTGCGGTTCTTGACGCCCTGGGTATCCAGCGCGCCACGGATGATCTTGTAGCGGACACCGGGAAGGTCCTTCACACGACCGCCGCGCACGAGCACGATGGAGTGTTCCTGGAGGTTGTGTCCGACACCGGGGATGTACGCGGTGACTTCGATGCCACCGTTGAGGCGCACGCGGGCGACCTTGCGGAGAGCCGAGTTCGGCTTCTTCGGGGTGGTGGTGTAGACGCGGGTGCAAACGCCGCGCTTCATGGGGCTGCCCTTGAGTGCGGGCGCCTTGGTCTTGGAGACCTTAGGTGACCGGCCCTTGCGGACCAGCTGGTTAATCGTAGGCACTTTCGTGTTCTCCGTAATGTCCGAGAATGAGATTCCTGTCGCCCTACTCCGCGGTCACGGCGGCTTCGCAGGGCCGTACCGTCCGGAGATCGGGATGATCAGTCGTTTGGCGCATCACCAACTGACAAGCTGCCGCAGAACGACTGTAGGCGTGCGAAAATGTGGCATTCGCTGTACAACTTACGTACAACACGGAGATACGTTTCGCAACGCCGATCCACTGCCACACAAACAATTGGTCCCAAGTCTACCAGAGATCGAGTGCCGTCCCGTGCGGCCGGCACTCCCCCGTGTGGTAGGGCGCTCCCGTACCGACGGGAGAGGCCCCGGACCGCAGGGTCCGGGGCCTTTCCTGATGAGGCGTGCGATCAGCGGAAGTCGCTGTTGCCCATGTCGTAGTCGTCCAGCGGGATGGCGTGGAACTCGGGGCTCAGGCCACCCTCCACACCGGCGTAGTCGAAGTCGCTGAACGCGCTCGGACCGGTGAAGAGGTTCGCCTTCGCTTCCTCGGTGGGCTCGACCGTGACCTTCGTGTAGCGGTCCAGGCCGGTACCGGCCGGGATGAGCTTACCGATGATCACGTTCTCCTTGAGGCCGAGCAGCGGATCGCTCTTGCCTTCCATGGCGGCCTGCGTGAGGACACGCGTGGTCTCCTGGAAGGAAGCGGCCGACAGCCACGACTCGGTGGCGAGCGACGCCTTGGTGATACCCATGAGCTCGGGACGGCCCGAGGCCGGCTTCTTGCCCTCGGACACCACGCGGCGGTTCTCGTCCTCGAAGCGGCGACGCTCGGCGAGCTCACCGGGTAGCAGGTCCGACTCGCCGGACTCGATCACGGTGACGCGACGCAGCATCTGGCGGACGATGACCTCCACGTGCTTGTCGTGGATGCCCACACCCTGGCTGCGGTACACGCGCTGCACCTCGTCGACTAGGAATTCCTGGGCCTTGCGGGGGCCGAGGATACGCAGGATCTGCTTCGGGTCGACAGCACCGAAGACGAGCTGCTGCCCGACCTCGACGTGCTCGCCGTCGGCGACCAGGAGGCGTGCACGGCGCAGGACCGGGTACGCGATCTCCTCGGAGCCGTCGTCGGGGGTGACCACCAGGCGAAGCTGCTTCTCGGCATCCTCGATGGTGACGCGCCCTGCGACCTCGGAGATCGGGGCGACACCCTTGGGGGTACGCGCCTCGAACAGCTCCTGGATACGGGGCAGACCCTGGGTGATGTCCTCCGCGGAGGCCACACCACCGGTGTGGAAGGTACGCATGGTCAGCTGCGTGCCGGGCTCACCGATCGACTGCGCGGCGATGATGCCGACGGCCTCTCCGATGTCCACGGTCTTGCCGGTCGCGAGGGACCGGCCGTAGCAGAGCGCACACGTTCCGACGCTGGACTCGCAGGTGAGCACGGAGCGCACCTTGATGTCCGAGATACCGGCCTCGAACAGTTCACCGATGAGCACGTCTCCGACGTCCGAGCCCGCAGCGGCGAGCACTGCACCCTTGGAGTCGACGACGTCGGTGGCCAGCGTACGGGCGTAGGCCGAGTTCTCGACCTCCTCGTGCAGCACCAGCTCGCCGTCGGCGTTCGGCACGGCGATCGTGACCTTCAGGCCACGCTCCGTCCCGCAGTCGTCCTCACGGACGATGACGTCCTGCGAGACGTCGACCAGGCGACGGGTCAGGTAACCCGAGTTGGCCGTACGCAGCGCGGTGTCGGCGAGGCCCTTACGGGCTCCGTGCGTCGCGATGAAGTACTCGAGGACCGACAGGCCCTCGCGGTACGAGGACTTGATCGGGCGAGGGATGATCTCGCCCTTCGGGTTGGCCACGAGACCACGGATACCGGCGATCTGGCGGACCTGCAGCCAGTTACCACGTGCACCGGAGGACACCATGCGGTTGATGGTGTTGTCCTTCGGCATCGCGGCGCGCATGGACGCGGCAACCTCGTTGGTCGCCTTGTTCCAGATATCGATGAGCTCCTGGCGGCGCTCCTCGTCGGCGATGAGGCCCTTGTCGAACTGCGACTGCACCTTGGCGGCCTGCGTCTCGTAGCCCTCCATGATGCCGGCCTTGTTGATCGGCGCGGAGATGTCCGAGATCGCGACGGTGACGCCCGAGCGGGTGGCCCAGTAGAAACCGGCGTCCTTCAGGTTGTCCAGCGTCGCCGCCGTGACCACCTTCGGGTAACGCTCCGCAAGATCGTTGACGATCGTGGAGAGCTGGCCCTTGTCGGCGACCTTCTCCACCCAGGGGTAGTCCAGGGGAAGCGTCTCGTTGAACAGGACCTGTCCGAGGGAGGTCTCGATGAGCGCGGGCGTACCCGGCTCCCAGCCCTCGGGAGCGGCGATGTCGGCGCTCGGCACGAAGTTGTCCACGCGGATCCGGACCACCGAGTTGAGGTGGAGCGAGCCCATGTCGAAGGCCATGATGGCCTCGGCCATGCTGGTGAACACGCGACCCTCGCCGGCACTTCCCTCACGCTTGGTGGTGAGGTGGTGCAGGCCGATGATCATGTCCTGCGAGGGCAGGGTGACCGGACGGCCGTCGGACGGCTTCAGGATGTTGTTCGAGGAGAGCATCAGGATGCGCGCCTCGGCCTGGGCCTCGGGGCTCAGCGGCAGGTGCACCGCCATCTGGTCGCCGTCGAAGTCCGCGTTGAAGGCGCCACAGACCAGCGGGTGGAGCTGGAGGGCCTTGCCCTCGACGAGCTGGGGCTCGAACGCCTGGATGCCGAGACGGTGCAGGGTGGGTGCACGGTTCAGCAGCACGGGGTGCTCGGTGATGATCTCCTCGAGCACGTCCCACACCTGGGGGCGGTAACGCTCGACCATGCGCTTGGCGCTCTTGATGTTCTGCGCGTGGTTGAGGTCCACCAGGCGCTTCATCACGAACGGCTTGAAGAGCTCCAGCGCCATCTGCTTGGGCAGGCCGCACTGGTGCAGCTTCAGCTGCGGGCCGACGACGATGACCGAACGGCCCGAGTAGTCGACGCGCTTGCCGAGGAGGTTCTGGCGGAAACGGCCCTGCTTGCCCTTCAGCATGTCCGAGAGGGACTTCAGGGGACGGTTGCCCGGTCCGGTGACAGGGCGGCCGCGGCGGCCGTTGTCGAACAGGGAGTCGACCGCTTCCTGCAGCATGCGCTTCTCGTTGTTGACGATGATCTCGGGGGCACCGAGATCGAGCAGGCGCTTGAGGCGGTTGTTGCGGTTGATGACACGGCGGTACAGGTCGTTGAGGTCGGACGTCGCGAAACGGCCGCCGTCGAGCTGGACCATGGGGCGCAGTTCCGGCGGGATCACCGGCACGGCGTCGAGGACCATGCCCAGGGGGCTGTTGGTCGTCGTCAGGAACGCGTTGACCACCTTGAGGCGCTTCAGGGCGCGCGTCTTCCGCTGGCCCTTGCCGTTCTGGATGATGTCGCGCAGCAGCTCGGCCTCGGCGGGCATGTCGAAGTTCTCGAGGCGCTTCTTGATCGCCTCGGCTCCCATGGAGCCCTCGAAGTACAGTCCGTAGCGGTCGCGGAGTTCGCGGTACAGGCCTTCGTCACCCTCGAGGTCGGCGACCTTGAGGCTCTTGAAGCGGTCCCACACCTGGACGAGGCGCTCGATGTCGGCGTCGGCACGCTTGCGGACGTTCGCCATCTGGCGGTCGGCCGAGTCGCGGGCCTTCTTCTTGTCGGCAGCCTTCGCGCCCTCGCCCTCGAGGCGGGCGAGCTCGTCCTCGAGGTCCTTGGCGATCGCGGCGATGTCCGCGTCGCGCTGGTCCGTCATCTGCTTCTTCTCGAGGTCGTGCTCGGCCTGGAGGTTCGGCAGTTCGGCGTGGCGGTTCTCCTCGTCGACCGAGGTGATCATGTAGGCGGCGAAGTAGATGACCTTCTCGAGGTCCTTGGGGGCAAGGTCGAGGAGGTAGCCGAGGCGGGAGGGCACGCCCTTGAAGTACCAGATGTGCGTGACCGGAGCGGCGAGCTCGATGTGGCCCATGCGCTCACGGCGCACCTTGGCGCGCGTCACCTCGACGCCGCAGCGCTCACAGATGATGCCCTTGAAGCGCACACGCTTGTACTTGCCGCAGTAGCACTCCCAGTCCCGGGAGGGGCCGAAGATCTTCTCGCAGAAGAGGCCGTCCTTCTCGGGCTTGAGCGTGCGGTAGTTGATGGTTTCCGGCTTCTTGACCTCGCCGTAAGACCAGCCGCGGATTTCGTCCGCGGTGGCAAGGCCGATTCGCATGAGGCCGAAGGAGGATTCGCTGGACATAGGGTCCCTGTTCTCTCTTTGTTCTCTAAATTCTTGAAGTCTTACTGGGTGCGGTGGGCAGCCAGGCCCACATCGGGCCGGTGTTCGAGGAAGCGGCCCTCAATATTTCGAGGCCGTCCGCGGCCGCAGAAATTTCGTTGGCCGCGCTCGAACACCGGTTCGGCGTGGTGAAACCTAGACTTCCTCGACAGAACTCGGCTCGGCCCGTGAGAGGTCGATGCCCAGTTCCTCCGCGGCCCGGAAGACTTCTTCATCCGAGTCACGCATCTCGATCGTCGTGCCGTCGGTGGAGAGGACCTCCACGTTGAGGCAGAGCGACTGCATTTCCTTGATGAGGACCTTGAAGGACTCGGGAACGCCCGGCTCGGGGATGTTCTCGCCCTTGACGATGGCCTCGTACACCTTGACGCGTCCGTGGATGTCGTCCGACTTGATGGTCAGGAGTTCCTGCAGCGTGTACGCCGCGCCGTAGGCCTCGAGGGCCCAGACTTCCATCTCACCGAAGCGCTGTCCGCCGAACTGTGCCTTACCACCCAGCGGCTGCTGCGTGATCATCGAGTACGGGCCGGTGGAGCGCGCGTGGATCTTGTCGTCCACCAGGTGGTGGAGCTTCAGGATGTACATGTAGCCCACGGAGATCGGGTCCGGGAACGGCTCGCCGGAGCGGCCGTCGAACAGGCGCGCCTTGCCGGATTCACCGATGAGGCGGTCACCGTCACGCGTGACGTTCGTGGAGCCGAGCAGGCCGACGATCTCGTCCTCGGTGGCACCGTCGAACACGGGGGTCGCGACGGTGGTCGAGGCGATCTCCCGGGGGAGGTTCGGGAGGTTCTTCAACCACTCGGGCTCTCCCTCGATCTTCCAGCCCTGCTTGGCTGCCCAGCCGAGGTGGATCTCGAGGACCTGGCCCACGTTCATGCGTCCGGGGACGCCGAGCGGGTTCAGGACGATGTCGACTGGCGTGCCGTCCTCCAGGAACGGCATGTCCTCGATCGGCAGGATCTTGGAGATGACGCCCTTGTTGCCGTGGCGGCCTGCGAGCTTGTCGCCGTCCGTGATCTTGCGCTTCTGCGCCACGTACACGCGGACCAGCTGGTTGACGCCCGGGGGCAGCTCGTCGTCGTTGTCGCGGTCGAAGATGCGCACACCGATGACCGTGCCCGACTCGCCGTGGGGCACCTTCAGCGAGGTGTCGCGGACCTCGCGGCTCTTCTCACCGAAGATGGCACGCAGCAGGCGCTCCTCGGGGGTCAGTTCCGTCTCACCCTTGGGCGTGACGCGACCGACGAGGATGTCGCCGGCCTCGACCTCGGCACCGATGTGGATGATGCCGCGCTCGTCGAGCGCGCCGAGGACTTCCTCGGAGACGTTCGGGATGTCACGCGTGATCTCCTCGGCACCGAGCTTGGTGTCGCGGGCATCGACTTCGTGCTCCTCGATGTGGATCGACGTCAGGACATCGTCGGAGACGATGCGCTGCGACAGGATGATCGCGTCCTCGAAGTTGTGACCCTCCCAGGACATGAACGCCACGAGCATGTTCTTGCCGAGCGCGAGCTCGCCCTGGTCCGTGGAGGGACCGTCGGCGATGATCGTGTTGTACTCGACGCGATCGCCCTCGGAGACCAGGACGCGCTGGTTGTACGCGTTGCCCTGGTTCGAGCGGGCGAACTTCATGATCGGGTAGTTCGTCTCGGTGCCGTCGTCGTTGAGGATGCTGACCAGGTCGGCCGACACCTCGTTGACCACGCCGGCCTTCGTCGCGGTGACGGCGTCACCGGCGTCGACGGCTGCGTTCTTCTCCATGCCGGTGCCCACGAGGGGACGCTCGGAACGGAGCAGGGGCACGGCCTGGCGCTGCATGTTCGCACCCATGAGGGCGCGGTTCGCGTCGTCGTGCTCCAGGAACGGGATCATCGCGGTCGCGACGGACACCATCTGGCGCGGGGAGACGTCCATGTACTCGACCTCACCGGGCTCGACGAGCACGGGCTCGCCCGAACCACCACGCGTCCGCACGAGGACCATGTCCTCCGTGAACGTGTTGTCGGCGTCGAGGGGCGCGTTCGCCTGGGCGATGAGGCGCTCCACCTCGTCGTCGGCGGTCAGGTAGTCGATCTGGTCGGTGACGAGGCCCTCGACGACCTTGCGGTACGGGGTCTCGATGAAGCCGAACGCGTTGATGCGGCCGTACGAGGCGAGCGAACCGATGAGGCCGATGTTCGGGCCTTCAGGGGTCTCGATGGGGCACATGCGGCCGTAGTGCGACGGGTGGACGTCACGGACCTCCATGCCGGCACGGTCACGGGACAGACCACCCGGGCCCAGCGCGGACAGGCGACGCTTGTGCGTGAGTCCGGCGAGCGGGTTGTTCTGGTCCATGAACTGCGACAGCTGGGAGGTTCCGAAGAACTCCTTGATCGCGGCGACGACGGGGCGGATGTTGATCAGGGTCTGCGGCGTGATCGCCTCGACGTCCTGCGTGGTCATCCGCTCACGGACGACGCGCTCCATGCGGGACAGGCCCGTGCGGACCTGGTTCTCGATGAGCTCGCCCACGGCGCGGATACGGCGGTTGCCGAAGTGGTCGATGTCGTCGACCTCGACGCGCAGCTCGACGTCGCCGCCGTCGCGCTTGCCGCCCAGGGTCTTCTCGCCGGCGTGCAGCGCCACCAGGAACTTGATCATCGCGACGATGTCGTCGATGTTCAGCACCGAGGCGTCGGAGTCCGTGAGGTCCTTGTCGATGCCGAGCTTGCGGTTGATCTTGTACCGGCCGACCTTCGCGAGGTCATAGCGCTTCGGGTTGAAGTACAGGTTGTCCAGGAGGGTCTGGGCAGCCTCGACCGTGGGGGGCTCGCCCGGTCGCAGCTTGCGGTAGATGTCCAGGAGGGCGTCCTCGCGGGTCTCCGTGGCGTCCTTCTCCATGGTGGCGCGGATGGAGTCGTACTGGCCGAACTCCTCGAGGATCTGGCCTTCGGTCCAGCCGAGGGCCTTCAGCAGCACGGTGACGGACTGCTTGCGCTTGCGGTCGAGGCGCACGCCGACCTGGTCGCGCTTGTCGATCTCGAGCTCGAACCATGCTCCACGCGACGGGATGATCTTCGCGCTGAAGATGTCCTTGTCGCTGGTCTTGTCGGCGGTGCGCTCGAAGTACGCACCGGGCGAACGGACGAGCTGCGACACGACGACACGCTCGGTGCCGTTGATGACGAAGGTGCCCTTGTCGGTCATGAGGGGGAAGTCGCCCATGAACACGGTCTGCTGCTTGATCTCGCCCGTGTTGTTGTTCATGAACTCGGCCTTGACGTACAGCGGGGCGGAGTAGGTCGCGTCGCGATCCTTGCACTCGGCCATGGTGTACTTGGGGTCCGCGAACTCGGGCTCGGAGAAGCTCAGGGACATGGTGCCCTGGAAGTCCTCGATCGGGGAGATCTCCTCGAAGATGTCTGCCAGGCCGGAGGTGGTGGCTACACCCTGCAGTCCCTTTTCCAGCGCTTCCTCGACACGCGCCTTCCAGCGCTCGTTGCCGACCAGCCAGTCGAAGCTGTCCGTCTGCAGGGCGAGGAGGTTGGGAACGTCAAGCGGTTCGTGAATCTTTGCGAATGAGAGCCGGGGTGCGGCGCCGTCGGCGTCGACCTGGCTGGTAGCGGTTGCATTATTAGAGGTGCTCGGGGCGACCAAGAGGGATCCTTCCACAGACCGTCAGGCTTGTCAGCGTTTTCGCCTCAGCACCGCCACCGCAGTATGCTGCGGGGATCTCAGTGCTTACCGGGTCTGCCCGCGTGCTTCCCGACCGCGGGGCCAGGTTAAACGACGAGAGCAGAGCTAAGCCCACCGCTATATGAAGGCTACCGCTTTTGAAACAACCACGATTAGAGGGAAGACGCAAAGACCTACACTACGGCATCAGTAGCGTAAAGTCCAATAGCGCCTCTCCCCCGCATGCGTCAAGCCGGGCGCCCCGTCCTATCCCGCTGCGGGCTCCGGGAGCGGCCCGGTGCTCGTGTCGCCGCGCAACCGCTTGACGATCAGTTCGGCACTGATCAGGCACATCGGGATGCCGATCCCCGGCACGGTGGAGCTGCCCGCGTAGAACAGGTTCTCGACCTTCGCGCTCCGGTTCGAGCCTCGGAAGAACGCGCTCTGCTTCAGGATGTGCGCCGGGCCGAGGGACGTTCCGCGCCAGGCGTTGAGGTCGTCCGCGAAGTCCTGCGGGCCGTAGCTGCGCCGCACCACGATGCGCTCCGCGAGGTCGGGGATGCCTGCCCAGGTGGAGATCTGCCCGATCACGGCGTCGGCGATCTCCTCCACGCGGGCGTCTCCCCCGCGGGCCAGTCCGCCCCTGCCGATGGTGACGTCGGCAGGGATGGGCACCAGGACGAAGACGTTCTCGTGGCCCTCCGGCGCCACGGAGTCGTCGGTGGCGCTGGGGCGGCAGACGTACAGCGACGCCGGTGAGGGCACGGAGGTCTCCTTGCCGAAGATCCGGCCGAAGTTGTCGCGCCAGTCGGTGGTGAACAGGAGCGTGTGGTGCTCGAGTTGCGGCAGCCCGCCCCGGATACCCAGGTACAGCAGGAGCGCGCTCGGTCCCGGGACGCGCTTCTCCCAGTACTTCTCGGGATACGTCTGCAGGTCGGCCGGCAGCAGCGTGGTCTCGGTGTGGTGGAGGTCCGCGGCGGAGACGACGATGTCGGCGTCGATCGACGTCGTGGTGCCGTCGGTGCGGTAGGTGACCGCCCGCACGCTCGCCGCCTGCCGGTCGAGCGGGGAGCGTCCGGTCCGCCGCGGCGTGGTGTCGATCGCGACGACGTCGGCGCCCGTGCGGATCTGCACGCCGGCCGCCACGGCCACGCGGCGCATGGCCTCGATGAGGGTGGTGAAGCCGCCCATCGGGTAGAGCACGCCGTCGTCGAGGTCGAGGTGGCTCATCAGGTGGTACATGCTCGGGGCGTCGAAGGGCGAGCTCCCGAGGAACACGGCCGGGTAGCCGAGGATCTGCCGGATGCGGGGGTCGGTGAAGCGCTTCTCCACGAAGGACTGCAGGGGCTGCAGCAGCAGCGAGCCGATACGCGGCAGACGCTTCAGGACATCGGGCCGCAGGAACGGCAGGAACGACTGGTAGGTGGAGTAGAGGAAGCGCTTCTTGGCGATCTCGTAGGCGTCCTCCGCCGAGTCGAGGTAGTGCGAGAGCTGCTCCCCCGCTCCCGCCTCGAGGGACTCGAAGAGCTTCGTGACGGCCTCGCGGTCCGCGGGGACGTCGACGGCTCCCCCGGCCTCGAACACCACGCGGTAGCCGGGGTCGAGCTTCACGAGGTCCAGCTGCTCGGCGGCGCTCGTGCCCATGAGCCTGAAGAAGTGGTCGATGACCTCGGGCATCAGGTACCAGGACGGGCCGGTGTCGAAGCGGAAGCCGTCCTGCTCCCAGGACCCTGCGCGCCCGCCCACCTGGTCGCGCTTCTCGAGCAGCGTGACGCGGTGGCCCTCCCGCGCCAGCAGGGCCGACGTCGCCAGGCCGCCGATCCCGCCACCGATGACGACGACGTCCTGTGCACCTACCCGGTGACGCTCGCTCTGCTGTGCGGTCATGCCGTCCTCTCCTGCGCGGTGGCTTCCGGTATCGCGCGACCGGTGAAGGCTTTCGCCAGGATGCGGAACTTCACCGGGTTGGGGACCCGGACGCGTGCGCGGAGCAGTTCGTCGGCCGGGGTGCGCCGGAGCCTGGCCGCGAGTTCGGTGAACAGCCCCTGCGCGAGGGCGACGGCGCGGCGCGGCGTCGCGGGCAGGCCGGGCAGTGCCGCGGCGGAGATCCGCAGGTCCGCGTCGATGTCGTCCAGCAACCGGATCTTGTCGGCCTCGCCGAAGCTGCCGGGGCGCACGCCGGGGAAGTAGCTGCGACCGAGGGTCGAGAAATCCTCGGCGAGGTCCCGCAGGAAGTTGATCTTCTGGAAGGCGGCGCCGAGGTGCCGTGCGCCGTCCACGAGGACGGCGTCCTCCTCCGGGGTCACGGGTCGTCCGACGAGGAAGACCCGCAGGCACATGAGCCCCACCACCTCCGCGGACCCGTACACGTACAGGTCGAAGGACTCCTGCGTGTGCTCGCGCTGCGTGATGTCCGCGCGCATCGAGGCGAAGAAGGGCCGCGTCAGGTCGGTGCCGATCCCCGTGCTCCTCGCGGTGGCCGCGAAGGCGTGCACCACGAGGTTGGCGCTGTAGCCCGTCGCGATCGCCCGCCCGGTCTCGCGTTCGAGGTCGTCGAGGAGCCGCTCCACGTCGGCGGGCGGGATCCCCGCTCCAGCAGCGGCGCCGTCGACGATCTCGTCGGCCACCCGGACGAGTGCGTACACCGCCTCGATATGGGCCCGCGTGCTGCGGTCGAGGGTGCGCGCGGCCATCCCGAACGACGTCGAGTAGCAGCGGATCACCTCGGCCGAGGTCCGATAGGCGGCCGCGGTGTAGCGCGCGAGCGAGTCGTCGATACCCACTCAGCGCACCCGGTCCACGACGGCGGTGACCACGGGCTCGAGGGCGGTCCGCAGCGCCGGTGGCACCGCACCGGACTCGAGGTGGGTCCGGGCCCGGGAGGCGTAGTCCGCGGCGAGGCCGGCGGAGTAGTCCTTGGCGCCGCTGTCGACGAGGATGCGACGGACGTAGTCGGCGTCGGCGGCGGACATGCCGGGACTGCCGACCAGCGAGGAGATCCTGTCCCACTCCGGGCGTGCCGCGACGAAGGACATCAGCGCCGTGCGCTTGCCCTCCCGCAGGTCGCCCCAGTTGGTCTTCCCGGTGCGCGTCTCGTTGCCGAACACGCCCAGCAGGTCGTCGGCGATCTGGTAGGCGATGCCGGCGTCGCGGCCGAACTCGCCGAGCCGCACGATCACCTCCTCGTCCGCCTCCGCGAGGACGGCGCCGGCCTGCAGCGGTCCCTCGAAGGAGTACACCGAGGTCTTGAGGCGCGCCATGTGGACGATGTCCTCGAGCGGGGGCATGGCGGGATCGAGCGAGGACTCGATGTCGAGGAACTCTCCCGCGGCCGAGGCGAAGACCGCCTCGTCGAGGATGGTCCCGAGGCGGCGCCGCGTGACGGCCGGCGCCTCGACGCGCTCGAGCAGCCGGTAGGCGTTGGACAGGGCGAGGTCGCCCGCGATCACACCCGCAGAGAGCCCGACATGGCGTGCACCGTCCGGCGACATGCCTGCGCCCTCGGCGACGCTGCGGTAGTGGCCGGAGACGTTCGGGATGCCGCGGCGGACGAAGTCCCGGTCGATCACGTCGTCGTGCACGATCAGCGCGGTGTGCAGCAGTTCGAAGGCCGCGCCCAGTTCGGCGGCGTTCTCGAGGTCGCGGCCGCCGAGCATCTGGTAGGCGGACATGACCATGCGGGGGCGGAACCGCTTGCCGCCGGCGGTGCATCGCTCGAGGGTCTCCCACAGCGTGTGGTAGCCGGGGCCGATCTTCGCCGCGCGGACCTTGGACTCCTCGAAGAACCGCCCGAGGGCATCCTCGACCTGCTCGAGCCCGGCGGGCTCGACCAGCAAGGTGTCCATGTCCATAGGTAAAGTAAACAACGGATAGGGTGCCCCTGACGAAATGCGGGGCGCAGGCAGCCGGACCGGCTGCCCGGCAGTGGCGGACCCGCCGGCCGGATCATCAGCGAATAAAGGGTGCCACGATGGCGAGCGAAGCAGGAACCACGCGGCAGGACGCGGCAGCCGCGGAGCGGACGGGCACGGAGACCGAGCTCGTGGTGCTGCTCGCCGAGGACGGCACGCCGCTGGGGACGCACGAGAAGTCGACCGTCCACACGCTCGAGACGCCCCTGCACCTGGCCTTCTCCACGCACGTGTTCGACGATCGGGGCCGCATCCTCGTGACCCGCCGCGCCCTGTCCAAGAAGGCCTGGCCCGGCGTGTGGACCAACTCCTTCTGCGGGCATCCCGCGCCCGGGGAGGCCTTCGAGGACGCGGTGAACCGCCGCGCGGCGCAGGAGCTGGGCTTCACCATCCGGGACATCCGGCCGGCCGTGCCCGATTTCCGGTACCGCGCGGTCGATGCGTCGGGCATCGTCGAGAACGAGATCTGCCCCGTCTACACCGCCGTCGCGGACGGCGCCGTGGATCCCCTGCCCGAGGAGGTCATGGACTTCCAATGGGTGGACGCCCCGCAGCTCGTCCGTGCGGTCACGGCGACGCCCTGGGCCTTCAGTCCCTGGCTCACGCTGCAGCTCCCCCTGCTCTACCCGCAGGGCGCCGACGGACCGGGCCCGCGCGCGTCCGCCTGACCCCGGAGGCGGGTCCGGCCCGCCGCAGCGCCTACGCTTGGAGCGGCACCATTTCAACGATGAAAGAGAGTCCCACCATGGCGACACCCACGCCGACCCCCGACGACGTCGTCCTCGTCGGAGGTGCCCGCACACCCCTCGGGCGCCTCAACGGACAGCTCGCCTCCTTCACCGCCGTCGAGCTCGGCGCGCTCGCGATCACGGCGGCGCTGGACCGCGCGGGCGTCGACGCAGGCACCGTCGACGCCGTCATCATGGGGCACGTGGTGCAGGCGGGCTGCGGCCAGAACCCCGCACGGCAGTCGGCCGTGAAGGCCGGCATCCCGTGGAACGTCCCCGCCGTCACCCTGAACAAGGTCTGCCTCTCCGGTCTGACGGCGGTGATCGACGCCGCCCGCCTCATCCGCAGCGGTGAGGCCCGCGTGGTCGTGGCCGGCGGGCAGGAGTCGATGACGCACGGTCCCCACCTGCTGCCGGGCTCCCGGCAGGGCTGGACCTACGGCTCCCTGCAGGCCCTCGACTCCGTGGCCCACGACGGCCTGACCGATGCCTTCGACGACGAGTCGATGGGCGCCTCGACGGAGCGCGGGAACGTCCGCCTCGAGATCCCCCGTGCAGCCCAGGACGAGGTCGCGGCGGCCTCCCACCGCCGTGCCGCGGACGCGTCCGACGGCGGTATCCTCACCGAGGAGATCGTCCCCGTCACCGTGCGCCGGCGGAAGGGCGACGACGTCGTCCTCACCACCGACGAGGGCATCCGCCCGACGACCACCGTCGAGTCGCTCGCGGCGCTGCGCCCCGCGTTCAATCCCGACGGCGCCATCACGGCCGGCAACTCGTCGCCCCTGTCCGACGGCGCCGCGGCCCTCGTCGTCACCACGCGGTCCTACGCCGAGGAGGCCGGACTCACCGTCCTCGCCGTCGTAGGACGGCCCGGACAGGTCGCAGGCCCGGACAACACCCTCCACTCCCAGCCCTCGGCCGCGATCCGGCAGGCCCTGGACCGCGCCGGCTGGACGACCGGGGAACTCGATTTCATCGAGATCAACGAGGCATTCGGATCGGTGGCCGTCCAGTCGCTCGAGGATCTCGACTACCCGCTGGAGAAGTGCAACATCCACGGTGGCGCGATCGCCCTCGGACACCCGATCGGCGCGTCCGGCGCGCGCCTGGCCCTCCACGCCGCCCTGGAACTGGCGCGGCGCGGGAGCGGGAAGTCGGCCGTGAGCCTGTGCGGCGGCGGCGGGCAGGGCGAGGCGCTCCTGCTCTGGCGCTGACCGTCCCCGCCCCTGGAAACGAAGAAAGAGCCCCGCTTCGCGAGAAGCGGGGCTCTTTCGTCCTGCGGCGGTCCGGCGTGTGCCGGCCACGGGTGCAGGGGTGTTACTTGAGGGTGACGGTGGCGCCGGCGGCCTCGAGGGCCTCCTTGGCCTTGTCTGCGGCTTCCTTGGTGACGCCCTCGAGGACGGCCTTGGGGGCGCTGTCGACAACGTCCTTGGCTTCCTTGAGGCCGAGCGAGGTGAGCGCGCGAACTTCCTTGATCACTGCGATCTTCTTGTCACCGGCAGCCTCGAGGACGACGTCGAACGCGGTCTGCTCCTCTTCGACGGACTCGGCGCCGCCACCGGCGGGGCCTGCAACTGCAACGGCAGCAGCGGTGACATCGAAGGTCTCCTCGAACAGCTTCACGAAGTCCGAGAGTTCAATGATGGACAGTTCCTTGAAAGCTTCGATGAGCTCTTCGTTGGTGAGCTTCGCCATGGGAGGCGTCCTTCCTTTAGTGGTGCAAGCACCTTCAGTGTGTGGGGCGAAGCGAAACTAGTTCGCTTCGGTTGCTGCGGCTTCCTCGGTGGGAGCGTCCGCGGCGGGAGCCTCCGTGACGGCCTCTGCGGGAGCAGCGGCCTCCTCGGCTGCAGGAGCGTCGGCGTCGGCTGCAGGTGCAGCGCCGCCTTCCTCCTCGAGCTTGACGCGCAGTGCGTCGACCGTGCGGGCCAGGGCGGACATCGGTGCCTTGAGGACACCTGCCACACGGGCCAGCTGGAGCTCACGCGACTCGAGGGCCGCCAGGGCGATGACCTCGGAGGCGTTGAGGGCCTTGCCCTCGAAGATTCCGGTCTTGATGACGAGCTTCGGGTTGGCTTTCGCGAAATCCGTGAGGCTCTTGGCTGCAGCGACGGCGTCACCCTTGATGAAGGCGATCGCGGTGGGTCCGGACAGCTGGCCGTCGAACGCGTCGATGCCCGCCTCCTTCGCCGCGATGCCGGTCAGGGTGTTCTTGACGACGGAGAACTTGTTGTCGTTGCCGAGGGCACGACGCAGGTCCTTGAGCTGAGCGACGGTGAGCCCGCGGTATTCGGTCAGGACAGCGGCGGTGGAATCCTTGAAATCGGTGGCGATCTCATCCACTGCAGAAACCTTTGTTGGCGTTGCCATAACCCTCCTTCCGGGGATATGCGCCGGCTTTCCAGCTCCCAATAAAAAACGCCCCGCGCAGATGCACGGGGCCTTGCTCGACACGGGCGCGGGGCCGGTGGAGAGGAGCTTCGTATCACCTGCGTAGGCCGTCCCTGACGGGAACTTTCGGATCCTGATCCTTCTTCCGATCGGCGCACGGATGCACCGGGTGGAAGCGGAGGAGGATCGACCGACGGTCTTTGGTTCTTCCAGCGTACGCGACGCGGGCGGGCCGGCCAAATCGGAGGGCCGTCCGGCTCCCCCGCTAGGACAGGACCTTCTGCCAGCCGGCGGTGCGGCCGGACGGCCGGAAGCCGAGTGCCACGTTGACGGCGAGCATGAAGGTGTTCTCCTCGGCGTTCCAGGTGTAGACGCGCCGAGCGTCCGGCCACTCGTCGAGGGTGCGCCGGAGATTGACCGCTTTCAGCCACATGCCGAGCCGGTGCCCGCGGTGCTCCTCCAGCACGAGCGTGTCCTCCTGGTACACCACGGCCGGTCTCGCCCCGAAGCGCTCGAGGATGGTGTGCCCCACCAGCCGTCCCGTGGCGGCGTGCCGTACCGCGCAGACGAGGCTCGATGCACCGCCGGCGAGGGCTGTCTCCTCCTCCCGGCGGATGCGCCCGGCGTCCCACAACTCCTCCTCCTGGACGAACCCGCCGAGGGGAGGGTCGGTGCTCATCCGCTGCCGCAGGAGCGCATAGTCCCCGACCAGGTCCTCCGGACAGCGGTCCGTCCAGCCGAGAAGCGTGTACTCGCCCGACCCTGCCGCAGCGGCCGCGGACTCATGCACCCTCAGGCTGCCCGGTCCGTCCGGGTCCTGTCGCAGCAGGTCCAGGTCGAGGATGCTCTGCCGGTCGACCTGGACAAGCTCGAATCCCCTGCGCAGGGCGAGGACCGCCGAGGCGTCGTCGGCCGGGAAGCTGCCGGCGCCGGTCGGCGGGGCGAGCATCCGTCCGTCCCGTGCATCCTGCCGGTCGGCGCGCGCATCGCTCCAGGACATGATGATGCTCCTGCCGCGCAACGCCGCCTGCTGCTCCATGAAGGCGAGCAGCGCGGTGGCCGTGCCCCGCCGCCTGTGCGAGGCCAGCACCTCGATCTGGAGATAGGCCGTCCGCAGGTTGTCGCGCTGCGGGATGCTGAGGCGGGCGTTCGCAACGATGTGCCCGTGCTCCCGGGCGATCCCGAGGACGCGTTCGCGGTCCGGCGTGGGCTGCATCATGGTGAGGCGTTCCCGGAGGTCCAGCAGGAAGTCGTCGTGACCCCACAGGGCCCGCTCCACCTCGTTGCTGACGGCGGCGCTCAGCGCGAAGTCCCTGCCCCCGGGTGCGTCGAGGGTCGCCGGGATCGGGAGTTCGTCGATCGTGATGGTCATCCGCCCAGCATAGGCGCACTGATTGGGTTATCCCAACCAGTAGGGCGGGCGGGCACGAAAAAGCCCCGCGGCACGGGCCGCGGGGCTTCATCGGGAGGTCTGCCTAGACGGCGAAGACCTTGGTGACGTTCGGGTCGACGGAGATGCCGGGACCGAAGGTCGTGGAGACGGTGGCCTTCTGGATGTAGCGGCCCTTGGAAGCCGAGGGCTTCAGGCGGAGGATCTCCTCGAGCGCCGCGGCGTAGTTCTCGCCCAGCTTCTGCTCGTCGAAGGAGACCTTGCCGATGATGAAGTGGAGGTTCGAGTGCTTGTCGACACGGAAGTCGATCTTGCCGCCCTTGATGTCGGTGACAGCCTTGGCGACATCCGCCGTGACCGTTCCGGTCTTCGGGTTCGGCATCAGGTTGCGGGGGCCGAGGATCTTTCCGAGGCGGCCCACCTTGCCCATGAGGTCAGGGGTGGCGACCGCGGCGTCGAAATCGGTCCAGCCGCCGGAGACCTTCTCGATCATGTCGTCCGAACCGACGAAGTCGGCGCCGGCCGCGATGGCGGCCTCGGCCCGGTCACCGGTCGCGAAGACCAGGACACGGGCGGTCTTGCCGGTGCCGTGGGGGAGGTTCACGGTGCCGCGGACCATCTGGTCCGCCTTACGGGGGTCCACTCCGAGACGGAAGGACACCTCGACCGTGGCGTCGAACGTCGAAGGGTTGGTCTCCTTCGCGAGGACTACCGCTTCGAGGGGGGCGTACTGCTTGTCCGCCTCGATCTTCGCGGCAGCTCCCTTGTATGCTTTGCTGCGCTGTGCCATCTGCTTGTTCTCCTTATGCAGTCGTGGTCATCGGACCGCGCTCGGCCCTGCCACTCACGACAGCCCCGCGGGGCGGCGGCGTCGTGCTGTGAAATGGTGGTGTGCCCTCGTCCGGCGGTACCGGACACGGGCGGGTGGTGGGGGCTGTCAGCCCTCGACCGTGATGCCCATGGAGCGGGCGGTGCCGGCGATGATCTTCGCTGCTGCCTGCACGTCGTTGGCGTTGAGGTCTTCCATCTTCATGGTGGCGATCTCCTCGACCTGGGCGTTGGTCAGCTTCGCGACCTTCACCGTGTGGGGCGTGCCCGAACCCTTGGCGACGCCGGCTGCCTTCTTGATCAGCTCGGCTGCCGGAGGGGTCTTGGTGATGAAGGTGAACGAGCGGTCCTCGTACACCGTGATCTCCACGGGGATGACGTTGCCGCGCTGGGACTCCGTCGCGGCGTTGTACGCCTTGCAGAATTCCATGATGTTGACACCGTGCTGGCCAAGCGCGGGACCGATCGGAGGAGCCGGGTTGGCGGCGCCTGCGTTGATCTGCAGCTTGATGAGGCCGGTGACCTTTTTCTTGGGGGCCATGAAAGGGTCCTTCTCTTGCATTGCGTTCCCGCCGGACAGGAGCGTCCTGCGGGGTGGTGGCCGTTCTGGCGTGACGGCCTGACGGCACTCCCCGGCGAAGCAAGCCGGGAGGCGCCGAAGCTTTACTGGATCTTGGTGACCTGGTTGTAGGAGAGCGTGACCGGGGTCTCGCGCTCGAAGATCGAGACGAGCACGACGAGCTGCTGCGACTCGTGCTTGATCTCGGAGATGGTCGCCGGGAGGGTCTCGAAGGGACCCTCGTTGACGGTGACGGACTCGCCGACCTCGAAGTTGACGGTGGCCGGGGTGAACTGCGGCTGGACCGGCTTGCCCGACTCGGCGTCGGTGTGCACGATGGTGTGCTCGAGCATCGAGAACACCTCGTTCAGGCTCAGCGGGACGGGGTTGTGGGCGTTGCCCACGAAGCCGGTGACGCCCGGGGTGTGGCGCACCGCGCCCCAGGACTCGTCGGTGAGATCCATCCGGACGAGGACGTAGCCGGGGATACGCACGCGGTTGACGATCTTCCGCGTGGTGTTCTTGATCTCCACGACCTCTTCCATGGGCACCTGGATCTCGAAGATGTAATCCTCCATGTCCAGGGTCTGGATGCGGGTCTCGAGGTTCGCCTTCACACGGTTCTCGTACCCGGCGTAGGAGTGGATGACGTACCAGTCACCCTCCTGGCGTCGGAGCTTGGCCTTGAAGTCGGCCACCGGGTCGGGGGCCTCCTCGGCGGGGGCGTCGTCGCCCTCCGAGGCGGCTGCCTCGTCGATGGAGCCTGCGGCCTCGTCGACGGCATCCGTGGCAGTGGCCTCGATGTCGGCGTCGGCGGCGTCGGACTCGATGTCGGCGTCGGCGGCATCGGACTCGTCGGCCTCGACGTCGTCCGCGAGGAGTCCGTCCTCGGCGGAGACGTCCGTGGCGGAGGGCTGCGCGTCGGAGTCCTCAGCAGGCACGTCGAGGTCGGAGGCGTCCGCCCCCGCTCCGTACTCCTCGTTCTCCAGACCATCTTCGGGAGTGATCTGCCGTTCGAGTTCTTGCTCGGACACCTAGCCGCCTGCTTTCGAGAGTTGTCTTGCTTGCCTGTAATCGACCCGACACGTCAACAGCCGTAACGGAGCGTGCATTCCTGCGGTCGGGGTCAGTTGTCTCCGAAGACCCAGACCGCGCCGGCCCCGAACAGGAGGTCCAGGGCGGTCACGATGAGCATCATGATGACCACGAAGACGAGGACGGTGATGGTGAACCTGACCAGTTCCCGGCGGGTGGGCGTGACGACCTTCCCGAGTTCCGCGAGCACCTGGCGGATGAACAGCATGATGCGTCCGAAGAACCCGCGTCGGGGAGCCTTCTTCTCGGCAGGGCTTCCCTTGGAGCTGCTCGCAGCCGTATCGGTCACCGTCAACCTCATCAATCTGTGTGGTGTTCCAGCCGGACCACCAGTGGCGCCCCCAGCTGATCATGTTTACCGCCGCGCGGGGCCTGTGCCTGCGCCGGGGCTTCGTGATCTGTTTCTGCCGTGCCTTCGCGAGCTTTCCGCGAAGGCCACGCGCAGGGCAGACAGGACTCGAACCTGCAACCTGCGGTTTTGGAGACCGCTGCGCTACCAATTGCGCCACTACCCTTTGGCTTTGAACACGTACTGCTTCCACTCCGGAGGTCCCCGCGAGGGCACGAACCAGCGTGGTGTTTCAACACCGAGGGTCAAGTCTACGCATTCACCGGCAGAACGTCGAACCGGGCCGCCGGGCCGACGCCCGGAAGCCTCGTCGCCGCGGTTCCCGTGCGATGCGCTGCGCCACCGCCGGGCCTCCGATCGGGGCCGCCCGGGCCCCAGCGCCTAAGCTGGAGCCTGACAAGAGACCCTCACGGAACGGGACCCGATGAACGCGACGACCGACGACCGACTCCGCGCAGCACTTCCCCGGATCTCCCGGCGGATCGACTCGATCGCGGAGTCGGCGACGCTGGCGGTCGACGCGAAGGCCAAGGCACTGAAGGCCGCGGGGCGGCCGGTCATCGGATTCGGCGCGGGTGAGCCGGACTTCCCCACGCCGGACTACATCGTGGAGGCGGCGATCGCGGCCGCACGGCAGCCGAGGTTCCACCGCTACTCCCCGGCCGGCGGCCTCCCGGAGCTCAAGCAGGCGATCGCCGAGAAGACCCTGCGCGATTCCGGCTACGCGGTGGATCCCGCCCAGGTCCTCGTGACGAACGGCGGCAAGCAAGCGGTCTACGAGTCCTTCGCGGGCCTGCTGGATCCGGGCGACGAGGTCCTCGTGCCCACACCGTTCTGGACCACCTACCCGGAGGCCATCCGGCTCGCCGGCGGCGTACCCGTAGAGGTGTTCGCCGGCCCGGAGCAGGGCTACCTCGTGACCGTGGACCAGTTCGAGGCCGCCCTGACGCCGCGCACGAAGGTGCTGCTGTTCGTCTCGCCGTCGAACCCCACCGGGGCCGTGTACGGTGCCGACACGGTCCGGGAGATCGGGGAGTGGGCCGCGGCGCGCGGGCTCTGGGTCGTGACGGACGAGATCTACGAGCACCTGACCTACGACGGCGTGCCGTTCACGTCGATCGCGACGGCCGCCCCGTCGCTCGGCGACAAGGTGGTCGTCCTCAACGGCGTCGCGAAGACCTACGCGATGACCGGCTGGCGTGTCGGCTGGATGGTGGGCCCGAAGGACCTCGTGAAGGCGGCCACGAACCTGCAGTCGCACGCGACCTCGAACGTGTCCAACGTCCCTCAGATGGCGGCGCTCGCAGCGGTCTCGGGACCGCTGACGGCCGTCGACGAGATGAAGGTGGCCTTCGACCGCCGTCGCCGGGCGATGGTGTCCGCACTGAACGAGATCGAGGGCGTCGAGTGCCCCACGCCGCACGGCGCCTTCTACGCCTACGCGGACGTGCGCGCACTGCTCGGCCGCAGCTTCGACGGTGTCACCCCGACGACCTCCGCGGAGCTCGCGACGCTGATCCTCGAGAAGGTCGAGGTCGCCGTCGTGCCCGGTGAGGCGTTCGGACCGAGCGGCTACCTGCGGCTGTCCTACGCCCTGGGAGACGAGGACCTCGCGACCGGCGTCGCCCGTCTCCAGGAGTTCCTCGGCTCGGCGCGCTAGTCCGGGAGCGGGCTCAGAGCAGCTTGCGCTCCGTCGCCCAGCGCGTGAGTTCGTGTCGCGAGGACAGCTGGAGCTTCCGCAGCACCGCGGACACGTGGGTCTCCACGGTCTTCACGGAGATGAACAGTTCCTTCGCCGTCTCCTTGTAGCTGTACCCGCGGGCGATGAGCCGCATGACCTCGAGCTCGCGGGCCGAGAGGCGGTCGAGCTCGTCGTCGACGGCGACCGACGCGGTCCCGAACGCATCGAGCACGAACCCGGCGAGGCGCGGTGAGAACACGGCGTCGCCCGAGGCGATGCGCTGCACCGCGTCGGTGATCTCCGGACCGGAGATGGTCTTGGTGACATAGCCGCGAGCGCCGGCCCTGATGACGGCGACGACGTCCTCGGCGGAGTCCGAGACGCTGAGGGCGAGGAATCGCGACGTGGTTCCGCGCCGGGCGCAGCGGTGGATGGCCTCCGCCCCGCCGCCTCCCCGGCCCCCGGGCAGGTGCACGTCGAGGAGGACGACGTCGGGCGCCGTGGCGGTGATGACGGCTTCGGCCTCCTCGACCGTGGCGGCCTCGCCGAGTACACGGATCACCGGACCGAGCGCTGCCCTGAGGCCGGAGCGGAAGATGCCGTGGTCGTCGACGATCACCACCGACACCGTCCCGGGCATCGCCGCTTCCGTCAGCGGGTCGTCGCTGTTCATCGCTGTCCTCCCCCTGGCCGTCCTGCCGGCCGTCCGTCATGCCTGACCTGACGTGCGTGGTCCGTCATGCCTGACCTGACGTGCGTGGTCCGTCGTGTGTGGTCCGTCGTGCGTGGTCCGTCGTGCGTGCGGACCGCGGTACCTCCGCGCCCGTGCTGCCGCCAGCCTAGACGAACGCCCCGGCGGGTGGGATGAAGGGATCAGGCACTGCGGCGGACGGCGGTGGGCAACCTGAGCCGCACCTCGGTGCCGTCCTCGTCGCTGCGCAGGTCCGAGGACCCGCCATGACGGGCCATCCGGCTGTGGATCGATTCGCGGATCCCGAGGCGGTCCCCGGGGACGGACGCCGGGTCGAACCCGGGGCCGCGGTCCCGGACGAAGACCTCGACGGCGTCGGTGCCCGCCTCGAGGTAGACGGACACAGCGACGCCCGCGTGCTTCGCCGCGTTCAGCATGGCCTCCCGTGCCGCCTGCGCCAGGGCGTCCTCCGCGGGCCCGAGGGCGGCGTCCCCCACCGCGACGACGGCGACCGGGTGGCCGTACAGGTCCTCGATCTCGCCGGCCATGACGCGCAGGCGCTCGGCGAGGCTGCCCGGATCTCGCGCGGGATCCGCGAACAGCCACTGGCGCAGTTCACGCTCCTGCGCACGGGCCAGGCGCAGCACGTCCGTTTCGGAATCGGCGCGGTTCTGGATGAGCGCGAGGGTCTGCAGGACGGAGTCGTGCAGGTGGGCCGCGATCTCCGCGCGCTCCGTCTCCCGCACGCGGCCCGCCCGTTCCCGCTCGAGATCGCGCCAGAACTTCAGGCCCCATGGGGCGAGGACCAGCCCGACGCCCGCGAGGACGGCGAGGACGGCAACGAGAGTAGCGACCGTCAGAGTCCACGAGCCACTGCTGGACAGGGCGACGAGCACTCCGACCACCACGAGCACGATGCCCGCGATCAGCCGCAGCGTCCCTCCGACCCGCCCCGCCCCTGCGCGGTCCATGACCCTGGCACGGCGCACCTCGTCGAGCTGGGCCCAGGCCAGGGCGGCACCCGTCGCCACGACGGCGATGGGCAGGAGGAAACCCCAGTTGACCTGGACGCCGAGCAGCTGCACCACGAGTACTGCCGCGGCCAGCAGCAGGGCGGTGCCGAACAGGATCTCACGGCGGCCGGCGCTCATGGAGCGGTCACGCCAGGAGTCGGCGTCGAAGAGAACCGCGGTCCCGGGGCCGACCGGAGCGAGGGAGCCCCGGGGCGACCCTCCCTGAGGATCGCCGGTGCCGCCCGCGCTGCCGCGGCCGACAGAGCCAGGGCCGCTCGGGGTTCCTGAACTGGCTGAGCCGGCCAAGCCGGCTGGGGCGGCTGGACTGCCCGGGCCGGCCAAGCCGGCTGGGGCGGCTGGACTGCCCGGGCCGGCCGAGCTGCCCGAGCTGCCCGAGCTGCCTGTCCTGGCTGTGCTGCCGGGATCGGTACCGCGAGCGCCGCGCGGAGGGACGGGCCCGTAGGCCAAGCCGGTACCGACGGGACGGCTGATGCCCGGGCCGCTACCGGCACCGTCCATGAAGGCAGCGGGGCCGCTCTTCCGGCCCGCCTCGGCCGCCTTGTCCGCGGCGGTGGGGACGAAGACCCAGAGCCAGGCATAGAGCAGGATCCCGGCACCCGAGGCGAGGGTCAGGACTGCCATGCCCACGCGGACCCAGGACGGCGAGATGCCCAGGTGCACCGCGAGTCCGGCGCAGACTCCGGCGATCACGCCGTCGGATCTGCGCAGCAGCGGAGGTCTCATAGCAACATCACAACATACAGAAGCCCTGAGCGGACCGCTCCCTGACAGGAATCAGGGGGTTCTCAGGGTTCAATCAGGGTCGGCCCCGATACCGCGCACCCGGTGCGGGAGGAAGCATGGAGGCATGACCTCAGCACCGAATCCAGGCGGGCCGTCCTGGCAGCAAGAACCGGCCGCATCCCATCCGACGGGGCACCCCACGTCGTCGTCGTTCTACCGCTGGATCCGCAGCCTGGACATCACCCGGACGCCCGACCGCTGGCTGGGCGGGGTCTCCGGTGGTGTGGCCCGCCGCACGGGTCTGGACCTGGCCCTCGTCCGCGGACTGATCGTCGTCCTGGCGGTCTTCGGCGGAATCGGCGTGCTGCTCTACGGCCTCGCCTGGGCGCTGCTCCCGGAGCCCGACGGGCGTATCCACCTGGAGCAGGCCCACCGCGGATCGTGGACGTCCGGGCTGACCGGGGCGGCGGTCCTGGTCACGGTCGGGCTGTGGGGTCCGAACGTCCCCTTCCGAGGGGAGGGCGGCGGGCTCCTCTGGACCCTGTTCTGGATCGGCGCAGTCATCCTCTTCGTCTACTGGATCGTGAATCGCTCGAGTGGCGGCAAGGCTCCTGCAGGGACGCCGGGCGGCGGCCCCCAGGGCTTCGGCGGCGGTCCGGGTAGTGGCCCTGTGCCACCCACCGGACCGGGTTTCTCCGGGCCAGGCTCTACCGGACCGACCGGACCGACCGGACCGACCGGCGGATCGGCTCCCGGGGGTCCGAGCGGTTTCGGAGGTCCTGCGGGTCCCACCGGGTTCGGGGGTCCCACCGGATCCACGGGTCCCACCGGGTTCGGGGGTCCCACCGGCATCGGGGATCCGGCCGGCACCACCGGCGACAAGGACTCCCCCGGTACCGGTCCTGCCGGCTCCTCAGCTCGTACCGCTTCCGATGCATCGGCGGATACGGACGGTCCCGGGAACGCAGGGGTGGGGAACGACGCGCAGGACATGGCGCAGGACGAGGACACCTACCGGACCGTCCCCCTGCCGTACCGGCCCGACACGGCCGTCGCAGGAACCCGGGACTACACGCAACCGTACGAGCCGTATCAGCCCTACCAGCCGTACCAGGGCTGGTCCGACGCCTCGGCCTACCCTGGACCAGGGGTCCTCGACACCAGGACCCCTCCCACCAAGGGCCGCAGCATCGACAACCGTCAGCCCCGCCCCTCCGGACCCGCCACGGCGCTCCTCATCGGTGGTGCCCTGACGGTCGCCGCCATCGTCCTCGCGCTCGACTACACGAACGTGCTCGACGTCGCCGATGCGGCCGTCGTGGCGCTCGCGACGGCCGCGATCGTCCTCGCCCTCGGCGTCGTGGCGCTCGGCATCCGGGGACGCACCTCGGGGCTGGTCGGGGTGACAGCAGCCCTAGCGACGATCGGCGCGCTCATCGCCTCGTTCACCGTGGCCGGAGGGGCGTGGATCGTCGCCCAGGAGTCCAGGACCGCGCCGACATCGCTGCAGGCGGCCTCCGACGGGTACAGCGTCCTGGTGGCCCAGACGACGATCGACCTCGCCGACCTGCCCAGGCCCGCGCGCGACGTCGTCGTGCCGGTCAACTCGCTGGCGAGCGACGTCACCGTGATCGTCCCCGAGGACGTCCCCGTCGAGGTGCGCACCCGGATGGCACTCGGCAGCGCCGACGCCCAGGGGGCGCCCTCCATCGTCGACTCCGCGTCGCCCCGGTTCGAGAGCGACGGCGGCGTACTGCAGCTGAGCAGCAGTGAGTTGAACCCCGACGCGACCGGCGCCGCCCTCATCCTGGAGGTGCGCGGCGCCCTGAGCGACGTGACGATCAGGACCACCGCGGGCGACGACGCCGATCCCACCCCCAGCCCCGTTCCCAGCCCCAGCACCCCCGCAGGAGACACCCCATGAGCACCTCACTGACCCGACCGAAGAGGCGGGCACGCGTCGTCACGATCGTCTGGGGGGCCGTGCTCCTCGCCGTCGCCGTCCTGCTCCTCGTCAGCCAGTTCGTCGCCCTCGCCATCGACCCGGTGATCGTGGCCCTCGGCCTGCTGGTCGGCGTCGGACTCTCCCTGGTGGCAGGTGGCATCCTGTCACTGCGGACACGACCGACACCGGACGACCGCGACGACGACCTGCCGACCTACTGACCGCGGCACACCAGCTCCGACCGAGCGGCGTACCAGCCCCTCCTATGAAAGGCACACCATGGAATCCTTCTACCGCATCCTCCGCTCCTCCCCCGTCAAGCGGGCCCCCGGCGGTATCTTCGGCGGTATCGCGTCCGGCATCGCCCGGCAGTACGGCTGGCGCGTGAGCTACGTACGCATCGCGATGCTGCTGAGCTTCCTGCTCCCCTTCATCGGCCTCCCGCTCTACCTGGTGCTGTGGCTGCTGCTCCCGGCGACCGACGGCACGATCGTCCTGCAGAAGGTCATCGGCCGCTAGGGCTCCACGACCCGCCCCGGGGAAGGGGCATCCGCGCACACCGCGGGTGCCCCTTCCGCCGTGTGACCTGCGAGGATGGAGAGCGTGCCGAAACCCACCGCCCGCCGAGTGCCCCGCCGAGTCCCCCGCCGATTCCCCCGCCGATTCCCCCGTCTGCTCATCGCGTCCTGTGCCTTCCTCTTCGTCTCCGGCTACTTCGTGGTCCGGTTCCCCGACGTCGAGGGTGCCGAGTACGCGTCCTACGGCTTCAACCTGCTGATCGCACTGCCCGCGTTCGTGGCGCTCGTCCGGCAGTTCGGGGTCGCACGCGGGGTGGCGGCACTCGTCGCCGTGTCCGTCTTCGGCTACCTCATCGAGGGCTTCGGGGTGGCGACGGGCTACCCCTACGGCGAGTTCTACTACGGCGACCCGCTCGGCCCCACGATCCTCGGCCTCGTGCCGTACCTGCTGCCGCTCTCCTACGTCCCGCTGGTCATCGGCGCGGTGGCCGTGGTGTCCGGGACGGGCACGGCGCTGCGCAGGGTCGTCCTCGGCGGGCTGCTGCTGGTCGTCGTCGACGGCGTCCTCGACCCGGGCGCAGCGGCGCTCGGCTTCTGGATCTGGCCGGGCGGCGGTCCGTACTACGGCGTTCCGCTCTCCAACTACGCCGGGTGGCTCGTCTCCGGGCTGATCGCTTCGGCGATCATGGTCCGGATCGGCGGCCGCCGGCTCACCGAGGAACCCCTGCGGCCCGGACTCGTCGACAGCCTGCTCGTCTCGATGTTCCTGTGGCTGGGCGTGTGCGTCTTCTCGGGGCTCGTGTTCCCTGCCGTCCTGGCGGCCGCGCTGATCGTCCTGCTCGTCCGGCGTCGCCTGCAACTGGCAGGGGCCGCGCCCTCCGGGCGGGCGACGACGGAACCCGTGGAAGCCGCTCCGCGCGGCTGAGGCCGAGCGCGCGGCGGCTACGCCGGACCGAGCCGAGCCAGGAGCTTCTGCGTGGACATCATCGCCCCGCCGAGCACGGCCGGCAGCCCTCCGCCGGGGTGCACCGACGCCCCCACGCGCCACAGCCACGGCCTCACCGGATCCGAGTAGGGCGGTACGTGGAACGGTCCGCTCATCCACGCGGGGTGCACCGCTCCGTACAGGGCCCCTCCGGCCGAGCCCTGCTCACCGAAGTAGCCGGGATCGAGGATCTCGTGGCGCGTGAAATAGTCCTGGATCGGCTCGGGCAGTCCCAGCACCCGCGTGGTCCTGTCGAGTTCGCGCCGCACGAAGGGGTCCTCGAGCGAGTACGTCTTCCCGTTGGCCGGCGCGGTCAGGAGCAGCGCGAGCGTGGCCGACGCATTCGGGTACACCCCGTGCGCCGGGTAGTAGTTGGCGAACGCCATGGTCTGCTGCGGCTCGTCGCCGGCCTCGAGGCTCGCGTACAGCGCCGCAGGGTCGTCCGGCATGATGACCCCGTGGCGGCTCGTCCCCTCGGGCAGCGGCCGGGCGAGCACGGCGTAGATACCGACGGCGGAGCAGGTGAGCTTCCGCGGGGTCCGGGGCGGGCGGCCCGTGAGCAGTCCACCGAGGCGGTGGGCGTCGAGCGCACCGACGACGGCGTCGGCCGGGTAGGTGCCCGAGGCGGTGATCACCCGCCGCCGTCCGATGCGCTGCGCGGGCTCGCCCGTGCGGATCTCGACGCCGGCGTCGACCGCGAGCCGTTCGAGGGCCAGCACCAGCTCGTAGATGCCGCCCTCCGGGATCCAGACGCCGTCCTGCGCCATGATGGCGGGCATGCTCGCGTACAGGGCGGGTGTGCGGGTGGGGCTCACGCCGGCGTTGAGGGTGTGGATCGCAATCACCTCGCGCAGGCCGTCGGGCAGCCACGGCAGGCTGTCGAGGTAGCTGCGGGTGGTGAGCTTCCGGCCGTACAGCCTGCCCAGCCGGCTCAGTGCCGGATAGGCCGACGGATCGAGCGGAGCCGTGGTCAGCAGGCGCGACACGTCTCCGCCCAGGACGCCGTGCTCGGCGGCGAAGCGTACCCATGATTCGTGCCAGGGGTGGCCCTCGGGCACGGGCAGCGGGCACGCCTCGCCCCGGTGGTAGTAGGTGCCGACCTCCTCGAGCCGTTCGAGGCGGAGGTCCGCGATGCCCGCGGCGTCGGTGGGCCGGGACGGCGAACCGGACGGCAGACGGGTCGACGAACCGGCACTCGAACCGGCACTGGAAGCCATGGTCGAAGCGGGTGCCCCGGGGGCGACGGCATCCAGCAGCGCCAGGAGCTCCTGCCACACGCCCGGGAAGGTGAGGAGCGACGGCCCGGTGTCCATGCGCTGCCCTGCCACCTCGATGCGGCGGCTCTTGCCGCCGACGTGGTCGGCGGCTTCGAGCAGGGTCACGCTGTGGCCCGCATGGCCGAGCAGCGCCGCAGCGGTGAGGCCGCCGATCCCGCCGCCGACGACGACGACCCGGCTCATCGGTACAGGCCCAGCGTCAGCGCGACGACGAGCTGGACGCCCGCGACGGTGCCGGCGACGTACGGGAACGCGATCGAGTAGCGGTACAGCCGGTGCCCCGTCTCGGGACGCGGGTCGCGGTACAGCCCCCACAGGAGCCAGCCGGCGATCAGGGCGTTCACGACGGCGACGGGGATGTTCACCAGCGCGAAGCACACGGTCGAGACGGCCCACCACGCACCGCTCCAGGCGACGACGCCGCGCACGCCGAGACGCACGGCCGTCGTGGTGATGCCCACTCCCCTGTCCTCGTCGATGTCCTGCACGGCGTCGTACGTGTGCTTCGCGGCGCTCCAGGCCATCAGGCCGAGCGCGGCCGCCCACACCGGCCTGTCACCGAGTGCGTAGGGGACGAAGACGAGCGGGAACGCGTAGGCGGCGTTGCTGATCGAATCGAGGTACGGCCGCGCCTTGAAGCGCAGCGGCGGGGCGGAGTAGAAGACGAAGACGAGCGCGTAGAGCGCGATCCAGGCAAGGGCCGCCGGCGGAAGGGTCAGCGCGAACCAGGCGAGGAACGGCACGTTCGTGACGAGGACCGCGAGCCAGATGGCACGGACCTCCGAGGCCCTGATGCGGGCGCCTTCGAGCGAGCCCTTGCGCGGGTTGAGGGCGTCCGTGTCCTGGTCGAAGATGTCGTTGACGCCGTAGATGAGCAGGTTGAACGGCAGCGTGAGCCAGACCAGGAGCGCGAGTGCCTCCGCCTGCCAGAACGTGCCTGTGAGCCACATCCCGACGACGCCGGTGCCCAGGGTGTTGATCCAGAGGACGGGGCGGGAGATGAAGACCATGCGCAGCGCCGCTGGCGCAAAACCTGCCTGGGGCACTGCGGGTGTCCTCCTCGGACCGGCTGGGCGCGCATCGGACGGGCTCGAGCCCTCGTGCGCCGGACGGTCCCCAGCCTACGTGGTCGGCGGCACGCCTCCGCCCCCGCCCTCGTGACTTCGTGCCCGAGGGTCCGAGGGTCCGAGGGTCCGAGGGTCCGAGGGTCCGAGGGTCCAAGGGTCCGAGGGCCAGCCGTCGGCCGGCGGACCGGTGTGTGTCTAGAATCATAGTCGGGCCCGACGGCGTGCTCCCGCTGGACCATCCACCTCCTCGTCAAAGGAACCCCACGCCATATGAAGATCGGAATCCTCACCAGCGGCGGCGACTGCCCCGGGCTCAACGCCGTCATCCGCGGTGCCGTGCTCAAGGGCATCAAGGTGCACGGGCAGGAGTTCGTCGGCTTCCGCGACGGGTGGCGCGGGGTCGTCGAGGGCGACGTCGTCGACCTCCCGCGGCACGCGGTCAGGGGCATCTCGAAGCAGGGCGGCACCATCCTCGGGACGTCCCGCACCAATCCCTTCGAGGGCAAGGGCGGCGCGGACGCCATTCGCGAGAACCTCGACCGCCTCGGCATCGACGCGGTGATCGCGATCGGTGGTGAGGGCACCCTGGCCGCCGCCAAACGGCTCACCGACCTCGGCCTCAGGATCGTCGGCGTCCCCAAGACGGTCGACAACGACCTCGACGCCACCGACTACACGTTCGGGTTCGACACGGCCGTGCAGATCGCCACGGAGGCCATCGACCGGCTCCGCACCACGGGCGAGTCGCACAGCCGCTGCATGATCGCCGAGGTGATGGGCCGCCACGTGGGCTGGATCGCCCTGCATGCCGGCATGGCCTCGGGCGCGCACGCCATCCTGATCCCCGAGCAGCAGACGAGCATCGAGCAGATCGCCGAATGGGTGTCGACGGCGAACGCCCGAGGACGTGCCCCCCTCGTCGTCGTCGCCGAGGGTTTCGTCCCCTCGCACATGGAGCAGGCCCACTCCGAACGCGGGCTCGACACCTTCGGCCGGCCCCGCCTCGGCGGGATCGCCGACCAGCTCGCGCCCGAGCTCGAGGCACGCACGGGTATCGAGACCCGCGCCACGATCCTCGGCCACATCCAGCGCGGCGGAGTCCCGACGTCGTTCGACCGCGTCCTCGCCACGCGCCTCGGCATGGCCGCCGTCGACTCGGTGACGGACGAGCTGTGGGGCACCATGGTGTCCCTCAACGGCACGGAGATAGCGCACGTGGGATTCGAGGCGGCGCTCGGCAACCTCAAGCGGGTCCCCCAGCACCGCTACGACGAAGCCGCCATCCTCTTCGGCTGAGCGATGCACCTCGATCCGGGCACGGTCTCGATCATCCAGCTCGCCTGGTCGCGCCTGCTCGGGCTCGACGACGGTGCCCTCGGCGACGGCGGCTCCGAACGCCTCTACAGCACGGACGACGACGCCTCCCTGCTGACGTTCGTGACGCTGTTCGGGCGGGAGGTCCTCAGGGGGCCGGCCTGGGCCGTCGAGGCAGGGCGGGACCTCGCCGGGCCGGAGCTGCGGAGTGCCTCGACGCTGCTGACGCTCACCCGCGATCACGGGGGGCGTGCTCTCGGCGAGGCCCAGCTGTACTTCTGCGATGCGCTGCCAGAGTTCGACGGGCCGCCCGCCGTGGTCTCGAGCGAGGCCGCGCTCGTCCGCGCACTCGAGCGCAGGTGCCCGCCGGACGACGTCGCCGAGGCGGATCTCGGCGGGGTCGAGCACCCGTTCGTCCTGGTGGACGGGAGCGCTGACGCAGCAGATGCGCAGCCGACGCCGCTGGCGGGCGCCGGGTACGACATCTGGGAGGGCATCCTGGCCCACATCGCCGCCATCACACCGCCGGAGGAACGGCGCAAGGGCTACGCGGGGCGCGTGGCCGCCGTCGCCGTCGAGGAGGCCATGGCCGCGGGCCTCGTGCCCCAGTGGCGTGCGAGGACGGACAACACCGCGTCCCAGCGGACGGCTCGCCGCGCGGGGTTCCTGTACGCGGGGACGCAGACCTCGGTGGCTCTCGGTCGGCGGTGAGCCCGGGCACGGGATCCGGGCCCTACTCGCCGAACAGCCCCACGAGGTCCGTCCGCCCGAACATCTCCGCTGCGGCGCGGGCCGACGGCGTCCCGGCATCGGGATCGGCTCCTGCCTCGACGAGGAGTCTCGCCACCTCGGTGTGGCCCTTGAACACGGCACCAGCGAGCGGTGTCTGTCCGCGGTCGTTGGCCTGGTCGGCGTCGGCGCCCCGGGCCAGGAGATCACGGACGATCGCCGGGTGCCCGTTGTACGCGGAGAGCATCAGCAGGCTGTCCCCGGCCGTGTTCGTCAGCGTGAAGGGGACGCCCGCGTCGAGGTACCGCACCAGCGTCGTGGTGTCGCCCTGCCGGGCGGCGTCGAACAGCGCATGGGCGAGGGCGATCGCGGCCGCTGCGTCCGCTGCTGACTGTGCGTCGCTCTGCTGTGGGTCACCGGCTGCTGCGCCGGCTTCGGACTGCCCGCCGGCGTGCACGCCGGCTCCCGGGATCAGGCTCCCGTCCCGTGGCGTGCCGCCGTCGTCCCCCGTGCTCATCGCGGTGCCCTCAGGAACCCGGTCGCGCGTCCGATCACCTGGCCGGCATCGGGCGCGACGATGACCTCCTGGCCGGCGGCGTACCGCTCCTCCCCGTCCTGGACGAGCAGGTCGGCCGAGGCGTCGACGGAGCGCTTGAGGACGGCGAGGGCGATCGGACCCATCTCGTAGTGGTGGCCCACCGAGGTGACCCGGCCGACGGTGCGGTCCTCGCTGATCACCGGGCTGCCCACCGCCGGGAGGGTGTGCTGGCTCCCGTCGAGGTGCAGGAAGGTGAGCCGGCGGGGCGGATGGCCGAGGTTGTGGACCCGCGCGATCGTCTCCTGGCCCTTGTAGCAGCCCTTCGCGAGATGCACGGCCGTGCGCATGAGGTCGAGCTCGTGCGGGATGGTCTTCTCATCGGTCTCGAAGCCGGGCCGCGGCCGCCATGCGGCGATCCGCAGGGCCTCGGCGGCGAGCGAGCCGGCGAGGGCCAGCCCGGTCGAGGCGACGGCGGCCTCGAGCGCGTCGCGCGGCACGAGATGCTCGAACCACGGCCGTTCGCGCCCGGGGTGCGTGTCGTCGACGGTCGAGTAGGCGTAGCCGCCCGTCCCGACCGTGGGCCATGGGTCCTCCCACACCACGGCGTCGCTGAGTTCCGGCAGGGCGCGGGTGGCACCGAGCACGGCCCAGGGGCCGGTGGCATCGGCGACGTCGACGCGGAGCATGAACTTCATGCGCTCCAGGAACGCGGTGAGCTCAGCGGCCTCGCCGCCCTCGGTGACGAGCCACGTGGTGGTGCCGTCGTCCACGACGTGCGCGGCATGCTCGATGCGGCCCTGCACGGTGAGGAGCAGCGTCTCCGAGCTCTGCCCCGGCTGCAGCCCGAGGAGCAGCTGGGAGGAGAGCGTGTTGAGCCAGCTGAGGCGGTCCGGCCCGGAGACGGTCACCACGCCCCGGTTCGAGAGGTCGACGACGGCCTGCCCGTCGGCCAGGAGGCGCTGCTCGCGGAAGGGGTCGCCGTAGTGGGAGGCCACCCCGGTGTCGGCGCCGCCGCCCTCGACGGCACCGGGTCGGTTGAGGAGAGGGCTGCGCGGGATCATGACGGTATAACGCCTTCCGGGCGGGACTATTCCGCGGTGCTCGTGGTCGTGCTCATTGTCGGGCGCCCTTACGGGGCGCTCAGGACACTTTCTTCAGGATGGCCGAGGCATGGGCCTCGAGGGAGTTGCCGTCGGCCGCGACGTCCCAGCGCCAGTAGAGGTTGCCCTCCACCAGGCCGAACAGGCGCGTGGCCGCGGTGTACTCCTTGGAATGCTGGCCGCGCATCACGAGGTCCGTGCTGAGCTGGATCTGCGGGCCCTTGATGCTGCCGTAGTACAGCTCTGCGATGCCTCCGGGGTGCACGATCGTCGCGGTGATGTCGAAGCCGCCGGCGTCGTTGCGGAACTGCTCCACCTCGTCGGCCGTCTTGAGCGCCGGGACGATGTCCGCGGGGCTCAGTCCGGGACCGACGTCGGCGTCGTTGAGCTTGCGGTCGAGGGCCCAGAAGCCCGTCTCGACGGAGAGCGGTCGCAGCTGTGCCCCCTGCTCGTCGATGAGCCAGGACTCCGCGCTGTACTGCAGGTAGGGAAGGCCGTTCTGCGAGAACGTGACCCGCTGGGAGAAACGCTCCGACTCGGCGGTACCCTCACCGAGCATCCCCGTCCCCTCCCAGGTTCCGAGGAGCCACGACAGCGGGACGAGCTCGGGCGTGAGGTCGGTGGGCAGGTCAATCGACATGGGGGCTCCCGGTCGGTCGGCTACTTCTGGCCCTTGTACAGGCGCGTGATGACAAGGGCTGCGAAACCTGCCATGCCGAGACCGGCGACGACCAGCAGCGAGATGAAGAAGATTTCAAGGGCAAGGATGGACATGCTTCCATCCTAACGCCCGGTCCGGACGGTGCCCGACAGGATCTGCTTGCCCCGTCACATGCGCTCAGGCGAGGAACAGCTTGTCGAGGAGGTACACGACGGCGCCGATGGCGAGCACGGGCGCTATCCCGGCGGCGACCGCCGCGACGACCGCCAGCGGTGCCTCTCGGCCGACGAGCAGGCGGCGCGTCCCCGCGATGACCACACCGCAGGCGAGCCCGACCACCGCGGCGGCGAGCGCCGGCACGTCCGTGAACAGGAGCGCCCCGAGGGGACCGGCCAGTGCGGCGAGTGCGACGGCGACGGGTGCGACGATGCGGTCGGGGAAGGGCAGGAGGCTGACGGCGATCGCGACGAGGACGCTGACCCCGGTGACGAGTGTCATGCCGGAGTCGGCGGCGTTCGCGACGAGGCGATCCGCGGCAACCCAGCCCGACCCCATACCGACGATCACCACTCCCGCGCTCGCCCCGAGCGTCGACTCGAGCCGGAGGCTCTGCCCGGTGCCGCGGAGGAGCTGGATCATGAAGACGGCCCCCACGCCGAGGGCCACCGAGGCGGGGAACCAGGTGAGGAAGGACGGACCGGGGGTGGTGCCAGCGAGGACGACGGCGAGCAGGGCGCTCAGCCCGATGGCCGCCGACAGGCTCTTCCGGGCGGGGACGCGCAGGACGTAGGGCCAGCCGACGGCGGTCAGGAGGCAGGCGACGGCCGTGACGATCACGACCGCCGTCGGGGAGATGTAGGAGGACGCGACGATCGCCCCGGTCGCCAGCGCCGCGGCCCCGGCCGCTGCGGCCACGCTCGTCCTCTTCACCCGAGCAATACTGCCCTACCCGCACAGGGGCTGCGAAAACCTGCGTACGGAGGGAGTAGGGGCGCGTGGGCCACCTCACAAGGGGGCGGCTATACTTGTGCAAATCTCTACCGCCCTCGGATCCCGGCCGGACCCGAGGGCAGCCCTGCCCGATGATGCGCATCCCCGACCCGTGGAGGACACATGCCGCACATCCTGATGCTGACCAACACCACCGGCTCGTCCGTCGAGATCCTGCCGGCGCTCGAACTGCTCAATCACAAGGTGCACACCCTGGCGGCCGAGCCCACGGCCCTGCTGGACACCGATCCGTGCGACGTCGTGCTGGTGGACGCACGGAAGGACCTGGTCGGCGCCCGCTCCCTCACCCAGCTCCTCAAGGCCACGGGCCTGAGCGCGCCCCTCGTCCTCGTGCTCACCGAGGGCGGCATGGCGGCGGTGGCGGCCAACTGGCTCGCGGACGACGTCGTCCTCGACTCGGCCGGCCCTGCGGAGGTGGAGGCGCGACTGCGCCTCGTCATCGCCCGGTCCACGGCGGCCGGCGCGGAGACGAGTACGGAGATCCACGCCTCGGGTGTGGTGATCGACGAGGCCAGCTACACCGCGCGGGTGGGCGGTGAGCCGCTGAACCTCACGTACAAGGAGTTCGAGCTGCTGAAGTACCTGGCCCAGCACCCCGGCCGCGTCTTCACCCGGGACCAGCTCCTGCACGAGGTGTGGGGCTACGACTACTACGGGGGCACGCGCACCGTGGACGTGCACGTGCGGCGCCTGCGCGCGAAGCTCGGGTCCGACCACGAGCAGCTGATCGGGACGGTGCGGAACGTGGGCTACCGCTTCACGCTGACGCGCCTGCCCGAGGACCGCAGTTCGGTCGACCAGAACGCCTGAGCCCGGGACGGCCCGGCACGCAGAAGCCCCCTCCACCCGCGGGTGGAGGGGGCTTCTGCGTCGTTCCTCGCGGAACAGTTGTGGAGGACATACGGGTCGAACGTATCGCGGGCGCCCCACTGGCGCATCCCCCTTGAGCGTGTTCCACACTAGCGCACGGTCCGCAGGGCGCCAAACCCCTCGGCGGGCGGGGCTAGGCTGGGCGCATGACCGCCGCGCAGCCTCTTCCCACCTGGTCCGTCGAGAGGACCGCGGGCGCCCCCGGGCCGGCCGTCCTCGACGACATCCGACGGCTCGCCGCCGCAGCGGCGGAGGCGGACGGCAACCCGCCCCTGTCGGAGCAGACACTCCTGACCCTCCGTGCACAGGACGCCGGCGACCGCCTGCTCGTCCTCACGGCACGCACCTCCGGGCAGCAGGAGGCCGAGCTCGCCGGCGTCGCCGTCATCACGCGCAGCACGGACGGCGCGGTCCTCGAACTCGTCGTCGGCCCCGACTGCCGCGGGGAGGGAGCCGGCACCGCCCTCATCGAGGCGGTCCTGGCCGAGGGTCTCGACGATCTGCAGGGCTGGTCGCACGGCAACCATTCGGCTGCCGCGGACCTCGCCGCACGCTTCGGTTTCGTCCCCGTGCGCGAGCTGTGGCGCATGCGCCTGACGCGCGGGGCCGCCGAGCAGTCCCTCCCGGAGGTGCACCCGCCCGACGGCGTGGCGCTGCGCGCGTTCGTCCGCGGCCAGGACGAGGAGGCGTGGCTCGCCGCCAACGCGGCTGCGTTCGCCCACCATCCCGAGCAGGGCGCCACCACGCGGGCGGACCTCGAGGCACGGATGGACGAGGAGTGGTTCGACGCCGAGGGCTTCCTGCTCGCCGTGCGGGAGGAGGACGGCGCACTGCTCGGCTTCCACTGGACCAAGGTGCACCCCGGCATCGGTGCGCACCCGCCCATGGGCGAGGTCTACGTGGTGGGCGTGACGCCCGAGGCGCAGGGACTGGGGCTCGGCAAGGCGCTGACGATCGCGGGCATCGAGTACCTCCACGGCAGGGGCCTGCAGGCCATCATGCTGTACGTCGACGCGGACAACACGGCCGCCGTCGCCCTGTACCGGAAGCTCGGATTCACCCGCTGGGACGTCGACGTCATGTACGCGGGCGAACGGGCGTAACCCACCTTGTAAGGTTGTTTCCGAGGCGTGTCCAGGCCCGGCGGGCGTGGACACGCGCCCATGCCCGCCCACGCTGCAGGAGACGCAATGGATGAGACACGACGCCGGAGCGCGTCCCTGTACGGATCTTCCGAGACGGCTCCGGCCCGGGCGACCCAGGACCGCATCGACATCCCCGACTTCGCCCCGAGTCTCCTGCCCACCGGCGACATCCGCCCCGACCGCTTCCTGGACCGCGAGATCAGCTGGCTCGACTTCAACGCCCGCGTCCTCGAACTGGCCGAGGACCCCGACCTGTTCCTGCTCGAGCGCGTCAACTTCCTCTCCATCTTCGCGTCCAACCTCGACGAGTTCTTCATGGTGCGCGTCGCCGGCCTGAAGCGGCGCATCGCCACCGGCCTGGCCGTACCCTCCGCCGCGGGGCTCAGCCCCATCGAGCAGCTCGAGAAGATCATGAGTGACGGCTACCAGCTGCAGCAGCGCCATGCGGCGGTGTTCGCCGAGCACATCCGGCCGGCGCTCGCCGAGGAGCAGATCCACCTCACCACCTGGGAGGAACTGGACGAGACCGCCCGCGCCGAGCTGCACAAGATGTTCGCCGAGAAGGTCTTCCCGATCCTCACGCCGCTCGCCGTCGACCCGGCCCATCCCTTCCCCTACATCTCGGGGCTGTCCCTGAACCTCGCGGTCGTGGTCCGCAACCCGGTCAGCGACAAGGAGCTCTTCGCGCGCGTCAAGGTGCCCGACCAGCTGCCGCGCCTGATGTCCGTCGACGGACCGCGTGCCGGGAACGTCGCCGGGCGCATCGCACGCTTCATCCCGCTCGAGGAGGTCATCGCCGTCCACCTCGACCAGCTCTTCCCCGGCATGGAGGTCCTCGAACACCACCTGTTCCGGGTCACGCGCAACGAGGACCTCGAGGTCGAGGAGGACGACGCCGAGAACCTCCTCCAGGCCCTCGAGAAGGAGCTCCTGCGCCGCCGGTTCGGTCCGCCCGTGCGCCTGGAGGTCACCACGGACATCAACCCGAGCATCAGGGCGCTCCTGTCCCGCGAGCTGGGCGTGGAAGAGGACGAGGTCTACACGCTCCCCGCTCCCCTGGACCTGCGGGGCCTCAGCGTGATCGCCGGGATCGACCGCGGCGACCTGCACTACCCGAAACACGTCCCGCACACGAGCCGCCACCTCAACGAGAGCGAGACCTCGAAGGCCGCGAACGTGTTCGCCGCCATGCGGCGCCGCGACATCCTGCTGCACCACCCGTACGACTCGTTCTCGACGTCCGTGCAGGCGTTCCTGGAGCAGGCGGCCGCCGATCCGAAGGTCCAGGCCATCAAGCAGACGCTCTACCGGACCTCGGGCGACTCCCCGATCGTCGATGCACTGATCGACGCCGCCGAGGCGGGCAAGCAGGTGCTGGCCCTCGTGGAGATCAAGGCCCGCTTCGACGAGCAGGCGAACATCTCCTGGGCCCGGAAGCTCGAGCAGGCCGGCGTGCACGTGGTGTACGGCATCGTGGGCCTCAAGACGCACTGCAAGCTCTCGCTCGTGGTGCGGCAGGAGATCGACGGCCTGCGCCGCTACTGCCACATCGGCACCGGCAACTACCACCCGCGTACGGCCCGGTACTACGAGGACCTCGGTCTGCTCACCTCGAACGAGCAGGTGGGCCAGGACCTCTCGCGTCTGTTCAACCAGCTCTCCGGCTACGCCCCGAAGTCCACGTTCAAGCGACTGCTCGTCGCTCCGCGCTCGGTGCGCTCGGGCCTGATCGACCGGATCGAACGGGAGATCGCCAACAAGCAGGCGGGCCGCGCCGCTCGCGTGGTCATCAAGGTCAACTCGATGGTGGACGAGGCGATCATCGACTCGCTCTACCGTGCCTCGCAGGCCGGCGTGAGGGTGGACGTGATCGTCCGCGGCATCTGCTCGGTCCGGCCGGGGGTCCCCGGGCTCAGCGAGAACGTGACCGTCCGCTCGGTCCTGGGCCGGTTCCTGGAGCACTCGCGCGTCTTCGCCTTCGCGAACGGCGGCGAGCCTGCGGTGTTCATCGGCTCGGCGGACATGATGCACCGCAATCTGGACCGCCGCGTGGAGGCCCTCGTGCAGCTCAGTGCGCCCGAGGACATCTCCTACCTGATGAGCCTCATGGACCGCTACATGAACCCCGAGGTCTCCAGCTGGCACCTCGACGAGACGGGCTGCTGGACGCGCCACCACAAGGACGACGACGGCGCACCCCTCGAGGACATCCAGTCCTGGCTGCTCGCGTCCAGGGCACGGCAGCGAGCGGTGTCACGCCGCTGATGGCCGCACCGATCGACGACACCACCGCCGCTTCGACCCAGGGCGCGGGCCAGGTCATCGCCGCCGGGACGCTCTGCTGGCGGCTGGAGAAGGGCCGCCTCCAGGTCCTGATCATCCACAGGCCCCGGTACCACGACTGGTCGTGGCCGAAGGGCAAGCTCGATCCGGGCGAGACGACGCCCGAGTGCGCCGTCCGCGAGACCTTCGAGGAGGTGGGGTTGAGCGTCAAGCTCGGCATCCCCCTCGCCACCATCAGCTACCCGGTGTCCTCGGGCGAGAAGGTCGTCCTGTACTGGGCCGCGAGGACGGATCGTCTGCGTCCCGTCCCGGACGGCAAGGAGGTCGACCGGGTGCAGTGGGTGTCGCCGGAGAAGGCCCGCGACCTGCTGAGCAATCCGTCCGACGTCGAACCCCTCGACGCCCTCGTCGCGGCGCACGACGCGAAGGATCTGCAGACCTGGCCCCTGATCGTGGTACGCCACGCAAAGGCGAAGCCGCGCTCCTCCTGGAGCCGGGCAGAGGGCGACCGGCCCCTCGCCGCCACGGGTCGACGGCAGGCGATCGCGGTGAGCCGCCTGCTGCAGGCGTGGAACCCGGAACGCGTGGTGAGCAGCCCGTGGGAGCGCTGCGTGCAGACCATCTCCCCCTATGTGAACCAGCGCAGCGCGAAGCTCAAGCTCGTCGACGCCCTCACCGAACGCGACGCCGCGCGCAGGCCGGGACGCACCAGGGCTGCGGTGGAGCGGGTCCTGGACAAGCGCCGGCCCGTGGCCCTCTGCACGCACCGTCCGGTGCTGCCGCTCGTGTTGTCGGTGCTGGGCGATCACATGCCGGCCGCGCTGCGGGAGCTCCTGCCCGTCGAGGACCCCTACCTCGCCCCGGGCGAGGCGGTCATCTGCCAGGTGAGCAGTGCGAACCAGGGGCGCATCGTCTCGGTGGAGCAGTTCCGCGCATACGACGACTGACCTGCCGGTTCGGCGGGGAGGAGCAGTTCACGTGGAGTCAGCGCCGATACGGCCTCCGTTCACGCCCTGTTCATCCCGCGTGCCTAGTGTCGGACCTTCACCCACGGAGCGGCAGCGACGACAGGACAGTACCCATGGCCGATGTGAAGGGCCTCGTTCGGGCACTCGCACCGCACGAGATCGAGCAGATCCACCGGATCGGGCCCTCGGGGCCATTGACGCCGAGGCTCCTGCACGCCATCGATCGTGCTGCCGGCGGTCCCGGGGAGGGCCGTGGTTATTACGTCTACGGCCGTTCGGCGGACAGCGACCGGCCCCGGCCGTTCGTCCTGCGGGACGATGTGTGCGCCGAGCTGTTCGGCCACCACCAGGGTCGGTGACGACCGGACCCGACCCCGTGCATGGTCGTCCATGGCCGTGACGGGATGAAGCCCTCCCCCGGGGCCTCCGCCGCCCGCGCCGCTCCGGCCGGTCTGCCGCCGCGTGTGTCGCTCCGCCTGAGGGCTGTCGGGTCCGCTGCGGTGCTGCCGGAGGTCGGCGCGATGTTCGCGCTCCTCGACGATGTCGAACGTGCACGGGCGGTGCGCACCGGTGACCTCGCGACGGCCGGTACCTTCATCGCGGGCCGTTACCTCCTGCGCCTGCTCACCGCCGAAATCCTCGGTGTGCCCGCGGGGGACCTCGTCCCGTGCTTCGCGTGTCCGCGCTGCGGACCGGTCTCCGGAGCCGACCACGGGCGGCCCGCGTACCAGCTCGACGGCGAACCGGTGCCCCTGGCGCTCAGCCTCTCGCGGGCCGGGGGGTTCGCCCTCCTGGGAGCGCTCGACCTGCGTGGCATCGTTCCTGCCGGGGCTCCCCTGCCGTCCCTCGGCGTCGATCTCGCCACCGCGACCACCGTGGCATTCGACGGCTTCGACGACGTCACCCTGACTCCCGGCGAGCGGCTCGCCGTCCAGCGGCTGCCCGCTGCCCACCGGGATCGGGCACGGGCACGCCTGTGGGCGCGCAAGGAGGCCCTGGTCAAGGCACTGGGTACCGGCTTCGCGGAGCGCGACCCGGACACGGTCGGGGTGCTGCAGGACGGCAGGATCACCGACCTCCACGCCGTCGACGGTGCCGTGCTGGAGCCGCTCGGCCTCGTAGCGGCGGTCGCGGTCGTCCCGTGAGACCGAGGGAGTGTCGTTCCGCAGGGCTCGGGGCCACCGGCCCGTGGGACTCGAGGGCTACCGGCCCCCGAAGAGGTGCTGGACCATCCCGCCGGTCCGCAGGGCGGGCAGCGTCTCCGAGAACAGCCACGGCTCCAGCAGGTCTTCCACGGCCACCCCCGGGAGCTCGCGTGCCGCGAGCGCGATGAAGTCGGGCGTGGTGACCGTCCCGAAGCGGTACTCCGCCGTCCAGGTGCGCAGCAGCCCGAAGAAGGCGTCGTCCCCGGCGGCGGTGCGGAGCGCATGCAGCGTGAGGGCGCCGCGCTTGTACACCCGGTCGTCGAACATGTCGCGGGCACCGGGGTCGCCGACAAGGAGGTCCTGGGGTTCCCGGGCGAGACGCTGGTGGGTGGACCGCGCATGGGCGTCCGCCGTCGTCGCTCCGCTGGCCTCCGACCAGATCCACTCGGCGTAGCAGGCGAAGCCCTCGTGCAGCCAGATGTCCTGCCAGCCCGCCGCCGTCACCGAGTTGCCGAACCACTGGTGTGCGAGTTCATGGGCGATCAGCCGCTGGGCGTCCCAGCCCTGGTGGAGGTGGTTGCGGCCGATGATCGAGAGTGTCTGCGCCTCCAGGGGGATCTCGAGCTCGTCGTCGGTGACCACCACGAGGTACTGGGGGTAGGGGTAGGGCCCGAATCGCTCCTCGAACGCGGTCATCATCTCGTGGTTCCGGGCCAGCGATGCCCGCGCGGCGGGAACGAGCGAGGCCGGTACGGCAGCGTACTGGGGCACGGGGCTCCCCTGCCCACGGGCCGCCGCGCGGGCGGGGAGGGCGACGGCGGGCCGTGCCGGATCGTTCAGCGCCACGAGGTCGTAGCGGCCGATCTGGACCGTCGCGAGGTACGTGGCCATCGGCTCCGCCTGCTCGTACACCCAGCTGGTCCGGCTCGACCTGTCGATGCGCGAGACGAGCACGCCATTGCAGATGGCCCGGTACCCGGAGTCGGTGGTGACCGTGAACCGGTAGGCGGCCTTCTGCGAGGGGTGGTCGTTGCAGGGGAACCAGGACGGTGCTCCGGTGGGTTGCCCCGCCACGAGGACGCCGTCGGTCAGTTCCTCCCAGCCGACCTCGCCCCAGATCCCGGAGAGCGGTGCGGGGTTGCCCTCGTAGCGGATGTCGAGGCGGAACTCGGCGTCGTTCGGCACCGGATCGCGGAAGGCGATCACGAGCTTGCCGGCCCGGTCCTTGAAGGACCGGATACGGACGGTGTCGGAGGTGACCTTGGTGGTGCGGAGCCCGCTGAGGTCGAGTTCGAGCTGCCGCAGTTCGCGGTGCGCGGTCAGCGTGAGGACGGCGCGGGCCGCCAGGCGGTTGCTGGCGAGCCGGTAGTCCAGGCTCAGGTCGTAGTGGCCCACGCGGTAGGAGGTGCTGCCACTGGCCGGGGTGTACGGATCCGGCGCCGGGCCTTCGGGACCACTGCTCACGCAGGATCTCCCGGACCGGACCAGAAGCTGACCGGGTTCCCCATCCAGTAGGTCCCTGCCGGGACGGTCTCGCCGCGCATCACGAGCGACGCCGGTCCCACGGTGGCGCCCGCGGCGATGTCCGCTGCGGGGAGGATCACGCTGTGGGGTCCCAGGGTTGCGCCTGCGGCGAGTTCCACGGTGTCCATGCTCATGATCCTGTCATGGAAGAGATGCGTCTGCACGACGCAACCGCGGTTGACGGTCGACCCGGGACCGAGCGTGACGAGGTCCGCCTCGGGCAGCCAGTAGCTCTCGCACCACACGCCGGAGCCGATCTTCGAGCCGAGGGCACGGAGCCACCACACGAGGGCCGGCGTGCCGCTGGCCGCACGGGCGAACCAGGGCGCGGTCACGCTCTCGATGAAGGTGTCCACCACCTCGTTGCGCCAGATGAACGAGCTCCACAGCGGGTGCTCCTCCGCCGCGATCCGGCCCACGAGCAGCCACTTCGCGGCAACGGCGCTGCCTGCAGCGACGGCGCCGAGCACCATGAAGACGACGCCGCTCAGGAGCGCCGCCATGAGGTAACCGCCCTGCCGGGCGAGCGCGTCGAAGATCACGAGGGCTGCGGCGGCGATCAGCACGGTGAGGACGACCGGCACCCCGCGGCAGAGTTCCCAGAAGGCGCGGGCGATCTTGAGGCGGCGGGGCGGCTGGAAGGTACGGCTCTGGTCCCCGGTGACGGCGAGCCGCCGCAGACGCGACGGCGGACTGCCCAGCCAGGAGCTGCCGGCCTTGGCCTTCGCGGGCGTGGCCGACAGGACGGCGACGAGCGAGTTCTTCGGTACGCGCCGTCCTGCGGAGGTCATGCCCGAGTTGCCGAGGAACGCCCGGCGCCCGATCTTCGCCGGGGCGATCCGCACGTAGCCGCCGCCCAGTTCGTAGGAGGCCACCATGGTGTCGTCCGCGAGGAAGGCACCCTCGCCGATGGTGGTCATCTTCGGGATGAGCAGCACCGTGGAGGCCTCGACGTTGCGGCCCACGCGGGCTCCGAGGAGCCGGAGCCAGACCGGGGTGAACAGGCTGGCGTAGAGGGGGAACAGGAGGTCCCGTGCCATGTCGAGGGTCCGCTCGGTGGCCCAGATCTGCCAGCCGATGCGGCTGCGGGCCGGGTAGTAGCCCTCCTTCAGGCCGATCCCCAGCAGTCTGACCGTTCCGAGGACGAGGACGGCGTTGACGACGAGCCAGAGGATCGCGGCGAGGATCACCGGCCCCGCGAGGGACGGCCAGGCCGCCGAGAGCGATGACGCCCCGCGCAATGCCGCCACGACGGGCAGCGCGGCGACTACGGCGGCCAGGTACGGGATGAGCGCGAGCGCACCCGATGCAGCGGCGAAGGCCAGGAAGGTCAGGCGCGACCGCCCCGCCGAGCGTGCGGGCGGTGCGGCGGGCCAGTCCTGCTTGGCCTTCCCCGCCCGCGTGGCGGGTGAGCCCGAGAACAGCTGGCCCGCCTTGACCGTGCCGTGCACGGCCGATCCGGGAGCGACCTCCGCGCCGGACCCGATGCTCGCGCCCGGCATGAGCGTGCTGCGCGCACCGATGACGGCTCCGGCTCCGACGGCGATGCCTCCGATGTGCACGCGGTCGCCGTCGATCCACCAGCCCGAGAGGTCCACCTCCGGTTCCACGGACGCCCCGGCGCCCAGGGTCAGCAGGCCGGTGACGGGCGGGACGGAGTGGAGGTCGACGTCGGGCCCGATGCTCGCGCCGAGCGCCCGCGCGTAGACCGGCACCCAGGGGGCGCTCGCGAGGCCGACCGCGCCCACACTGTCGGAGATCTGCTCGGCGAGCCAGAGCCTCAGGTGCACCCGGCCCGACCGCGGGTACACGCCGGGCCGCACACCGCCGAGCAGGAGGCGGGCCGCGACGACGGACAGCCCCATGCGGCCGACCGGGCTGACGAAGACGAGCCACGACGCCGCCACCCACCACCAGGACAGGGTGGGTGCGGCCGTGAGGATCCCCAGGGCGGCGAGCGCGTTGTTGGCGATCATCGCGTAGGTCAGCCAGCGCATGCCCGCGAGGAACTGCAGCGGGATGCCCATGACGGTCTGGAAGACCTGCGACTTCCGGGCAGTACGGCGCACGCTGCGGACGGGGGCGGCGGCCTGCTCGCCGCCGTCGCCCGTGCTCGCCGCGAACGCCGCGAGCGCGCCGAGCCGTGGATGCGCGTAGATGTCCGCGACGGTGATGACGGGATAGCGCCCGCGGATCAGGGACACCAGCCGGGCGGCGGCGAGCGACCCGCCACCGTGCAGGAAGAAGTCGGCGTCCTCGTCGGCGGGGACGGCGCCGAGGACGGCGGCCCACTGGTCGGCGATCCACTGTACGCGCGGATCGAGGTCCTCGAGCGCCGTCGCGTCCCCGGCCTCGCCCATGCCGGCGAGGGGCCAGGGCAGGGCATTCCGGTCCACCTTGCCGCTCGTCTTGGTGGGCAGCGCGTCGGTGACGGCCAGCAGCGGCACGAGTGCCGCGGGGAGCTGCTCCGCGAGCAGGGTGCGGAGCGCCGCGAGGTCGGGCTCGGGCTCTGCCGGGACGAGGTAGCCGACCAGGAGCTGGTTACCCGACGGGGTCGTCTGCACGGCAGCGGCCGCGCCGGCGATGCCGGGCAGGGCCTGCAGGGCGGCGTCCACCTCGCCGAGCTCGATGCGGCGGCCGCCGAGCTTCACCTGGTCGTCCGCACGCCCCATGAACACGAGCCCGGCGGCCTCGAGCTGCACGAGGTCGCCCGAGCGGTAGGCCCGTTCCCACCCGAGGGTGGGCATCGGCGCGTACTTCTCGGCGTCCTTGGCCGCGTCCAGGTAACGGGCCAGGCCCACTCCCCCGATGATGAGTTCGCCGATGCCGCCCTCCTGCACGGGCAGTCCGGACCCGTCGACCACGGCGAGGTCCCAGCCGTCCAACGGCAGTCCGATGCGGACGGGTCCCTCGCCGCCGAGGCGGGCGGCGCAGGCGACGACGGTCGCCTCGGTGGGACCGTAGGTGTTCCAGACCTCGCGGTCGTGGACGGCGAGGCGCTGTGCGAGCTCCGGCGGGCATGCCTCCCCGCCGAAGATGAGGAGGCGGACGTTCTCGAGGGAGTCGGCGGGCCAGAGTGCTGCGAGGGTGGGGACGGTGGACACGATCGTGATCCCGCGGGCGATGAGCCACGGTCCGAGGTCGACGCCGGTGCGGACGAGTGCGCGGGGGGCCGGGACGAGGCAGGCGCCGTGCCGCCAGGCCAGCCACATCTCCTCGCAGGACGCGTCGAACGCCACGGACAGTCCGGCGAGCACGCGGTCGGTGGGCCCGATCGGGTCGTCCTGCAGGAACAGGCGTGCCTCGGCGTCGACGAAGGCCGCAGCGGACCGGTGGCTGACCGCGACACCCTTCGGCGTCCCCGTCGAGCCCGACGTGAAGATGACCCAGGCGTCGTCGTCAGGGGTCGGGTCCCCCGTGCCTCCCCGGCGTCCGCCCGTCCCGGTGGTCAGCGACAGTCCCTGCCCCACGACGACGGCGGCCTGCGACTCCGCGAACACCACGCGAGCGCGCTCGTCGGGGTCGTCGGCGTCGACCGGCACGTAGGCCGCGCCTGCCGTGAGCACGCCGAGGATCGCGATGTAGAGCTCGTTCGTGCCCGAGGGGAGGCGCACACCCACGGTGTCGCCGCGCCCCACCCCGGCGTCGCGCAGGACGGCGGCGAACTGCTCGGCGGCCGTCACCAGCTCGGCGTAGCTGAGCGCGGAGGCGCCGTCGTCCAGTGCCGACGCACTGGGATGGTCCGCGGCCGTGGCGCGCAGGACGTCGAGGAGCGTGCGGGGCGTCGGCGCGAGTGCGGCGGCGGCGAACTGGGGGGCCGGTGCGGCTGCGGTCTCGGTCGGGGGTGTGGTCACGCTGGGATTCTCCCGGTGGAATATGAACGGCAGGTGACCAGCGCCGGCGGGCCGCGGGCTCCGGGGCAGTCTACCGGGGGCACGGGCCGCTCCTCCCGGCCGCGCGGCACGTCCTAGACTGGCTGGGTGAGCATTCCCATCCCCACCCCGTACGAGGACCTGCTGCGCGACGTCATGACGAACGGCGCGGCGAAGAGCGACAGGACGGGCACCGGCACCCGGAGCGTCTTCGGACGGCAACTCCGCTTCGACCTCACCGAGTCCTTCCCGCTCATCACCACCAAGCGCGTGCACTTCAGGTCGGTGGCGCTCGAACTGCTCTGGTTCCTGCGGGGCGACTCGAACGTCCGCTGGCTGCAGGAGCGCGGCGTCTCCATCTGGAACGAATGGGCGGACGACGACGGCGAACTGGGACCCGTCTACGGCGTCCAGTGGCGTTCCTGGCCTACGCCCGACGGCGGCCACATCGACCAGATCACCCAGGTGGTCGAGGCGCTGAAGACCGATCCCGATTCCCGCCGGCACCTCGTCTCGGCGTGGAACGTCTCCGAACTGCACGACATGGCGCTGCCGCCCTGCCACGTGTTCTTCCAGTTCTACGTGACGCCGGGAACCGACGGCGGTCCCGGGCGGCTGTCCTGCCAGCTGTACCAGCGGTCGGCCGACACCTTCCTCGGGGTGCCCTTCAACATCGCGTCGTACGCCCTGCTGACCCTCATGGTGGCGCAGCAGACCGGGCTCGAGCCCGGCGAGTTCATCTGGACCGGCGGTGACGTCCACGTCTACGACAACCATGTGGAGCAGGTGGCCGAACAGCTGTCGCGGGAACCGTACCCGTACCCGCGGATCGAGCTGAAGCGGAAGCCGGACAGCATCCTCGACTACACCCTGGAGGACTTCGAGGTGGTCGACTACCAGCACCACCCCACGATCAAGGCACCGGTGGCGGTATGAGCGAGGCGCGCTCGAACAGCAGCCTCAGCGTGTCCGCGGCTGTCGGCTCGCACCCGGTGATCGGCCTGATCTGGGCACAGACCGAGAACGGCGTGATCGGCAGGGACGGCGGTATCCCCTGGCACGTCCCCGAGGACATGACGCACTTCAAAGCCACCACCACGGGACACCCCGTCATCATGGGTCGCCGGACGTGGGAGTCCTTCCCGTCGAAGTCGCGACCCCTGCCTGACCGTACGAACATCGTCGTGTCGCGTTCCGGTGCCGACCTGCCGGGCGCCGTCGTCGTCGGGTCGCTCGATGCGGCGTTCGAGGCGGCGCGGGCCGCGCCAGGGTCCGAGGAGATCTGGGTGATCGGTGGCGGCCGGGTCTACGCGGATGCCATGGAGCGGGCCAACGCGGTGCTCGTCACCGTCGTCGAATCCGATGCCCACGGTGACACCGTGGCACCGTCGCTCGGTACCGAGTGGGCGCTGGCGGCGCTGACGCCGGAGTCGGGCTGGCTGGAGTCCACCAACGGGACCCGGTACCGCATCAGCCTCTGGACCAGGACATCCCGAGAGGATGCGGGGCGCTCGGGCGCGATCTGAGCGCAGGGGGACGGACAGGTCCAAGGTCCGGCTCGATCGCATCGCCGCCCCGTTGCGGCGGGGGCACGACCCCGGAAGGGACGCGCCCCGGCGGCCCGAGCGTCGGGCCGGTGCGTCCAGCCGGCGCGAGGCACAGTCACAAAGCGGCCGCTCCACGAACACACCGCCTAAACTGGGACGCATGACATCAGCACCCGAGAGCTCTGCCCTGCCGTCCGTCGGATTCGTGGGCTGGCGCGGCATGGTCGGTTCGGTCCTCATGCAGCGACTCCAGGACGAGGGCGACTTCGCCCGCGTCAATCCCGTGTTCTTCTCGACGTCGGCCGCAGGCGGTGCGGCGCCGTCGTTCGCCGAGGGTGCCGGCACGCTGCAGGACGCGTACGACGTCGAGACCCTCGCCAAGCTGCCGATCATCGTGACGGCGCAGGGCGGCGACTACACCTCCGAGGTCTACCCGAAGCTGCGCGACGCCGGGTGGTCCGGCCTGTGGCTCGACGCCGCGTCGACGCTGCGCATGGAGCAGGACAGCGTGATCGTGCTGGATCCCGTCAACCGGTCCGCCATCGATGCAGGACTCGCGCGCGGGGTCCGGGACTTCATCGGCGGCAACTGCACGGTCTCCTGCATGCTCATGGGGCTCGGCGGGCTCTTCCGCAACGGCCTGGTCGAATGGGGGACCTCCATGACCTACCAGGCGGCATCGGGCGGCGGAGCGCGTCACATGCGCGAACTCCTGAACCAGTTCGGTGCACTGCACGGGTCGGTCGCCATCAACCTGGACGATCCCGCCTCGGCCATCCTGGACATCGACCGGGTGATCCTCGCCAAGCAGCGTCACCCGAGCCTGGAGGCGTCGCAGTTCGGGGTTCCCCTGGCGGGCTCGGTGATCCCGTGGATCGACAGCGACCTCGGCGACGGTCGGTCCAAGGAGGAGTGGAAGGCCGGTGCGGAGACGAACAAGATCCTCGGTACCGAGAGCCGCATCCCGTTCGACGGGCTGTGCGTCCGGGTGGGAGCCATGCGCTCGCACTCCCAGGCGCTGACCCTGAAACTGACCCAGGACCTGCCCGTCAGCGAGATCGAGTCGATCATCGCAGCCGACAACGAGTGGGTGCGGGTCATCCCCAACACGAAGGTGGACACACTCGCAGGGCTGACCCCTGTCGCTGCCACCGGTTCGCTGGAGGTCCCCGTGGGCCGTATCCGCAAGATGGAGATGGGCCCCGAGTACATCAGCGCCTTCACCGTGGGCGATCAGCTCCTGTGGGGTGCGGCCGAGCCGCTCCGGCGCATGCTGATGATCGCCACCGGCAACCTCTAGCTGTACTGAGGGGCGGCCGTCGGCGTCCCCCGCATCCGCGGCGGGATCGGCGGGACCGGGCGCCGCGACCGTCAGGACAGGTTCGACGGAGGTGATACTGGTGTCATGGGTATGGACGACATCCTCGAGGACATCAGGGCGTTCGACGGGGTGGTGGAGGTGGCACCCCGGGACGGCGATGACGCCCCGCCGATCGCCTGGGGCGATCACTTCTTCTATTACTCGCCCGACGGCACCGTGCCGGAGAACACCCAGCCCTACGCGACGATCGTCACGAAGGACTACCCCGACGACGCTCAGTCCGACCTGGCTGCCGAGGGCCGATGGCGCCTGAACATCCACGTGGGGTCAGCGCGAGCCCGTGACCTCGTGGGTGACGGAGGTGATCCCGACTTCAGCGAGGCGGACACGATCCTGCCGCACCCGGTCTACGGCCGGCTCGGCTGGGTGGCCGTGGTGAACCCGGGGAACCGCACGCGGGCGACAGTGCTGCGACTCCTGCACGACGCGCATGAGGACGAGCGACGGCGGGCCGGCCGCCGACGCCCCTGACGGGTGCCTCCGACCTTTCCGTCGGACCCGGTCCCACGAAAAGGTCGGAGGGCGCATGCAGGATGAAGCGCATGGACCCCGTGAACGCAGACACCATCCTCCGGCGTTTCTTCGCTGCGAGCGGTCACGTACAGCATCCCGAGAGCCTGCTGCGGTACGAGCGTGTGCAGGACCATCTCCGGGACTACCTCGAGCACATCGCTGCGGCCGGGCTGACGGACGCCGAGCAGGAGCTGCTCGCCCTCGAGCGGCAGTTCGGGACCGACAGCCCCTACGTGCAGGTCATGGGCGCCCGGGACCTGCTGCACGCCCTGCCCGACTTCCTCGCGGGCCCGCAGCTCCTCCCCGACTTCCACGACCGGCTGGCGCAGATCAGCGTGGCGTCGCGCCTCGCGCAGTGGCTGTGTTCGCGGCAACTCGTACAGCGCGAGGACAGCTGGCACGACGTCGTCCTGACCCGCGCTGCGGCCGAGCAGGCACGCCGCTCCCCCGCACTGTGACACGTGCCGGCCCGCGCGGGCGGGCCGCAGCACGTGGGAGGACGCACAGGACGCATCCGCCCTGGGGCACGCGGACCCGGCCCGCCCGCCGGGCCTCCCGCGGACGAAGGGCTACAGGGCGCAGTTGATCAGTAGCGGTTCCGGCTCCAGGCGGATCCCGAACGCCTTCTCGACGCCGTCCCGCACCAGCCGTGCCACGGCCAGCAGATCGGACGCCGACGCACCTCCCCGGTTCGTCACGGCGAGGGTGTGCTTCGTCGACAGCGACGCACGGCCTCCCGCCGCCGCATGCCCGGCGTCGTCCATCAGCCCGAAGCCCTTGGAGAACCCGGCATGCTCGATCAGCCAGGCCGCACTGAGCTTCACCTGGCCGTCCGCCCCTGCCGGATACCGCGGGGCGTCCTCCGGCAGACGGTCGGCGACGTCCTGGCTCACGATCGGGTTCGTGAAGAACGAGCCGGTGCTCCGGGTGTCCGCATCCGGACCGTCGAGCACCATGCCCTTGCCCCTGCGCAGCTTCAGCACCTCACGCCGCACGTCGTTGGCGTAGGCACGTGCTCCGACGTCGATGCGCAGCGCGCGGGCGAGCTCCGCGTACCGGACGGGCTTGCTCAGGCGCCCCAGCCCCAGTTGGAACTCGACGGACAGCACCACGTAGCGCGGCGAGCCGTTCACCGTGGTGCGCTTCAGGAGGGAGTCGCGGTAGCCGAACTGGAGCTCGAAGTTGGTGAAGCTCCTGATGCGGTCCGTCTCGCGATCGTAGGTCCGCACCGTGGCGATGGTCTGGGAGACGTCGGACCCGTAGGCTCCGACGTTCTGCACCGGCGTGGCCCCGGTGGAGCCCGGGATGCCCGAGAGCGCCTCGAGCCCCGAGAACGCGTGCATCACGGTGTAGCGGACCAGGTCGTCCCAGTCGTGGCCGGCCTGGACGTTGACCATGACGCCGCCGCAGGTCGCGTCGTCGTCGTTGACCGTGAAGCCCGCGGAGCGGATGTGCACCACGGTGCCGTCGAACCCGTCGTCGCCGATCAGGAGGTTGGACCCTCCGCTGATGATGAGCAGCGGCTCCCCGGCGGCGTCGGCCGCACGGACCGCGTCGACGATGCCCTGCTCGGTCGAGGCCTCGACGAGGGTCCGCGCCGGACCTCCGACGCGTGCGGTCGTGAGCTCGGCCAGGCGCGTCCCCGTCATCGGGACCGTCACGGGAGCCTCACCACGGCCTGCGCCTTCACGAGGACCTTCTGCCCCGCGTACGTCACGGTGAGGTCGATGCGGGCGGTGGAGGCATCGGTGTCGATCGCGCCGACCACGCCGGTCACCTCGACGACGGCCCCGGGCTCGCCGGGCTGCGCCGTGGTGTCCTCGACGATGACGGGTTTGGTGAAACGCGTCTGGTAGTCGACGACGGCCGCCGGGTCCCCGACCCAGTCGGTCACGAGCTGGACGGCTGCACCCATGGTGAACATGCCGTGGGCGATCACGCCGGGCAGGCCGACCCCCTCGGCGAAGGCCTGGTTCCAGTGGATGGGGTTGAGGTCTCCCGACGCCCCGGCGTACCGCACGAGGTCCTGCCGGGTGATATGGAGCGTGGTGGACCCGATCTGCTGCCCGACCTCGAGGGTCGCTGTCGATACTGCCATGGCTACTGGTCCTCTCCGCGCACGAGGAGGGACGACGTCGTGGTGGCCGTCCGCTCGCCGTCGATGGTGGTGATCTCGGCCCGGGTGGTGATCATCGCCCCGCCACCCATGGACCGCACCTGGTCCACGTGCAGCTCGGCGACGAGCTGGTCCCCGGCGATGATGGGCCGGTGGTGGACGAAGCGCTGGTCCGCGTGCACCACGCGCGTGAAGTCGATGCCGGCATCCGGGTCGCCGATGAGCTGCGCATCGGCACGCTGGGCGACGATGATGGCGAACGTCGGCGGTGCCACGAGGTCGGCATGACCGAGAGCCGCAGCGGCCTCGACGTCGTAGTGCGCCGGGTGGGTGGCCTTCACGGCCCGGGCGAAGTCGCGGATGGCCTCGCGTCCCACGGAGTAGGTCTCTCCCGCGGGGTAGCTGCGCCCCTGCAGGTCGGGGTTGATGGTCATGGATCCTCCGATGGAAGCGGCGTACGGCAGTACCTGCGGTACGTGGGCGGTGGGCGGCACGACGGCGCGCGCCGTCGTGCCGTTCGAGGTCAGCGCTGGTCCTTGATGCGGCGCCGGACGTCGCGCGAGCGGACCACCATCCCCGCCAGGTGGCAGACCATGCCGGCCACGATGATCGGGATGCCCGTGAACACGAGGGCACCCTGGTCGGTGGCGGCACCGGCGACGGCGATGAGGATGCCGAGCGTCGTGGTCACCAGCGCGGAGACCACCAGCTTGCGGTACAGGTCCGAGCCGGTCTCCCAGGGCGTATTCAGCATGATCCGATTCTACTGCCGCGTGCGGACCCGACGCTCAGAAGAGGGCTTCCTGGACCGCGGGGACGGGCGTGCTGAACTCACCGAACCGCAGGCGCCTCCCCCTGAGCTGCGCGAGGTCCGCGACGAACGAGAGATCGGTGCCGTCGATAGCGACGACGCCCGAGGGCCCGATGACCTCGGTCACGCTGAAGCCGTGCCGTCCGCGGTCCAGCGGCTCCGGGTAGGGCTGCAGGCCGCTGCGGGCCAGCACCGCCGACCAGGCCGCTGGCGGTTCGTACTCCTCATGCACCACCTCGAAGCCTGCGACGTCCACGCCGCCCTGCAGCAGCCCCCTGGCCGCCAGGGCGGAGCCGTCGTTGAGCCGTTCGAGCTGACGCGCCGGCAGGGGTGCGCAGAGGGACGCGGCTTTCGTCCCGGACCTCACGGCCTGCTGGAGGCCGACGCTCCGCGTGACCTCGTCCTCGAGGATCCGCACGATCCGCCCGTCGTCGGCGAGCGCCACGAACTGCGCGACGACGGCGCCCTGCTCCACGAGCCGAGCCCGCTTCCTGAGGTGCGACGCCGTGCCCACCTTGGTGGAGCCGTCGGCGAAGGTCGCGACGTACAGCCAGTGGGGCTGGTCGAGGTAGCGTTTCAGACCTGCCGGCGCGATCCCCGAGCGGTGGACGTCGTGCATGAAGCGGACGTCGTCCTGGGCGAGGCACCGGCCGCACTGATAGCCCCGTTCGGCCGGGAGCTGGTCGGCGCAGGGCACCCAGGTGCGGTCGTCGCGTCCATGCACGCGATGGAATCCGAGGCAGTAGCGGCCCGTCGCCGACACCTCGAACCCCAGCCTCGTGCCCGGCGCGAGGGAGACATCACGCAGGCCCTGCTCCTCGGCGGGGGCACCGGCGACGGACCCGGAGGGCACCTCGCGCAGCGACAGGACCGGCTCGGTCCCGTGCCAGGTCACACCGCTGCAGAGATAGGTGAGGCTCACGATGCCAGCCTAGGCGCGGGCACCCCCAGTATCGGCCGGGAGCCGGCGCATCAGGCGAGCACCGTGCTGAGGTCGTACGCCGCGGGAAGCTCGAGCTGCCCGAACGTGCAGGAGCGCGCCTCCCGGTCGGGCCGCCACCGTTCGAACTGCACGGTGTGCCGGAAGCGGTCCCCCTCCATCTGGTCGTACCGCACCTCGACCACGCGCCGCGGCTGCAGCCTGACGTAGGAGACGTCGCGCGCGGAGGCGAAGCGGCTGCGCTCGGTCTCGCCGAGCTCGGCCTCTCCGTCGCTGTTCCGCAGCACGTCGGCCTCGAGCTCCCCGACGAGTTCCAGCCTCCGCTGGTCCGAGAACGCCGAGATCCCGCCGACGTTGCGCAGCTCGCCGTCGTCGTCGTACAGCCCGAGCAGCAGCGAGCCGACCCCCTGGCCGGACTTGTGCACGCGGTACCCGAGGACCACGGTGTCGGCGCTGCGGTGGTGCTTGACCTTGAGCATGCGCCGCTTGTTGGGCTCGTACGCGGCGCCCAGCGGCTTCGCCACCACGCCGTCCAGGCCCGCACCCTCGAACTCGACGAGCCAGCGGCGCGCGAGGTCGACGTCGTGCGTGATCTGCGAGAGGTGGACCGGCGCCGAGAAGGACGCGCCGACGGACTCCAGCGCGCTGCGCCGCTCGCCGAAGGGGACGCCCGTGAGGTCGTCGTCGCCGAGGGCGAGCAGGTCGAAGGCCACGAACGACGACGGCGTCTCACCGGCGAGGAGGCGCACCCTGCTCTCCGCCGGGTGGATGCGCTGGGACAGGGCGTCCCAGTCGAGCCGTTCCGCGCCGGGTTCGCCGCGCCGCACCACGATCTCGCCGTCCACGACACAGCGCCCTGGCAGGATCCGCAGCAGGGCCTCGACGAGTTCGGGGAAGTATCGCGTCAGTGCCTTCGAGCCGCGGCTGCCGATCTCGCAGGTGCCGTCCTCGATCTTGACGACGGCGCGGAAGCCGTCCCACTTGGGTTCGTACACCAGACCGCCGGGTGCACTGTCGGGTTCGGGAACGGCGTCCACGGCCTTGGCGAGCATCGGCTGGATGGGGAAGGGCAGGTCGGTCATGCCCTGATCGTGCCGTACGGGTCGTGCTCCTGGCTATCCGCGCGCTCCTGGCTGCTCGCCGGCCGTGGCACGCTGCGGCGGCCCGGAGTGGCCGGGCCGCCGGTACGGGGCAGGCGTCTACGCGGTCTGGCCCTCGTGCGGGCCCTCCGCGATCTCCTCGAGGAGCTTGTCGTTGAAGGCATCGAGGTCGCCCGGGTGGCGGCTGGTGACCAGGCCCTGGTCCACGACCACTTCCTCGTCGGTCCAGTTGGCTCCGGCGTTCTTCAGGTCCGTGGCGAGCGTGTGGTAGGAGGTGAGGTCGCGCCCGCTGACCACCCCGGCCTCGATGAGCAGCCAGGGTCCGTGGCAGATGGACGCCACGGGCTTGTGCTGCTCGAAGAACGCCCGCGTGAAGGCCTGGGCGTCCTTGTCGACGCGCAGGAAGTCGGCATTCACCACGCCGCCCGGCAGGACCAGGGCGTCGTAGTCGTCGGCGGACGCGTCGGCGACCGCCAGGTCCACCTCGAACGTCTGGTCCTTGTCCACGCCGTCGAACCCCTGGAGCGTCCCCGTCTTGGGCGACACGAGCGTGGGGACACCGCCCGCCTCCTTGATCGCGTTCCAGGGACTGGTGAGTTCGATCTGCTCGACCCCGTCCGTCAGCAGGAATGCGACCTTCTTGCCTGAGATGTCGTGTTCGGACATGCTGTTCTCCCTTGCGTAGAGCGTGCGTGTCGTACGCCTTCCAGCCTAGGAACCCGCCAAACGATAAGCAAGCTGAGTAATCGGCCCTGCAGACACCCGGGAGCGGCGGTTCAGGACCGCTTCGGGCGGGCGCGCACGTGCATCCGCTCCCCCTGCTGACCGAAGAGGCTGATGAGCTCGACGGGCTTCCCGTCCGCGCTCGCGAACCAGTGGGGTGTCCGCGTGTCGAACTCGGCGGCCTCCCCGGGGCCGAGCACGAAGTCGTTGTCGCCCAGCACGAGCCGCAGGGATCCGTCGAGGATGTAGAGCCACTCGTAGCCCTCGTGCACCTGGGGGTCGGGCTCCGTGCCGCGCGCGTCGCCCGCGAGCACCATCTTGTAGGCCTGCACACCGCCGGGGCGGCGCGTCAGCGGGATCGCGGTCATGCCGTGGTGCTTGATGGGACGCAGGTGCACGCGGGGATCCCCGGTGGGAGGCGCGCCGACGAGGTCGTCGAGCGGCACGCCGTACAGCCGTGCGATGGGCAGCAGGATCTCCAGGTTGGGGCGCCGCTGGCCCGACTCCAGGCGGGACAGCGTGCTCACGGAGATACCGGAGGCGGCGGACACATCACCGAGCGTCAGGCTGCGCTGGGTGCGCAGTGCGCGGAGGCGGGGTCCGACGGCGTCGAGCACGGCGTCGAGGTCCGATGACATACGACCATCTTGCCATAGCAGCAACAAAGATTGCTAGCCTGACGCATCCTGCGCATGCTTGATCCATCAGCACGAGAGAGAGGGATCCCATGACACCCACCAGCAGACCCCCGAAGGACCGGTACGACGTCGTCGTCATCGGAGGCGGAGCGGCGGGCCTGAGCGCCGCCGTCACGCTGGGCCGGGCACTCCGGTCCGTGGTCGTCCTCGACGACGGCCGGCCCCGCAACGCACCCGCCGAGGGTGTGCACGGCTTCCTGACCCGCGAGGGCATGAGCCCGCACGCCCTGCTCGACGTCGGCCGCGCCGAGGCCCGGTCCTTCGGTGCGACCCTCATGGATGCCTCCGCCGTCACGGCATCGCGCAGCAGCGAGGGCTTCACCGTGGGACTGGCCGACGGCGGGAGCGTGATCGGCCGGCGTCTGCTCGTCGCCACCGGCCTCACCGACGGACTGCCGCCCATCCCGGGGTTGCGGGAGCAGTGGGGTGCCGGCGTCGTGCACTGCCCCTACTGCCACGGGTACGAGATCCGCGGCCGGCGCATCGGCGTGCTCGGCACCGGCCCCCTGTCGGTCCACCAGGCCCTCCTGTTCCGGCAGTGGTCGGACGACATCACGCTCTTCCTCCACGACACCGTCTCACCGTCCGACGAGGACTGGGACCGGCTGGCGGCCCGCTCCATCCGCGTGGTCGACGGGCGCGTGGTCTCGGTGGATGCGGCCGACGGCGTCCTCACGGGTGTCACGCTGCAGGGCGGCCGTCAGATGGACCTGCAGGCCCTCGCCGTCGGGACCCGCATGGAGGCGCGCAGCGCCCTGCTCGAACCGCTCGGGCTCACGGCCCAGGAGCACCCGTCCGGCATGGGACATGCGCTCGACAGCGGTCCGATGGGGTCGACGGAGGTGCCGGGCCTCTACGTCGCCGGAAACGTCGCCAACCTGGCCGCGCAGGTGGTCGTCGCAGCGGCCGAAGGGACCATGGCGGGTGCCGCGATCAACGCGGACCTCGTGCAGGAGGAGACGGCGTGGGCCGTCGAAGGACTCCGCGGACCGTTCTCCGCCGCGCTGGAGGCGGAGGTCTCGGACCGCGTCCTCGGCGTGCGCCGGCACGGTCTGGCCGGCGATCTACCTGACGATCCGGCTGACGGTCTGGATGGCGGGGCGCATGATGGGGTGCATGACGGGGTGGCCGGCATCGCCGCGCCCGCCGCACCCGCCGGGACGAAGGCTCGGGAAGGAGTCCGCAGTGCTGGTTGAGTACACGCAGGAGTTCTGGGACGACCGCTACCGGCAGCGGCCCCGCATCTGGAGCGGCGAACCGAACCGCCAGCTCGTCGCCGTCGCGGAGGCACTACCTCCTGGCAGGGCGCTCGACGTCGGCTGCGGAGAGGGTGCCGACGCCGTCTGGCTCGCCTCCCGCGGGTGGGACGTCCTCGGCGTCGACGTCTCCGAGGTGGCGATCGACCGGGCCCGCGCGCAGGCGGAGGACCTCGACCCGTCGGTCGCGAGACGGCTCGACTGGCGTCGGGTGGACCTCCTGGCCGAACCGGACCTCCCCGCCGGCCTCGACCTCGTGTCCGCCCAGTTCCTGCACCTGCCCGAACCGGAGCACTCGAAGGTCTTCCGCTCGCTCGCGACGCTCGTCAGGGTGGGTGGCAGCCTCCTGGTCGTGGCCCACGACCCGTCGGACCTCCACTCCGGCGTGGGACGCCCCCACCAGGCTGACCTCTTCCACACACCGCAGGAGATCGCCGCGCTGCTCGACGACGCCTGGGACGTCCGGGTCTGCGAGTCCCGCCCCCGCGTCGAGCGGTCGTCGGACGGCCGCGATGTGAGGATCAGCGACGCCGTGCTGCACGCGGTGCGCATCCGCTGAGGCATCCGCAAGATCCCGGGTGGGAGTGGGTACCGCGTGCACTCCCGCCCGGCCCGTCGGTACCCTCGACGGATGCAGTGGATCACCGAGCAGTACGTCAATTTCGCCAGCGTCATCGACGACGTGACACTCGCCCAGAACCGGATGACGAGCTCCATGCCGTTCGTGTACCCGCACTTCGCCTCGATGCCCGATGCCCACCTGGGCCTCGGCTGTGCCGTCGGGTCCGTCCTGCCGACCCTCGGCGCGATCATCCCGGCGGCGGTGGGCGTCGACATCGGCTGCGGCATGGTGGCCGTGCGTACGGACCACACGGCACAGGACGTGGCGCGCCTGGACCGCCGCGCGCTGCGGGAAGCCATCGAACGGGCCGTGCCCCTCTCGGCCGGCAACAACAACAAGCGCGTGAGCGCCACGGCGCAGCCGCGCATCGACACCCTCGAACAGGACGCCCGGTCCGCCGGCTTCGACCCGGCGAGCTACGTGAAGCAGTGGCGGCTGCAACTCGGGACGCTCGGTTCGGGCAACCACTTCATCGAGGTCTCCCTCGACGAGGAGGACAATGTCTGGCTGTTCCTCCACTCGGGATCGCGGGGCATCGGGAACCGGATCGCGCAGCACCACATCAGGGCGGCCCAGGACTACTGCGCCAAGCAGTCCATCACCCTCCCCCACCAGGACCTGGCCTACCTCGAGGAGGGCACACCTGAGTTCGACCGCTACATCAGCGAGCTCCTGTGGGCGCAGAGGTTCGCCCTGCTCAACCGGGAGGAGATGATGGACCGCGTGGTGCGGCAGTTCACGGACTGGGTGGGCGTCCCGGTGATCGAGCGCGAGCGCATCAACTGCCACCACAACTACACGCACCGCGAGACGCACTACGGCAAGGACGTCTGGTTCTCCCGCAAGGGTGCCATCGCCGCCGACCCCGGACGCCCCGGACTCATCCCGGGATCCATGGGCACCCGCTCCTACGTGGTCACGGGCAAGGGCAACAGGGAGGCCATGAACTCCGCACCCCATGGGGCAGGCCGCGAATACTCCCGCAACAGGGCCCGCAAGACGTTCACCCAGGACCAGCTCCGCGCAGCGATGCGCGGCATCGAGTTCAGGGACACCCCGGCGTTCCTCGACGAGATCCCGGCAGCCTACAAGGACATCGACGTCGTCATGCAGGACGCGCGGGACCTCGTGGACGTCCGCCACACGCTCCGCCAGATCATCAACGTCAAGGGCGACTGACCGGCCCCGCCGGCGATGGGTGTGGCCGGTGATGGGGGTGGCCGCCGTTACGCTGACGCCATGTCCGTCCCGACCGTGTCGTCATCCGATCCGATCGTCGTGGAGATCGCGGCGTCCGGCCCGCCGTGGTGGGAGATCGTCGGGGCCCTGGGGCCGTTCGCGGTCCTGCTCGCGGCGGCCCTGGCCACGGTGTCGGCCTTCGCGACGCTCAATCAGCGCGCCGCGGCGGACCGCGCAGCGCTCGAGCAGAAGAGGCGCGCCGACGACCGCGCGGAGTGGTGGCGCCGCACCCAGTGGGCCATCGATGCCGCCACGTCCCTCGATCCGATCCGGCAGGAGGCGGGCGTGGAGGCGCTGCTGCAGCTCTCCTACAGCGAACTGGCCACCGAGGAGGACCGGCTGATCCTCGACGCGATCTGGGTGGGCAATCCCGTGGTCAACCCCGAGGACCAGGGTGCTGGACTGCCCCGGGGCGGTGCCGGACAATGGAACGAGGGCCGGCGACCGGAGGAGGACCGATGACCGATACGGCACGGGCACCGGAAGTGCCTGCCGGTCAGGGCGACCGGCGACCGGCCGACACCCCCCGCGTGACGGCGGCGAAGGCGCGCCTCCGCGTCGCCCTCGACGAGCAGCTCGGCCGCGACACCCCGCAGTCCGTCAAGGACGCGGCGGCAGCCAAGCGCTGACGGTCCGCTGACGACCTGCTGACGGCCCGACGACATCGGACTGACATCCCCGACGGCTTCCCAGTCGAGCCCGACAGGCTCAGGGGCCGCATCGCGTTGTACTGGTCAGTTGTCCGGGGTGGGCAACGATGATGCGGCCGAGCAGGAGGATGCGGCGGTGGCACGTTCCAGTCCGCGATGATTGTGTGCGCCCCATTCCGTCTGAACGGTTGGACCAGGAGGACACTCGAGCGACGGGATGCAGGACATGGGACGGATCAGCGTTACCGAGAGCATCACGCTGGACGGCGTCATGCAGGGCCTCGGCCGGCCTGACGAGGACACACGCGGCGGCTTCACCCACGGTGGGTGGGGCGATGGCTATCAGGATCAGGTGTCCCTGCAGTTCATGAGCGAAGGCATGGCCGGAGGCGGGGTGATGCTGTTCGGACGACGGACCTATGAGGACGTGCTCGGCCACTGGACGTCGGTCACCGAACCCAATCCGTTCACCGACTACCTGACGCAGGTGCAGAAGTACGTGGTGTCCCGCTCGGCCGCCGCCGGACTGGAGTATCCGAATTCGGTCTTGCTCGGTGGCGATGCCCGTCGGACGGTGCGCCGACTGAAGGACGACACGGACGCGGACATCACGATCCTCGGAAGCGGCGAGCTGGTCCGCGCCCTGCAGGAGGCGGACCTCGTGGACGAGTACATCCTCCAGATCCATCCGATCGTGCTCGGATCGGGCTCCACGCTGTTCGGGGCCTCCGACCGCAGGAACCTGACGCTCCTGCGGTCGGTCACCACGACCACCGGCGTCATCATCGCGCACTATGCAGTCGATCGGCCCTCCTAGGGGACAGCGCCGGGAGCTGCCGGATTCGAGCCGGAACATGACTATCGGGTTCGAACGGGGCCGGAAGAGCGTGGCGTAGGAACACCTGTGGGATATTGCCGAAGTGCTCGGGGCGCCGGTGCAGGAACTGCTCGATCCGACACGGAGTGATCGACTCAGCCCGGAAGTCACGTGAGGCCGTAGCACCCTCCCCCGGTGGTCACCGCTTGGGCTTGGGCCTGGGCGTCCGCGTCCGCGTCCGCATGGTGTGGATCAGTCCGAGTACGGCGTTCGTCAGGTGCACCGTTGCGCCGACTGCGCGTAGCCATTCGCGCAGGTGCGTCGGGTCGATGGTGTTCAGGACATCGAGCATGGTGTTCCGATGTTCGTTCGGGTAGGGGCCCAGGAGGAGAGGGCCGACCGCCGCTGACCTACCCATCCCTTCCCCTCTCAAACATGCGTAGACGGTCCGACCACGGCTCTCAGGCCCTTCCGATCGACTCCCGGCCACGGCTGTCAGACATTCCCGCTACCAGATCCACACGATAATGCTCGTTATCGTGTGAATATGGATCTAGAGACGCAGGTCGCCCGATACGCCAACACCCGGTGGCACGAGCGGACGCTCGCAGCATGGAAGTTCTCCCTCCCCTCATCACCGCACACCCGCCGCGCGTACACACGAGCCATCACGCAGTTCTGTCAGTGGCTCGATGAGCACGATCTGGACTTGCTCCATGTGGAGCGGGTACACGTGAATGGGTACAGGGACTTGCTGACCGGGGCGCCGGCCACCGTGGCACAGAAGCTCGCAGCGGTTTCGAGCTTCTACCGCTACGCGGTCTCAGCCGACTTGATCGTGTCCAACCCCGTTCAGTCCGTGCAGCGCCCCAAGGTCCCTACTGATCACTCGGCTGTCCAGGGTCTCACCACGACCCAGGCACGCGCGCTCCTGAACTCGGCACGATCCGACGGCACCCGCTCCCACGCGCTGGTGAGTCTGCTTCTGTTCACCGGAATTCGCCTCAGTGAAGCCCTCAACGCGAGAACCTCGGATCTCGGGTGCGACGGCGGCCATCGGACACTGGCTGTCCGGCGCAGGGGTGGGACACGCGCCAAGGTGGCCGTGCCGGCTCCCGCCGTCGAAGCCCTCGATGCCTATCTTGGAGGAACCGGGCAGGAGCTGATGGCTGCGCCAGAGGCGGGCGTGCCGATCTTCACCACGGCAACAGGCAAGAGCTGGGCGGCGTCAGAAGCATTCCGAACCGTGCAGCGGCTGGCCCGCCTCGCGGGCATCGACGGAACAATCAGCCCTCACAGTCTTCGGCACGCATTCGCCACTATCGCCCTGGACTCGGGCACTGCGCTCCACGATTTGCAGGACAGTATGGGGCACGCTGATCCACGCACCACGCGTCGGTACAATCGGGCACCGCACAACCTTACGAATTCAGCTGGATACGACGTGGCGAAAGCGCTTGCTCGCTGATGGCATGCCCCTTACCCACTTGAATCGACCAGTTCGCGCCCTCCGTCAGACACCGATGTTGCGTGACCACCTCACTCCTTGCTGAAGATCCCGAGACTGGACTAACAGTGGTAGTAGATTGCCTGCTGCTGAGCAGTATCCACTGTCGGCGCGGGCATCGCCTGAAGAAGGCATCGCCCGACTTGTCATGAAAGGGACCATAGGCGCGAAAACTCGTCCACCAATCTCTCCTGGCGGCTGTCGAGAATCTTCGGTGTCCACTCGGACGGCGCGTTGACTTGAATCGTCGAGGTGAATAGGGGGAACCATTAGGCCCAGAAGAATACTTTGACTTCTTCTGATCGAACTCGCGATCGGACGCCTCGGAATTCTTGCGTCGAATCAGCAACACTAAAGTTCGCCCGTCGATGCGTCCATTGCAGGCGCTCCTCGTCACTGAATATGCCTTTCCATTCGGAGGCCTCGTGCGGATCCCGAGAAGGAACATCAGTCGTCGGATTGATGTTCACAGCAAGCACCGCCACCATCCGCGTGGCGGTCTTCGTCGCTCAAGAGGAGAAAAATAGTGGAAAGAATCGCGGACTTCCTGGATTACGGCAACGTGGACATGCTCGGCCAAGACCTGTTCGGACACGGCATGGACAAGCGGACATGATCATCGCCTTCATCGGTGACGGCGACTGCTTCCCCGCCATTGAAGACGCCGCCCGGACCGGTACGCGTATCGAGGTTGCCGCATGGACCGACGGAACCGGGTTCAAGGGCAGCCTCGCCACGGCGCCGGCCGCCTCGGGTTGCGATGCCGGCGTGCACTCGAAGGCGAACCGTCCCTGCGCACCAGCGAAGCATGGGATGCAGTGACCCGAGTACGGATCCGCAGGATGCAGGACGCTGCTCCCGCCAGCACAAGGTCCTGAAACGTTGATGCGCAAGGGCATTCGACCGTGCGCTTCTGGCTTGAGCGCCCCCGCCGTGCAGTATGAAGTTCCCTCGACGATTCCTAAGGAAAATCACCGGCCAAAAGCAGGGGCAGGCTCCGGCGGTAGGCCTACATCCGGCCTCGAGCAGGACTGTCTGCAGGTTCGTATCCGGTGCATACTCGAATATGTCCAATCTTCCGTGGGAAGCACTGGTTGCTCTGTTGGGCGTCATTGCGGTTTCCCTTCCACAGGTGACATCGCGAGCTAGGCTGACACACCGGATCTCCAGCCCAGGTGAATGGCAGCGTCATAGGCTCGATTGGCTTATGCGTGTTCCTAGTCGATCGGACAGCGTGTATTGTCGACCCAGATCGCCCTCCAGTAGTTCTCAACTTCTTTTCCGTCCTTGGGGGCCTATTCCTCATCGGTGACTACGTGGTGGCTCAGTCGCTCTTCACGGATAAAGCTTTGACACGTGAATATCCCCGGACTCCCGAAGTCAAGGTGCCAGCCAGGAGCAGTACAAAGAAGGACAGTGCGACGAAAGACCAAGGCCTCAATGGGTCCTAAGCCTCGTCTTGTTCGTGGACTTACGAACAAGACGTAATTCATCCACCCATTCGATCACGCCGCTGTTCCTATAGGCGATACGAGGACTCCGGTAACAGTAGTAACCCCCGACATCGACGACTCTCCGACACCAACATCCGCCCGGCCACCGAACGGACTCCATGGTGTAGGTCCTCCATGTGTGAATGAGCCACACCATGACCCTATTGACTGCTACAGCTACGCCAACCAACGGCACGCACAGCACCCTTGCCTGCTCTCCTCGAGCCGACGGTGGACGCGCTCCGCCTCTACCGCCGCAGGCTCAGTCCGACGTTGCTGTGAGGGATTGGAGCCAATGCAGCATCAGTGGTGCAACTTCCCGCAGTGACTCGAATGACGCTGAGCTGGTCCTCGACATCACTCCTCGACCCGGGCGTCTGCGCTTCCGTTCTGCGCCGGCAACCCACCCGTCCGGGCCACGTACGCCGTCATGGCGGTGCAGTGTTTCCACCACACCTGCTCCCGACTCCGCCGGAAGCAGCGCCGGTCGCTACTGAGTGCGTGCCGGTCGTGGATCGACCAGCATCGGTCGAACCACCCCGGATCCCGGCCGACCTGCCGGCAGACAGCCCAGTGCACCACGGAGGCTCGCCCGGGCCGTGTGGTGCGGGCGTACCTGCGCGAGAAGTATCCGGACCATGTTCTGGGCGAGCATTGGGAACTCGATGAGGACCAGGCTGCTGACGTCCTGGCCCATGCTTCCCGGAGCCGGGCACTGTGACGAGCGGACGAGTTGAGATTCCTCGCGCCAGCTCCCCCTGAGGCGATGAGCACCTGGATGGTGTTGTGCTCGGTGTTGAGCTTGTCAGCGACCTGCTGCAGGGTGAGGAAGCGCAGCGGCCCGGGCTGCTCCTCGCTCGAGGTGTGGACTTTCATGCCAGCGGATGCCGTCCCCGATGACCAAAACATCTCAGAACCATCCACCACCTGAGGAATCTGCAAGATCCTCAGGGATCGTGTCGGCCCAGACGCGCCGCCCACTGGAAGGAAAAACAGGAAGACCCCCGGAATCTCGCGGATTCCGGGGGTCTTGCTGTAGCGGTGGTGGGACTCGATCCCACGACCTCACGATTATGAGTCGTGCGCTCTAACCAGCTGAGCTACACCGCCCTAAATGAGGCTGCCCGCACCGATCGGATGATCGTCACGGGCCCCTCATTCATGAGCCCCCCACCGGAATCGATCCGGTGACCTCGTTCTTACCAAGAACGCGCTCTACCACTGAGCTAGGGGGGCAACAGCAAGAAACTTTACCAGTTCCCTGCCGCTGGTGTGAAATCGACAGCCGCCCCGAGGGACGGACCCCTGATTCCGCATCGGACCCGTGCACGCACGGGTCCGATGGGGTTGCCTAGCTAGGTTCTACCACTGCTCGGACTGCGCGGAGGAGCGTCCCGAGCCTGCGCCGGCGCCCTTCGCGGAGCGGGGCTTGCGGTTGGCGTCCCCGGAGAACCGGGTGTCGCCGTCGCGCTTCGGGAAGTCCTTCTTGAAGGGCTTCTTGAACTCGCCCGCACCACGGTTGCCCGCGGGCTTGCGTCCCTTGTCGAGCTCGAGGTGGATGAGCTCCCCGCCGATGCGCGTCTTCGAGAGCGCCCGCAGCTGGTCCGTGGACAGGTCCGCGGGCAGCTCCACGAGGCTGTGGTCGGCGCGGATGTCGATGCCGCCGATCTGCGAGGAGGACAGTCCGCCCTCGTTGGCGATCGCACCGACGATCGAGCCCGGCATCACCCGCTGGCGACGGCCGACCGCGATGCGGTAGGTGGCGTTGCCCTCGGTGAGCGTGCGCGTCGGGCCACGGGAGCCGAAGGCGTCCTTGCGGCCCTCGGCCCGCTCGCGCTGTCCGGCGGGAGCGACGGGGATGTCCTGGACGAGGATCGGCTGGCCGCCCTGCGCCATGACGGCAAGGGCTGCAGCGATCTCGCTGGCCGGGACGTCGTGCTCACGCTCGTACGTGGCGATGAGGTCGCGGAACAGTGCGACGTCCTTGCCTGCCAGCGTCTGGGTGATCTTGTCCGCGAACTTGCTGAGGCGCAGCTCGTTGATCTTCTCCGTGGAGGGCAGCTGCATCTGCTCGACCGGCTGGCGCGTGGCCTTCTCGATCGAACGCAGCAGGTACTTCTCGCGAGGGGTGATGAAGAGGATCGCGTCACCTGAACGTCCTGCACGGCCGGTGCGGCCGATGCGGTGGACGTAGGACTCCGTGTCGTTCGGGATGTCGTAGTTCACGACGAGCGAGATGCGCTCCACGTCCAGCCCACGGGCGGCGACGTCCGTGGCGACGAGGATGTCGATCTTGCCGTCGCGGAGTGCCTCGACGGTGCGCTCGCGCTGCTGCTGGGGGATGTCGCCATTGATGGCCGCGGCCGAGAAGCCCCGTGAACGCAACTTGTCCGCCAGGTCTTCGGTGGCCGCCTTGGTGCGGACGAAGGCGATGATGCCGTCGTAGTCCTCCACCTCGAGGATGCGGGTCATCGCGTCGAGCTTGTGCGGGCCCATGACCTGCAGGTAGCGCTGGCGCGTGTTGGTGCCCGTCGTGGTCTTGCCCTTGACCGAGATCTCGGCCGGATCGTTCAGGTACTTCTTCGCGATACGGCGGATGGCCGGGGGCATGGTCGCGGAGAACAGTGCAACCTGCTTCTCCGCCGGCGTCGAGGCGAGAATCTTCTCGACGTCCTCCGCGAAGCCCATGCGCAGCATCTCGTCGGCCTCGTCGAGCACGACGTACTCGAGGTTGGAGAGGTCCAGGGACCCCTTCTCGATGTGGTCGATCACGCGGCCGGGGGTACCGACGACGACCTGCGCGCCACGGCGGAGGCCGTTGAGCTGGGGCCCGTAGGGTGATCCGCCGTAGACGGGGAGGACGGTGAAGCCCTCCATGTGCTTTGCGTAGGACGTGAAGGCGTCGGCCACCTGCAGCGCGAGTTCACGGGTCGGTGCAAGTACCAGGACCTGCGTGTTCTTGCTGGGGCCACCGTTGACATCGGCCAGTTCCGCCATCTTCGACAGTGCCGGGACAGCGAACGCGGCGGTCTTGCCGGTACCGGTCTGCGCCAGGCCCACGACGTCGCGGCCTTCGAGCAGCGCGGGGATGGTCGCTGCCTGGATGGGTGAGGGCTTCTCGTAACCGAGGTCGGTCAGCGCGGCGAGGATGCGGCCGTCGAGGTTGAGCTCCGTGAAGCGGATGGTCACGCCGTCGTCGTCGGACTGCGCTGCGGGAACCGCTGCGGTGGTCTCGGAGACGGGAGTGGTGTCGATGATCTGCTCGGACAGGTTTTCAGGCACGGAAAGAATTCCTTCAGGTAGGTGCCGGACGGCCTGACAGGAAGGAGCCCGCAGTGCCGAATGAACATGGAAATCCGGCGCTGTTTCAATCCCGAGGCCGAACTTCCTCGTCACATCGTGGTCTCTGCTCTCACAGCAGTGATGTGTGACTTTTCTTCGCCGGCGCTCCCTGATGAATCTGCTCGCGAGTCTGTGCTCCGAGCCCCAACACAACCTATCCGGCCCCGAGGGGCGGAAATAAAGGGAATACCGGTGTGGGGGATATCTCCAGTCTACGGCACGCCCGCCCCCGGCCCGTCATCGGGGACGGCGTCGGACGCGTGACCTTCGGCACGTCAGGCCGGCGAGGCGACCCTGAGTCCCTGCAGTGCGGCCTTCCGTACCTGCGGCGTGAGGGCGAGGGACCCGGCCGCCGCCGCGTCGAGCAGCCGCTGTGCCTGCTCCCCGTCGAGTCCCGCGTACACCTGCGCCGCCGTGATGCCGTGGTCGGGGACGCTGACGAGCCTGACGGCGTCGCCCGCCGCGATGCTGCCCTTCGTCACGACGCTGAGGTACGTGCCGACGCGGTTGGCCTCGGCGAAACGCCGCACCCAGGACCGCTCCCCCAGGTAACGGGCGAAGTTCACGCACGGCGTGCGCGGCATGGTCGTCTCGAGCACAACCTGGTCCCCGATGGCCCATCGCTCGCCGATCACGGCGTTCGAGGCGTCGATGCCGGCCACGCGCAGGTTCTCCCCGAAGAGCCCCGGCGGGATGTCGCGGCCGAGTTCACGGGCCCAGAACTCGGCGTCGTCCTGCGCATAGGCGTAGAGCGCCTTCGTGGGGCCGCCGTGGTGCTTGCGACTGGCCTGGACGTCGCCGGTGAGTCCGAGTGGGTGCACGGCGACCGGACCGTCGACCGGCCGCTTGTCGATCGCGGTCACCCCTGTGGAATCCTTCGTGGGCAGCAGCGCGTGCACGCGGCAGACGGCGAGGAGGGAACCAGTGGTCATGGCGACCATCCTAAGCGGCGCCGTGCGCGTCAGGGCCCCCGCCGTTCACGGCTCGAACCGGTAGCCCATGCCGCTCTCGGTCACGAAGTAGCGGGGCGCACCAGGATCCGGCTCGAGCTTCTTGCGCAGCTGCGCCAGATACACGCGGAGGTACTGCACGTCCTTCGCGTAGGCGGGCCCCCAGACATCGAGCAGCAGCTGCTGCTGCGAGACGAGCCGGCCGGGATGCGCGATCAGCCTGTCGATGATCTTCCACTCCGTCGGCGTGAGCCGGACGTCCTTCCCGTCCCTGACCGCGCGCCGCGCACCGGCGTCGAGGGTGAAGTCGGGGGTCGTGACGACCGGCGCCTCCGCCTCGACGGCCACGCGCCGGGCGGCAGCCCGGAGGCGCGCCAGCAGTTCGTCGAGACCGAAGGGCTTCGTCACGTAGTCGTCTGCACCGGCGTCGAGCGCGTCGACCTTGTCCTGCGATCCGTGCCGCGCCGACAGCACGATGATGTGCACCTGCGACCAGCCGCGGATGCGGCGGATCACCTCCACGCCGTCGATGTCCGGCAGGCCGAGGTCCAGCACGACGATGTCCGGGTAGTACTCCGACGCCGCGGCGAGCGCCGTCTCCCCGTCGACGGCCGTCACGCACTGGTAGCCGTAGGCACGCAGGTTGATCTCGAGGGCGCGGAGGAGCTGCGGTTCGTCATCGACTACCAGGACACGGGTCACAGGCCCGCTCCCGTCGAGATGGGCAGGCGGATCACGAGGGTCAGGCCGCCCCCGGGCGTCTGCTCGGCGTCGAGCATCCCGCCCATCACCTCGGTGAAACCCTTGGCCACGGCCAGGCCGAGCCCCACGCCCGCCCCCGACGGGGCGTCGTCGAGGCGCTGGAACGGGCGGAACATGGCGGCGACGTCGTCGCGGGAGACGCCGTGGCCGTGGTCGATCACCCGCAGTTCGCCGGCCGGGAAACCGTTGACGAGGGCCTTGCCCGTGCCGCCGATGGAGGCGGTGACCTCGATCGGCGCATCGGGTGCGTACTTGACGGCGTTCTCGACGATGTTCGCGAGCACACGCTCCAGCAGGCCGGGATCCGCCTCGATGGCCGGCAGGTTCGGCGGGATCCTCACGCGCACCCGGTCCTCGGCCACGTCGGCGAGAGCGGGCCCCACGACGTCGGTCCATTTCAGCGGCCGCAGGTGCGGGTTGACGGCGTCACCGGTGATGCGGGACATGTCGAGGAGGTTGTTCACGAGCGTGTCGAGTCGGTCGGAATAGTCCTCGATGGTCTCGAGCAGTTCGTCCTCGTCCTCCTGGGAGAAGCTGACGTCGGACCGTCGGAGGCTGCTGACGGCGAGCTTGATGCCGGCGAGCGGCGTGCGGAGGTCATGGGACACCGAGCGCAGGATCGCCGTGCGCATCACGTTGCCCTCGACGAGCCTCCGGTTGGTCCGGGTGCTCGCCAGCAGTTCCTGCCGCTGGAGCATGGACCGCAGCTGTCCGGCGAACGCGGTCACCAGCCCGCGCTCCCGTGCCGACAGCTGGCGCCCGTACAGCGCGAGGGAGAAGTCGCCGTCAACCGGTTCGAACACCGTGGCGCTGTCCGGTGTCCAGGTGTCCGCGGACGCCCGGTTGGCGGGTGCAACCACGTCGTCGGGGCGGGGACGGGCACGGACGGCGAGCGCCTTCCGTTGCCGGGTTACCGCGGCCGCAGGGGTGCCCGGGGGGCCGTCGGCCGAACCGGCCGGACCGGCCGAACCGGCCGAACCGGCCGGACCGCCCTCGGGCTCCGCCGGCCCGAACAGGGCCACCGCCTCGACGTCGAACTGCACCTGGACGTGGCGCAGGAACCCCTGCAGCGTGTCCTCCTCCGCCAGCACACCGCGCGCCAGCTCGCCGAGCAGGGCGGCCTCCTGCTGCGCGAGGACCGCCTCGCGTGACCGGCGGGCCGAGAGCCCGACGACGAGCGACACCGTGGTGGCGACGGTGATGAAGATCAGCACGGTGACCACGTCCTCCGCGTCGGAGATCTCGAGGGATCCGAAGGGCTCCGTGGAGGTGTAGTTGAGGATGATGCTGCTCCACAGGGCTGCGAGCAGGGCGGGCCACAGCCCTCCGATGAGCGCGACGGCGATGACGCCGGCGAGCTGGAACAGGACATCGACCGCGAGCAGCGAATTGCCCACCGTGAAGACGGCTGCCTCGAGCAGCGGCGGGAGGATCAGGGCGACGGCGCAGCCCGCGACGACCCGTGGCCGGCTGACGGGGGCCGCGAGGGTGCGCCGGGCCGCGGCGGCCATCAGCGTGTGCGGGCGGCGTCGTCGGGCAGGAGGCCTGCCCCGGTGTCGGCTGCTGGGACCGTCGCGGCGTCGGCGGCGTCGGCGTCGTCCGGCAGGTGCCCTGACCCGCCCGCCGACCGCAGGTGCAGGGTCCGTGACAGGAGGACCCAGAAGACCGTGATGGCGAGGGCGCAGAACACACCGGCGCTGGAAGCCATGAGCCAGCCGGTGGTCAGCTGCGAGTCGAGGTCCTCGGCACCGAACAGCAGGCCGATGGTCTTCGGCGAGTAGATGAAGACGGGCAGGGTGACCACGAGGAGGATGGCCGCCGTCGTGCGGTGGGCCCGCAGCTCCGCGGGCAGCCCCGCGGCCTGACCGGCGAGGACCGCCAGGACCACGACGATCCACACCCAGTGGTGGGACCAGGAGATGGGCGAGATGAGGAGCATGAGCAGTGACGTCATGGCGATGGGCAGGAAGCGGTCACCGCGGCGCGCCGACGTCCTGATGACGTACGCGGTCGCGGCGACGAGCAGGAGGGACACGACGAGCCAGGGCACCGTAGAGGGGAAGTCGGGGCCGAGGAAGTGGAGGATCGCGCCGCGGACCGAGAGGTTGTCCACGTAGCCCTCACCGCCGATCCGTCCGGTGTCGCGGAGCATCTGCAGCCAGTACGTCGCCGATTCACCCGGCAGGAGGAGGAACCCGAGCGCGATGGTCCCGAAGAAACCCGCCGCCATGGTGAACAGCTGCTTCCACTCGCCGCGCACGAGGAAGTACAGGCCGAAGACCAGGGGCGTGAGCTTGATGCCGGCGGCGATGCCCGTGAGCAGGCCGGTGGGCATTCGCCGGTGCGGGCCGGAGAGCAGATCGGCGGCGATCATCGCGAAGAGCAGGATGTTGACCTGCGAGAAGGCCATCGTCTCGCGCCACGGACCGAGCAGGCAGACCAGGCCGGTCCCTGCAATCGCGAGGGGCAGTGCCGTGGGATGGGCGGCCACGTCCCTGATGCGGCGGAAGCCGCCGAGGTACCGCGTGACGAGCAGAGATGTCGCGGCGGCGATGAGCACCGACACGCCCACGAAGAGGATGGCTCCGGTCTCCGCGCTCACGAGCGTCAGGACGGTGAAGGCCAGGGCCGCGAACGGCGGATAGGTGAACAGGAGCGAGCCCTTGCCCTCGCCGAAGGAGCGCGTGTAGAGCGAGCCGTCGCCGTCGACCACCGACTGTCCGCCCATGCGGTAGACCCTGAAGTCGAGGCCGATGAAGTCGGCCCAGGTGAACGCCCAGAGGGCCAGGGCCGCGGCCACGACCACCGAGGCGACGAGGCCCAGCGCCCGGACCGTCGCCGGAGAACTGCGCTGGCTCATGCTTTCCTTCCGAAGGGCGTGCTGCTTGGACCGGCCGCGGGAAGCCCGGGAACGGCTCATCCAGTGTAGGCACGGCCCCGGAGTGCCGCCCGCGTGCGGGTATGTTGGAAATCACCCTGCCCTCCTGTGAAAGGCCCCTGCCCCGATGTCCTCCCCCAGCGGATCCACCCCTCCCGCTCGCCTCACCGCCATCACGAACGCGCACGTCGTCCCGATCGACGGCGAACCCTTCGACGGCACCGTGGTCGTCGAGGACGGCCGCATCACGGCCCTCGGCCCGTCGGTCGCCGTGCCCGACGGCGCCACCGTGATCGACGCGGGCGGCAAGTGGCTGCTGCCGGGTTTCGTCGACGCCCACGTCCACCTGGGCACGCACGAGGAGGGTGAAGGCGCGGCCGGCGACGACACCAACGAGATGACCGAGCCGAACACCGCCGGCGTGCGCGCCATCGACGCCATCAACCCCTACGACCCCGGGTTCGACGACGCCCTCGCGGGCGGCGTCACCACGGTCAACGTAAACCCCGGGTCGGGCAACCCGATCGGCGGCCTCGCCGTCGCGCTCCACACACACGGGCGCTACCTGGAGGAGATGGTGCTGCGCTCCCCCAGCGGCCTGAAGTCGGCGCTCGGCGAGAACCCCAAGCGCGTGTACGGCGCCAAGAACAAGATGCCGTCCACGCGGCTCGGCACCGCGCTCGTCATCCGCGAGGCGTTCATGAAGGCCCAGAACTACATGGGCAAGGCGGACGAGAACGCACGCGATCCGCACCTCGAGGCCCTCGCCATGGTCCTGCGGCGCGAGATCCCCTGGCGCCAGCACGCGCACCGCGCGGACGACATCGCCACCGCGCTGCGCATCGCCGACGAGTTCGGGTACGACCTCGTGCTCGACCACGGCACCGAGGCGCACCTGCTCGCCGACGTCCTGGCGGAGCGCGGTACGCCCGTGCTGATCGGCCCCCTCTTCACCACGAAGTCCAAGGTGGAGCTGCGCGGCCGGTCCCTCGCCAACCCCGGCAAGCTCGCGCGGGCCGGCGTGGAGATCTCGATCATCACGGACCACCCCGTCATCCCGATCAACTTCCTGGTGCACCAGGCCACGCTCGCGATCAAGGAGGGCCTTGACCGGGAGACGGCATTGCGCTCCATCACGATCAATCCCGCGAAGGTCCTGGGGCTCGCGGACCGCCTCGGATCCCTGGCCGTCGGCAAGGACGCCGACCTGGTGCTGTGGAGCGGTGACCCGCTCGACGTCATGCAGCGCGCCCTGCAGGTGTGGATCGGCGGTACGGAGGTCTACTCCTACGACACGGGGACGCGCCGCGGCACCGTCGCTCCCCGGGGCTAGGCGCCACCCTTGGCGAAGCCCCTGCCGTCCCGACCCTTCACCCTGCGCGCCGCGATCGTCCTGTGGCTCGTGACCGCGGTGCTGCTGCTCGTCGCAGCCGGCACGTTCATCACGTCGGCTGCGGTGCAGGATCTCGAACGGGCCGGGTTGATCGGGCTCGGCGCGCTCTTCGGGGCGCTTGCCGTCCTCCAACTGCTCCTCCTACTGCCGCTCCGCCGGGGCAGGAGGGGCGCACGGGAGCTGCTGAGCACCATCGGGATCATCGTGGGCGTACCGATCGTGGTGCGCGGGACGCCGGGCCTGTCGCTGATCGCGGGGGCGATGCTCGTCGCCGTGCTGCTCATGTGGCTGCCGCAGAGCAGCGACTACTTCCAGCTCACCCAGCCGAAGGCGAAGAAGCGCTTCCGGTGGCCGGGGTCGCGCTAGCACCCGGCCCGTCAGCCCGGACATGCGGAAGGCCCCTCCCGCGGGAGGGGCCTTCCGTATGTCGGAGCTCAGCGCAGGGCCGAGACGGCCTGCTCGAGATCGGCGATCAGGTCCTCGATGTCCTCGATGCCGACGGACAGCCGGATCAGGTTCTCCGGCACCGCCAGCTCGGTGCCCTTGACCGAGGCGTGCGTCATGTCGGACGGGTAGTTCATCAGCGACTCGATGCCGCCGAGGGACTCGGCGAGCAGGAAGACGTGCGTCGATTCCGCGACCTTCTTCGCGGCCTCCGCCCCGCCCTTGAAGGTCACGGAGATCATGCCGCCGAAGTCCTTCATCTGGGCGGCCGCGAGGTCGTGACCCGGGTGCTCGGGCAGCCCGGGGTAGTAGACGCGCTCCACCTCGTCCTGCTCCTGCAGCCAGCGGGCGATCGCCGTCGCGTTGGAGGAGTGGCGGTCCATCCGGACCCCGAGGGTCTTGAGCCCGCGCGTGGTGAGCCAGGCCTCCATGGGCGCCGAGACGGCTCCGACGGCGAACTGCACGAAGCCGATCTTGTCGGCGAGCTCGTCGTCGTCCACGACCACCGCGCCGCCACTGGCGTCGGAGTGCCCACCGATGTACTTGGTGGTCGAGTGGACCACGACGTCGGCACCGAAGGTGAGCGGCTGCTGCAGGTACGGCGACGCGAACGTGTTGTCGACGACCAGGAGGGCCCCGGCGTCGTGCGCCAGCTGCGCCGTCGCGGCGATGTCGGTGATCTTCATCATGGGGTTCGACGGCGTCTCGACCCACACCATCTTCGTGTTGTTCCCCGCGATGGCAGCCTTCACGGCAGCGGGATCCGCCATGTCGACCGCCGTGTTGGTGATGCCCCACTGGGACAGCACGCGGTCGATGAGGCGGTAGGTGCCTCCGTACGCGTCATTACCGAGGACGATGTGATCGCCCGGTCGGAGCGCGGCGCGGATGAGCGCGTCCTCGGCGGCAAGGCCGGACGAGAAGCTGAAGGCGTGCTTGCCGCCCTCGAGTGCGGCGAGCTGCACCTGCAGCGAGTCGCGGGTGGGGTTGCCGCCACGACCGTACTCGTAGCCGTTGCGCAGCTTGCCGATCCCGTCCTGCGCGAAGGTGGTGGTCTGGTACAGCGGCGGGATCACCGCCCCCGTGGCCGGGTCGGGGGTCTGGCCGGCGTGGACGGCGCGGGTGTTGAAGCCCTGGGCGGAGTGGGTCACGATGCTCCTGGAATTCGGGGGGGTGGTTACTTGCTCATGTATGTCAGCAAGTCATGGCGCGTAAGAATTCCCACGGGCGACCCGACGAACGTCACCATCAGCGTGTCGCTGTCCTGGAGACGCTCGCGCGCCGCACCGATGGATTCGAGCGACCCGATGAGGGGCAGCTTCGCGTCCATGTGCTCCGAGATCTTGTCCGTCAGCTTCGCCTCGCCGTGGAAGATCTTCGCGGTGAGGGACCGCTCGTCCACCGATCCCAGCACCTCGCCCATCTTGACCGGAGGTTCCTGCGACAGCACGGGGATCATGGAGACGCCGTACTCGTCCATGATCGAGATGACGTCGCGGACGGTGTCGGTGGGGTGGGTGTGCACGAGATCGGGCATGGCCCCGCTCTTGGTGCGCAGCACGTCACCCACGCTCGTGGCGACGCCGCTGTCCATGAAGCCGTACGACCTCATCCAGTCGTCGTTGAAGATCTTGCCGAGGTAGCCGCGGCCTCCGTCGGGCAGCAGGACCACGACGACGTCGTCCTCGGTGAGGTCCTTCGCGACGCGCAGCGCCGCGACGACGGCCATGCCGCACGACCCGCCGACGAGCAGGCCCTCCTCGCGGGCGAGGCGCCGGGTCATCTCGAAGCTCTCGGCGTCGGTGACCGCGTGGATCTCGTCGGGCACGGACGGGTCGTAGGAGTCCGGCCACATGTCCTCGCCGACGCCCTCGACGAAGTAGGGGCGCCCGGTTCCGCCCGAGTAGATCGAGCCGTCCGGGTCGGCGCCGATGATGCGCACGGGGCCGCCCTCACGGTCGGCCGAGACCTCCTTGAGGTACCGGCCGGTGCCTGTGATGGTGCCGCCGGTGCCGACGCCGGTCACGAAGTGCGTGAGCCTGCCGTCGGTGTCGTCCCAGATCTCGGGGCCGGTGGTCTCGTAGTGGCTCAGCGGCCCGTTCGGGTTGGAGAACTGGTCGGGCTTGTAGGCGCCGGGGATCTCGCGGACGAGGCGGTCGGAGACGCCGTAGTAGGACTGGGGGCTGTCGGGGGCGACGGCGGTCGGCGTGACCACGACCTCGGCACCGTACGCCTTCAGGACGTTGCGCTTGTCCTCGCCCACCTTGTCGGGCACCACGAAGACGCACTTGTAGCCCCGCTGCTGGGCGACGAGGGCGAGCCCGACGCCGGTGTTGCCGGAGGTCGGTTCGACGATGGTGCCGCCGGGTGCGATCTTGCCCTCGGCCTCCGCGGCGTCGATGATCTTCGCCGCGATGCGGTCCTTCACCGACCCGCCCGGGTTGAGGTATTCGACCTTCGCGAGGACGGTCGCTCTGATGCCGTCGGTGACGGAGTTGAGCTTGACCAGCGGGGTGTTGCCGATCAGGTCAACGATGGAATTGGCGTACTTCATGCGTACAACGCTACCGGCTGCTGCGCCCGCCCCCGCGCCCCCGTTACGCCGCGGGACGCTGGACGGTCGGTCGGACACTGCCGAAGGCCCCGGGACCCCAGGGCCCGCGCCTAGGCTGGGACGGTACGCCGGACGCACACGAGGAGACCCAGCCATGACGAACACCTACAGGATCGCGGTCATCGCGGGGGACGGCATCGGCAAGGAGGTCATGCCGGAGGGGCTGCGGTCGCTGCAGGCGGCGGCGGACCGGTACGGGTTCGCGGTCGACGCCGTCGAGTTCGACTACGCCAGCGCCGACTACTACCTGGAGCACGGACAGATGCTGCCCGACGGGTGGTTCGAGGAGCTGCGGGGCTTCGACGCGATCTTCTTCGGCGCGGTCGGCTGGCCCGACGTCGTCCCCGACCACGTGTCGCTGTGGGGCAGCCTGCTGCAGTTCCGGCGCCACTTCGACCAGTACGTCAACCTGCGCCCCGTTCGGCTGCTCCCGGGAATCACGAGTCCCCTGGCGGGCAGGGAGCCGGGCGACGTCGACTTCTACGTGGTTCGCGAGAACACTGAGGGCGAGTACTCGAGCGTCGGCGGGCGCATGTTCGAGGGCACCGACCGAGAGACCGTCATCCAGGACACCGTGATGACCCGCACGGGCGTGGACCGCATCCTCCGCTACGCGTACGACCTCGCGCGGAAGCGGGAGAAGAAGCACCTGACCTCGGCGACGAAGAGCAACGGCATCTCGATCACCATGCCCTACTGGGACGAGCGGGTGGAGCGGATGGCAGCCGACTACGACGACGTCCGCACCGACAAGTTCCACATCGACATCCTGTGCGCGAACTTCGTCCTGCACCCAGACTGGTTCGACGTCGTGGTGGCCAGCAACCTCTTCGGGGACATCCTCTCGGACCTCGGGCCCGCCTGCACAGGGACGATCGGTGTGGCACCGAGCGGCAACATCAACCCGGACCGCACCTTCCCCAGCCTCTTCGAACCCGTCCACGGCTCCGCCCCGGACATCGCGGGCAAGGGCATCGCCAATCCGGTGGGCCAGATCTGGAGCGCCTCGATGATGCTGGAGCACCTCGGCGAGGCGGATGCCGCCGCCGGGATCCTGGCCGCCATCGAGTCGGTGCTGGCCACCGGCGGTGATGCACTGACGCGCGACCTCGGCGGGACGGGGACGACGTCGTCGCTCGGCGCGACGATCGCATCCGCCGTCGCGGACACGGCCTAGCACTCGGCGCCCTCGGCGGAGAGGTCCCGGTGGCAGGCTCCCGCAGCTGCTGCGCCGAGGAATTCGACCACGCTGCGTGTGACGGGATGACACGCCGTCGGAGCCCGATCCGCCGCCGGCATCGTGACACCATGGATGCATGACAATCGCCCCCGCCGTCGTGCCCTCGGGCGCGGAGGCCGCGGAGTGGCTCCCCGACGGCCCCTACAGCCTGGCAGGCACGGTCGGCACCCTGCAGTGCGGTCCGCACGACCCCTCCTTCATCGTCCAGGGCCCCGACCACTGGCTCGCGTACCGCACGGCGGACGGGCCGGTGACGCTGGTCCTGCGGCAGCGGGGCTCCCTCAACGACTGTCGTATCCAGGCGACGGCGTGGGGCCCCGGGGCGGCCCTGGCCCTCGAGTGCGTCCCCCGCCTGCTGGGCGCCGATGACGACTGGAGCGGGTTCGACGACGCCGCGTTCTCGGCGACGCTGCCCGATCTCGCCCGGAAGGGCAGGTACCTCAGCCCCGGCGTGCGTCTTCCGGCGTCGGGCCGCATGCTCGACACCATCGTGCGGGCGATCCTGGAGCAGAAGGTCACCAACCTCGAGGCGAAGCGTTCCTGGCGCTACCTGCTCACCCGCTACGGCGATCCCGCCCCCGACGCCGGCGGTCTGGCGCCCGCAGGGCTCCGCCTGCCCCCGACCGCGGAGCAGTGGCGCCGAGTCCCCTCCTGGGACTGGCACAAGGCCGGGGTGGACGCAAAACGATCGACGACCATCCTGAAGGCCGCCCTCGTGGCGAGCGGCCTCGAACGGCTCGGCTCCCGGCCGGGCGGTGACGCCGTCCGCGCGGGCCTGCGCTCCGTCCCCGGTATCGGCGTCTGGACGGTGGCCGAGGTCGTCCAGCGGACGCACGGTTGCCCCGACTCCATCTCCGTGGGCGACTACCACCTCGCGGCCTTCGTGGGCGCTGCCCTCACGGGACGGCGCACCGACGACGCCGGGATGATCGAACTCCTCGAGCCGTGGAAGGGCCAGCGCCAGCGCGTGGTCCGGACCCTGTACGCGAGCGGCTTCCGGAAGCAGGCCTACGGTCCCCGCCTGTCCCCCGAGGACCACCGCCGCCGCTAGGGTGGGAGCATGACCCGACCCGTAGACGTCACCGCTGTGTTCACCCCCCTCGACGGCGAGTTCTTCCGCGTGAAGCTCGCCCTGGACATCGCCATCGAACAGGTGGTGCAGGAGCCGGGCTGCATCCGCTACGAGATCACCGAGGCCCGGGAGGACCGGATCGTCCTGACCGAGCAGTGGGAGTCCACAGAACTGCTGGACACGCACCTGCAGGGACCCGCCGTCCAGGACCTCGGCGAATCGCTGAGCGCGCTGCTCGCCGGGCCCGCGGACATCGTCCGTTCGGACCGCGCTGCGTGACCCACGACGAAGAAAGCCCCGCACTCGATGAGTGCGGGGCTTTCGTGGTTCTCGGGACGCCTACTGGGCGTCGGCGGCGGGGGCGCCGCCGGCTGCCTGCTGCGCGATCTGCTCGTGCACGGCCTTCATGTCCAGGCCCTTCACGGCCTCGACGAGCTCACCGAACTGGGTCGCGTTGAGAGCGCCGGGCTGGGAGAAGACGAGGACCTTCTCGCGGAAGGCCATGAGCGTGGGAATCGAGGTGATCCCCGCGGCGGCGGCGAGCGACTGCTCGGCCTCGGTGTCCACCTTCGCGAAGGTGACGTCGTCGTGCTGCTGCGACACGGCGTCGTAGACCGGCGCGAACTGCTTGCACGGCCCGCACCAGTCGGCCCAGAAGTCAACGAACACGATGTCGTTGCCCTCGATGGTTTCCGGGAAGCTTGCCTCGGTGATATTGATTGTCGACATCCCTTAACGCTAGCGACCCGCGCACCCCCTTGTCAGGCCTGTTCGCTACCGATGAAGAATCCTCCCTACCGACCGAAGGAAGTACGCGTGACCGACGACCCCTATGATCTCGCGCGATTCGTCGAGGCACAGGACGCCCAGGGCACCTACCCGCAGGCGCTCGCCGAGCTGCAGCGTGGCCGCAAGACCGGCCATTGGATGTGGTTCGTCTTCCCCCAGATCGCGGGGCTCGGGAGCAGCCCGACGGCGGTGCGGTACGCCATCGGCTCGCTCGACGAGGCCCGTGCCTACCTGGCGCATCCCGTGCTCGGACCCCGGCTGCTGGAGAGCGTCCAGGCACTGCTCAACCTGGACGGGAACGATCCGGTCGCCGTGTTCGGCGGGATCGACGCCCGCAAGCTGCAGTCCTCCCTGACGCTCTTCGATCGGGCCGCCCCGCAGGAGCCGTGGTTCACGGCGCTGCTGGACCGGTACTACGGCGGGGCGGAGGACCAGGCGACGACGTCGATCCTGGCGGGCTGACGCCGTCGGCCCGTCCCGCCCCTGGATGCTCCCGAGAGGGCTCCCGGGGCTGACTCAGGTGCCGGAGGTGAGTTTATCTATGACGGGCAGGGCTGCAGCGAGCATGGCCCTCTCGTCGTCGTCGAGCCGGTCGAGCAGCGTGGCGACGCGCTCGTTGCGGCGCGTGCCCGCCGCCGTCCAGGCATCGCGGCCCTTGTCGGTGAGCTGCACGAGGACGGCGCGCGAGTCGGTGGGGTCCGGCTGCCGGCGGACGAGGCCGGCCTGCTCGAGCTTGATGATCTGCTCGGTGGCGGAGGGCACCCGGATGCCGAGGTTGGCGGCGACGCGGCTGACGCGCAGCGGCTCCTCGGCGGCCATGCTCAGCGTACTCATCTGCATGGTGGTGAGCTCTCCGTCGCTGTCCATGGAGCGGCTGAGGTAGACGACATGGCGCAGGGTGGTGCGGAAGGACTGTGCGAGCTCGAGCAGCCTGGAATCCGTGGAGAGGCTCATAGTTAGGCAGCCTAATATTCGGAACCCCGAAAGGCAAGATGCGCCGTCGTGCGGTCCGGGTTAGCGTGGGGTGGACCGACGGGAGGGGGACCATGCAGGAGGCTGTGCCACCCGGCGGACCGCTCCCCGTCCCCGATCCGATCGCCTTCCTCGCCGGGACGTGGTCCACCCGGAGGGAACTCCTGGACCGGTCCACCGGCACGACAGGCACGTTCTCGGGGACCACGACCTTCACGCCCGACGTCGGCGGGCTGCGGTGGGACGAGGAGGGGACGGTCTGCTGGGCGTCCTTCCAGGGCCCGGCCTCGCGCTCGTACCGCATCGACGCCGGGGACCCCTGGGATCCCGGGGACCCCGTAGCGACCGTCACCTTCCCGGACGGACGGGTGCTGTGCCACCTCGACCTGCGGTCGGGTACGGCCCGTGACGAGCACGCCTGCTCCCCGGACACCTATCGGGTGCACTTCATCGTCACGTCGTACGGCACGATCGACTACTCCTGGGACGTCACGGGGCCCGCGAAGGACCACCTCCTGACGACCGTCCTCACCCGGACCGGAGCCCCCTCCGGCCCCTCGACCGACGGACACGGGGCACCGAAGCCACAGGACGCCGCTTGAGGGCCGGCAACTCGAACAGCAGATCGACCGACGCATGCGCCCTTGTGGAGTACACCCAGGCCACCCCGAGCGGCACCCCGACCCCCACCGCCAGGAGCAGCGGCAGCAGCCACGTCCCCGCGAGCCCGGCGGCCTCGGCGAGGGCGAGCGTCACCATGATCGGGCCGAGGTGCACCACGTAGAAGACGATCGAGTACCGCCCCACGAACTCGAGGGCCGCCGTCGCGCGGTTGGCCCCGAGCCGCGGGAAGATCCAGCACACCACGCCGAGGGCACCCACCACGCCCCACACGAACTCACCCCGGTACAGGACGTCCCGGCCCGCCACGTTGAGGACACCCACGGTGACCGCCGAGGCCGCCGCCAGCGCCAGCACCCACGGCCTGCCGATGGTCCGCTCCACCAGGCGTGCGTGACGCGCGCACCACGCACCGAAGAAGAAGAAGGCCGCGAGGAACGCCAGGGTCTCGGGGCGGCCGGCATCCGGCAGCACGAAGGACAGCGCAAGCCCCGCGCCCGCGATCACCAGGGGTGGGACGCGCCGCAGTGGATAGGCCAGCGCGTAGAAGACGAGGATGAACCACAGGTACCAGAGGTAGGTGGGCGACAGGTAGAGGATCTCCGCCAGCCGACCGGGGCCGAGGTCGCCGCTGGCCGCGAGGATGATCACCGACCACAAGAGGTAGGGCCACGCCACCATGGAGACCTTGCCCGCGAAGTACTCGCGCCCGGACTTGGCGACCGACCGCGGCAGCAGGATCCCCGAGAGGAACATCAGGACGGGCATGCGGAACGGCTCGAGGAACAGGTTGAACTGGTCGAGCCCCGGGGTCGGGCCGACGGCGACACGGAGGGCCTCCCCCGCGTGCAGGACGACGACAAGGAGGATGGCGGCACCGCGCAGGCTGTCGAGCCAACCGATGCGTGTGTCTTCGATACTGCTGATGGCGGCCTCCCCGGCGTCGAAGTTCCACTGTAGGCATGCGCATCGGTACTTCGGTGGGCGGCCCTTCCCGGATGGCCGCTGCGGGATTCCCTCAGCACGGCGACGGCTTCCCCGTGGTGCTCGGGAAGGACGTCGCGGCCACGGCGGACATCCGGTGGGAAGGGACCACGCTGGGAACCGACGTAGGAGCCGTCGGGGCGGCCTGCACGGACTTCGACAAGCCGACCTCGCCCGATACGCGGCGCCTGCTCCTGGAGCATCAACGACGAAGGACCCGCTTCCGATGAAGCGGGTCCTTCCTTGCTGTGGCAGATGAGGGATTCGAGCTCTCTCTCGGCCTTTGTGCTGGCAAGCGATCCCCGGATTGTCGCGGATTGTCATCACGCGCTATCACTAGAACTCACCGCCGATGTGGGCGAAGTGTGGGCAAGATGTGGGCGCTAACCGAAGCGCGGGTCAGATGGCCGTCAGCGTAACAAGAAACAGATTGGTGTCTGTGCACGGGAACAGCGATATGACACTTGGTGCACCCTTGCTACGCATAGAAGCGAAAGCGCCTTACGGGCCAGGTGAAGCTAGCTTCACCCGGCGTGTCCATCTGCTCAATCTGGTGCTGCTTGCGCCCCTCGTAACACGAGTTGGCTGGGTGGTTTCTCCCCCGTCGTTGGCGACACGATGCTTACTCGCCAAGCCGACGGAGGAACCATGAAGAAGAACAAGACTGCGACGCTCACGGACTTACTCGAAAAGCACATTGAACTGCGCACCGCGGTCGGTGGCTACACACTCACTCGCTACTCAAGGAGCGTGGACAGTAGGTTCGGCGGCGATTTCGGATCGACACTGGTGAAAGACATCGACTATGAGTGGGTAGCCAAGTGGGTCAACGCCCTGTCGATCAAGGAGGGCCTCGCTCCGAAGACGGTCCGCAACTACTTCGGGTTCCTGTCCTCCGCGTTCAAGACAGCCATCCGTCTGGGATGGCGTCGAGACAACCCCTGCTACGGGATCCGACTCCCAGGCTCCGACAGTATCGAGGCTCCCGTGAAAGTCATCAGCACACCCGAGTGGGGGCGAATCATGTTCCACCTCGAGCCGCACTACCAACTCTTCTTTCAGTTCCTACGGGTCACCGGCATGCGGTTCAGCGAAGCTACAGCCCTACGCGGAAACGACTTTGAGTATGGCGGGACGACAGTGCTGGTGAGCGTCTCGAAGGCTTGGAAGCGTGACGGGCAGGGTGGCCGAGTTGTTGGGCCTCCAAAGACCGCGAGTTCCCGCCGAAAAGTGGCGCTCAACGCCTCCTTGGCAACAATGCTGGTCCCACTCGTCCAGGCAGCCGGGGATGGGCTGGTGTTCATCAACATGATCGGAACGGCCATACGGTCATCGGCGATTCACAAGCATTGGGGGCCGGCTTGCATAGCTGCCGGCTTCACCGAGGAGAACAAACCTAGGATCCATGACATCCGGCACACAAGCTCGAGCATGTTCCTTCACGCCAGCGCTGACATGCACTCCCTGTCCCGCAGGCTGGGGCACAAGGACATCAAAATGACTGTCAACGTCTACGGGCATCTCATGCCTGAGGAGCACCGCAGAATGGCTGAGATAACCGATGGGATATTTGACTGACTCCTTTGCTTTGTCCCTAGTCATGCAAGCCTGTACCGTCGATGAATGTGGGGGCTAGAGAACCCAATTACTTAGGAGTTTGTTATGGCGCAGCGCGTGCAGGTGCATCTGGTGGATGATCTCAATGGTGAGGAAGCTCAGGAGACCGTTCGTTTTGGTTTCGAGGGCAACGAATACGAGATTGACCTGACGACCGAGAATGCCGACAAGCTGCGTTCGACTTTGTCTGAGTACGTGAAGAAGGGGCGCAAAGCTAACGGCGGGAAGCGCAGCCAGGCGAGCACGAAGCCGGCAAGCAGCAACAAGCGTGAGAACACCGCTTAGATCCGCCAGTGGGCCCAGGAAAACGGGTACAACCCCAGCTCCCGTGGGCGCATCAATCAGTCAATCGTCGACGCCTACAATGCGGCAAACAGCTAGTGAATCAGCGGCTCTGCTTGACCCCTCCACCCCGGTAGAGTGCGGTCGAGCAGGGCCGCTCTTTCCTGCGGCATAGTGCCTTTTCTCAGCCGCTTTCGCTGAGACAGCATCCAGATCATCAATGGTCGCTCGTGGCAATCTTTCGGGGCATCGGATCGCGGGCGGTGGCCGTGCTGCTCGATGCACCGCACGTAATCGTCGAACCGCCGCTGCCAATGGTCCGGGGCGCGAGGCGGCGCATACCATCCGCGAATCTGGTTAAAGAGTTCGACCTGATACCCCCCCTCAGACGGCGGCCATTATGCTCGTGGCGCTGCCGGTAGACAAAGTCGTGGCATTGCCGCTCCCAGGTCGAGCCGTCTTGCCGGGGGAGCCGCAAGTCTCGGAGGCTTGGCCGCCAGCCTGATGAATGCAGGAAGGGGCCCTACCCGGCGCGATTGTCGCGAGGTAGGGCCCCTTGTTGTATCCGTGGCGCTGGGCATCACTGATATAAGCAGGTGATAAGCGGTTCCCTCTTATGCCTTGAATGCGCTCCGCAAAGACTGAAACTTTCTACCACGTCTCATACGTGGTCTTGGGTGAGGACGTCGGCTTGCTGCGTAAATTGGTCGTCGCCCGTCATCTTCGCCAGCCAGCGCAGTTGGCTGATCACACCTTTGTGGTAATTCTCCGGCGCCCCCCAAACGGCTCGGCCGTAATGCGTCGCAGCGTACCAGCTCGGCTCGCCAGGGTTCCGGTACGACCCGAAACTATCGCGAAGAGAAGTGGCCGCGACATCAAACAGCCATCGCGCCGTTTCATTTCCAGTCACCCTGTAGTAGTCATAAAGCCCGTACATTGCGTAAATGTTGCCGTTCACTACGTGACTTACTTGTGCTTCGGTTTTCGTGGGGTACTCTTCGAAAAACAAAAACTTCTCGCCGTCAAGGACCTTATCTGTTTGGAACCACGGGGCGGTGTCCGATTTCGGAGCGCTGTAGGTTTCAAAGGTGCGGTCGGCGTAGTTTTTCCAGTACGAGTCGCCAGTGATTTCGTAGAGATTTACAAATGTGGATAGCAGCATTCCCTGGGCCATCCCGGAGTACCAGGGCGTGCCCATGTCCAGGTCTCCGGGGCTGTGCTGGAAATGGTAAGGGAACCAAGTCCCGTTCTCGTCGGTGGCTGACCACTTGATCATGTAACGGGCTGTCGCCGTAGCTCGCTTCAGGTACTCCGGGTCGTTGGTAACCCTGTAACTTGAAAGCATTTGGTTCATGAACCAGGCGGAGTTCACCGGGTGGTACACATCTTCGCCGTTCAGCTCAACCACGAGAACGCCATTCTCGTCTACAGATCCCCACGACGTGTCGGAGAGCGGCACGACAGCATCACCGAGGTATGGGGACCCTAAAGATGTATCGAGTTCATACTGGCTGTAATTCCAGTGCGGTGAATTCGGGGATTCGATTGCTGTGGCTGCAGGCTTCTGGTCCGTGCTTTCCTGAGAAGAGGCACAGCTCGTGAGGATGAAGCTCAGGGCTATTGCAGCCCCTAGGGCTCCGACAAGGCGCGAACGCGTCGTTCCGGGTGTCACTCGTATTCTCCTTTGGGGCAGCGCTTGCCTAGGCACAATAGGGCGAAAGCGCCCTTGCATCGATTATCTTCAAGAGCCATTTCTAGGGATGTCGCTTTGTAAAGTCGGCGACGAGGCTCGCGATCGCACTTTCACTGCGAACAGCACGCATCGAATTGTAGCCTATGCTTAAATGGCTACCGGGGTCCTGTGGTCACATTGGGGACAGGTCTTCGGGCTTCATCTTCCCGCGCTGCTTTTCGGCTTGCTCGTAGATGCGGGCAATGTACTTCTCGAGCTTGACCCGCTCCACGCGCCATTGCCCGCGCCCACCCACCTGGATGGCCGGGAGGTCACCGGACTTCACTAGCGCGTACATCTGCGACTGACTCACCGCCAACTCCTCAGCAACATCGGGAAGTGTCATGAAACGGGGCGAGTTGGTCATGAGCCGATACTATTCGCCGATAAAGCGATCTTCGATGCGCCCCGCCAGAGTGTTAGGAGGAGCTTGCTGCACGTTTTCAGCGAAGCCCCTCCTAACTAGTGCGACTGCGTATCACATAGGCGCAGTCTCGGCAATTAGTACCAGGATCGCCGCGACGGCAACACCGTACCCTCCCATAGCGACTGCTGCGTATCCCCACAGCTTGCCTTTGTCTCTCCACTTCGCACCCGAACCATCGGGCGATCTCGTGTCCGAAAAGGCGAGGAGAAAACCGCCTATTGCTACGAAGGAAGCACCGACACAATTAGCCAGCGTGGCCTTCGCTGCAACTAGGGCGAAGGTGTATGGGACAAACACGATGATCAAGAAGAGAAAGAAGACGCCAACCGTCACCCTGTATAAATCGCGACTCTCGGGAGTCATTGGTGTCTGGTTCTTATCCCCTACGGGTTCAGTACTAACTTGTTCTGCCATGTCAGTACTTCGTAATTGTCAGGTTAGACGCGGGGCACGAATCGGCGAGTCGGACCAGGGCCGCCTTCTCGCGTGAGTCGACGGTCATTCCCCAGCGTGCTTTGACCGTGACCCATTGAGCGACGTAAGAGCACCGATTAAGCGGTGGCAGCCAGTCCTCAGGCCCCTTCGCCTGCTTCTGCTGGTTCAGCAGCGTCGTCTGGGCGTTCAGGGTGCCGGCATAACCGATGTCGTTGTAGAACGCGACGCGGCGGGCCTGCGTCCAGCTTCTCCCCCCAGAACCCCAGGCCTCGGCGACGGGGACGGTGTGGTCGATCTGCACGGTGGACGCGGAGGTATGGGTCTTGTTGTCCCAGCTTGTGATCCAGCGTCCCTTGGCGACGGTGCAGTTGCGGGCCGTTGTATAGGTGAGAGCGGCCTTGGTTTCGGTGACGAGGACCTCGGCACGCGTGTTCTGGCAGTCGCGGTCGGCATCATTCCAATCTCCGAAGTATCGGGTCCGGTCATAGCCGACATTGTTCTCGTTTGCCACGGGCAGTGCGCGTGCTGCGGCGCGGAGGGTAGTGACGTAGGTGGCTCCTGCTTCGGCGGGAGCGGTAATGCCGGTGAAGAGCAGCCCGGCGGTAAGGACGGCGATGAGCCCCGATCTGATTTTCATGTGTATCCCGTAGTCATAGGCGTCCCCTTTGAACGCTTTTCGAAGATTTGCTCGGGATGTCACACGCCGGCCAAAAACTGAGCAGATCTTGAGCCAATGCGTTCGATTCGGACCGTTCCCATGATTGGGTCCGAGTGCATTTCGCGGGCTCAGGGACTGGCAGGATCTGACTGTCACCACCAGACCCTACTGTTCCCCGCGTGGGTCAGAACAAGCGGTATGCCGAGCACTACGGCCGCTTGATGGACGAGCGGATCGGCAAGTAGGCCGATACCTGCCATGACCCGATGCACTCGCTCAGGGAGCAGAATGGGACAATCGGTCTCTACTAGGGGGAAATTTGAAGAAGTACCTTGCACCGCTCAGTCTTGCTGCACTCCTACTAACTGGATGTGCGGGAGGAGAAGCGACCCCCGCGGAGACAGCATCTGAAGCTGTTGAGTCGTCACAAGCACCGACCATGACCGAGACGCCTGTCGTTTCTGAGCCCTCACAGCTACCCACGGAGGAAACCACAGAAGCTGCGGCGGAGATCACTGGTCCCAGCACCTGCTCCTTCGAAACTGGAACTGGGACAACTGGCACAGTAGCCGTGCCTGGCGAGATCCCCGCTGAAGTAGAAGAACTCCGCCAACTAGTAGGCGGCCCAGAAACCACCTTCATCACTGCCGAAGTCGACAACAGGGCAGGAGCCGAGGAGTTCATCTTCTACGAGTTGTGGGTGTATGACCCCGAGGGCGTTCAGCACGTCTACACCGACGTCAGCGAGTACCTCTCCGAACTCCGTGACCTCCTACCCGAGGACGCGCCAGCGGAGAAATACAACCGCTTCATTGATGCCAGCAACTCGCTCTCCGGAGACTCGACCCAGCCCCTTCAAGCAAGGACAATCCTGCTGACAGGTGAACCCGTACCCGAGGAGATTACAGGCGTCCAGATCTCGACGGGGTTCGATCAACTGCCGACCACATTCAAGCAGTAGTTAGCCGTCGCGGTGTGGGTGTCGCTCGTCGAGCTTCCGACGGGTGATCTTGTCCGGGCCACCCAAGTCTCACGGGCCATCGAATACTCAACCCACTGCACCTGCGCGACTTCTTTCGTCCATGCCATCGCAAAACCCCTCACGGTCTGAACACGTTCGTCCGGGTAGGTGAGGGCAGCCCACACCTGTGGCGCCTTTTCCGTCGTCCAATAGACGCCTTCCGCGGGCTCCGGAAGGGAGATGGGCGGTATGAACCTATCTCTCGAGGGTGGGATGCCATGCCAGCCAGGGTGGGGTGTTCTCTCCATGGCCGCCACCGTAGACCCCACCGACGACAAAGCGCCCGCCCTCGAGGGGACGGGTGCTTTGTCGATCTCGATCAGTACTTCGTGATCATGAGTTGAGAGACCGGGCACTGGTCAGCAATGCATACCAGGGCTGCCTTCTCGCGTGGGTCCGCTACCCACTCAAGCCGTCCGCGTCCAAGCACACGCCATTTCCTGGACAGCAGCGGCGGTGAAATTTCCTGGACAGCAGCGGCGGAAGATACGGTTCCTCGAGCCCCACATCGACGCATGGCGGGAAGGGTGGGTCTGGCGCAACGCCGTCACCCCCGCCTAACCCTCATCTACGCTGAGCAGATGCATATAGGACAGCCGAGATGGGCAACAATCTGTTTTGTTGTCGGTGCTTCTATGATCGCTTGCACACTTGCGGCTTGGCGCCTCGGATGGGGCGTTAACGGCAGCGGCGAAGCTCCCGACCCATGGCTAGCCGCACTTTTTCTTGGTGGGACAGCCCTATTACTTGTCGTTCTTGTCCAAAAGCTGGTCTCTGTGTTCCGGAGCGACTAACGAGACGCGGCAGCACACAGCGAAGCCCAGGTGAAGCGAGTAGTAGTCCGTTCAAGTGCGGTAGCCACTACGGTCGAAACGGCTCAAATGAATCGCCAGCATCTAAGGCATGGTCACTACCTGGCTCGCGCGGCTGCGAGCACACCGGAACTCGAAGCAGATTTCCCCGAAGTGCATTTGGTGCAAAGCACCTGACCCTACTATCCGGCCAGGGGGAAGTTGCAGCTCCTGTTCATGATGCCGGCGTGAGAGTTGTCGATGACGAAACGCCCCCACCCCGACAAGGGTGGGGGGTCACTGCATTAAGCCGGATCAATCGCTGGTTAGGCCGCCCACGAGTTCCGGAGCCCAAGGATGGGGTTGCACCACGACACCGTCGCTGGCGCATTCGCGGCGATCAGAGTCAGCAAGCGGCTGAAGCATTTCCGGAACGCCAGCAAGGCTGCCGGGGTGGCCACCGGTTGTTGCGGCAGAACTGAGGCGAAGCTCAGAAGATCGAGTCGATCCCATTCCACCCGGTGCCCATCTGCACTCGGGGCAGCCATCCACCCACACCGTTGCCCAGATACAGCCAAAGGTTGCCCTGGGGGTCGCGCCCCACCACGTCGGCGGTACGGTCCCCATTGAAATCCCCGGGGCTCATCAACGCGGTCAGTACATTCCAGCCGGATCCCACCCGCAGGCGTGGCAGCCACCCGCCCCTGCCGTTCCCCGGATACAGCCAGAGGTATCCAGTAGCAACTTCCCGTGCCAGGAGGTCCACCTGTCCGTCGCCGTTGAAGTCGCCCGGACCCATGAGTGAGTTGAAGGTATTCCAATTGCTTCCCACCGGTACCCGCGGAAACCATCCGCCCTTGCCGTTGCCCGGATACAGCCACAGGGTACCGGTCGCCCGCTCCCGGGCGAGAACATCGACGAACTGGTCGCCGTTGAAATCACCTGGCCCCACGATGGAATTCATGATGTTCCAGTTACTGCCCACCCGCACCCGCGGCAACCATCCGCCGGCCCCGTTCCCTGGATACAGCCACAGGATCCCGGTCGCCGCTTCACGGGCCAGCACGTCGGCCTTCCCGTCACCGTTGAAATCCCCCGGGGTCTCAAGTGCGTTCATCGAAGCCCAGCCCCCTCCGATACGCACCCCGCTCCACACCGTACCGTTCCCCTTCCCCCGATATAGCCGCAGATCACCGGTCGCGGCGACGCGTGCCACGATGTCGTTGTTCCAGTCGCCGTCCAGATCGGCGGTGGACCGGGAAAGGGTCGAGGCCGGGATGGCCAGGGGCGTGAAGGCGTAGGGCTCGCACGTCAGATCGTAGTCCCGTGTGTCGTCATACCACTGGGCGAGGTAGACCCGGCCGCCGGAGAAGCTGGGCTGCCGGCACCGATCGAGTGCTTCGCCCGGATAGTCGAGCCTCCCCGCGGTAGCCCACACCGGCACCCCGGATAGCCGCCACGATCCGGTGATTTCAGCCCAACCCGACGCATAGGAGTACAGGCCGTAGGAGATCCCCGCGTCGCGGAGGCCGCGCATCATTCCCTCGATGACGAGCCGGTTGTTCCGTTGCTGGGCGACGGTGCTCGTTGGCCAGGGTTGGGCGGGGCGCGGCTCGACATCGATCCATACGACCGGCGGACGGAAGCCGACCTTGTTCATGCTCGCCACGGCGAACTGTGCCTCGGCGTATCCCACATTGGACAATCGCGCAGCCGGGGTGGTTGCGACCCATGGCCCCCGGGAGCCGTAGGTGCTCAACTGCGCTGGGGTGGGATACGCAGCCATCGCGTAGCCGTGAGTCTTCTTGTTGTTGGTCCTGGTCCAGGCGACCTGGCTTGCCAGGCAAGGATTCTCCGTGAAGGGCAGACCTTTCGTCAGCCCGATAATGACGAACTGGGTGGAAGCCGGCGGCAAGGGCAGACCGAACCCGCCGACGGCGGCCGGGCACTGAGGCCAGGACACATCGTGACCATAGAGGGGTGCGGCGTGGACAGGCGGCGCGACGGTCACGAATCCGAATAGGAGCGCAAGTGCTGTCCCGACAGCTACTGCCATCCGCCGGAGAGAGCTAACCATCATGGCGACCACCTCATCGAAGATGACGATTTTACCGCCGACTGCGGGTCTCTAGTCGATCGGAGAACATCACAATTGAGGGCGTAGCCGAGGTCAAGCCCGCTCAAGCCTAGGAGCCATTCAGCGACATAGTTGGAGAAGATTGAAATCAAGTGGGCCACGCCATCCTGGGCCCTCTAGAGCAGCTCCACCGCGGTAAGGGGGTGTAAGTCCCCTCTCCGGTCCGAGGGCACTCCTCTGGCATAGCGCCTATCTCTCTAGTCCTGCACCACGCCCAGCAGCAGGGGTCACCCCCCTCCCTCCCCCACTCACGGCGGCACTTATGGCATAGGGCCTGCCACCGTGTATAAGACTCGAACCTTTCTCACGCGCGTGAGGGGTGGGGGTCATCCCCTCCCCCTTCAGGGATCGCTCCTCTGGCATAGCGACGTTCCCACTCATCGCGTTTTTCCACAGGAAGAAACTCCAACTGCCCTTCCTCTGGGCGCGGGGCGTGGAAAGAAACCTGTGGGGGATATATGTCGCTATGCCAGAGGAGCGAAGTCTGAGTAGGAGGAAGGGTGTTACCCCTACCCCGGCATCCGTACTCGACGATTGCGTAGACGATAGGCGCCTGCTGTCGAACCCAGCCCGAGGCGTCACCTTGCCCCGGAAGAACAAGAAGCTCCATATCTACCTCTCGCACGATCAGATTCATGCACTTGCTGGGGAGAGCAAGTACCCGACGCTCATCCTTGTACTGGCCTACTGCGCGCTCCGCTGGGGCGAAGCGGTCGCTCTGCGGGTCAAGGACCTGGACATGCTCAAGCGCCGCATCCTCGTGGCGGAGAACGCCGTGGAAGTCGCGGGCCGCATTGAGGTCGGCACTCCAAAGAATCACAAGCGCCGGTCAGTGCCCTTCCCGCGGTTCCTGGCCGAACGGCTCGCTGCACAGTGCGAGGGTAAGTCTCGAGACCAGTTGGGGTTCCCGGCGAGAGCGGCGACTACCTGCGTTCCACAAGGGTGCAGGAGGACCGCGGTGGGTGGTTCTCTGGTGGTGTGAAGCGGGCCGGCATCCCGCGCATCACACCACATGATCCAAGGCATTCTGCGGCGAGCTTCGCTGTAGCGTCCGGCGCGAACGTGAAAACCATCCAGCGGATGCTGGGGCACAGCTCGGCGGCAATGACCCTGGACGTCCACGCGGACCTGTTCGACGGGGATCTTGATGAGGTTTCCGACGCCCTAGATCGCGCTGTCTCTCAGGCGAGCGTGGGCAAGATGTGGGCATGAGCCTGAACGGTTAGACACAAGAGGCCGGTACTTCCCCTATTGCTAGCGGAAGTACCGGCCTCTTCTTGCTGTGGCAGATGAGGGATTCGAACCCCCGTAGGCGTTGCCAGCTGATTTACAGTCAGCCCCCTTTGGCCGCTCGGGTAATCTGCCGAACGTCTTCACAGGAAGACCGCCCGCAGCAAGCGCGGGCAAGACAACTTTACAGACAAACCGCCCCGGAGACGAATCGGGCCGCCGATCACCGTCCTGCAGCCACTCGGCGCTCGATCTGCGCATAGAAGGCGTCGGCCTGCCCGAGGGTGACCATGCGCAGCAGGACGGCCCGGTCGAGGTCGGCGCGGACACCGGCAAGGCGTTCCGTCGAGGACTGCGCCGGAACCGCGACGGCGGTCGGCGAGGCGACGGTGACGGCCGGGTCCAGCGCGAGGGTGCTGTCGCTCGACTCGTGGTCCGCGGTGTCCGTGCTCGTCGCCAGGACGCGTGGGGGCACGGCGAGCGCCGGGGCTGCGGCGAAGCCCGTGAGGGCCGCCGCGGTGGCAGCAGCGAGGAAGGACCCCGCCAGGGCCTTGCGGAGTCGGATCTGGTAGCGGCGGCGTGGCGTCTCGGACATCGGGCTCCTCGGGGTGCGGTGGATGCTCACCACCGTGCCACCGGCACTTGTGCAGGTCCCCTGCGGTTCCTGAGCGCCCGCTGGAAGATCGGCGCGGCCTCCGAGGGGTTGCGGATATTCTTGGAGTCAAGAGACCCAACCACCCCGAGGAGGCACCGTGGCGAGCGAATCCACGTTCGACGTCGTAAGCAAAGTGGACAAGCAGGAGGTGGCCAACGCGCTGAACCAGGCACAGAAGGAGATCGCCCAGCGCTACGACTTCAAGGGGGTCGGCGCCGAGGTCGACTTCAGCGGCGAGAAGATCCTCATGAAGGCGAACTCGGAGGAGCGCGTCCTGGCCGTGCTCGACGTCCTGCAGTCCAAGATGATCAAGCGCGGCATCTCCCTGAAGTCCCTGGACACCGGCGAGCCGTTCCCCTCGGGCAAGGAATTCCGGCTCGAGACCTCCATCAAGGAGGGCATCGCGCAGGACATCGCGAAGAAGATCAACAAGCTCATCCGCGACGAGGGCCCCAAGGGTGTCAAGTCCCAGATCCAGGGCGACGAGCTGCGGGTCAGCTCGAAGTCCCGGGACGACCTGCAGGCCACCATGGCGCTGCTCAAGAACTTCGACGAGGCAGACCTGCAGTTCGTGAACATGCGCTGACGCGCTCGACGTGATCGCACCGTACGACGGCGGCCCCTCCCGAGGTGGGGCCGCCGTCGTCGTCTGCCCGTCCTGGGCCTGCCCCTCGAGGGGGCCGCTCAGCTCAGCGGACGCCGGGCCATGCCCTCGAGGCGTGCGATGCGCTGGTCCATCGGCGGGTGCGTCGCGAACAGCTTGGCCACGCCGCCGCCCTTGAACGGGTTGGCGATCATCAGGTGCGAGGTGTTCACGAGGCGCTGGTCCTGCGGGAGCGGGGCACGCTGGGTTCCGCTCGCGAGCTTCCGGAGTGCCGACGCGAGGGCCAGCGGATCATCTGTGAGGGCGGCGCCGTCCTCGTCGGCGTCGAACTCACGGGTTCGGCCGATGGCTGTCTGGATGAGGCCCGCGGCGAGGGGAGCGAGAATCGCGAGCAACAGTGCGCCGATCGCACTGCCACCCTGGTTCCGGTTGCCGCCCATCATGCCGGTGAACGCGAACATCTGCGCCACCGAGGTGATGACGCCGGCGACTGCCGCAGCGATGGACCCGGTGAGGATGTCCCGGTTGTAGACATGCATCAGTTCGTGGCCGAGGACGCCGCGCAGTTCGCGCTCGTTGAGCAGCTGCAGGATGCCCTGGGTGCAGCACACGGCGGCGTTCTCCGGGTTGCGCCCCGTGGCGAACGCGTTGGGCGCCATGGTGGGCGACACATAGAGCCTGGGCATGGGCTTGTTGGCCCGTGTGCTGAGTTCCCGCACGATCCGGTACATCGCGGGCGCCTGCTGCTCGGTGACCTCGATGGCCTTCATGCTGCGGATCGCGATCTTGTCGCTGTTCCAGTAGCTGTAGGCGATGGACCCGACGCCGAACAGGGCGAACAGCCAGATGAACATCGAGCTGCCGGTCGCTCCCGCGATGACTGCGCCGAAGACGAGGAAGATCCCCATGAGGGCGCCGAACAACAACGCCGTCTTGGCACCGTTGAAATGGTTGTGCACTGCTACTCCTTGCGCTGGATGGGCCGGGCAGCCCATATGTACCCATTGGTACAACGGAATCTCCCAACGGCCTGTTCCACTCATCGTACGGGGGCAGGCTGCGGTGTCGCCGGGGAGATTCCTCCTCAGGGCTCGGGCCGGCGGGAGTCGTACTGCGCGAAGCGGGGCTGGCGGCGGGCGACGGCGAGGACCAGCACGGCGCACGCGATCCCTCCGACGACGGCGGTCCACCCCTCGCCCAGCCAGGCGGCCTGGCCGCCGGCCACCATGTCCCCGAGCCGCGGACCACCGGCGACGACGACGATGAAGACGCCCTGAAGACGGCCGCGCATCGCGTCCGGGGTGGCGGACTGGAGGATCGTGTTGCGGAAGACGCTGCTGATCGAGTCCGCGATGCCGGCGAGGACGAGGCAGAGCGCCGCGGGCAGCAGCCAGAGGGAGAACTCTCCTTCGCCCGGCGTCGGGAGGGAGGACGAGCCGGCCATGACGACGACCATCCCGAAGCCCGCCACGGAGGCACCCCAGCCCACGATCGACCACACCACCGCCTGACCCTGCTTGTGGACGCGGCCGAGCGGTCCCGAGAACAGCCCTGCCAGCACCGAGCCGAAGGCACTGGCGGCGAGCAGGATGCCCACCGTGAGTTCCCCTCCCCCGATGAGCACGGCGCCCACCGCGGGCAGCAGTGCCCGCGGCTGGGACGTGATCATGGCGATGAGGTCCACGACGAAGGTCATGCGGATGTTGGGCCGGGTCCCGAGGAAGCGGAACCCCTCGAGCACCGTGGCGGGTCCGGCGCGGCGGGTGGGCCCCTCGGGCGGCAGGGACGGGAGCCGGAACACGGCCCACAGCGCGAAGGTGAAGGTCACGACGTCGATCGTGTACGTCCAGGCGTAGCCCACCTGCGCCACGAGCAGCCCGGCGAGCAGCGGGCCGACAGTGAACGCGAGGCCGAACGTGATCATGCTGAGGGCGTTGGCCGCGGGCAGCAGTTCCGGCCGGACGAGCCGCGGGATGATCGAGCTCCGTGTGGGCTGGTTGATGCCGGCGGCACTCGACTGGACGGCGATCAGGAGGTAGAGCAGCCACACGCTGTCCACGCCGATCCAGGCCTGCGCGGCGATGGCCATGGTGGTGCCCCACAGCGCGATCCCGGAGTACAGCGCGACCGTGCGGCGGTCCTGCGCATCGGCGATCGCACCGCCGTACAGCCCCGCGACCACCAGCGGGACGAGCGCGAAGAGGCTGAGCAGACCCACGCTGAGGGTGGACTGCGTGAGCGAGTAGACCTGCAGGCTGACGGCGACGATGGTGAGCTGCGTGCCGATGGCCGAGAGCGCCGTGCCGACGTAGAGCCGGCGGAAGGCCGGCGACTCCTTCAGCGGGGTGATGTCGGCGAGGAGTCGGGGCACGGGAGCAGTCTAGCGCGGGAATGATTCGCTCCGGCAACGAATCAGGACCCCTCAGGCGGGGTCCCGGTCGCCGGCCTCGATGGCGCGGTCGATCTCCTGGAGCACCCGGCTGTCGGCGATCGGCCGGAAGTGGCCCATCGTCTCGAGCTGGACGTTCCGGGCGCCCTGCACGAAGCTGCCGCCCGGGATGTGGGGGTCGAACCGCCCGAAGATCGAGGTGATGCGCTGATTCGATTCGAGGTCGGCGCGCAGGCGATTGAGGGTGGGATCGTGCGGGGAGAACGCACGGATGCTCGGCAGGAGGAAGAAGTCGGCGTAGACGGACCCGGAGAACGGGGTGTTGACCGCCACGAGGCGGTTGATGCGCGGGCCCGCACTGGACATCGTCATGAGGAACTTGCCGATCAGGCCGCCCTTGCTATGGGCGACGACGATGACGTCCGTGAGGTCGTGGTCCTCGAGGTAGCCCGCGGCGAGCTGGGCCATGGCCTCGACCGTGCCACGGTTGTAGCCGAGCTTCTGCACCACGTGGATCGGGTGACCGGCCCGGTGCAGGTGGTCCGCGACGGGCCGCATGAACTGCCAGGTCTCGTAGATCCCGGGGATCAGGAGCACGGGGGCCTTGCCCTCCGGCGCGTCCGGGGCCGGCGTGAGGTACTGCGCGGGATCCACCCGGAAGAGGAAGCCCTGCACCTGCCAGAAACCGACATACGCGTAGTCCAGCACCCAGGCCCTGCCCCGCTTCAGAAGATCCACTCTGTCCACGGTACCGACCGGACGGACCGCGTGGGGCGCAAGTTAGTCCGTCCTTATTATGAGTTTCTCAGATTTACTGCTTGACTGGCGACATGATGCGGATGAGTGCGACGCCCGTGGCCCGCGAGGCCCGCTGGTCCGCCGCACTGCACGCCGCGGACCGGCGCGTGACGCGCCAGCGCCTCGCCGTCCTCGCCGCCGTCGAGCAGTCGCCGCACGCCACCGCCGACGACGCCGCGACCGCCGTCCGCGCCGACCTGCCGCACATCACGGTGCAGTCCGTCTACGTGATCCTCGCCGATCTCACCGACATCGGCCTGCTGCGCCGCATCGAGACCCCGCACTCCCCCGCCCGCTACGAGACCCGCGTGGGCGACAACCACCATCACGCCGTCTGCACCGGATGCGGCCGGATCGAGGACGTCGACTGCGCGGTGGGCCACGCGCCCTGCCTGACCCCCGAGTGGTCCCCCGGAGCCTCGCGCATGACCATCCAGATCGCAGAGGTCCTCTACCAGGGCCTCTGCGACGACTGCCGCACGGCAGCCCCCAGCCACCACTGATCCCCCAACCCCTAGGAATAGGAGCACTATGTCCGCGAACTTCAGCACCACGCAGTCCGGCGCCCCCGTCATCGATGACAGCAACTCGTCCGCCCTCGGCCGTGACGGCGCCATCCCGCTGACCGACCACTACCTCATCGAGAAGCTGGCCCAGTTCAACCGCGAGCGTGTCCCCGAGCGCGTGGTCCACGCCAAGGGTGGCGGAGCGTTCGGCGTCTTCGAGACCACCGAGGACGTCAGCATGTACACGCGCGCCGCGCTCTTCCAGAAGGGCACGACGACGGAGACCCTCCTCCGCTTCTCCTCCGTGGCGGGCGAGCAGGGCTCCCCCGACACCTGGCGCGACCCCCGCGGCTTCGCGCTCAAGTTCTACACCTCCGAGGGCAACTATGACCTCGTGGGCAACAACACCCCGGTGTTCTTCATCCGCGACGGCATCAAGTTCCCCGACTTCATCCACTCGCAGAAGCGCCTCCCCGGGACCAACCTGCGCGACGCCGACATGCAGTGGGACTTCTGGACGCTGAGCCCTGAGTCGGCCCACCAGGTGACCTGGCTGATGGGTGACCGCGGCCTGCCCAACTCGTGGCGGACCATGAACGGCTACGGCTCGCACACCTACATGTGGATCAACGAGTCCGACGAGAAGTTCTGGGTGAAGTACCACTTCAAGTCCAACCAGGGCCACGAGGTGCTGACGGTCGACGAGGCCGAGGCGCTCGCCGGCTCGGACGCCGACCACCACCTGCGCGACCTCTCGGAGAACATCGCGAAGGGCAACCACCCGAGCTGGGACCTCAAGGTCCAGATCATGCCCTACGACGACGCCAAGACCTACCGCTTCAACCCGTTCGACCTCACGAAGGTCTGGCCGCAGGGCGACTACCCGCTGATCCCCGTCGGCAGGCTGACCCTGAACCGCAACCCGGAGAACTACTTCGCGCAGATCGAGCAGGCCACGTTCGCGCCGTCGAACTTCGTGCCCGGAATCGCCGCGAGCCCCGACCGCATGCTGCAGGCGCGCATCTTCTCCTACGCGGACGCGCACCGCTACCGCGTCGGCACCAACCACGCGCAGCTGCCGGTGAACATGCCGAAGAACGAGGTGCGCAACTACTCGAAGGACGGCGCGGCGCGCTACCACTTCAATGCTGCGTCCACGCCGGTGTACGCACCGAACTCCGTGGGCGGTCCCGCTGCGGATCCCGCCCAGTACGGTGCGCACGGCGGCTGGGAGAACGACGGCGACCTCGTCCGTGCAGCCCACTCGCTGCACGCCGAGGACGACGACTTCGGCCAGGCCGGGACGCTGTACCGCGAGGTGTTCGACGACGCGCAGCGTGCGCGCTTCCTCGAGACCATCACCGGTGCCGTCGGCGGCGTGCAGAGCGACGAGATCCGGGCGCGGGCCGTCCAGTACTGGGCCAACGTCGATGCGGAGCTCGGCGCGAAGCTGGCCGCGAACCTCGGCCGCGGCGTCACGCCGGCCACCGAGTCGGAGGCCGCCCTCTACTAGGGGCCGGCAGACGCACGGGAAGGGCGGATCCGCACGGGTCCGCCCTTCCCGTATTCCGTCGGGATGCGGGGGACCACCCGCTGCCGGAGATGCTCGCCGAGGTCGGGGCGTGGCGGATCGCAGGGCGTGCCCGGAGGCCGGGTAGGACGAACGTGCCAACGGTGGAAGACTGCACTGGGAGCGGCCGGGCAGGCGCCGACGACGAGAGGCCACCATGCACGGTTCCACCGATAGCGACGGCGTGATGATCCGCCGCGACTTCACGATCCTGCACGACGACGGCATCCTCGAGGTCGTCTGGCGCCCCGGCATCGAGGTGGGCCCCGCGGTACTCGACGTCCTCGCGAACACCATCACGCACTTCCCGGACTGGCATCGGGCGCCGATGCTCGTGCATCTCAACGTGATCCGGCACATCACCCCGCAGGCACGGCAGATGCTCATCGCCTATCGCCACGTCGGTCTGATCGGGCTGACCGGTCGCGATCCCGTGGACCGGGTCCTGGCCGCCTTCATCGCACAGTCCCGCAGCCGGACCCGCTACTTCCTCCAGACCGCGGATGCCCGCGCCTGGCTCTCCGCCGTGCCGGCGCCGACCCCGCGGCGGTGCACCGTATCTACGGACGCGTGATGAATCCGTTGTCCACCATGAAGTCGAAGGCGACGTCGGCGGGCTCCTCGCCCTCGACGTCGACGCGCAGGTTCATGCTGCGCAGTGCCTCGTCCGTGAGGGACCGCGCGATCGCGTCGAACACGTCCTCGAGCTCCGGGAACTCCTCGAGCGTCTCGCCGAAGTACACGGGAGCGGCATTGTAGGCGGGGAAGAACCCGAGATCGTCCTCAAGGAGGGTCAGCCCCAGGGCGTCGATGCGCCCGTCGGTGGCGAACACCTCCCCGAAGTTGCAGGCGCCGGTATCGGTCGCACCGTAGATGGCGCCGGTGTCGTAGATGCCGATGTTCGCGTCCGGGACGCCGGTCGCCGCCCCGCGTTCCAGGCCGTAGTGCTGCAGCATGGGCGTCATGCCGTCCGCGCGGGAGTTGAACTCTGCCTCCACGCAGAACGTCCTCTGCTCGGGCGGCAACTGCGCGAGACCGGACATGGTGGTGATGCCACCGAGCTCGGGGACCGCCTCGGTCCGCACGGCCATGGCGTAGGTGTTGTTCAGCGGCGCCGGTTCACCCCAGACGAGGCCGTTGGGCACATCTGCGTCGCGGACGGCCGTCCACTGCTCCTGCTGGTCCGCGATCCCGGCCTCCTTGCCGAGGAACGCGAGCCAGGCCGTCCCGGTGTACTCCCACGTCACATCGGCCTCGCCCGACACGATGAGGTCGCGGACGGGCTGGGACCCGGGCGCGTTCGTCAGGTCGGTGACGTCGAACCCCGCCGCCTGCGCGGCCAGCACGGAAATCTTCCCCAGGATCAGCTGCTCCGTGAAGTTCTTGGAGGTCACGGTGAGCGGGGCGCCCTCGACCCCCTCGATCGGCTGGATGGACCCCGGGCCGGACGCGGGGACGTAGGACGTGGCGGGCTGCAGCCCGCATCCCGCCAGGAGGGCAGCGGCTGCGACGCTGCCGGCCAGCACGATGGCGCCGCCCGCGCGTCCGCCCCGGACGCGGCTCATGCGAGTCCTTTCGGGCGGGCCAGGAGCTCGACGACGCGCCCGGCCCAGTCCACGAGCAGGGCCAGGAGGGCGACGATGACGGCTCCGGCGACGAGGACGCGGGACAGGTTCAGGTTCACGCCGGTGGTGATGAGGATCCCGAGTCCGCCGCCGTTGATGAACGTGGACAGCGCCGCGGTGCCGACGAGCAGCACCAGCGCGGTGCGGATCCCCGCGAGCATGATGGGGACCGCGAGCGGGAGTTCCACGCGGAGGAGGACCGCGGCGGCGCTCATGCCCATCCCCCGGCCCGCCTCGACCAGCCGCTCGTCCACCTGCCCGATGCCGACCATGGTGTTCCTCAGGACCGGCAGCAGTGCGTAGACCACGAGCGCCGTCACAGCGGCCCGGAAGCCGAAGCCGAGCCAGGCGGCCAGCAGGACCACGAGCCCGATCGCGGGCGCCGACTGGCCGATGTTCACGATGGCGAGCACGGGGCCCGCGATCCGCCGGAAGGGCGGGCGGGTGAGGAGGATGCCGAGCGGGACCGCGATGGCGAGGACGATCACCGCGGAGAGCAGGGTCAGGGCGAGGTGCTCGCCCGTGTAGGTGAGCAGCGAGGCGGGGTTGAGGGTGATCTGCTCGGTCGGAGTCAGTTCGGCGCTCAGGAGCCAGGCGGCCAGGAGGGCGCCGGCCACCAGGATGACCGCGAGCTGCCGCAGGAGCGGGACCCAGCCCCGATCGGTGCTGACGAGGAGGGGATCGTTCGCGCCGCCCGGCAGGGCGGCCCCCTGCGCGGCGCCGCGCGCACCCCCGCCGGCGACGGCGACGCCGGAACGCTCACTCACCCTGGTCGCCCCCGCCCGTCGATCGCGGCCGCACGGGCTCGCCCGGTGCGCCGAGCGCGGTCAGTGCGCCGGTGTTGATGCCCACCGGTCTGCCCTCGGCGTGCGACGTGCGGGCTCGCGCGTGTGCCTGGCTCATGGCCACCATGATCGTCTCGACATCGATGACACCACGGAAACTGTCACGCCCGCCGGTGACGAGTGCCGCGCCGACGCTGGAGACGAGCATGATGTCGAGCGCGTCGTTCAGGGTCGCGCGCTCGCCGACGAGGGGCAGGCGCGGGTCCCGGTCGGTCCCGACCCGCTCGAGCCGGGCGAGCTGCCGTCGCGACAGCCACTGCAGCGGCCGGTTGCGGTCGTCGATGATGACGGCGTGGTCGTGGCCCGCGGAGTCGAGGCGCGAGAGGACGTCCGCGGCGAGGTCTCCGGGCGACGCCGTGACGGCCGACTGCAGGTCCACCTCGTTCACGCGGGTCAGGGTCAGCTGCTTGAGCCCGGCACCGGCGCCGATGAAGTTCTCCACGAACTCGTTGGCGGGCTCGGCCAGGATCCGCTCGGGGGTGTCGTACTGCACGAGCTGCGCGCCCTCCGTGAAGATCGCGATCCAGTCCCCCAGCTTCACGGCCTCGTCGAAGTCGTGCGTCACGCAGACGATCGTCTTCTGCAGTTCCTTCTGGATGCTGATGAGCTCGTCCTGGAGCCGCACCCGGGTGATCGGGTCGACGGCGCCGAACGGCTCGTCCATGAGCAGCACGGGCGGGTCCGCAGCCAGTGCGCGGGCCACGCCGACGCGCTGCTGCTGCCCCCCGGAGAGTTCGCGGGGGAACCGGTCGCGGTACTGGGCCGGATCCAGGGAGACGAGTTCCAGGAGTTCATCGACCCGGGCCGCGACGCGCTCCTTGCTCCAGCCGAGCATCTTCGGCACGATCGCGATGTTGGTGGCGACGGTCATGTGGGGGAACAGCCCGCCGGCCTGGATGACGTAGCCGATCCGGCGCCGCAGGGCGTCCCCGTCGATGCCGGTGACGTCGTCGCCGTCGAGCACGATCCGACCCTCCGTCGGTTCGATCAGCCGGTTGATCATCTTGAGGGTGGTGGTCTTGCCGCAGCCGGAGGGACCGACGAGCATGACGATCTTGCCGGCGGGGATCTCCATCGTGAGGCCGTCGACGGCGGCTCTCGCCTGACCAGGATACCGCTTGCTGACCTGGTCCAGCAGGATGCTCGCACCGGTGATGCCGGGCGTCGGGACCACCGGGGTCGCGGATGCCGCAGGGGCGGGGTTTCTCTCAGACACGGATACCTCGTGGGATTGTGAGCCGGCCGAGGCCGAGCAGGAGAAGATCCAGCACCAGGGCCAGGATGATGACGGCGACGATACCGGTGACGACCGATTCGAGCGCGTTGGCCCCTCCGAGCCGGGCGAGCCCCGTGAAGATGAAGCCGCCGAGGCCCGGGCCGAGGACGTACGCGGTGATCGCGGCGATCCCCATGACCATCTGGGCGGACACGCGCACGCCCGCGAGGATGACGGGCCAGGCCATGGGCAGCTCGATCCGGCGGAACGTCTGGAAACGGCTCAGCCCGACACCACGGGCGGACTCGACGACGGAACGATCGATGCCCGCCAGCCCGACGACTGCGTTTCGCAGGATCGGCAGGACGGCGAAGAAGACCACCACGATCACGGCCGGCGGCACACCGAAGCCGAACGGCGCGATCAGGAGGCCCACGAGGGCGAAGGCCGGGATGGTGAGGCCGATCGCCGAGATGTTGTTGGCCACGGCCGTGAGGGCCGGGCTGCGGTAGACGAGCGCGGCGATCACGACGGCCAGGACTGTCGCGATCAGGAGGCACTGGACCACGAGCGAGAAGTGCTGCCAGCTGGCGAAGAGGATCTGATCGAACCTGGTGGTCACGTACTCGAGCACCGTCCACCTCCTCGTCGCGGCCACGCCGCATCCCCTGGTACCGCTCAGGGCGCGGAGACCACGACGCTAAGCATGCTGATGGTCCAACGGTACCGCACGGGGGGTGGCACGGGGCGACCCGCCGCCTTCGGGGGCGTCAGCCCCGCCGTGCACACAGTGCCCTCGGGTCCGCCACCGCGCCGGTGTCCTGTGCGTTGCCCCACATCCACGGGCATCCGTGCCTTCGGCCCGGTCCACCGGTGGTAGCTTGCCGCCATGGACACCACAGCGCCCCGCCCCGGCCTCGAGGAGGAGGACGGCGTCGTCCGGCATTCCGTAGTGGAGGACGTCCTGGGGATCGTGACGGGCACCTTCACCGTGTCGCTCGGCCTGTTCCTGCTGAAGACCAGCGGCGCCGTCACGGGCGGGACCGCGGGCCTCGCCCTGCTGCTGAGCTACGTCGGCGGGCTGCCCTTCGGCGTCCTGTTCTTCGCCGTCAATGTGCCGTTCTTCGCCCTCGCCGTCTGGAAGAAGGGCTGGGACTTCACGCTGCGGACGATCGCCGCCGTGGCACTGGTCTCGGGACTGTCCGCCCTGCACCCGATCGCACTCGGGGATCTGACGGTGGACCCCCTGTACGCGGCGCTCGGAGGGAACCTGCTGGCCGGCGTCGGGCTCCTGATCCTGTTCCGGCACAAGGCGAGCCTCGGCGGGTTCAACATCCTGGCCCTCATGCTGCAGGAGCGCCTGAACTGGCGCGCCGGCTACGTGCAGATGGTGCTCGATACGACCGTCGTCCTCGCCGCCTTCACCGTCGTCGCACCGGGAAGCGTCCTGCTGTCCGCCGTCGGGGCCGTGCTGCTGAACCTCGTACTGGCCCTCAACCACCGGCCCGGGCGCTACCTCGGCACGTGACCGTGCCGTCGGCGGTGCCGCACACGCCCACAGCCCCGGGGGGGACACGGGGCTACCGTGGAGCGATGGACGACCAGGCGTCAAACCCAGCACCCACAGCACCCGGCACAGCACCTGACGGAGCCCTCGACGGTTCTCCGCCCAGGCCGCGGGTCCGGGCTGCGACCTACGTCCTCCGGGGGCGGGGCTCCGGGCGCGAGGTCCTGGTCTTCGACCACGTCCACCACCCCGACGCCGGGACACAGGTGCCCGGCGGTGGTGTGGACGCGGACGAGACGCTCGACGACGCCGCCCGGCGGGAGGTCCTCGAGGAGACCGGGCTCGTCCTCACCGGCCCGCTGATGGAGGTCGGCGTCGCGCACCTGGCGGCAGACGACGCCGACCCCGGCACCGTCACGGTCTTCTTCGCCGCGGAGACCGACGACCCGCGGTCGTCCTGGGACCACAGGGTGACCGGGGGCGCGGGCCCCGGGTCCGGCGGGCCCGGCTCGGACACGGGTCTGCTCTTCCGGTGCTACTTCGTGCCGCTCGCCCGGGCCCAGGGCGCCCGGGAGAACCACCACTTCAGCTGCGCGCACCTGCTGCACTGAAGCCAAGCGTCGAGCAGTACGTCACGTCGCGACGCCGACGAGCGACGACCCTAGACGTGCACGGCGACCGATTTCCTGTCGTCCTCGCCGCGGTCGTGAGCAGCCGGGTTCCCGGGCTCGTCGCGCTGGAGCTTCGCGCCCTCGACGTCCACGTCGGGCAGGATCCGCCCCAGCCACGCGGGCAGCCACCAGGCGTGCCGCCCGAGCAGGTACATCGCCGCCGGCACGAGGGTCATGCGCACCACGAAGGCATCGAGCAGCACGCCGAGCGCGAGCCCGAAACCGATGGGGCGCACCATGGCCAGGTGGGAGAACACGAAGCCCGCGAACACCGAGACCATGATGATCGCCGCCGCCGTGACCACGCGCGCACCGTGGCTGAACCCGATGCGCACCGCGGCCTTCGGATCATCGCCGTGGACGTAGGCCTCGCGCATGCCCGAGACCAGGAACATCTGGTAGTCCATCGCGAGGCCGAACAGCACACCGATCAGGATGATCGGCAGGAAGCTCAGGATGGGGCCCGGGTTCGTGACCCCGAAGACGTCGCCCAGCCAGCCCCACTGGTAGATGGCCACCGTCGCACCGAAGCTGGCCAGCAGCGAGAGCAGGAACCCGGCCGTGGCGATGACGGGCACGAGGATCGAGCGGAACACGAGCAGAAGCAGGATCAGCGACAGCCCCACGACGATGCCGAGGTAGAGCGGCAGCGCCTCCATGAGCTTCGCGGATACGTCGATGTTCGCCGCGGTCTGGCCCGTGACGGCGATGGGCACACCGGTCTGCTCCTCCACGTCGTCGGTGGCCGCACGGAGATCCCGGACGAGGTTCTCCGTGGTCTCGCTGGCCGGTCCCTCCTCGGGGATGACCTGGAAGATCGCCGTCCGGCCGTCCTCGCTCACGGTCGCGGGGACGGAGGCTGCGACATCGGGCATCTCGCTCAGCACATCGTTCACGTCGAGCCGCAGGGCCGTGAGTTCCGCCTCGTCGGCCGTCTCCGGCAGTGATCCGACGACGATCAGCGGGCCGTTGGTCCCTGCGCCGAACTTTTCCCCGATGGTGCTGTAGGCCTGGAACGCCGTCGAATCGGCGGGTTCGGTGCCGCCGTCGGGCAGCCCCACGCGCAGTTGCGTCGCCGGGACGGCGATGACGCCCAGCAGGAGCACGCCTGCGAGGACCGTGAGGATCGGCTTCCGGGTGGCGAACCCGCCCCAGCCGGCGCCCTTCGCCGCGCGCTCGTCGGCCCAGGACTCGCCCGCCTCCGTGTCCGGGGGAGCGGCAGCGGAGTGCTTGTGCCCGTGGGCCTTCGCCCAGCGCCGCTTCGAGACGACCCGCCGTCCCATCAGGGCGAGCAGGGCCGGCGTGAGGGTGAGTGCCACGAGGACGGACACCGCGACGGTGCCCGCGGCGGACAGGCCCATGACGGTGAGGAACGGCAGGCCGGGTACTGCGAGCGCGGCGAGCGCCACGATCACCGTGATGCCGGCGAAGAGGACGGCGTTGCCGGCGGTCCCGGTGGCCCGGGCGATCGACTCCTGCATCTCCATACCGCGCAGCAGCTGGGTGCGGTGCCGGTTCACGATGAACAGTGAGTAGTCGATGCCGACGGCGAGGCCGAGCATGAGGGCGAGCACCGGCGAGATGCTGTTCATCTCGATCAGGCCCGACAGGGCGAAGGTGATGCCCACGCCGACGCCCACCCCGACGATGGCCATGAGGAGCGGCAGCCCGGCGGCGATGAGGGTGCCGAGCATCAGGATGAGCACGACGGCGGCGACGGCCAGCCCGATGATCTCCGTGGCGCCCACGATCCCCGAGACGTCCTCGACGATCTCCTTGCTGTAGTCCACCGTGACGCCGGCGGACGAGGCACCGTCCGCCTCCTCCTGCACGGCCTCGCGGAGTTCGGGCGAGACGGCGTTGATCTGCTGGTCGAACTGCACGCTGGCCACGGCGGCGGTGCCGTCCTCGGACAGCAGGCGCACGCCGGAGCCCGCGTCCAGCTGACGCTGGGCGAGCTCGAGTTCGGTGCCGGCGGACTCGAGCTGCTCGCGCCCCGCCTCGAGCTCGGTGCGGCTGGCGTCGAGCTGGGCCTGGCCCTGCTCGAGCTGCTGCTCCGTGGCCGCGGCCTGCGCGGGCGGGAGCTGCGCACGGGCCTGGTCGAACTGGGCGCGCTGGGCGTCGAGCTGGGCCTGGCCCTGCTCGAGCTGCTGCTCGCCGGCAGCCAGCTGCTGCTCGCTCGCCTCCAGTTCGGCACGCCCCGCCTCGAGCTCGGCGGCGCCGGACGCCACCTGGTCCGACACGTCGAACGGATCGACGACGCCCCGCACGCCGTCGAGCTCCGCGATCGCGGCCAGCGCCGACGTCACGCCGTCGCGCTGCTCGGGCGAGAAGGCTGCGCCGTCGTCGGTGGTGAACACCACCGTGCCCGTGCCGCCCACTGCCTCGGGCAGTTCCTCCCGCAGCCGGTCCGAGATGCGCTGCGACTCCGTGCCGGGGATGGTGAAGTTGTTCGTCAGGGTGCCGGAGAAGGCGACGGCGGCGCCACCGACGGCGAGCATGATCGCGAGCCACGCGGAGACGACCCACCACCGCCGCCGGAAGGCGAACGAACCGAGTCGGTAGAGCAGAAAGGCCATTGGGGAAGTCCTAGCGGGAGGAAGACGGACGAGGGGCGGGAAGAGTCAGGCGCCGGGGAGGGAAGCGGCGCCGGGTGCGGGATCGGAGAAACCGTCGCGCAGCATGGTCAGCGCCGAGAGGATGCGTCCTTCGAGCTGCAGCCCGGAGTCGGCGGCGGATCCGGGCGTGTTGGCCGCCCAGTCGCGCATGGCGGCCTTGGTACAGGACAGCACGCTGCCCACGAGGGCCGTGAGGTAGAGATCGGACGCGCCGGAGCCGAGACGCCGGCGCAGCCCCTCGACGATCCGCGCCTCGGCGCGCTCCCACGCATGCAACTGCGCCCGCAGGAGGTCCGGGTTGGTGCTGGCCATGCGGAACAGGGCGCCGTGCTGGGAAAGACCCTCCATACGGGTGGTCTCCGTGAAGGCCCGGACGATGGAGTCGAACAGCGGTTCGTCCTGCGGCATCCGGCCGAAGACCTCGAGGGCCAGGTCGAGGAACCCGTCGGTGCGGACCGTCAGGGCGTCCTCCGCGCTGTGGAAGTAGTTGAAGAACGTGCGCCGCGAGACCCCTGCGCGCTCCGCGATCTGGTCCGCCGTGAACGAGCCCGGCCCCACGGACAGGGCGAGGTGGAAGGCGGCGTCGGCGATGGCGCGTCGGGTGTCGATCTTGTTCTGCTCACGGCGCCCTACCGGCTCCGCGCTCTCGGTCATCTCCAGCACCGTCCCAGAGTAGAGGAAATATTGCACACTGTGCAACGAAAGCTCCGCCGGAAATCCTCGCCCACGATCCCCCGCGGCGGCGTACTCTGGCCCAGGCACGACACCCCCGGCGACTCCCTCCTGGAAGGCGGCTCCCATGAAGACCATCACCCTCGGTTCCTCCGACTCCGGTCTGGATGTCTCCCGGCTCGGCCTCGGCTGCATGGGCATGTCGGCGTTCTACACCGGCAGTGGTAAGGACGACGCCGGCTCGACCGCCACCCTGCACCGGGCCCTCGATCTCGGCGTCACCTTCTTCGACACCGCCGAGATCTACGGCCCTTACACGAATGAGGAACTGGTCGGCCGGGCCTTCCAGGGCAGGCGCGACGAGGTGGTGCTGGCCACGAAGTTCGGCACCATCCGCCACACCGCCGACGGCGGGCGGGGCCTCGACGGCAGCCCGGAGAACGTACGTCTGTCCGTCGAGGGGTCGCTGCGGCGGCTGGGCACGGACCACATCGACCTGTACTACCAGCACCGCATGGACCCCTCGGTGCCCGTCGAGGACACCATGGGTGCCCTGGCGCAGCTCGTGCAGGACGGCAAGATCCGCCACATCGGCCTGTCCGAGGCGGCGCCCGGCACCATCCGGAGGGCACACGCCGTCCACCCGGTGACTGCGCTGCAGACCGAGTACTCGCTGTGGAGCAGGGACCCGGAACACGAGATCCTGCCGCTGGTGCGCGAGCTCGGCATCGGCTTCGTCCCCTACTCCCCTCTCGGGCGCGGTTTCCTGACGGGGACCATCCGCTCGGTCGACCAGCTCGACGCGTCCGATTTCCGCCGCAACAATCCGCGCTTCGCCGGGGAGAACCTGCAGGCGAACATCCGGATCGTCGAACAGGTGGACGACGTCGCGCGGCAGCTCGAGGCCACACCGGGCCAGGTCGCGCTCGCCTGGCTGCTCGCGCAGGGCACGGACATCGCGCCGATCCCGGGCACCAAGCAGGTGCGGTACCTGGAGGAGAACGTGGCGGCGGACGGCCTCGTTCTCTCGCCGGGGCAGCTCGCGCAGCTGGACGCCGTGGCCGCGCCCGTCGGTGACCGCTACGAGGACATGTCAGGCGTCGACCGCTAGCCGGGGCCAGCACGACGGACGGTCCGCAAGCGCAATCTTCCCGACCGCCCGCCACCCCCGGGTGCTAGACAGTAAGCATGCTTCACAATTCGACGGGGGGACGGTTCCGATCCCCTGCGCGGCTCGGGCGGGCTCCACGAGGCCAACCGCCTCCAGCGGGGGGTCGCCGAATTCCTCCGCCTCCCGCTGGTGCTGACCGCCGCCTTCTGCCTCGTGGCCGTCGGGGGGCTGATCGCCGTGTCGACGCTGCTCATGGCGGCGTCGGAGTCCCGGCAGGCCCAGCAGGCCCGGCAGGCCCGGCCGACGGTGCAGTTGATGCCCAAGCCCTCCGACGAGCCGGACGCCGTGCACCCGCGCGGCTGACGGCGACGGTGACGGGCCGGTTGCCAGCAGGAGCTCCGCGACCGGTGGAGCCCGGGTACAGGGAGAGGGGAACGAATGTGTGGGATCGCCGGTGAGATGGCCTTCCGTGGTGCTCGCGCCGAAGAACAGCCCGTGGCGCGCATGGCGGCCGCCATGGAGTCGCGGGGCCCGGATGGCCACGGTAGCTGGACCAACGGCTGGGTCGCCCTGGGACACCGGCGCCTGACCGTCATCGACCTCACCGACGCCGGGGCCCAGCCGATGCACGATCCCGCCTCGGGACTGTGCATCGTGTTCAACGGCTGCATCTACAACTACCCCGAGCTCAGGGCCGAACTGGGCGGTGATGCCGTGTTCTCCTCGACGAGCGACACCGAGGTCATCCTGCGCGCGTACGTCCGATGGGGCGGGGACTTCGTGGATCACCTCGTTGGCATGTTCGCCGTCGTGATCGTGGACGAGCCCCGGCAGCGCGTCGTCATGGCGCGGGACCGCCTCGGGATCAAGCCTCTTTACGTCGCGGACCTTCCCGGGAGGGTGCGCTTCGCCTCTACCCTTCCCGCCCTCGTGGCCGGAGGCGGGATCGACACGTCGATCGACGACGTCGCCCTCCACCACTACCTGAGCTGGCACTCGATCGTGCCCGCCCCCGGACCATCCTGAAGGGCGTCCGGAAGCTGCCGCCGGCCACGGTGCGGGTCATCGACGCCGACGGCGGCCGGCGCGACCGCGTGTACTGGAGGCCCGACTACGTCCGCGACCCCGACAAGGCCGACTGGACGGCCGGCGACTGGCAGGACGCCCTCCACGACTCCCTCACCACGGCCGTCCGCAGGCGCCTCGTCTCGGACGTCCCGGTGGGAGTGCTGCTCTCGGGCGGCGTCGACTCCAGCCTGATCGTCGCCCTGCTCGCCGAACTCGGGCAGGAAGGGCTCAGCACCTTCAGCATCGGGTTCGACGGCGCGGGCGGGGAGGAGGGCGACGAGTTCCGCTACTCGGACCTGATCGCCGAGAAGTACGGCACCCGGCACCACAGGATCCGTATCGACGGCAGCGAACTGGTACCCGCCATCCAGGACACGATCGCCGCGATGACGGAACCCATGGGCACGCAGGACGTCACCGGGTTCTACCTGCTGTCGAAGATCGTCTCGGAGCACATCAAGGTGGTGCAGTCCGGCCAGGGCGCCGACGAGGTGTTCGCCGGTTACGCCTACCACCAGCCCGCCGGCACTGTCGCCCGCGACGCGGCGCTGGACGCCTTCACCGGAGCGTTCCTCGACCGGACGCACGAGGACATCGCCGACGTCGTCGAGCCCGAGTGGCTCGTGCCGACCGACGTGAGCCGGGCCCTGCTGGCAGCGCACCTCGGTGCGCCCGGCGCGGAGACGGCGCTCGACGCCGTGCTGCGCCTCGACACCCACCTGCTGCTCGTGGACGATCCCGTCAAGCGCGTGGACAGCATGACCATGGCGTGGGGCCTCGAGGCACGTGTGCCCTTCCTCGACCAGGACCTCGTGCGGCTGGCAGCGCAGTGCCCGCCCGAGCTGAAGGCGACGCAGGGCGGCAAGGGCGTCCTGAAGGACCTTGCACGCAGGGTCATCCCTGCCGAGGTCATCGACCGGCCGAAGGGCTACTTCCCCGTGCCTCCGGTCAAGTACCTCGCCGAGCCGCTCCTCACTACTGTGCGCGACGCCCTCCGGGCACCCGAGGCGAAGGACCGGGGGCTGTTCCGTGCCGAGTACGTGGACCACCTGCTCGAAAGCCCCAACGTCCACTACAGCCCCGGCGGCAACAACATGCTGTGGCAGCTCGGCGTCCTGGAACTGTGGCTGCAGCAGCACGACATCACCTGACGCTCAGCTCGCCTCACGGCTTCCCGCGGGTGCGTACCGGGAGGCTGCCCGTGGTGGCCAGCTCCTCGGCGACCGCAAGGAGCTTCAGGTTCGACGTCGTGGAGACCTGCACCAGCATGATGAACGCCTGACCGGCCGTCAGGCCGTACCTCTCCATGAGGATTCCCTTCGCCTGGCCGATCAGGTCCCTGGTGGCGATGGCGTCCTTGAACTGGTGGAGTTTCTGCGCATCGGCGACGGCGACGGCGGCATGGGACGCGACCAGCGCCCCGACGTACTCGGACTCCTCGCCGAAGGCGTGCGCCGAGCGGCCCAGGAGGTTCATGGCGCCGAGGTTGTCGCCCTCGACGAAGAGCCGGAAGCAGAGCATGCTGCCTGCTCCGGCATCCGCGGCGCCGGCCGAGAACCTCGGCCAGCGCTGCTCGGTCCGCAGGTCCGGCACGGTGACGGTTCGCTCGTGGTAGACGGCGCTCATGCACGGCCCCTCCCCCGTGCGTTCCTGGAGCTCGTCGACAGTGCGGGCGAGGTCTCCGGACGGCGCCCGGGACTGCACCCCGCTGCGGCCGGTCACCAGGGTGATCGATGCCTCGTCGGCGCCGGGCACGAGCATCACCGCGGTCCGTACGAGCCGTTCGAGGACGGCGTCCTCGGAGTTCTCCCTCTGGAGGGACCGAGCGAGGTCGCCCAGTCGGAGGGCGATGTCGTCCTGTGGTGCGATCCAGTTGTCGTCCAGGTCGTGCCCGTCCTTCATGGCCATGATGGCTCCCGTGCCTGACGCGGCACGGCGCTCGTGGAGCACGAACTGCCCGGCCAGGGACCGCCACCGTACCAGTGCCATCATGCAGCACCTAAGGTTCATGCTCCGCTGTACTATCGGGGTATGGGTTCCCATCACCAGGCACCGGCAGATGCGGGCAGGCGTGGTCCGCTCGCCGGCGCTCTGGCCATCACGCTCACCGTGTTCGTACTGCAGGTCGGCGGTGCACTGTGGACCGGCAGCCTCGCCCTGCTCTTCGACTCCGTCCACGTCCTGACCGACGCCGCCGGCCTGGCGATGGCCCTCGGCGCCGCGACCCTCTCGGTCCGGCCCGCCACGCCGCGCCGCTCCTGGGGATTCCGGCGGGCCGAGGTGATTGCCGCCCTGCTGCAGGCGGCCTTCCTGCTCGCGGTGGGAGCGTACGTGCTGATCGAGGGCGTCCGACGCCTCATCGCCCCGGAGGACGTCGCCGCTCCGGGGATGATCGTCTTCGGGGCGATCGGCCTCGCGGGCAATCTCGCCGCCCTCGCCCTCCTCTCCCGCCACCGCGCCGCCAGCTTCAACCTGAGGGCCGCGTTCCTCGAGGTGCTCAACGACGCGCTGGGGTCCGTCGCGGTGATCGTCGCCGCCGTCGTCATCACCCTGACCGGCTGGATGCGGGCGGACGCCGTCGTGGCCCTCCTCCTGGGCGCCCTGATCATCCCTCGCACCCTCAAGCTGCTGCGCGAGACCATCGACGTACTGCTCGAATCCACGCCCGCCGGGATCGACCTCGAGGAGGTGCGCGCCCACATCGCCCGCCTGCCGCAGGTACGGGACGTCCACGACCTCCACATCACGCAGATCGCCACCGGGCTGCCCGTGCTCACCGCGCACATCGTCGTCGACGACGAATGCTACCGCGACGGGTCCGCCCACGCGGTCCTCGACCAGCTCCAGGAGTGCGTGGCCGGACACTTCGCCGTGAGCATCGACCACTGCACCTTCCAGATCGAACCCCTGGACCACGTGCCCCACGAGACGGAGCTGAGCCACTGATGCTGCAGACACTGACCTCCACCTCGGTGCTGCAGCGCGTGGGCACCGCGCTGTCCGACCCGACCCGCGTGCGGATCCTGGTGGCGCTGCGGGACGCGCCCGCCTATCCCAGCGATCTCGCCGGTCTGCTCGGTGTCAGCCGGCAGAGCCTGTCCAACCACCTCTCCTGCCTTCGCGGCTGCGGGCTCGTGGTGTCGGTACCCGAAGGCCGTCGGTCACGCTACGAGCTCGTCGACCCGAAGCTCGGCCACGCGCTGACCGACCTCCTCGGGATCGTCCTCGCCGTTGATCCCGGCCACCCGGGGCACCACGCGCACCCCGGACCCACGGTGGGCAGGCTCGCGGAGCACTCATGACGGAAGGGGCCGCCGCGACCTCCGCGCCGACCCCTTCCGGTGTACCTCCTAGCCCATGAGGCGTGAGCGGATCAGGAACCTCTTCCCCTCCGGCGCCTCCACCGAGAAGCCGCTCCCCCGCCCGGGCACCACGTCGACCGTCAGGTGCGTGTGGCGCCAGTACTCGAACTGCTCCCGCGACATCCAGAAGTCGATGAGCCGGGGATCGTCGGCCGTCCCGTCCGGGGCGGCACCGGTGCGGCCCCGCGCACCGGGCGAGATGTCGAGGACGCCGAGCAGCACGTCCGCCTCGGCCGTGATGAACTCGCCCGCCGGGTAGCACATCGGTGACGAGCCGTCGCAGCACCCGCCGGACTGGTGGAACATCAGCGGCCCGTGGATCAGCCACAGCTTGTCCAGCAGTTCGACGGCGCTGTCCGTGAGGGCCACCCGTGAGAAGGTCTCCCCCGGGATGGTCACCGACGCTTCGACGGTCATGGTGCCCCCTAGAAGAATCCGAGCTTGGATTCGGAGTAGCTGACCAGCAGGTTCTTGGTCTGCTGGTAATGATCGAGCATCATGGCGTGGTTCTCGCGGCCGATGCCGGAGGACTTGTACCCTCCGAACGCCGCGCCCGCGGGGTAGGCGTGGTAGTTGTTCACCCACACCCGGCCGGCCTGGATCTCGCGTCCGGCACGGTAGGCGATGTTGCCGTTCCTCGACCAGACGCCGGCCCCGAGCCCGTAGAGGGTGTCATTGGCGATCTCGAGTGCCTCGGCGTAGTCGTTGAAGCGCGTGACCGAGACCACCGGGCCGAAGATCTCCTCCTGGAACACCCGCATGCTGTTGGTCCCCTCGAACACCGTGGGCTTTACGTAGTACCCCTCGGCGAGGTCGCCGTCGAGCAGGTTCCGTTCGCCGCCGACGAGGACCTTGGCACCCTCCTGCCGGCCGATGTCCATGTAGGAGAGGATCTTCTCCAGCTGGTCGTTCGACGCCTGGGCTCCCACCTGCGTGTCGGTGTCCAGCGGGTTGCCCTGCACCATCTTCTCGACGCGGGCGATCGCGTCCGCCATGAACGAGTCGTAGATGGAATCCTGCACGAGGGCGCGCGAGGGGCAGGTGCAGACCTCGCCCTGGTTCAGCGCGAACAGCGCGAAGCCCTCGAGGGCCTTGTCGTAGAAGGAGTCGTTGCTCTCGGCGACGTCGGAGAAGAAGATGTTCGGGCTCTTGCCGCCGAGCTCGAGCGTGACCGGGATGAGGTTCTGGCTCGCGTACTGGCTGATCAGCCGGCCCGTGGTCGTCTCGCCGGTGAACGCGATCTTCCGGATGCGCTTGCTCGAGGCGAGCGGCTTCCCTGCCTCCACGCCGAAGCCGTTGACGACGTTGATGACGCCCGCCGGGAGGATGTCGCTGATCAGCTCCATGAGCACGAGGATCGACGACGGCGTCTGCTCGGCCGGCTTCAGCACGACGGCGTTGCCGGCCGCGACAGCGGGGGCGAGCTTCCACGTGGCCATGAGGATGGGGAAGTTCCACGGGATGATCTGCCCGACGACGCCGAGCGGCTCGTGGTAGTGGTAGGCCGTCATGTCCTCGTCCAGCTGGGACAGGTGGCCCTCCTGGGCGCGGATGGCGCTGGCGAAGTACCGGAAGTGGTCGATCGCGAGGGGAAGGTCCGCGGCGAGGGTCTCACGGATGGGCTTCCCGTTGTCCCAGGTGTCGGCGACCGCGAGCATCTCGAGGTTCTCCTCCATGCGGTCCGCGATGCGGTTCAGGATGAGGGCCCGCTCCGCCACGGATGTCTTGCCCCAGGAGGGAGCGGCTTTGTGGGCCGCATCGAGCGCCAGCTCGATGTCCTCCGCCGTACCGCGTGCCACCTCACAGAAGGGCTTGCCCGTCACCGGGGAGATGTTCTCGAAGTACTGGCCCTTGATGGGAGGCACCCACTCGCCGCCGATCCAGTTCTCGTACCGCGGCTTGAAACTGACCTTCGATCCGTCCTGGCCAGGCTGGGCGTAAGCAGTCATCATCCAACTCCTTGAACTCCGGGTGTGCAGGACGTCGTCGTCCCTGGTGCACAGCCTAGGAACCCGAAGGTTGCAACGACGTTGCATGCCCGGAGGAACCGTACCGCTAGCCCTGTTCGTGGGTCGGCGGCGCTGCTGCGAGCACCGGCGGTGCGGCAGCCGGCGTGGCCGGACCCTCCGGGCCCGTGCCGGGGGCGGGATCGGAACCCGGGTCAGGCGTGCCCGGCTCGTCGCACGACGGATCGGTGGGATCCTCCCCCGGTGCGGGGGCAGCACCCGGTACCGGCTCCTCGGATACAGGGGCCGTCGGATCGGTGTCGCAGGACGGCTCGGTGGTCGATCCCGCCGGCAGGGTGGTGCCCGGCAGGGTTTCGGGAGGAGGCGTCGCGCCCGGCTCCGGCGGCGTGACCGACGGTGTCGGGTCCGGTGTCGGGTCCGGTGTCGGGTCCGGTGTCGGGTCCGGTGTCGGGTCCGGTGTGGGCTCCGGTGTCGGGTCCGGTGTGGGCTCCGGTGTCGGGTCCGGCGTGGGCTCCGGTGTCGGGTCCGGCGTGACCGGCGGCGTAACCGGCGTCGGCTCCGGTGTCGGTGTCGGTGTCGGTGTCGGTGTCGGTGTCGGTGTCGGTGTCGGTGTCGGTGTCGGTGTCGGTGTCGGTGTCGGTGTCGGTGTCGGTGTCGGTGTCGGTGTCGGTGTCGGTGTCGGTGTCGGTGTCGGTGTCGGTGTCGGTGTCGGTGTCGGCGTCGGGCTCGGCGTCGGCTTGACCGGCGTCGGCGTAACCGGCGTCGGCGTAACCGGTGCCTGCTCCGGTGTCGGCTTGACCGGCGTCGGCTTGACCGGCGTCGGGCTCGGCGTCTTTTCCGGTGTCGGCTTGACCGGCGTCGGCTTGACCGGCGTCGGGCTCGGCGTCTTTTCCGGTGTCGGCTTGACCGGCGTCGGGCTCGGCGTCGGCTTGACCGGCGGCGGCTTGGTTGCCTCAGGCGGTGTCTTATCCGGTGTCTTCTCCGGCGTCTTCACGTCCCGTGTCGGCACCGCCGGCGGTACGGGCGGAGTGCTGTCCTGGGCGGAAGCAGCACCTGTACCCCTCGACGGGCCGGGTGCCATGGGCAGCACATCCGCCATATGGTCGTACTGGTCGGAACGGGTCGAGGACCGCGCCCAGACGGGGATGTCGGCAGCACCGTTGCCCCCGGGAGAGTAGTCCTGCAGCGCGCCCCTGGGGGCGATGTGCTGCGCGGAGACAAGCCTCCACCGCAGCGGGTCGACGTGCTCGCCGTCGAGGATGGTCTCGAAGTGGAGGTGGCATCCGGTCGAGGAGCCGGTGGTCCCGACCTCCGCGATCGCCTCGCCACCCCTGACGGTGTCGCCCTCCCTGACCGAGACGGCCCGGAGGTGGTTGTACGTGGTGATGAGGCCGTTGCCGTGGTCGACCTCCACACGGTTGCCGCCACCCCACTGGTGCCAGCCGACGGCTCGCACGGTACCGGCGTCGGCAGCGTACACCGGGGTACCACAGGGCGCCGCGTAGTCCTGGCCCGTGTGGAACTCGCCGGCCTCGCCCGTGATGGGGCTCGTGCGGGATCCGAAGGGAGAACTCGGGGAGAGGCCTTCGAGGGGTGCGAACAGACTTCCCGCGGACGGTCGGGCCGAGATGCCGGTCGCAGTCGCGGCGGTGCCCTCACCCCTGGTGCCCCCTGCGGTCTCCGGGTCGGCGTTGGTGTCGGTGTTTGCGTCGGTGCCTGCGTCGGTGCCTGCGGCTGCGTCGGTGCCTGCATCTGCTCGGACGGACCGGCGGTCGAGGGAGTCGGGTGCGTCGGAGCCCTCCAGCGGGAGGAGCATCGAGGGGCCCACGGTCCCCGTCGGATGGATGCCGTCCGACATGATCGCACCCGAGTTGGTCGAGAAAGCGGCTGCGGGGCCCGATGACTGCGGGACGATGCCCTGGAAGCCCACGAAGCAGACGACCATGGCCAGACTCGCGTTCACCTTCGTGCGGGAGCTACGGGGACTCCGGTTCTGCACCCTCGCCGTTTCCGGGTGCCGGCCTGCCTGGGTCACGAAAATCCCCTTGAGATTGCTGTGCGAACGGTGCGCTCGACCGACGGACGTTCCGGTCCGCCGGTTACCCGGCCCACGGGGACAACGTTAGCCCGCTCACAGGGTCGATTGCGACCGATCATTGCGATTCGCTAACGGATTTTGGGAGAAGCTGCGAGTAACGACGGCGGAACCCCCAGTTCCGCCTCCAGCCACTCCGTGTGTGCGACGACGACGGCTCGCCGCGGTGAGCGCCGGGGCAGGACCCTGAGCGCCAGTTGCCATGCCTCGATGTCGTACTCGGCCTCCGCGAGCGCGAGATAGTCGAGCACCGTCTCGGGAGAGCCGTCGGTGAGGACGGCGTCCCGCAGGAGCGTGGACACCTCGCTGCGGAGGCGCCTGATGGCCGGCGCCTGCGACCGCGGGAGGACGGGACCCCGGTAGATGGCGAGCGCCATGCGGTGCGCCCCGCGGTGGAGGTAGTTCAGCACCTGAACCGCGTCGACCACCAGCTCTCCCGGCAAGCGGTAGGGCCGGGACTGCGGCACGATCGCCTTGCCGTGCTCGGCCAGGACCTTGCGCAGCCGGAGCATCTCCGCCCGGACGGTCGTCCCCGAAGCGTCCTCCGGATAGGCCATCGTGGCGAGCTGGTCCGCGGTGAGGCCCTCCGGGTGCAGGGCCAGGAGGGTCAGCAGTTCCGCATGGCGGAGGCTGAGCTCCAGCGATGCTCCTCCCGCGTGCACCACGCCGTGGTCCGACCCCAGGATCTGCAGGCTGTTCCGGTAGAGCGCGGCGGGCACGCGCGCCGACCGGGCCCGCCGTGCCCTGGGCAGGCGGCCCTGGAGCCGGTGGATGCTCAGTTGCGCCTCCGCTGCGGCGACCGCCGCCTCCACGAGCGACAGCGTGTGGGTCCCGACGGCGTCGGCGGTACCGGTGATGTCGATGACGCCCAGGACGGTGCCGGAGTCCGGGTCGTGCAGGGGCACCGCCGTACAGCTCCACGGATGGACCTGCGGGCTGAAGTGCTCCGCGCCGGCGATCTGGACGCTGCGCTCCAGGGCCAGGGCCGTGCCCGGAGCGCTCGTGCCGACGGTGGCCTCCGACCAGTCCGCTCCGGGGACGAACAGCATGCCCTCCGCGCGACGCCGTAGCTCGCGGTCACCGTCGACCCAGAGGAGCCGGCCGTTCTCGTCGCCGACGGCCACGAGCATCCCGGATTCGAGGCTCGGCTGGACGAGCAGCCGGTCGATCACGGGCATGATGGCCGCAAGCGGGTGGCTCTGACGGTACGCCTCGAGCTCCTCCTCGGAGCAGAACAGGCGGGCCTGCGCCGTGGACGGGCTCGGGAGGAACGTCAGGGACCTCAGCCAGGATTCCCGCACGACCCCCCGGAGCTTCCCGTCGACGCTGGTGCCCTGGTCCAGGGCCTCATGGGCCGCCAGCGCCTTCTGCTGCAGCGCGACGGAGGACAACTCCGTGAGAGGGATTGAACGGGACGACGACATCGGCACTCCGCTTCGTGACCTGTCCCGCATGGCAGCGTGGGACAGGTCACAGTGTAGCGGGACTACTCGCCGCGAGAAATGGCAACCATGTCCTCACGGGGCACGAGCTTCACGCGTTCGCGCACCACCTCGGCGTTGCCGGACGTGTTCACGAAGTTCGCACCCAGCTTCAGCTCGTGGGCGTCCAGCTTCAGCCACCCGTCCCAGGTGGTGTAGCGGACGCCGCGCTCCTCGAGGAGGCCGATGATGGCGTCCTCGGACGGGTCCTCGGCCGGAGGAAGGTTGAGCCTGTCCTCGAGGAGGTAGCCGATGGTCTCGAGCGCATCTCCCTTTGTGTGCCCGATGAGGCCGACGGGACCGCGCTTGATCCACCCGGTCGCGTAGATGCCGGGCACCGGCTGTCCCTGCTCGTCGATCACGCGGCCGCCCTCGTTGGGGATGACGCCGCGCTTCTCGTCGAATCCGACCTCGGGCAGTTCCGAGCCGAAGTACCCGATGGCGCGGTACACGGCCTGGACGGGGTAGTCGATGATCTCCCCGGTCCCGCGCACGTTCCCGTCGCCGGTCAGCTCGGTCCGCTCGAACCTCATGCCCGCGACCTTGCCGGGCGTCTCCGGTGAGTCGTGGATCTCGACGGGCGAGTGCAGGAAGTGGAGGTGCAGGCGGCGGGACGCCCCGGTCGGCTCGTCCTCGACGAGCCAGTTGGTGAGCGTCTTCACCATGGTCTTCGTCTGGTTGTTGGTCGCGATCTGCTCCTCGGACCCGGCGTCGAAATCGAAGTCCTCGGGGTAGAGGACGATGTCGACGTCCCGCGAATGGGAGAGCTCACGCAGCTCCAGCGGCGTGAACTTCACCTGGGCCGGTCCTCGGCGTCCGAAGACGTGGACGTCGGTGACGGGCGAGGCCTTGAGCCCCTGGTAGACGTTGTCGGGGATCTCGGTGGAGAGCAGGTCGTCGGCGTGCTTGGAGAGGATGCGGGCTACGTCGAGGGCCACGTTGCCGTTGCCGATCACGGCGATCTCCCGGGCGTCCAGCGGCCACTCACGGCTGACATCGGGGTGGCCGTCGTACCAGGAGACGAAGTCCGCTCCGCCGAAGGAGCCGTCGAGCTCCACCCCGGGGATGTCGAGGTCGGCGTCGCGGATGGCACCCGTCGCGAAGATCACCGCGTCGTAGAAGCGGCGGAAGTCGGAGAGCGTCAGATCCCGGCCGTAGTTGACGTTGCCGAGGAAGCGGATGTCCCCGCGGTCGAGCACCTTGTGCAGCGCGTTGACGATGCCCTTGATCCGCGGGTGGTCAGGTGCTACCCCGTAACGGATAAGACCGTACGGCGCTGGGTACTGGTCGAACAGGTCGATGCTGACGGCGAAGTCGCCGCCCTGCACCTCGTTCGACTTCGTCAGGATGTCGGCGGCGTAGACGCCTGCCGGACCGGCGCCGATGATCGCGACCCGCAGCGGTCGAGCCGCAGCTGAGGTAGACACTGATGAGCCTTCTTCCCGGGATGATCCTGGTGGATACCGTCGCGCACTAATAAGCGCATACTTCCCTATTCTAAATGCCCCCGCACGGCACCGGCGAAAACAGTGGCAGGGATCTCCTCCAGCCCCGGTGCGGTGCGAGGCAGGAACACCGACGCGGGAATAAACGTTCTCTGCGGCCGGTTCACGCCTGCGTGAGTGGAACAGGCACGAAGGTCAGTCGTCCGGCGCGGAGCGAGAACTCCGTCGGCATCCTCTTCGGCATCGGCGCCTACGGGCTATGGGGTCTGCTGCCGCTGTACTTCCTCGTCCTCGCCCCAGCGGGTCCCGTCGAGATCGTGGCCAACCGGGTGCTGTTCTCCCTCATCTTCTGCGCCCTCCTGCTGACCGTCCTGCGGTCCTGGCGGCCGGTGCTCACCGCCCTGCGCACCCCGCGGATCATCGGCACGCTCACTGTCGCGGCCCTGCTCATCGCCGTCAACTGGCTCGTCTACACCTACGGCGTGACGTCCGGGCAGGCCATCGAGGCAGCCCTCGGCTACTTCATCAACCCGATCGTCTCGGTCCTGCTCGGCGTGATCGTGCTGCGGGAGAAACTGCGTCCCCTGCAGTGGACGGCGATCGGCATCGGCGTCCTCGCGGTGGTCGTGCTCGCCGTCGGCTACGGCGCCGTGCCCTGGATCGCACTGTCGCTGGCGTTCTCCTTCGGCCTGTACGGGTTCACCAAGAAGAAGGTGGGTTCCCGCGTGGATGCGGTGTCCAGCCTGAGCATCGAGACGCTGGTGCTGACACCCGTAGCGGTGGCCGTCATGCTGTGGCTGGCCTCGACCGGCGACGCGACCCTGGTGACCGAGGGGACGGGACACTTCTGGATCATGGCCGCCTCCGGCATCATCACGGCCGTACCCCTCATCTTCTTCGGTGCGGCCGCCCGCCGCCTCCCCCTGACGACGATCGGCCTCCTGCAGTACCTGGCGCCCGTGCTCCAGTTCCTCATCGCCCTGCTGGTGCTCGGCGAGGACATGCCCTTCGAGCGGTGGGTCGGGTTCAGCCTCGTATGGGTGGCGCTGATCCTCCTCACGATCGACATGCTCCGGACCGTACGTCGCCAGCCCCGGCCCACGAAGCGCGCCGAGCCGGCGTCCGCCGCGGCCTGACCCTCGGCGCGGGCCTCGCGGCTCAGCGCTCCTCCATCCCCCACGGCGACCCGTACCCCGCGGGGGCGTCGGCCGCCAGCAGTTCCAGGAACGGCCGCGCATCGAAGGCCTCCGGGCCGAGAACCCCCGCGCCGTGCCAACGGCCCGTGGCCAGCAGTTCCAGGGCGATCACGGGGTTGACGGCGGTCTGCCACACCACGGCCTGCGAGTCGTACTCGGCCATCGACCACGCGTTGTCGACGACGTGGTACAGGTACACGGCCCGGGGTCCACCGTCCTTGCCCTGCCCGGTGACGAACACGCCCGCGCAGGTCTTCCCGCGCATGCGGTCGCCGAGCGTGGCGGGGTCCGGCAGGGCTGCCGCGACCACGTCCCTGGGCGAGACGTCGACGCCCTTGACCCGGAGCGGCTCCGTCGAGTCGAGGCCCAGCGTATGAAGGGTCCGCAGCACACCGATGAACTCCTCCCCCAGCCCGTACTTGAACGTCACCCTGCGCGCCTGCGTCCACCGCGGCATCAGGATCACCTCCTCGTGCTCCACGTTGACGCATTCCACGTCCCCGATACCCTCGGGGAAACGGAACATCTCCGGCTCGCTGAACGGCTCGGTGGTGAACCACCCGCGGTCCCGTTCGAAGACCACCGGAGGGTTCAGGCACTCCTCGATGGTCGTCCAGATGGAGAACGACGGGGCGAAGTCATAGCCCTCCACCGTCAGGTTGGCCCCGTCGCGGACACCCAGCTCGTCGATGGACGAGAACAGCTCGTCCTCCGCGTAGCGGGCGAAGACGTCGGAGAGGCCGGGCTCGACGCCGATCCCCACGAGGGCGAGCCGCCCGGCCGCCTCCCACTGCGCGGCGGCGTCGAACTGCGCCTGCCCGAGCATGACCCCCGTCTTCTCGTACGGCTGGTCCGGGTGCTTCTCGGACAGGCTCATCGCCATGTCGAGGTACGTCGCGCCCGCGGCGAAGCAGCCCTCGAAGACGGGCATCACGAACCGCGGGTCCACCGCGTTGAGGACGTGCGTGGCACCGTGCTCCCGCACGAGGTCGGCTACCGCCGCAGATGACGACGCATCCACCGAGGCCGCGACGAGGCGCGGGTCCTGCAGTCCGTCGACGAGCGCCTGCGGACGCCGGGCATCGTAGTCCGCGATCACCAGCTGCTCGAAGAACGTCCGCCGCACGAGGATGCGGACCGCGGCCGAACCCACCCCACCCGCACCGATGATCAGGATCCGCATCAGGAGAGTCCGCCGTACACCGGTGTCGTCGAGGCGAGCCCGATCACCGCCGACTGCGACGGTCCCAGGGCGCCTGCCGCGAGGCCCTTGCCCTGCCCGTCCGCGCGACCCCCGTCGGACCGGCTGCCGACCGGGAACTCGCTCATCATGCCCCGATTCTCGAAGGACCGCCGCCATCGCGCGAGGTCTGGCGTCACTCTACTGACCGGCCGGTGGTCCCGGAAGCCCTTCCCCCCGCGCGGTGCGCGTCGGCCGGATCCGGCCCCTCCGCGGCCGGTTCGCGCGCGGCGAGGTACGCCGCGCTGAACCGCGAGAGCAGACCCACGAGCTCGACGACGTCGGCCGGGTCCCACCCCTGGAGCTGCCGCCGGAAGGACCGCCGCCTGCTCCGGCGTGCCTCGTCGATCCGGCGGGCACCCTCCGCCGTGAGGACCACCGGGTGCGAACGGTCGTCGCCGTCCGACGGGCCGCGCTCCACGAGGCCGAGCCGCTGGAGCGCCGCCACATGGTTGCTCACGCCGGGGTTACCCATACCGAGCGACGCGGCGAGGTCCGTGACGCGGCAGGGCCCGAGCATGCGCGCAGCCGTCAGGACACTGTAGGCGGCCGGTTCCATCGCCGGATCGATCCTGCGGGCGAGGATCCGGCACACGCGCTGCTCGCTGCGGCACATCAGGGCGGCCCTGTCCTCGACGGCGTCGAGCGCGGCGCGCCGTGCCGTGCCCGTCCCCTGCCCGCCGCGTTCCTCCATGCCGGAATGCTAGGCGCTGACGGGCCCGGCCGGCACCGGTGCCCGACCGCATTTCTCTCCGTGACGCGCCTACCCCACGGCGCCGCCCGGACCGCTAGTCGCGCGGGGCCGACCCGCGGGTCAGGACCTCCTGCCGGAAGAACGCCGGGTTGATGCGCGACCAGACGAGCATGAGCACCGCCCCGAGAAGGATCACGCCGATCCCGAGGATGAACACCATGCCGATCCCGAACAGCTCGGACCCGGAGCCGTACCCGGGATCCATGGAGTCGATGGCCGTCTTGACGAACATGACCAGCAGGATCACGCCGCCGAGCAGCGGTGCCAGGAACCGGAAGAGGACGTTCCGGAGGCTCGCGAAGGCCTGGGCCCGGAAGTACCAGACGCACGCCAGCGCGGTGATGCCGTAGTAGAAGCAGATCATCAGGCCGAGCGCGGTGATGGTGTCCCACAGCGCGTTCTCCGAGACCAGGCGCGTGAACACGTAGAACCCGGCGGCGGCTACGGCCGCGGCCACGGTCGCGAAGCTGGGCGACTTGTGCTGCGGGCTGATGCGTCCGTAGCCCTTCGGCAGCGCCCGGTAGTGCCCCATGGCGAGCAGCGTACGGGCGGGCGAGACGAACGTGGACTGCAGGGACGCGGCCGAGGAGCTCAGCACGGCCATGGACATGAGGATGGCGAAGGGACCCATGACGGGGCCGGCGAGCGTCGCGAAGATGCTCTCCTGGTTGTCGGGGTTGCCGGCGCCGAGCTCGCCCTCGCCCACTCCGGCGTAGGCGAGGGTCGCGAGCGCGACCGTGAGGTAGATGACCACGATCACGACGACGGTCAGCGCTCCTGCGCGGCCCGGGGTCCTGTCCGGGTCCGTGGTCTCCTCGTTCATGGTCAGCGTCACGTCCCAGCCCCAGTAGATGAAGATCGAGAGCGAGACGCCCGCGGCGAAGGCGGAGAACGAACCGACGGCGAATGGGTTGAACCAGTCCGCGCTGATGCTCGTGGCGTCGAAGGCCGTGCCGTTGCCGACGTGGATGAACGCCGCGATGGCGAACCACGCGAGGACCACGAGCTGGAAGGTGACGAGCACGTACTGCACCATCTTCGTGGCTTCCATGCCGCGGTAGGAGACGTAGCACGCGAGCGCGATGAACACGAGCGTCGTCGCGATGTTCACCGGCAGGTTCAGGGTGAGCTCGGCCACCGAGGGATCGTCCATCACCTGGGAGAGCAGGAGGTAGAAGAAGTCGACCGCGACGGCGGCGAGGTTGGACAGCACGATCACGGTCGCGGCGATGAGGCCCCACCCGCCCATCCAGCCGATCCACGGGCCGAAGGCCCGCGTGGCCCAGGTGAAGGAGGTCCCGGAGTCCGGCATGGCGCTGTTGAGCTCGCGGTAGCCGAGGGCCACGAGCAGCATGGGGATGAAGCCGATCAGGAAGATGGCGGGGAGGTGCACCCCGACCTCGGCGACCGTGGGGCCGAGGGCCGCGGTCAGCGTGTAGGCGGGGGCCACACAGGACACCCCGATGACGACGGCACCCAGCAGGCCGATGGTTCCCGAGTCGAGGCCCTTCCTGCTGAGCCCTGATCCGCTTCGTGTTGTCTCGTCGATACTCATGCGTCCGCCTCTGTGGGTGAGGCGTCCGGGCCGGAAGCGGTGCCGGGCGTTGCATACGTACGGGGGACGACGACCATGGGGATGGTCAGCGTACGCAGGATCTTGGCGGCCGTGGACCCGAGGAAGATCCGCGCGTGCTGCGCGAGGCGGCTCGATCCGACCAGCAGCACCTCACCCTCGTCCCAGGCCATGGACTCGACGGCTTCCTCGACGGAAGCACCGCGCGCCGTCTCGACGCTCACGCGGCCGCCCGCCGCCAGCGACGACGCCGCCTCCGCGAGCCGACGGTTCGCCTCGTCCTCGGCACTGCCCGGGTCCGGCTGGCCGGCGTCGAGAGCGATGAGTGAGACCAGGCGCAGCGGCAGGGCGCGACGGCCGGCGGAGGACACGGCGACGGAGATGACGGCGTCGGCCCCGGCCCGCCGGCCCACCGCGCAGGTGAGGCGCGTGACGGGGTCCGTGCGCCGATAGCCCCGCGGTGCGAGGGCCACGGGCACGGGCGAGGCGTGCAGCAGGCTGCGTGCCACGTTGCCCACGCTGAACCGGCTGGCGAGGCCGCGCGAGCTCGCCCCGATCACGATCAGGGAGGCCTCGGTGTCCTCGGCCGCCTGGATGAGGCCCTCGGCGTTCGAGTCGGCGCGGACGACGACGCCGCGCGCGGGAACGTCGTCGGGTACCAGTGCGAGTCCTTCGTCCATCCACTCGGTCATCTGTTCCGACAGGAGGGTGTCGAAGCCCTTGTCCGGCGGATAGGTGCCCGCGTAGAGCGAGTGTTCGGGCGTCACGAGGACGAGGTCGAGGGTGGCGTCCTGACGCCGCGCGAGGGCGACGGCGAGGCACACGGCGTCGTGCCCGCGTTCGTCCGCGGTGTACCCGACGATGTAGCGCATGGTCAGGCCCCCTTCGCGGTGCCGGCCGACTGCAGCCCGGAGGCGAGGGCACGGTGGACGTCGGCGGCGGTGCGCCGGCCCATGCGGATGGCGCCGTCCACGTGCTGGTAGCCCTCGGCCGCGATGTCCGAACAGGACCAGTAGACGGGACCGACCGGCGTGCGCTGGTCGCGGCCGTAGCGGTGCAGGCCGCCGAGGTCGTAGCTGGAGGCGTACGCACCGCGGGTCCACTCCTCGGAGGCCCAGTCCGATTCGTAGTAGACCTCGGGGTCGAGGGCCTGCGGGCCGAGGAAGCCTGCGATCGAGCCGAGGATGCGCTCGCGGCGTTCGTGCGGCGGGAGCTCGAACATCGCGTCCGCCTTCTCGTCGGAGACGAACCCCACCAGAGTGCCGCGCGGGTCCTCGTAGTTGCTGTTGTCGTAGACCTCCTGGACGATCGAGCCTGCGCTGAAGCCGGTCCCGGAGAGCCCTTCCGCGCGCCAGAACGGTGTGGCGTAGACGGCGTGCACCTTGATGACGAGCCCCAGCGACTGGTGCTGGTGCATCTGGTGCTGGCGTCGCGGGAGCGGCGGCTCGTAGCTGATGCGCGAGTACAGGTTCGGCGGGACGGCGACGACGGCGTACCGCGCGTTCACCGTCGTCGTGTCCGACACGACCGTGACGCCCTCGGCCGTGACGCCGCCGGCACTGCCGTGCCCGTCCATGCCGCTCCAGCGGAGGGTGCGCACGGGACTTGAGAGGATGACGTCGTCCCCGAGTTCGGCGGCCATGCGTTCGGAGACGGACTGCATGCCGCCGACCACGCGCCGGTCGAGGATGAAATCCTCGTCCACGAGGTTGGAGAAGGACCCGGCGGTCGCCGCCATGAGGATCGCCTGCAGGACGGAGAAGGAGTGCGCGGGCTTGGTCAGCATGCCGCCCGCGATGAAGAGCCCGATGTTGTCGCACGCCTCCTCGTCGTCGGACTGCTGCCGCAGCCAGTGGTGGAAGGAGATGGTGTCCAGGGCACGGGCGTCGGGGTGGTTCCACGGCGCTTCCGGGCCGGCCTCGGCCACGAGCCGGTCGAGGATGTCGATGAGCCGCGTCATCTCCTCGCGGGTGTAGTCGCTGACGGGGAACATCTCCCCCGAGTACCGCACCGGCCGGTCATCGGGACCGATGTAGACGGAATCGCCCTCGCGGTACCGGGGGAACGTGTCCATGCCGAGTTCGTCGAGGAGCCCGATCAGCGCGGTCTGGTCGGGAGACACCCACTGGCCTCCCACCTCGAGGACGGCGCCGTCGATGACGTCCGTGTGGGTGCGCCCGCCCACCCGGTCCCTGGCCTCGACCACGGCGACCGAGTGGCCCGCCCGCCTCAGTTCGCGTGCTGCGGTCAGGCCCGACGGCCCCGCTCCGATGATGACGACGTCGCGCTCGATGATGTCCATGAGATCCTCCCGCCCCGCATGACGCGGGCCACAAAATGAATGTCATTCATTATTTTGCCCTACTATAGCCATGGGCGCTCCGCGTGGGAAGGGAGCGGCCGAGGAGTCGACGGTACCGCACCAGGAGGCAGCTTCCATGACCACAGCAGCGCCGGAGCCACGGCGCGCCGGACGTCCCCCCAGGAGCGTGCTGTCGAAGGACCGCATCACCGACGCGGCACTCGACCTCATCGCCAGCGAGGGGTACGAGGGGCTCACGATGTCGGCCGTCGCCCGACGCCTCCGCGTGGCGCCGTCCGCGCTCTACAATCACGCCGGGTCCAAGCAGGAGGTGCTCGGCTGGGTGCAGGACCACGTCATGACCATGGTGGAGTTCGACGCCTTCGCGGATCAGCCCTGGGACGAGGCCGTGCGGCGGTGGGCCTGGTCCTACCGCGAGGTCTTCGCACGGCACGCGCCGCTCGTCCCGGTCATCGCCGTCCTGCCTGTCACGGACGCGCCGGACACGCTGCGCATGTACGAGGAGGTGGCCCGGGGATTCCAGCGGGCGGGGTGGCCCGAGGAGCGGATCGTGCCGGCGATCGTAGCCCTGGAATCCTTCATCTACGGCTCAGCACTCGATGTCACCGCTCCCGGCGACATCTTCGACTCGGGCCCCCTGGCGGACCGCTTCCCCGTCTTCACTGCCGCCGTGCGCAGCGCCACCGCAGCCGCCGGCACCGGGAGCACTGCGGACGCCGCATTCCGCGCGGGCCTCGACGGGATCATCGCCGGGCTCCGCCAGCAACTCGCGGCCTACACGTCCTGACGCGTACGCACGGGTCCGGACGGACACCATCCCGCCGGATCGCAGGAGTCCGCCCGGCCGGCTCCGGATGCCCCGCAGGACGGCGCCCCTGCCCGGAAGCCCGTGATCCGATCGGACGGTGAGAGTGCCGATTGCTAGACTCTCTAGCTTTACGGACGGCGAACTAGCTGCTATGTTCAGGGAGCGGTCAAGCAGCGGCCACGACGAATTCCAGATGTACGAGGTCGCCATGACACTTGCACCGCTTTCCCCCGATACCCTCTCCCGGCTCGGCGAGCCCGCCGGCCGGAGCACGCCGTCCGATCTGCAGGGCATCGAATTCGCGGACGCGCCCGTCGAGCCCGTAGGCCCCGAGGCGCCCGAGGTCCCGTTCGACCTGTCGGACGTGACCACGCGCGAGCTCCGCATCCTCTGCAACCAGCTCTACCGCGTCCTCGACACCGACTTCCCACCCTTCGGCGTGCGGGAGGACTACGAGGCCGTGATCCACGCCCTCGAGGGGCGCGAGGCACGCGCCGCGGAGCAGATGGAGAGCGCGAAGCTACGCGAGAAGTTCCGCGACAACACCGTGAGCTCGCGCTTCGAACTGTTCCACGACGGCGTCATGGTCGGGTACGTGAAGTACGACATGCGGGCCGGCCGCATCCGCCTCCTGGAAACCGTCGTCGGCCCCTCCTACGGCCGCTCCGGCCTGGAGCCCGTACTCATCCGCCACGCACTGCTGGACGCCCACAGGCGTCGCCTCTCCCCCGTGCCCTACTGCCCGCACGCTCAGGCATTCCTGGCGGAGAACCCCCGGTTCCGGGCACTCATCCCGGTCGGCTGACCCGCCCCCTCCCCCCAATGACGAAGGCCCCGCAGCGACGCTGCGGGGCCTTCCTCGTACCGGTGCTGTCCCGCGGAAGCGGTCAGCCGGCGTCGACGGTGCGGATGGCACGCTCGAGCACGTCGAGGCCGTCCGTCAGCAGCTCGTCGGTGATGACCAGCGGCGGCAGCAGCCGGATCACGTTGCCGTAGGTACCGCAGGTCAGGATGATGACGCCCTCGCGGAGGCACTGCGCGGCGATGGCCTTGGTGGCCTCTGCGTTCGGCACCTTGCCCCCGTGCTGCACGAACTCGATCGCCAGCATCGCGCCACGGCCGCGCAGCTCGCCGATGATGCTCTGCTCCCCCAGATCGGCCTGCAGGGCGGTGAAGCGCTCGGTGACGAGCTCCTCGATGTGGCGGGCGCGTCCGGCGAGGTCCTGCTCCTTCATGGTTTCGATCGCGCCGAGCGCCGCGGCGCAGGCCACGGGGTTGCCGCCATAGGTGCCGCCGAGCCCGCCGGCGTGGACGGCGTCGAGCAGGTCCGCTCGGCCGGTGATGGCCGAGAGCGGCATGCCGCCCGCGATGCCCTTCGCCATGGTGATGATGTCCGGCACCACGCCCTCGTGGTTCACCGCGAACCACTCACCGGTGCGGCAGAAGCCGGACTGTACCTCGTCGGCGATGAACACGACGCCGTTCGCCGTGGCCCACTCGGCGAGGGCGGGGAGGAACCCGTCGGCCGGCACGATGAACCCGCCCTCGCCCTGCACGGGCTCGATGATGATGGCGGCGACCGACTCGGCGCCGATCTGCTTCTCGATCATCGTGATGGCACGCTGCGCCGCCTCGGGCCCCGTGATGGCGGGGTTCTCCTCGCGGAAGGGGTAGCTCATGGGCACGCGGTAGATCTCGGGCGCGAAGGGCCCGAAGTTCGTCTTGTACGGCATGGCCTTGGCCGTGAGCGCCATGGTGAGGTTCGTGCGGCCGTGGTAGGCGTGGTCGAACGCGACGACGGCGTCCCGGCCGGTGGCCAGGCGTGCCACCTTCACGGCGTTCTCCACGGCTTCCGCACCAGAGTTGAACAGGACGGTCCGCTTCTCGAAGTCGCCGGGAGTCAGCTCGGCGAGCTGCTCGGCGACGGCCACGTAGCCCTCGTACGGCGTCACCATGAAGCAGGTGTGGGTGAAGTGGGCCACCTGCTCCTGGACCGCCCGGACGACGGCGGGGTCGGAGGCGCCGACGCTGGTGACCGCAATGCCCGAACCAAGATCGATGAACGAGTTGCCGTCGACATCCTTGATGATGCCGCCGTCGGCGTCGGCGGCGTAGACCGGCACGCCCGAAGCGACGCCCTTGGCCACGACGGCGGCGCGGCGGGCGGCCAGCTCGGTGGACCTGGGGCCGGGGAAATCGCCCGTGATGCGCCGCTTCTGCTCGAGCCGGAAGCGCGGCGCGGTCTCTGGGGTGGTTGCGAAGGTGGTCATCGAAGTTCCTTGTCTCGAGGGGACGGGCTAGGCGTCCAGCACGCTCATGACGTGCTTGATGCGGGTGTAGTCCTCCACGCCGTACATGGAGAGGTCCTTGCCGTAGCCGGAGTTCTTGAAGCCGCCGTGCGGCATCTCGGCGGTGAGCATGATGTGCGTGTTGATCCAGACCGCGCCGAAGTCGAGCTCACGGGAGACGCGCATGGCGGTCCCGTGGTCCGTGGTCCAGACGCTGGACGCGAGGGCGTAATCCACACCGTTGGCGAGCTCCACGGCTTCCTGCTCCGTGGAGAAGGTCTGCACCGTGACGATCGGCCCGAACGTCTCCTGCTGCACCACGGGGTCGTCCTGGCGCGCGCCGGTGATGATCGTGGGCTCGAAGAAGTAGCCCTTGTCGCCGGCGCGCTTGCCGCCGGTAGCGATGCTGCAGTGTGCGGGCAGCGCGTCGATGACGGCGTTGACGGCGTTGAAGTGGTTGATGTTGTTGAGCGGACCGAAGTAGTTCTCGGAGTCGTCGGCGTTGCCGGTCCTCAGCGTGGCCGTGTGCTCGACCATGGCGGCCACGAATTCGTCGTGCGCCTCCTCCTGCACCAGGATGCGCGTGATGGCCGTGCAGTCCTGACCGGCGTTGAAGAAGGCGAACTCGGCGATGGCCGCAGCGCTCCTCTTCAGGTCCGCATCCGCGAAGACGACGGCGGGCGCCTTGCCGCCGAGCTCGAGGTGGGCGCGCTTGAGGCCCTTCGCCGCGCTGGTGGCGACGGCGATACCCGCACGCACGGAGCCCGTGATGGACACGAGGCCCGGGACGGGGTGCTCGATCATCGCGGCACCGGTCTCGCCGGTGCCCAGCACCACGTTCAGGACGCCGTCGGGCAGGATGCCCTGCGTGAGCCGCGCGAGGACGAGGGTCGATTCGGGGGTGGTGTCGCTGGGCTTGAGGACGACGGTGTTGCCGGCGGCGAGCGCAGGCCCGATCTTCCAGATCGCCATGAGGAACGGGTAGTTCCACGGCGCCACCTGGGCGACGACGCCGATGGGCTCCCGGCGCACGTACGAGGTGTGGCCCTCGAGGTATTCACCGGCGGACTTGCCCTCGAGGACACGGGCGGCGCCCGCGAAGAACCGCAGCTGGTCGGCACCGACCGCCACCTCCTCGGCGGCGATCATCTCGCGCACCTGGCCCGTGTTGCGGTGCTGTGCCTCGACGAGCTCGTCGCTCGCGGCCTCGACGGCGTCGGCGAGCTTGAGCAGCATGAGCTGTCGCTGGCTCGGCGTGGTCCGCTTCCAGGTGGTGAAGGCGCGCGCTGCGGCCCGCATGGCGTCGTCGACATCGGCGGGCGAGGACACGGGCGACTGGGCGACCACCTCGCCGTTGGTGGGGTTGACGATGTCCAGGAGCTGATTACGAGCGCCGGCGGGCGACACGAACGCTCCGTCGATGTAGTTCTGAAGGGTCTCAGCCACGGTGCAGTGCCTTTCACGGGATCAGGTCCACGCAGAGCCCGGACGGATGCGGGCGGCGGGTATCGAGAGAACGTTACCGGGCGCGAGCCGCACCGGGCCACGGATACCTGCACAGTGGAAACCGGTGGCGTCCGTGCAGGCGTACAGCCGCGTCCTATGCTGGACGCATGGCCATCACCCTCACCGACCTGCTGGCGGATACGGCGCTCGGGCTCGTCGCGGAGGGCCGAGCGGCCGCTCCGCCCCATCCCATCGAGTGGGTGGCGGTGACCGAACTCGAGGATCCTCGCCCGTTCCTCAACGGTGCCGAGGTGGTCCTGACCACGGGCGTGCGGCTCGGGACCGGAGCGGCCCAGCGGGCCTTCGTCCGTCGGGCCCACGAGGCGGGTGCGCTCGCCATCGGCTTCGGGGTGGGCCTGACGCACCAGCGGATCCCGGCCGCCGTCCTCGCCGAGGCGGACGACGTCGGGCTGCCCGCCTTCCGTGTGCCCTACGAGGTCCCCTTCGTCGCGATCGGCAAGAAGGTGGCCGACGCCCTGTCCGCCGACCGGTTCGCGGGCCTCGAGGAACTCCTCGAGGGCCATGCGGTCCTCGCCTCGGCGCTCCTCGGACCCGGTGGACTCGGAGCCCTCCTCGGGGAGCTCGCCCGCATGCTCGGCACCGACGTCGCGCTGTTCCAGTACGGTGCCCGGATCGCCGGTGCAGCCGGTCCGACCTCGTCAGGTACCCGCTCGTCAGGTACCGGCGTGTCCGGCCCGGATCCGAGCAGTGCCCGTGCGTCCGCTCCGGCCTCGTCGGCTGCCGGTGCGTCCGGGCCCGAGGCCCGCGCCTGGCATCACCTGCCCATCGCGACCGGGCTCAAGGACCGCTGCACGCTCGCCATCGCCGAGCCCTACGGCCGCGCGGCCGTCGTCGAGTACGCCCAGAACCTGATCTCCGTCGAGCTGACCAACCAGGCCAGGAACCGGACGGGCGTGCGGAACGCCGTCGGCCAGCTGCTCGAGGACGTGGTGCGCGGGACTCTCGCGGGCGCGGAGGCCGCAGCGAGGCTCGCGGGTGCCCGCATCGACACGGCTGTGCGCCACGGCGTGCTGATCGTCGACGTCGCCTCCGGCCAGCGGCGGGCCCTGCGCACGCTGCCCCTGCCCGACGGCTGGAGCGGCGTGCCGGCCGGCCTCGTCGACGAGCGCCTCGTGCTCGTCCTGCCCTCGCCCGCCACGCCGGCCGCGCCCGAGCCGGCCGACCTCGGCCGCTACCTGCACGGCGCCGGCCTCACGGCGAGCATCGGCGTCGGCGGGACGTACGCCCAGCCCAACGGACTGCGCTGGAGCTACTTCGAGGCCCGGGAGGCCCTGCAGCGGGGCCAGGCTCTCAACATCGCCGATCGCCTCAGCCTCACGTCCCTGCTCATGACCAGCGCCGATGTACCGCTCGCCGACCTCGCCGCCGAGACCCTGGAGCCGCTCGAGGCCTTCGACGAGGCCCACGGCGCGGGCCTCCTCGCCACCCTCCAGCGGTACCTCGATCTCGACGGCTCGGTGGCCGCCGTCGCCGCCGCCCTCGGCCTCCACCGCAATACCGTCCGCTACCGGCTGCAGCAGGTCGTCACGCTCACGGGCTACGACCCCGCCGTCACCGCGGACCGCGTGCACCTCTATCTGGCACTGCGCATCCGGGCTCTCGGCTGACACGACGACGGCCGCCGGCACGATCAGGATCCGGCATCGACCGGCAGCCATTCCACCCGCTTCCGGTGCATGGAATAGTTTGACCCGTATACACCGGTCTCAAGGTTCTTCGGGGGTTCTCATGTCACTGCTGTCTGCCGACGATGTGGAGTTGCAGGAGCTCGCCCGCCAGGCGATCCTGCAGGAGTACCGCCTCCCCTACGGCGAGACCGACCGCACCCCGGTGGACCGGCTGGAGTACGAGACACCCCCCGAACTCCTGGGCCTGGTCAGGCTCGCCGTGCGCATGAGCGGGATGGACGCGGGTGTCATCAACATCATCACCGCGGACCAGCAGCACCAGATCGCCGCCGTCGGCGTGGACCCCGCGGTGTGCTCGCGGGACGATTCCATGTGCTCGAAGGTCTTCACCTCGGGATCCATCACCGCGCTCGCCGACGCGTCCCGTGATCCCCGCTTCGCCGACAACCCCTTCGTCAACGGCGGCATCGCCAAGGTGCGGTCCTACGCCTCGGTACCCCTCGTCACGCACGAGGGGTACGCCCTCGGGTCGCTGTGCGTCTTCTCCGCCGTGGTGTCCGAGCTCGACGTCGAACAGCGGGAGGGCCTCGAGATCCTCGCCCGGCAGGTCGTGGAGGTGCTCGAGCTGCAGTTCACCACGCGGCAGCTCGTGGAGGCCCTCGAGGTGGTGCGGCGCAGCAACGAGGACCTCGCAGGCTTCGCCGCGCGCGTGAGCCACGACCTGAAGAACCCGCTGACGGCGATCCTCGGGTACACCGAGCTCGGTGAGCTGGACGCCGCCGTCGAGTCCTCCGGACCGGCGGCCCGCTACCTGAGCATCATCCGCGGCAGTGCCACCCGGATGCTCGCCACGGTGGAGGACGTCCTCGAGTTCTCCCGCATCGGCGGGTCGATCAGCCGCAGCACGGTCCGCCTCAGCACCGTCATGAACGCCGTCCTGCAGGACGTCCTGCCGCTCAGCAGCGCGTCCGACGCCGTCATCTCGGTGCAGGACGCCCAGCTGCAGGTGGACCGGGCGCAGGTCACCGCTCTCCTGCAGAACCTCGTCTCGAATGCGATCAAGTACTCCACGCCGGGCGTTCCCCCACGCGTCGAGGTCGTGGCGAGTGTCGGCGAGACCCAGGTGCTGCGGGTCATCGACCACGGCAAGGGGATCGACCCTGCCGACCGCCGGCGGGTGCTCGAGCCGCTGGTGCGACTGCACCGCGACGGGGACCCCGCCGGCAACGGGATCGGGCTCGCGACGTGCGCCCGGATCGCGGATGCCCATGACGGGTCCATCACCGTGTCGGAGACGCCGGGCGGCGGGACCACGGTCGCGGTGGATCTCGGACCGGTCACCCTGCCGGATCGGCCGTCCTGACCGCCCCCGACCCCGAGCTGGGCCCGGGCGGCGGCGTCGCTACTGTGCCTGGAGCTGCTGGTCCTGCCCGATGTGCGCGAGCGGCAGCCGGAACGTGAAGGTCGACCCGGCGCCCTCGATGCTCCGGCACGTGATGGCTCCGCCGTGCCGTTCGACGATCGCCTTGGAGATGGCGAGCCCGAGGCCGACACCGGGGATGGCCGCGTTGCGGGCGCCTGACGTGCGGAAGAACTTAGAGAACACGCCCTTCAGCTCCTCGGGGGACATGCCGCTGCCCTCGTCCGTGACGCTGCACTCCACCTCGCCGTCGACCTCGGCGGCACTGACCGTCACGCGCCCTCCGCCCGGTGAGTACTTGATGGCGTTCGAGAGCAGGTTGTCCAGCACCTGGCCGATGCTGGAGGCATCGCACAGGGCGACGAGGCCGGGCTCCGTGCGGTCCTCGAACCGCACCAGGGGGTTGCTGTTGCCCTCCTGCGCCGTCGCGATCCGCCGGCCCACCAGGTCGGAGAAGTCGGTGGGCACCGGGGTGATCTCGGGCGTGCCCTCCGCGGTGGACAGCAGGTCCACCACGAGCTTGTGCAGGCGCTCGGAATTGCGTGACACCACCTCGAGGCCGGACGCGACCGCGGGCTCGAGGTCCGGCATGGTGGTCAGCAGCTCGAGATAGCCCCTGATCGCGGTGAGGGGCGTCCGCAGTTCGTGGGACACCGTCGCCACGAACTCGTCCTTCGCGTTGAGTGCGGTGACCAGTTCGGTGACGTCGTTGAACGTCACCACGGATCCCTCCCGGGTGCCGGCCTGGTTGGTCATCAGGCGCGACGACGTCGAGAGCACGCGCTGGCCGGGCTGTTCCCCCCACCACAGGAGGTAGTCGGAGAACACGTGGCCCTCGGCCGCCCGCCGTGCGGGTCGCCGTGCCGCGGGCACGGCCGTCCGGCCGTCCTGCTGGTAGATGCGCAGGTCCTCCTCCGCGGTCCCGCCGGCACCACCCGCGAGCGTGCGGAGCTGCTCGAGCTTGCGGTTGCCGAGGACGGTCCGGCCCGTCTCGTCGAGCGCCATCAGTCCGATGTCCACGCTGTTGACCACGGTATCGAGCAGCCGCTCCCGGCGGGCGCTGTCCTCGAGGAGCCCCTGCAGAGCGCGGTCCTTCTCCTCGACCATCGCCTGCTGGGCCATCATGCTCGCGGTCATCACGCGGATGGTCACGCCGACGGCGAGCATGATGAAGGGCAGCAGGAAGGACTGCGTGAGGGACTGGGAGTTGACCTCGGCGGAGGTCAAGAAGACCGGCACCCACACGACGCCCAGCGCGCCCAGGAAACCGGCCGTGAGGGCTGCGCGCGGGAACAGGCCGGACGCGGCGAGCCAGATGATCGGGAACACGGTGAGGAGCCCCACGCCGGTGATGACGGTTCCCGCGCCGTAGCGCATGAAGCCGATGGGGATGAAATCGAGCAGCGGGATGACCAGGAAGGTCGCGTGCGGGAGGCGGTCCCACGGCACGGCGACGCACAGCACGAGCAGTACGGCCTGCAGGCCCACGCCGATGAGGAAGGCCTGGCTCGCGAAGAGGTCGCGGTGGAACATGAGGCCGCCCGCCAGGACCAGCAGCACCGTGAGTGAGAGCGGGAGCTGGCTGAGGATGACGCGCATGCGGAGGGTCAGCTCGTGGAACTGCCGGGTGTTGAGCGTCAGATAGGAGAGCACCTTGTCCATTCCCCGGCCTTCCCTGTCGATCGTCGAGTTGCTCCGCCCCTGCCTGACGGGCTGCGAGCCCCGGCCCCCAGCCTCAGGATAACGCGGTAGCCCCTTGCTTCCGGGGGGAAGCAGCACTTCGCCCCTCAAGATCCCATCAAGTTCAGCGCAACGGATGGGTGGTTCCGGCTGCGGATCGTCACCGGTCCGGAGCATGCTGCCGCGTAGCGTTTAATGAGCATCATGACTGTCGCCCCTCAGGTTCGCCGCGCACTGGTCGTCGAGGATGACGGCGATATCCGGGGGTTGCTCGTCCAGGTCCTCAAGCGGGAGGGCTTCCAGGTGAGTGAGGCGGCGACTGCGCGCGAGGGTCTGGAGAAGGCCCGGGCCGGTACCGACCTCATCACGCTCGACCTCAACCTCCCGGACGGCGATGGCGTGGACCTCTGCCGAGAGGTGCGCACCTTCTCCGATGCGTACATCCTCATGATCACGGCGCGCACCGACGAGATCGAGCGCCTCACGGGTCTCGAGACCGGTGCGGACGACTACATCCTCAAGCCGTTCAGCCCGCGGGAGCTCGTGGCTCGCGTGAATACGCTGTTCCGCCGCCAGAGCCGGCAAGCCGCGGCGGACATCGCCAATGCCGATGATCGGCTGCGGGCCGCGGAGGTGCAGCAGAATCTGCTTCCCCGCGACAATCTCACGCTCCGGGACTACGAGCTCGCGGGGCGGTTCCGGCCATCGAGAAGCGTCGGTGGGGACTTCTACGACTGGTACAGCACTCAGGATGGGTTGCACCTGACGGTCGCCGACGCCATGGGCAAAGGCATGGGGGCAGCACTGGTCGCGGCGACGGTGCGGGCAACCCTCCGGTCCGTCGCGAGGCAGCCGGGCATCGAGACCGCGTTCGCCACAGCAGCTCGCGCAACGGAAGCCGATCTCGAACAGACGAAGTCCTTCGTGACGCTCTTCCATGGCCGCCTCGATGCGGCGACCGGTGTCGTCGACTACGTCGATGCGGGCCACGGACTCGCGCTGCACGTCGCAGCGGACGGGAGTGCGACGCGGCTCCCCTCGGCCGGGCCGCCGGTCGGAGCATGGCCTGATCAGACATGGCGTGCAGGGGTGGTCCAGCTCGGATCCGGTGACCATCTGGCCATCGTCAGCGACGGGCTGCTGGACATCTACGAGACGGTCGAACAGTTCACGGCGGCGGTGGCGGGCGTGGTGACGGCGGCCTCCAGCGCCGAGGCCGCCTGCGCAGCGCTGCTGGACCTGGCCGATGTCCCGGAGGTCGCCGATGACGTCACCGTCGTCATCCTGAGGCGTTCCACGATCTGACCCCGAGGCCCGGCGCCGTCGCCCGCTGACCCGGAGACCCATCGGAAGAGGAGATGGACATGGAGTTCACCACACAGGACAAGGGACGCTACACGGAGGTAGCGGTCACCGGCCGCCTGAACATGGTCGCTGCACCCAGGGTACGGCAGTCCGGCGGCGATCTGCGCATCGCCGCCGTCCAGCCACAGGTCACCATGGTGCTGGAATTGACCAGCATGCACCGGGTACTGACGCCGCACCCCACTCCCGAGGAGGCCTTCCTCAATGAATGACATCCTGGCACAGCGCACCCTCGAGGAGCCCGCCACCGAGGAGTCCATCGAAGAACTCCACGGCATCCTCGACCAGCTCTGGACCGACGCGGCCTTCGTCCCGGCACTCGACCAGATGGCGTTCACCACGGCGGTGATCGAGGCCGCCAGCAACGTTGTACAGCACGGTGTCCCCGCCCAGGGGGCCACCCTGGTCCTCGGCGTCGACCTCACCGTCTGCACCGGGCGGCTGAGTGCCGTGATCAGTGAGATCGGCGCCGAACCGATCGACCCGCTCCCCGACCTCGACCCGCCTTCGGGGCCGGCCTTCCCTGATGACGGCACACTGCAGGACGACGAATCAGGCCGGGGGCTCGCCATGATCCGTGCACTCGTCACCACCGTCACCGTCGAACGCCAGGACGACACCAATGTCTGGGTCCTGTCCCGGGACTCAGGCTCAACCTGACCGCGACCCGGTTGCACTGCCCCTGAGGCGTGCCTCGGGGGGCTGCGGCGCCTAGGGCAGCGCCGGTCGCCCGAGGAACGCCTCGATATCCGCGTAGACCTCCCTGGACTCCGGCAGGCGCGGGAACGCGGGGAACACGTGGAAACCGCCCGGGTAGACCTTCAGGGTGACATCCGCCCCTGCAGCCACGGCCCGGTCCCGGAACACCACCGCGTCCGCCATGCAGACGTCCCGTGTGCCCTGGTAGATGCGCGTGACGGGTACCGCGGCCAGCAGGTCCTCGGGTGCGCAGGCCGGGCTCACCAGGGGCGTCCTCGGATCGTCGCCGTCGGACCACCACAGGCCCGCCCGGACCCCGCCGGGCACCGAGAGCATGGGGTCCACGGCGTCGTACTTCGGGATCTCCGGGTTGGTGCCCGTGACGTCGAGCCACGGGGAGAAGGCGACCACGCGGCCGGGTGCGGGCAGTCCCGCGTCGCGGAAGGCCCAGGACTGCGCGATGGCGAGTGCTCCGCCGGCAGAATCGCCCATCAGCGTGACGTCGTCGGGCTCCGCCGTCGCGAGGACCTCCCGGTAGACCGAGACGAGGTAGGGGAACGCCTCCCGATAGGTGCTCTCGGGCGCCAGGCGGTAGAGGGGCACGGTGACCGCGGCGCCGGTGCGCTTGGTGAGTTCGGCGATGATCCACCAGTGCGGGCGCCCGAGCTCGTTGATGTAGATGCCGCCGTGCGTGTAGATGATGTGCGAACGCGTCGCTCCCAGCAGTGGCCGGACGGTGATGGTGCGGACCCCGTCGATCCGCTTCTCCTGGATGGTGTGCGTCTGCTTGAACGTCCACGGGATGGCCGCCACCGAGGGGTACGTGCGGCCCGGGTACCTGGCGTCGACCCAGTCCGTGCCGCTGAGGTTCCTCTTGGTCGGCAGGACGCCGATCAGCCGGGACGCGACGCGCATGGCCCGGGAGCCGTCCTGTGCACTCGGTTCGACGGTGTCGGTCCCTGCTGCGTGTGCGCTGGTCATGGAGGCCAGCCTAGTCCCGGGCATCCCGTCGCCGCCGGTGGATCCGCACGACCGGCACCGGGCGGATCGCCGCCTCTGTCATGCTGGTCAGTGCCCTGTGGCGCGGCCGGCCGACCGACGCGCGCATCCGGCCGCTGCAGCACCGTTCCGCCGAAGGAAGACATGGATACCTCACACATCGCCCTGGCCGCCGACCTCCTCGGCGTCTTCTTCTTCGCCGTCTCGGGCTCGCTCCTGGCCGCACGGAAGGGCTTCGACCTCGTCGGGTCCCTCCTCCTCGCCTCCCTCGCGTCGCTGGGCGGAGGAGTGGCCCGTGACCTCATCATCGACGTCCCGCCGGCGGCCTTCACCGAGCCGGTGTACCTGCTGCCTCCGCTGCTCGCCACCGTGCTGGTCTACTTCGTCGTCTCCGGCGTCGAACGCGTCAAGCGGGTCCTGGTCCTCTTCGATGCCGCCGGCCTCGCGCTGTTCTGCATCACCGGGACCGTGAAGGCCCTCGACGCGGGGCTGCACCCGGTGTCGGCCATCCTGCTGGGCGTCACCACCGCCGTTGGCGGAGGACTGCTGCGCGACGTCGTGGCGAACGAGATCCCGCAGCTCTTCGACCCGCGGGACATCTACGCCCTCCCCGCGATGCTGGGCGCCAGCATCGTCACCGTGCTGTACCTGACGGGGTCCTTCACCCTCGTCACGGGGACCGTCGCGGCGTCGCTCGTGTTCTCCCTGCGCGTCTTCGCCTGGCGGTACGGCTGGCATGCACCGCTGGCGGCGAGGACTCCGGCGGGTCGAAAGTAGCCCGCGCCCCCCGACCCGCCGGGCTAGGATGAGAGCATCCCCCACCACCTCTCTTGGAGTACTAGTGACTGAGCTGTTTTCCGACAAATTCCGCGCCCTGGTGCCTTCCTACTTCGAGGACGAGTGGGTCGAGGAGGACGGTCTGTCCGAGGACGAGCTCGCCGAGCTGCTCGAGGGCAAGGACTTCCGCCTCCCGCTCGCCCTGCACGAGTTCTACCGTGCGGTCGGCGCCACCGAGGACATCATGGAGGCGTTCCACTTCTTTTGGGACCCGGACGAGCTCGAGATCGAGGACGGCTACCTGCTCTTCCTCGAGGACGAGGACGAGCAGTTCACGTGGGGCATGAAGGCCGACCAGCTCGATGTCCCGGACCCGATCGTGTGGCGGCGCAACAACGCGCGCGGTGAGTGGCAGAGCGAGGAGGGGACCTTCAGCGAGTACGTGCTCGACCTCTTCGAGTGGGTCTTCGAGGAGGACGAGGACAACTGATGGAGTTCGCCCACCACGCGCCCGAGAGCTACCGGTGTCCCTTCTGCGACCTGGCGCGCGGTGACTTCAGCAATCCCGGGAACCTCTGCCGCCCGGGCGACGTCATCCACTCCGACGACCTCGTGCTGGCCTTCATCGCCTCGCACGGCTTCGAGCCGAACCCCGGCCACGTGCTCATCACCCCCCGCGAGCACGTGGAGCTGCTGTACGAACTGCCCGACGACGTCGCCGCCCGCATCATGACCCTCACCCGGGACATCGCGATCGCGATCAAGCTCGCGTGGACTCCGGACGGCGTCTCGACGCGCCAGCACAACGAGCCGGCGGGCAGCCAGCACGTCTGGCACTACCACCAGCACGTCCTGCCGCGCTGGCACGACGACGGCTTCTACTTCACGCCGAAGCGACCCGTCGTGGACCCGGCGGTGAGGGCGCGGAAGGCCGACGAGCTGAGGGCGTTCCTTCCGGCCCGGTAGCCCTGCGGGTCCCGCCGGCCGTGCTGCAGCACCGGGCGGAACTAGACGTCCCTGCTGACCACGGCCTGCGCGAAACTGGCCAGCGCCCGCTTCACGACGCTGTCCGGCAGCGGACCGAGGGCGGCCACGGCGTCGTCCGCCCACCGCTGCGCCACGGCCCACGCCTCCTGCGTCTGCGGGTGCGAGCGGACCGCGGCGACAGCCTCGGCCAGGGCCTCGTCGGAGGAGAGGTCGCCGTCCACCAGCGCGACGACGTCGGCTGCCGAGAGGTCGCCGGCGGCTGCGGCACGGCGGAGCAGGATGACCGGCAGGGTGGGCACGCCCTCCCGGAGATCGGTGCCGGGGGTCTTGCCGGACTTCACCTTGAGTCCCGTGACGTCGATGACGTCGTCGGCGAGCTGGAAGGCGACGCCGACCTTCTCGCCGTAGGAGACCATGACGTCGACGACCTCCCGCGGGGTGTCCGCGAAGATCGCGCCGAGCTGCCCGGACGCGGCCACGAGGGATCCGGTCTTGTCCGCGATGACGGAGAGATAGTGCTCGAGGTCGTCCTGGCCCTCGCGGGGGCCGACGGTCTCGTGCAGCTGGCCGAGGCACAGCCGCTCGAACGTGCGCGCCTGGATGCCGAGGGCTTCGCCGCCGAGTTCGGAGACCAGGATCGATGCCCGGGCGAAGATGAGGTCACCGGTGAGGATGGCCACGGAGTTGCCCCAGACCTCGTGCGCCGTCGGGGCGCCGCGGCGGTAGGGGGCGGAGTCCATGACGTCGTCGTGGTACAGGGTGGCGAGGTGTGTCAGCTCGACGACGACGGCCGCCTGCACCACCTCGGCGCGGGTGGGGTTGCCGAGGTGGGACGCGAGGATGGTCAGGAGGGGACGGATGCGCTTCCCGCCGGCCTCCACGAGGTGCCGGCTCGTGGCGTCGGCGAGGGGATCGGAGTTGGCGATGGCGCCGCGGAGTTGCTTCTCCACCTCCGCGAGGCACGACGAGACGGACGGCCCCAGCTCCGGGTCCTCGGCGATGAGGGCGAAACCGGGAGGCAGGCGCAGTGCACCGGCGTCCGGGACGTCCGCGGTGTCCAGCGCGCTGGCGTGGCCCACGCTGGTCCACCCGGAGTTGAAGGATTGTGTCACCGTCTAAGCCTAACCAAGTGGGGCGGCGCTTTGCGCACGCAGGTAGCCCGCCAGGGACGGCTGGTTGGACGTGGGTGGCACGAGCGACTCGAGCAGGTGGATGACGCGGTCCTCGAAGCCGCGACCGCCCGCGTCGGTGAGGTTGGCCAGCATCCGCACCACGAACCGCATGAGCACCGGTATGGGCATGCCGGTGCGGAGGGCCAGCGACATGACGGCGGGCTTGCCGATCAGTTGAGCGAACACCCGGCCCAGCGTGAAGTGGCTCCCCCACTGGGCCCGCACGTGGGGCGCGTAGCCGGACATCACCTGGTCGCGTCCCAGTGCCGAACCGACGTCCTGAGCGCGTTCGATGAACTCGGCCGCATAGCGCGCGGACTCCATCGCGTAGGAGATGCCCTCACCGTTGAACGGCGACACCATGCCCCCGGCATCGCCGAGCAGCAGCAGGCCGGGGCTGTAGTGCGGCGTGCGGTTGAAGCCCATGGGGAGCGCCGCACCGCGGATCTCGCCCACCTGGTTCTCGGGCGTGAACCCCCATTCCGGGGGCATCCCCGCGGTCCAGTCCCGCAGGACCTGCTTGTAGTCCAGCTTGCCGAACTCCGCCGACGAGTTGAGGATGCCGAGGCCGACGTTGGAGGTGCCGTCGCCCACCCCGAACACCCAGCCGTAGCCCGGCAGCGGCCTCCCGGTGGCGTCCGGCAGCTCGAGCCACCCTTCCATCCAGTCGTCGTCGGTCCGCGGGCTCGTGAAGTACGTCCGCACGGCGACGCCGAGCGGACGGTCGTCGCGTTTCTGCATCCCGAGGCTGACCGCGGTGCGGGTCGAGTTGCCGTCGGCGGCGAGGACGACGTCGGAGGTGAAGGTGCGGGTCTCCCCCGTCCTCCGACCCTCGGCGTCGAGCAGGTTCGCCGTCACCCCTGTGACACGGCCGGCGTCGTCGCGCAGCGCGGTGGTCACGGAGTGGCCCTCGAGGATCGTGGCGCCGGCGGCGCGCGCGTGCTGCGCCAGGGCCTCGTCGAAGCCGAGGCGCGTGCGGACCAGGCCGTAGTCGGGGAAGTCGCTGAGCTCGGGCCAGGGCACCTCCACGGTGCGCTTGCCCGCGATGAGGCGCAGGCCCCTGGTGCGGCGCCATCCCTCGTTCTCGTCGTGCGGCAGGCCGAGGAGCTGGAGTTCGCGGGTGGCGCGGGGGGTCAGCCCGTCACCGCACACCTTCTCGCGGGGGAACCAGGTCTTCTCGAGCACCGTGACCTCGATGCCCGCGCTCGCGAGGTAGTACGCCGCGGTGGAGCCCGCCGGGCCCGCGCCGACGATCAGGACGGTCATCTACGCGGCCGCAGACGTGCGGCGCAGGCGGACCTGCCCCGGCAGGAGCGGTTCCTCGCCGGGTGCTGCCGGCGCCTTGGTGGCGCGGTGGACGGCGACGATGCCGCCGTTCAGGTTGCGGTACGCGACGTCGCCCCAGCCGGCCTCGCCGATCCAGGTCGCGAGCTCGTCCTGGTTCGGCCACGCGCGGATGGACTCCGCCAGGTACACGTAGGCGTCGGGGTTCGAGCTGACCTTCCGGGTGATCGCCGGCAGCGCGCGCATCAGGTACTCGGTGTAGGTGGTGCGCCAGAGCGCCACAGTGGGTTGCGAGAACTCGGCGATGACGAGCCGGCCGCCCGGCCGGGTGACGCGCAGCATCTCGGCGAGCGCCTTCCTGGGCTCGTTGACGTTGCGGAGCCCGAAGGAGATGGTCGACGCGTCGAAGGAGTCGTCCGCGAAGGGCAGGTCCGTCGCATCCCCGGCGACGAAGTCGATGTCCGGGCGGCGGCGCTTGCCGACCTTCAGCATGCCGAGGGAGAAGTCGCAGGCGACGACGTCGATGCCCGCGTCCGCGTACGGCTCGCTCGAGGTGCCGGTACCGGCCGCGAGATCCAGCACGCGCTGGCCGGGCTCGGCACCGACGGCGTCGACCACGATGCGCCGCCAGCGGCGCGTCTGTCCCATCGACAGGACGTCGTTGACGACGTCGTACCGGGGGGCCACGTCGTCGAACATGGCTGCCACTTCGTCAGGACGCTTCTCCAGGGATGCACGGTTCACCTCGCCATTGTCTCAAACAACGACACAGCACCTAATCTGCCCGGTGGCCCGACGCACGCACCCCGACCCGCACCGATCCGCCGGGTTACCGCGGAGTACGCTTGAAGCATCATGAGCACACCGTCCCTCACCGCGCTGCCGCCTGCGCCCGGACACTCCCGCGGCCTCCGCAGCATCACGGTGGCGCGCGGCACCATGGACCCCCGGGCGGGCCTCCTCGAATACGTGGTCCGCAACGACGCCCACACCTGGATCCGCCGCGGCAGCGGGCTCGTCGCCTACGGGGAGACCGCGCGGTTCACCGTCACCGGCCCGGACCGCTTCACGCGGGCCCAGGAGTGGTGGCGCCGCGAACTCGCCGGCGCCGAGGTGCTGGACGAGCTGTCCGTCCCCGGGTCCGGGCTGATCGCCTTCGGGTCCTTCGCCTTCTCGAAGACCTCCGCGCACGAGTCCCGCCTGATCGTCCCCGAGGTGGTGGTCGGTTGCAGCGACGGCATGAGCTGGCTCACCTTCATCACCGACGACGCCGGGGCGGAGCTCACCGCCGAGGCGGCCGAGGCCGCCCTCGCCGCCTACCTCGGGGAGCCCGACGCCGACCGCTCCCCCGGGCCGGGCGACCGGCTCGGTCCCGGTGTCCTCACCGAGGACCAGTACAAGGTCGCCGTCGCCGAGGGCGTGGAGCACGTGCAGGCGGGCGAGCTCAGCAAGCTCGTGCTGGCCCGCGACATCGTCGCGCACCTAGAGACGCCCGTCGCGACGGCGCAGGTGCTGCGCGACCTCGCCGTCCGGTACGAGGACTGCTGGACCTACGCCGTCGACGGCCTGATCGGGTCGACACCGGAGATGCTCATCAAGGTGGAGGACAACACGGCGCGGGCGCGTGTCCTCGCCGGCACCCTCGACCGCGCCAGTGCTCCCGCGGACGACCCCGGCTACGCGACCCGCGTGCTCGCGGGCTCGGAGAAGCAGCTCCACGAGCACCAGATCGCCATCGACTCCCTCACCGCGACGCTCGGGCCGTTCACGAGCTCGATGACCTCCCACAGCGAACCCTTCGTCCTCCAGCTGCCCAATGTGTGGCACCTGGCCTCCGACGTGATGGCGCAGCTCACGGTGGACGAGGACGGGCAGGTGCCCACGTCGCTGGCCCTGGTCCAGGCGCTGCACCCCACGGCCGCTGTGTGCGGCACACCGACGACGGTGGCCGGCGCACTCATCCGCGAGCTCGAGCACCTGCAGCGCGGGCCGTACGCGGGACCCGTGGGCTGGATCGACGCCGGGGGCAACGGCGAGTGGGGCATCGCCCTGCGCGGCGCCGTCGTCGAGACCCCCACCCGGGTGCGGCTGTACGCCGGATGCGGGATTGTCGAGGGTTCCCAGCCGGAGGCGGAGCTCGCCGAGACCTGGAGCAAGTTCCGCCCCATGATCGAGGCCCTCGGCCTGTCCCGCTGACACGGGCGGCGACGGTGGCCGACGGGCACCGGCCGCAGCCCGTGATGCTCATCCTGCTTTCGTCGTTAGAATCAGCAGGACATTTTTCACCTGCATCCCGTCTGCCCTAGTGAGGAACCCATGCTTTCCAAGAAATCCGCCATGCTGGCCGCCATGGCCGCCGGCACCCTTGCCCTGAGCGCATGTGGTGGAGGGTCCGACGACGCCGGCTCCGGTGAGGCCGGCGGCCTGGACCTCGTGTCCGAGGGTTCCCTGACCGTCTGCTCGGACATCCCCTACCCGCCCTTCGAGTACGAGGAGAACGGCGAGTACACCGGGTTCGACATGGACCTCATGAAGGAGATCGCCTCGGGCATGGGCCTCGAGCTCGCCGTCCAGGACGTCGGGTTCGACGGCCTGCAGAGCGGTGCCGTCCTCGGTGCCCGCCAGTGCGACATCGGCGCCAGCGCCGTCACGATCACCGAGGAGCGCAAGGCGAACCTGGCGTTCTCGGACCCGTACTACGACTCGCTGCAGTCCATCCTCGTGCCGACCGACTCGGACATCGCCTCGATCGAGGATCTCGCCGGTAAGCAGGTCGGCGTGCAGCAGGGCACCACCGGCGCGACCTACGCCGCGGAGAAGGCACCCGAGGCGGAACTGGTCCAGTTCCCCTCGGACGCCGAGATGTACGCCGCCATCCAGGCAGGCAACGTGGACGCCCTGCTGCAGGACCTGCCGGTGAACCTCGGCCACACCGAGGACGGCGCCTTCACGATCGCCGAGGAACTGCCGACGGACGAGCAGTACGGCTTCATCATGGCCAAGGAGGGCAGCGAGGAACTCGTCGCCGCCGTCAACGAGCAGCTCACGGCCCTGCGCGACAGCGGCACGTACCAGGAGATCTACGACTCCTACTTCGCGGAGTAGCCCCGCCCGGCCGGCGGGGGGAGAAACGGCCCGGGGAGCCAAGGGCAGAACCGGT
>NZ_JBZCNH010000004.1:273408-340786 GCF_058269215.1 Arthrobacter sp. TJ-238 | reverse complement strand
CCTATTTCGCGGAGTACCCCCGCCCATCAGACGCGACCCCGGATGTCCGAGGACACCGGGCCCGCGCCGGTTCCACCTGCCGAAGAAAGGTAGTCCCTCCGCGTGAAACGATCGACACGCAGACGCCTCATCCAGGGCGTCCTCTACGCGGTGTTCGCCGCCGTCGTCCTGTTCATCATCCTGTCCGCCGACTGGGCCACCATCCAGCCCTACTTCTTCAATCCGGACATCGCAGCGGCCGTGTTCCCCGAGATCCTCACGATCGCCGCGAAGAACACCGTCATCTACACGGCCATCGCGTTCGTCGGCGGCCTGCTGCTCGGTCTCCTGCTCGCGCTCATGAAGCTCTCGCCGGTCCTGCCGTACCGGTGGCTCGCGACCGGCTACATCGAACTGTTCCGCGGGCTGCCCGCCCTGCTGGTGATCTTCGGATTCGCCTACGCGATCCCCATCGCCTTCCAGTGGCGTCCACCCGGCGGCAACGCCGGCGCCGGCCTGATCGCGCTGATCATCGTGTCCGCGGCCTACATCGCGGAGACCATCCGCGCCGGTATCGAGGCCGTCCCGAAGGGCCAGGTGGAGGCAGCGCGCTCCCTCGGCATGAACTCCGCATGGACCATGCTGACCGTGGTGCTGCCCCAGGCGTTCCGGATCATCACCCCGCCGCTTACCAATGAGCTCGTGATCCTCATCAAGGACACCTCGCTCCTGTTCATCGCGGGCATGGCGATCGGCGACCGCGAGCTGACGACCTTCGCGCGTGATGCGCTCACGAACCAGGCCAACGCCACCCCCCTCGTGGTCGCCGCGCTGCTGTACCTCGTGATCACGCTTCCACTCACCCAGCTCGTGGCGAAGCTCGAACGACACAACAAGAGAGGCCGGTGATCCCTGTGGCCCATCCGGCAACAGGCGCTGCGGCAGTCCCCGCGATCGAGATCCGGGCGCTGCACAAGTCCTTCGGCAGCAACGAGGTGCTCAAGGGCATCGACTTCCACGTGGACCAGGGCGAGGTGGTGTGCGTGATCGGCCCGTCCGGTTCCGGGAAGTCCACCCTGCTGCGCTGCGTGAACCGGCTCGAGGAGCCCACCAGCGGCACCGTCATGGTGGAGGGCGTCGACATCACGGACAGTGAGACGGACCTCGACGGCGTGCGGACGCGCATCGGCATGGTCTTCCAGCAGTTCAACCTCTTCCCCCACCTGACCGTGCTGAGGAACCTCACCCTCGCGCAGCAGCGCGCCAAGAGGCGGGGCAAGGCCGAGGCGACGGAGATCGCCCGCGGGAACCTCGCGAAGGTGGGACTCGCGGAGAAGGCCGACGCCTTCCCGGCCCAGCTCTCCGGCGGCCAGCAGCAGCGCGTCGCCATCGCCCGCGCCCTGTCCATGGACCCGGACATGATGCTCTTCGACGAGCCGACCAGCGCCCTGGACCCCGAGCTCGTGGGTGACGTGCTCGAGGTCATGAAGCAGCTGGCCCGGGAGGGCATGACGATGATGGTCGTCACGCACGAGATGGGTTTCGCCCGTGAGGTCGGCGACCGCGTGGTCTTCATGGACGGCGGCGTGGTCGTGGAGCAGGGCAAGCCCGAGGACGTCCTCGGCAACCCGCAGCGCGAACGGACCAGGCTCTTCCTCTCGAAGGTGCTCTGAGTTCCCTTACCGGGTGGGCGTGTCCGCCACCACCTGCCGGATCCGCGCATGCAGGTCCCGGAGGGTGGTGCGGTCCGCGCGGACCTCGACGATGGAGCGGCCCAGGATGGGCCGCTCCATCGCCGTATCCAGCGCGTCGAGGGTGGTCACCCGCTCGAAGGGCAGCCCGTGCGCGGCGGCGAAGGCCGCGAGGTCCGCGGTGTGCGGTGTGCCGAAGAGACGCTCGACGGCGGCCCCGTAGCGCGCCGTCGTCGTCTCCGCGCCGTGTTCGAGCAGCCCGAAGATGCCCCCGCCCCCGTCGTTGAGGACCACGATCTGCAAGTCCGGCTGGGCTTCGCCGCTGCCGAGGAACAGGCCGCCGACGTCGTGCAGGAACGTGACGTCACCCATCAGGGCACGTGTCGGGATGCCCGCGGCGAGGGCGACGCCCGTGGCGGTCGAGATGGTGCCGTCGATCCCTGCGAGCCCGCGATTGGCGAAGACCTCCAGCGGATGCCAGTCGGTGGCGGCGACGAGGTCCACGTCGCGGATGGGATTGGAGGAGCCGAGCACCAGGTTGCCGTCGGTGTGCTCCCACACGGCGTCGGCGACGTGCAGCCCCGTGAGGTGCCCCTCGGCGGCGAGGAGGGACTGGATCGCGGCCTCGGCCGCCGCGCCCGCCTCCCGCCAGGACCGCAGCCAGCCGTCCTCGCCGTGTCCGGCGAACGCGAGCAGTTCGGCCAGGCCCTCGATGATCCGCTCGGGACGCCGCCCGTCCTCGAACCACGCGACGGGTTCGGGCAGGTACAGGGCATGCTCGACGTCGGGTCGGGCCAGCAGGGCGGCGACGGGACGCGACAGGGTGGGGCGTCCGAAGATCACAACGCGCGTGATCGCCGGGCCGAGGTGCTCCAGCAGCAGCCGGTACGGGGCGATGCCGCTGCTGCCGAAGCGTGCGTTGGACGACGGTTCGGCGAGCAGCGGGAGGCCGAGGTGCGCGGCGAACACCGCGGCGAGCTCGCCGGCCCCGTGCCCGGCCACGACGACGGTCCTGCTGCCGTCCGTGGTGCGGGGAGTCCCGCTCGTCGCCGCGGCCCCCGCGGTCCCGGCGGTAGCAGCGATGCCTGCCCTCTCCGCGGCGCCACTCCGCGCCGGATCCGCAGGCGCGTCCCCGGGCACTACCGTGTGCCGATCGCCCTCGGGTCCCTCAAGGCGCTCGGGGCTCTCGGGGCCCTCGGGGCCCTCGGGGCCCTCGGGGCCCTCGGGGCCCTCGGGGCCCTCGGGGCCCTCGGGGCCCTCGGGCACGAGCGGATCGCGGAACGCGAGATTGAGGTGGACCGGGCCCGGCGGCCGCGACGGCGCACCCTGCACGGGCACGCCCACGGCGATCAGGAGGGTCTCCTCCACGAGGCGTTCCGGATCCTCACCGGCCGGGACGTCGACACCGGCACGCACGTGCACGCCGAACAGGTCCGGCTGCACCGTGGTCTGGTTCGCGCCGGTGCCGCGCAGCTCGGCGGGCCGGTCGGCGGAGACCACCACGAGCGGCACCGCCGCGTGGTTGGCCTCCATCACGGCGGGAAGCAGCTCACCCACGGCGGTGCCCGACGTCGTCACCACCGCGGCCGGACGCCGTGCACCGAGCGCGAGGCCCAGTGCGGTGAAGGCGCCGGAACGCTCGTCGATCCGCACGTGCAGCCTCACCCGGCCGGCCGCCTCGGCCTCCGCGAGTGCGTAGGCCAGCGGTGCGCTCCGCGATCCGGGCGCGACGACGACGTCGACGATGCCGGCCGCCACGAGGGCGCGGACCGCCCGGGCAGCCGAGGTCGCGGAGTCCAGGGGTGTCGGAGGTGCTGCCGGGTCGGTCACGGGGTCGGTCACGGGGTCGGTCACGCTTCCATCCTTCCATCCCGGCCTCCCCCGCGCCGCTCCGGCCCGGGCTTTCCCTCCGCGGCCTCACGACGCGAACGCACCCCCTCCGGAAGGCGGGGGTGCGTTCGTCGATGCCTCGGGCGTGGGTCGCCTAGCGGCGGGGCTTGCCCTTCTGGCGGTCACGCCCGCGGCCGTTGTGGTCCTCGTCGCGTCCCTCGTTCGCCCTGTACACCTGGACGACCGACGGGCGTGGCACGAGGGCCTCTCCCCGGGCGGGGCTGCCGCCGAGCGGCACGTAGTCGGGGAACATCGACGACTGCGCGGCCCAGCTGCCGTCCTCGCCCGGGTGCTGGACCGCCACGAAGACGCTGCCGTCCTGGTCGTGGATCACGGGGCCGCACGTCTCGGCCTCGCGGGGGACGGCGAGGAACTGCTGCACGCGTCCGCGCTCGGCGCCCTCCAGCCCCACCTTGAACAGGCCGTCGGCGAAACCCACCGTGCTCGGCTGGCCGTCCGTGGAGATCCAGAGGTTGCCCGCCGAGTCGAAGGCCACGTTGTCGGGGCAGGAGATCGGCGAGACCTTGTCCTTCGGGTAGCCGGCGAAGTAGGTGGCGGGGTTGCGCGCCGGGTCGCCGCAGACGAGCAGCAGGTTCCAGGTGAACCGCGTGCCGGTCGCGTTGCCGCCCGCCTCCGTGAGTTCGACGACGTGCCCGTCGCGGTTCGCGGTGCGCGGGTTGGCCTCGTCGGCGAGCGCATTGGTGCCGACGCCGCGGTTGGTGTTGTTGGTGCACGCCACGTACACCTTGCCCGTCCGGGGGTTGGGCTCGACGTCCTCGCAGCGGTCCATCTTGGTGGCGCCCATCTTGTCCGCGGCGATGCGCGTGAAGACGGCGACCTCGGCGGCGGTCATGCCCGCGACCACGGACGTGTTGTCGATGAGCAGCGGCAGCCACTCGCCCACGCCGTCGAACGCGCCGTCGGACGGGAGCGTGCCGGAGCCGTCGATCTCGGCAACCGAGTTGCCCTGGAAACGCGCCACGTACAGCGAACCCTCGCTGAGCAGCGTCATGTTGGCACGGCGTGCGGCGGGGCTGGTGCCCGGCTGGACCTTGTTCTTCGACACGAACTTGTAGAGGTAGTCGAAGCGCTCGTCGTCGCCCATGTAGGCCACGACCCGGCCGTCGGCGGCGACGGTCACGTTCGCGCCCTCGTGCTTGAAGCGGCCCAGGGCAGAGTGCTTCTTCGGCGTGGAGGTGGGGTCGAAGGGGTCGACCTCCACGATGTAGCCGAACCGGTGCTTCTCGTTCTCGTAGCCGGCGGTGCGGGTGTCCCAGCGCGGCTCGTCGATCTCCCACCCACGGGCCGTGGGCCTGCTGGTGATGCCGTAGCGGCGGTCGCCGTCGCTCGTGCCGGCGGCCACGAAGTAGCCGTTGAAGTTCTCCTCCCCCGAGAGGATGGTGCCCCAGGGGGTGGTGCCGCCGGCGCAGTTGCCGAGCGTCCCGAGGACGGTGCGGCCGGCGGGGTCGTCCTTGGTCTTGAGGAAGTCGGAGCCGGCGGCGGGGCCGGTGACCTCGTAGGGGGTGGTGGTGAGGTACCGGCGGTTGAGCGGTGCGCCCTGCACGTAGGACCACGGCTTGTTCTTGTTCTTGCGCTCGAGCTCCACGACGGTCAGCCCGTGGGCGGCCTTCCCGATGCCGCGCACCTCGGCGGCCGGCGTGGTCGGCGGCACCATGATGTTCTCGTTGGTGTACTCGTGGTTCGCGAACAGGACAGCGCGGCGGCCCTTGCTCTCCGCGATCTCGAGCACATCGGTGTAGTCGCAGTTGTACCCGAACTGCAGCGCCTGCGCGGCTGCGGTCTGGTTGTTCGCGTCGAAGGCGGGCGAGGTGCTGAAGAGCGGGTCGCCCCAGCGGATCACGGGCTTCCAGCCGTAGCCCTGCGGCACCGTCATGTCGTCCACGAGCGCGTCCACCGGCGCGATCGCGTCGAAGGCCAGCCCGCTTCCCTTGGCGCCGCCGGGAGCGGCCTGTGCGGAGCCGGCTCCGGTCTGGCCCGCGACGAGGAGCGTCAGTGCTCCTGCCGCTCCCGCGCCGAGGGCGCTGCGGCGGGAGAATTCGCGCGAGACGATGTCGCGGAAGTAGTTGTTGCCCGACGTGTTGCAGACGGCATCGGAGCACGCGTTGTCACACTTGAGGGCACAGGTGACGGCGCTCCGCTTGCCCTTGGTGTGGCCGAGCATGGGCAGTAGCCGGCGCGTGGTTTCAGTCATGGGGGTGGTACCTCTCGACAGGGTGAACGGTCTTCGTCCTCACCCTGCCGAGGGCACCTGAACAGGCGAGGGGCCACCCGGTGAACGCCGCGTGAACGGCGTCCGAACAGGAACGGCCCCGCACTGTGCGCCTAGCTCGCCGGGAGGGTGGCCTCCAGAGCCGTGTCGAGGTGCAGCGGCAGGGAGCGTGCCAGCTGCCGTTCGCGGGCGGCCTGCACGAAGGCGTCGAACAGGGCCGTCTCGGTGGGGCTCTGCTCCGGGTGCCACTGGACACCGATGCAGAAGCGGTTGTGCGGCAGTTCGACCGCCTCCACCACGCCGTCGGCGCTCCATGCCGAGGCGAGCAGCCCGGAGCCCAACCGGTCCACGGCCTGGTGGTGGGAGACCGGGACGGCGTCGAGCCGGGTGGCTCCCATCACCTGTGCCACCCGCGAGCCCGGGCGGAGGTCCACCGGGATCGGGTTGAAGCGGTGGTCCCCGAGCTGGTGGACGACGCCGCCGTCGAGATCGGGCAGGTGCTGGTGCAGCGACCCGCCGAGCGCCACGTTGAGCATCTGCTCGCCCCGGCAGATGCCGAGGAGCGGCAGGTCCGCCCGCACGGCCTCGCGCACCACGGCGACGTCCCAGGCGTCCCGGAGCCGGTGGGGAGCGTCCGTCTCCGTGTGCGGCTCGGCGCCGTAGCGGGCAGGGTCCACGTCCCATCCGCCGACGACGATCACGCCGTCGAGCCTCGGCAGCAGCTGCTCGACGACGCCGCCGTCGGTCCCCTGGGGCGGGAGCAGGACCGGGATGGCGCCGGCCGCGAGGACGGGCGCGAGGTAGTTCGAGGGCAGGAAGGCCGCCTCGACGGTCCCGCAGCCCTCGGTGACGGCAGGATCGAGATAGGACGTCAGTCCCACGACAGGGCGGGGAAGCACCTCCGAAGGTGTCAAGGGTGTGTTCCTCTCATGGGGATGCATTGCATACGGGCCGGCGACCATCTCTGGTCGCCCGCAATCGTATCCAGCCCACGTTGTGCCCGTGTTTCGGGGAGGTGACGTTCCCGTATCGGTCCCTCAGGTCGCCCTGCCCGGTGTGCCACGATACGCTGCAGCGAGGACGGCATGGGTGCGGCCGAGGCGTTCCAGCCACCACCGGGTCCGCTCGGGGGTGGCGGCGAAACGGTCCAGGAGGTCGGCGGCGACGTCGACGTCGCGGACCGGCAGGTGCCCTCCCTCGGGCACGAGCGACCTCCGGGTGATGTCTCCCGCCATGAGGGACACCGTCGCGAGCCCGCACGCGTAGGGCAGCTCCGGCAGGGCTGCGGCGAGGGCCACCCCGGCACGCATCCCCACGGACGTGTCCAGCGCGGAGCTCACCACCGCCGGGAGGCCCGCGGCGTCGATGATGGCGAGGGCCCTGCGGACTCCACCGAGCGGCGGCGCCTTGATCACGAGGAGATCGGCGGCATCCTCGCGCGCCACCCGCAGCGGGTCCTCCTGGCGCCGTACGCTCTCGTCCGCGGCGACGAGGACCCCCTCCCCCCGACGGCGAAGCTCCAGCCGCACGGTCCGCAGTCCGGGGATGTCCGCCACGGGCTGTTCCACGTACTGCAGGCCGAAGGGACCCAGCGCGTCGAGGGCCTCGAGGGCCTCCGTCACGGTCCAGCCGCCGTTGGCGTCGACCTTGATCCCGGCGTCGGGCAGGAGCCGCCGCACCTCCGCGACCCGCGCGACGTCGTCCGCCAGTCCCTGCCCCTTCTCGGCCACCTTGACCTTGACCGCACCCACGGCCCCGAAGCGCGACAGCACTCCCTCGACCCCCGCCGGTCCGACGGCGGGGACGGTCGCGTTGACCGGGACGGACGCACGGACAGGATCCGGGAACCCGTGCCATGCGGCCTCGACGGCGCACGCCAGCCAGGCGGCGGACTCGGCGTCGTCGTACTCCAGGAAGGGGCTGAACTCGCCCCACCCGGCCGGGCCGCGGACCAGCATGACCTCCCGGTCGAGGACGCCGCGGAACCGGACACGCATGGGCACCGACACCACGCGCGCCGACGCGGTCAGCTCCTCGAGGGCGGGCAGGGGCAACGGGGACGGGGAGGGCGTTTGCTGGGACACGACCTCAGGCTACGGGAGGCCGCTGACGGTGGCCGTGCGGTCGGCAGGCGGTCGGTGAGTGGTCGGCGAGGGGTCAGGGGACGGTGAGGATCCTGTGACAGCATGGAGACGATGTCGTCGCAACGAACCACCACGAAACCGGACCGGGCAGCGCGTTCACCGCTGCTGTTCGTCCTGGCCGCCGTGGCCTGCGCGGTGGCGCTCGGGTGGACGTACTGGGCGTTCGTCCGCACCACCACGGGCCAGTTCGCGGACGAATCCGCCTGGCGAGAGGCCGGCGTGGCGGCGCCCGACACGCAGCTGCCGTTCCTGCGGTTCCTCGACACGCTGCCCGCCATCTCCGTGGTTCTCGCGGCCGCGGCCATCCTCTTCGTCGCCCTCCACCGAAGGCGGTACGGCGCCGCTGCGATGGCCGTCGCGGTCATCGTGGCATCGAATCTCACCACGCAGCTCCTCAAGAACGTGGTCTTCGACCGGCCGGACCGCGGCGTGGCGACGCTCGACTTCAACTCATTACCGTCAGGGCATACGACGCTCGCGGCCTCTGCCGCGGCCGCGGTCTTCATCATCGCGACGCCCCGCTGGCGTCCTGCGGCGGCGGCCCTGGGTGGCGCCTACTCCGTCCTCGCGGGGGCCGCCACCTTCATCAACCTCTGGCACCGGCCCGCGGACGTGGTCGCAGCCCTCCTCGTGGTCGGCACGTGGACGCTCCTCGGCGGCCTCGTCGTGATGAGGACGGGCGGGAACTGGAACAACTGGGAGGGCTTCGGCGCCCACTGGGCGTCGTCGCGTGGCTGGCTGGTGCTGTGCTGGGTGCTGGGACTCGGGGGGCTCGTCATGTCCGGGGTGCTCTACCTCTCCGTCCAGGCCATCGGCCCCGCGCCCGACCCCGGGACGGCGAGCGTGCCACTGTTCTTCTGGTGGGGCCTGATGTGGATCATCGGCGTCGGATTCACCCTCGCAGCCGCTGCGGGCCGGCTCTTCGCGGCGTAGGCCGGGAGGACGGCTGCCGTGGGAGCGCGTCCGTAACACCCCCCGGGCCGCTCCGCACGCCCTTTTCCGCGGACCCGCCACCCGTTGAAGCACCGGCGAGACGGTGCGACGCTGGCCGGACCAGCGACGGAAAGAGGCGATCGATGAGAGCCATGGTGTACCGCGGGCCCTACAAGATCAGGGTCGAGGAGAAACCGATGCCCAGGATCGAGCACCCGAACGACGCGATCATCAAGGTGACCACGGCGGCGATCTGCGGGTCCGACCTGCACCTCTACCACGGACTCATGCCGGACACGCGGATCGGCCACACCTTCGGCCACGAGTTCATCGGCGTCGTGGAGGAGGTGGGGCCGTCGGTGCGGAACCTGAAGCGCGGCGACCGCGTGATGGTGCCCTTCAACGTCTACTGCGGCTCCTGCTACTACTGCGCGCGTGGCCTGTACTCGAACTGCCACAACGTGAATCCCAACGCGACGGCGGTGGGCGGCATCTACGGCTACTCGCACACCACCGGCGGGTACGACGGCGGACAGGCCGAGTTCGTGCGGGTACCGTTCGCCGACGTCGGGCCCACGATCATTCCGGACTGGATGGACAGCGAGGACGCCGTCCTGCTCACCGACGCCCTGGCCACCGGGTACTTCGGTGCGCAACTCGGCAGCATCGCCGAGGGCGACACCGTGGTGGTTTTCGGTGCGGGCCCCGTGGGCCTCTACGCCGCGAAATCCTCCTGGCTCATGGGGGCGGGCAGGGTGATCGTCATCGACCACCTCGAGTACCGGCTCGAGAAGGCACGCACGTTCGCGCAGGCGGAGACCTTCAACTTCGCGGAGTACGACGACATCGTGGTCGAGATGAAGAGGACCACCGACTTCCTCGGTGCCGACGTGGTGATCGACGCCGTCGGCGCGGAGGCGGACGGCAACTTCCTCCAGCACGTCACGGGCACCAAGCTGAAGCTCCAGGGAGGCTCACCCATCGCCCTGAACTGGGCCATCGACTCCGTGCGCAAGGGCGGGACGGTGTCCGTCGTCGGCGCCTACGGCCCCATCTTCAGCGCGATCAAGTTCGGCGATGCACTCAACAAGGGACTGACGCTCCGCATGAACCAGACGCCCGTGAAGCGGCAGTGGCCCCGCCTCTTCGAGCACATCCAGAACGGGTACCTGAAGCCGAACGACATCGTGACGCACCGCATCCCCCTGGAGGACATCGCCGAGGGGTACCACATGTTCTCGGCGAAGCTCGACAACTGCATCAAGCCGCTCATCATCGCGAACCCCAGCTAGGAGACCACCATGGCCGCATCCGGGCCTTCGACGCCCTACGTCGCGAACAAGCCCAGGGACATCCCCACGGCCGAGGCGCTCCGCGCACGGATCCCCGGCTGGGGAGTCGACCTCGACCGGAAGGACCGCCCCGCGTATCCCCGCGAGGTCTACGACCCCGGGAGCACAGGGGCCCACTGGGACTACCCCGAGGAGCAGCCCGGCGGGGAGGGCCGCGAGCGCTCGATCGAGCACGGTCAGCTGACACCCGTCTTCGGCACGAGCTCACCGCTGCACGGTGTCTCCGGCAGCATCAGGCGCTACGCCTACCGCTACAGCGAGGGGCGTGCGGCGCACTGGCTGCTGCTGTTGCTCGGCGACCGCGTGGACGCCTGGGGGGCGCACGCAGCCTCCTTCGCCTCGTTGCGCCCGGACAACCCGATCACCGAGACGGGCGTGCTGTCCGAGGGTCGCAGGCATGGCGTCGCGTCGCGCTTCGGCAAGAAGCGTGTGGACGTCAACCACCAGTGGATCGACCCGATCGTCGTGGCCGGGCCGTGGGTCGCTGCGGCGGCGGGGGGTGTCCTGGGGGTCCGGGCGATCGTGCGCCGCGGACAGCGCTGAGGTCGCCTTCCGGGTCCTTCGGGCGCCTGGTTCACGCCCCGGCAGTGTGCCGGGGCCCACGTCCGATGGGCACCGTCGCCGGACGCCCGCCCCGTGGGCGCTTTCGACGCACTGGTGGCGGCGGCCGGGGCTCGACGACGTGATGCGACGCCGTCAGGCACGCCGTCCGTCAGCTGTGCGTCACCGCCGGCTCCGCCGACCCGGGTGCAGCGCGCGGGATCCAGTACCAGAGGACCGCGGCGCCGAGGAAGCCGAGCACCGCCGTCGCCCAGATGCCCGCCGAGAGCGTGGCCGGCGCCGTCACGAGTGCGAGGAGCGCGGGCCCGCCCATGGTCCCCGTGTCGGTGAGCAGGCGCCAGATCCCGAGGAACTGCGGACGTCCGGGTGAGGGCGACAGGTCCGCGCCGAGCGTCATCACGATGCCCGAGCCGATCCCGTTGCCGAAGCCGATCAGCAGCGCGACCAGGAGCAGTCCCACGGCGTCGTCCGTGAGGGGCAGCAGGGCGAGGGCGGTGCCCATGATGAGCATGCACGGAACGGCGATCCAGCGGCGGCCCTTGACGTCCATGACCTTGCCGGCCGGGTAGAAGATCAGCATGTCGATGGCTCCGGAGAGCCCGTAGATCAGGGCGGTCGCGGAGGCATCCAGCCCGATGTCCTCCGCCCACAGGGGCAGCACCGCCTGGCGGGTGGCCCGCACCGCGGCGATGAGCAGCACCCCGAGGCCCAGGGTGACGAAGATGCTCCTGTGACTGCGCATGATCGACCGCACGGTCGGCGCCAGGGCCGGTACCGGGGCGTCCGCGACCGACCGTCCTCCGTCCGCCGTGCGACCGGACGCCTCGAGTTCGGGGACACGCCAGCTCAGGGCGGCGGCGACCAGGCTGGCGGCGCCTCCCACCCAGTACGCACCGTCCAGCCCGAGCCGGCTCATGGCGAGGGCCGCCGCGAAGGGACCCACGAAGACGCCGATGCGCGTGACGCCGCCGAGCGTCGACAGGGCGCGCGCCCTGAAGTGCTGGGGTACCGCCTCGGTCAGGTAGCTCTGGCGCGCGAGGCCGAACACCGCTCCCGCCATACCCACCATGAAGACGGCCGCGGCGAACACCGGGAGGGTGGGTGCGGCGAGTGCCAGGAACATCGCCGCCGCACACCACAGCGCCGCCCCCACGAGTGCTTTCCGCTCGCCGAAACGCGTGGCGATCAGCGTGGCGGGGACGTTGGTGACGAGTGAGCCGATACCGGACAGGGTGATGATCAGTGCCGCAGTGGCCACATCGGCGCCGAGGTCGCGGGCGGTCAGGGCGATGACGGGCAGGATGGCACCGGTGGAGACCCCGTACAGAAGCGACGGGCCGTAGGCTCCTACCGCGATCGCACGCAGATCGAAGGTTTCCTTGGGCACTCTTCCACCCTAGTCGGGAGGGCGACGGCCGGTCGTGCCGCTCTGGACAGCATGAAGCGGTTGCACTACGTTTCGTACCATCGAACCGGCGCGCCCTACCCTGGCGGGAGTACCGCATGACCATACCCACCTCAGGCTTCACCGGCAGACGGCAGAACCGGGACGCGAACCTGCCACCGGGCCAGTACCTCACCGACAGTTTTCCCGTACTGTCCGCGGGTCCCACTCCCCAAGTCCTCCTGGCCGACTGGACCTTCCGGATCGATGCCGGTCCGGGCCAGAGCCACCTGTGGAACTGGGTGCAGCTGCAGGCCTTGCCGCAGGAGGACGTCACAACGGACATCCACTGCGTGACGCACTGGTCCAAGTTCGGGACCACCTGGCGCGGAGTCTCCCTCGACACCCTGTTCGAGGACGTCGAGTCCGAGGCCGAATACACGATGGTCCACTCCTATGGCGGGTACACGACGAACGTCCCGCTCGACGACCTCCTCGACGGCAAGGCGTGGATCGTCCACGAGTTCGACGGCGAACCCCTCTCTCCGGCACACGGCGGCCCGGCGAGGCTGCTGGTACCGCACCTGTACTTCTGGAAGAGCGCGAAGTGGGTCAACGGTATCCGTCTGATGGACCAGGACCTGCCCGGCTTCTGGGAGACCAACGGCTACAACATGTACGGGGATCCGTGGCGCGAGGAACGCTACTGGTGAGGCGGTCGTGGCAGACCGTCGAGGTCAGTGCGGCGCGTCCCGAGACATCCCGAGCACGGACGCTGAGGCTCCGCTTCCCCGACGTGGTCACGGGGGTGCCGGGTCAGCACGTGGACCTGAGGCTCACTGCGGAGGACGGCTACCAGGCAGTGCGCTCGTACTCGGTGGCGGCGTGGGTGCCGCCGCGCGAACTGGAGCTGACGGTCGAGGAGCTCGACGACGGCGAGGTATCCCCCTTCCTCGTGGGTGTCCTGTCCGAGGGTGACCAGCTGGAGGTCCGGGGCCCGGTAGGTGGGTGGTTCACGTGGACACCGGAACTCGCAGGTCCACTGCAACTGATCGCCGGAGGGTCGGGCGTGGTCCCGCTCATGGCGATGCTCCGGGCGCATGCCGAGGCCAGGTCGGACGTACCGGCGCGGCTGCTCTACTCGGTCCGCAGCCCCGACCACGTGTTCTACCGGGGCGAGCTCGACGTCGTCGGGCAGGAGGACCCGCAGGTCACGGTCGACATCGCCTACTCCCGTGAGGCACCCGACGGACGGCCGGTCGGACGCCTCACGCACGAGGCGGTCGCTGCGTCCTGCTTCCCACCGGACGATGCGCCGTCCGTCTACATCTGCGGCTCGACGGGCTTCGTCGAGGCCGTCGCCGCGTGGCTCGTCGAGGACGGGCACGACGCCGCGCGTATCCGCACGGAGCGGTACGGCGGATAGGAAGGATCACGATGGACAGCACGGAGCAGTATCCCCTCGATCAGGACCACCTCGACGGCAACGCCCTTGCCGGGGCCCTCGACCAGTTCGTCTCCGACCTCACGAGTGCGGAATGCATGTGTGCGGGCTGCGGGTCCTCCGGTCCCCTGGCTGCCGCGCTCCTGTACACGAAAGCACCGGGCATGGTGTTGCGGTGCCCGACCTGTACGGCCGTACTGCTCTGCCTCACGGATCAGGGTGACCGGCAGGTCCTCACCATCGACGGCGTCCGGCACCTCGTGGTCGCCAAGCCCTGAGCCTCACCATCGGGCCTGTGGAGATCGAGCCCCCCACTACCCCTCCACACCGGCAGCTCGGCCATGATTAATAGAACACAGATTCGATACGATCGTGTCATGCCCGTCACACCGATCAAGCGCTACTCCGAGCCGGGGTCCTCTCTGGACGAGGCTCACTCCCTCCTGAGCGACTGCGCACTCGGGTTGGCCCAGTACCACCACCTCCTGTCACGGCAGGACGCCCTGCGGTTCGTCCTCGAGGTCGAGCAGGTGTCGAAGGTGATCGATCAGCTCCAGGTCCTCGCCGCGCGCGTCGCGGATCAGCACGGCCTCGCCTCCGGACCCGAGAGCGGTTCCACCGCGTCCCGTCCTGCAGACCCTGTCTCAGCGCAGGATCCCGCGCCCGCCTCGTCTGCCGATACCGGCCACGGCTTCAGGAACTGCGCGGATTTCCTGAGGGAGACGCTGGGCATCAGTCGCATGGAGGCGAAGCGTCGGCTCAAGCTGGCCGCCGTCGTGTTGCCGAGCATGTCGCCGACCGGGAATCCCGTTCCTCCCCCTTTGGCGGCGCTGGGGGAAGCAGTGGGTTCCTTCGTCGTCAGCGGCCGGGCGGCAACCGTCGTCGCGCAGGCCCTCGAACGGGTGCAGTGCGTCGCGACGCCGGAGCAGCTCGAATCGATGGAGCATCATCTGACGAGGCAGGCGATGGAGTCCGACGAGGACATCCTCCGCGTCCTCGCGCGCCGCTGGGAGGCCGTACTCGATCAGGACGGGCAGGAACCCACGGAGAAAGTGCTGCGTGCACGACAGGGCGTCTTCCTCAAGGGCCGGCGTGACGGGCTGAACGTCCTGGAGATCGGCGCCACGGACGAACAGTTCGAGCAACTCGCGACCGTCATGAACGCAGCCACCAATCCGCGGGCATCCACTGGACGCGGTGAGGATCCGATCGGGGGCGGAGCACTGCACTCGGCAGGACCTGCGGGCTCCGGGGCGACAACGCCCCGAACACCGGCAGGGGCGGGTCAGGCAGGGGTGGGTCAGGCAGAGCCGGGCACGGTGGGCCGGGCAGGACCTGCGGGCTCCGGGGCGACAACGCCTCGAACACCGGCAGGGGCGGGTCAGGCAGAGCCGGGCACGGCAGGCGCAGTAGAACCGGGCACGGCCGCCGGAGTAGAACCGGGCACGGCCGCCGGAGTGTCGCTCGAAGCGGCAGGAGGCCCGTCACGCATCGGTACGCTCGGATGTGCGCTCGGTCGTCCCATGAGCGGTGTGTCATCGGGCTCATCAGCCGATCACGACGGCCCGACGCGAGCGCAGCAACTCCTCGAGGGACTTGTCTCGGCGTGCAGTACCGCCCTTTCGACAGGCGGCCTGCCAGCGACGGGCGGGCATCGCCCGCAGGTGATGGTGACCATCGGTTACGAGGACCTGATCGGCAAGACCGCGCGACCCGGTGACGCCGTCTTCTCGGAGCAGATCGGTGCACGGAACATCAGGAGGATCGCCTGTGATGCGGACATCATCCCGCTGGTCCTCGGTGGTGCGGGGCAGATCCTGGATATGGGACGTGCGCAGCGGTTGTTCCCTCCGCACCTTCGGCGGGCGCTCGTGGCCAGGGACAAGGGCTGTGCCTTCCCGGACTGTTCCATCCCGGCCAGCTGGTGCGAGGCACACCACCTCACGCCGTGGTCTCGAGGTGGCTCGACGAGCATCGACAACGGCGTGCTGCTCTGCTCGCGACATCACCACGTCCTCCACCACGACTCGTGGACCGTCGAACTCCGTCGTGGTATCCCGTGGTTCACAGCGCCCACCGGTCGGAAACGGAGCGGCAACCCGCGGAGGAACCTCTACTGGCAAGCAGGAATCGCAGTTCAGAGCGAAATCGTCGGTACGTCCGATCCTGTCCTGGCTCCTCCGAGCACTGTCTCCAACGGGCGGGGACACGACCTGGACGAGCCTGATTGAGTGACTAGCGTTCGAGTACCACAGACCCGGGTCCACCGGGTCGAGGGGCCTTGCCCGAGGTCACCGGGCTCGAGATCACCGGGCTCGAGATCACCGGGCTCGGAATCACCGGGCTCGGAATCACCGGGCTCGGAATCACCGGGCTCGAGATCACCGGGCTCGAGATCACCGGGCTCGAGATCACGGGTGGTGTGTCGTGCCGGAGCTCAAGGCCAGGGTTGGCGAGGGGTGCCCGCAGCCGGGCCTCAGGATGCACCCGTTCCAGCCACCAGCAACCCGATCACGAGGCCGAGGGCTGCTGCCACAAGCGCCACGACCGCCGTTCCGATCCCTGACATGATTGCCGCGTTCGTGTGACCCGCCCGCATCAGACGCACCGTCTCGCTGCTGGCCGTACTGAATGTGGTGTATCCGCCAAGGAACCCCGTGCCGCCGATCACCAACCACGAGGGCGGAAGCGCGGACGCAAGGACCAGTCCGGTCAGCAGCCCGAGCAACAGCGAACCACTGATGTTGACGGTCATCGTACCGATCGGCACCATGCCTCGGACCGACGCCCTGATGACGCCCTCGAGCATGAACCGGGTGACCGCCCCGAGCCCTCCGGCGGCGCCGAGCACGAGGACGCCGAACACGCTCACGAGGTCATCCCCCTCGACGCGTCCGGGCCAGGCTCATGACGAAGTACCGGGCCCGACCCCGGGCGGGATCGCCGACCAGCCCTCGGACCACGGCGAGCGCACGCCCCCACAGCGATGCCCGCCGCCGTCGCGATCAGGCCCAGGAGGACGGACCCTGCGAGATATGCGATTCCCTCCGCCACCCTGCCGGAATCGAGGAGAAGGGCGGAGTCGACAGCGAGGGCGCTGTAGGTGGTGAAGCCACCGAGGAAGCCCGTGCCGAGGAGCAGGCGGATCGCTCGCCGATGTCCTTCGTCGGGGCCGTGCTGCGCAAGAGCCTCGAGCAGGAGTCCGAGCACGAAGGCGCCGGCGATATTGATCAGGAAGATCCCGAGCGGCAGGCCTGCGGGAGTCGGGAGTGCCTCGGCGAGACCGAACCGGGCAAGGGTCCCGCTCATCCCGCCGACGAACACCAATAGCAGGTAGGTGGGCGTGAAGTGAAGAGGTCTGCCGGCTGGTGCGGGTGTCAGTGGTGCCGGCGCCTCGGACGATCCGGATAACGCGGGTGATTCGAAGGCGGGCGATCCAGCCGACTCGGTCGACCCGCGCGATGCCACGGGCACCCCCCACCCGGGCGATCCAGCCGACCCAGACGGCTTAGACGCCTCAGGCAACTGAGGTGATTCAGACGCCCCAGACGCCCCAGCCGACTCAGACGACATGCCGAGCGAGGAACTCCAGGGTCAGGTTCCACGCGTCTCCAGCAGGCCCCGGGCGATACGCGAAGCGATTGGAGTCGTTGAAGAATGCGTGACCGGCGTCCGGGTAGACCTTGGGCGTGAAGTCGACACCTGCGACGTCCATCGCTCCCTCGAGCGCCGGCAACGCCGCGATGAGTGGGTCGTCGTCCTGACCGTAGAAGGCCAGGACGGGTGCCTCGATGCGCGCCAGTTCCTCATCCGAGAACGACGCATGACCGTAGAAGGGAACGCACGCCATCAGACGCGGTTCTTCGATGGCGAGGGAGAAGCTGTAGGTTCCGCCGAAGCAGAAACCGACGATGCCGACGCGCCCCGCGACGTCAGTATCGTCATACAGGAACTCGAAGCACGCCCGGACCCGCTCCGTGGTGAGTGCCCCGAACTCGGGGTTCCGCAAGGGCGCCAGAAGTGCCCTGAGCTTCGGCTGCGCCTCGTTACGCGCTGCCTCGTCCGGGCCCGCGATCGCCTCACCGATTCCTGCCGTGTTCTCCTCGGTGATGCCCTGGTCGGCGAGAAGATCCGGTGCGACGACGACATACCCTTCCCCGGCGAACCGGTCAGCAACATCGCGGGTATGGCCGACGAGCCCCCATACCTCGTGGATCAGCACGAGTCCGCCCCGCACGGGCCCAGCCGGACGCACCACGTACGCGGAAAGGGCGCCCGCAGGCATGGCGACATCCTGGATCGGGCTCATTCGCCTAGGCTTGCACGCTTCTTGATGCTGCGCCAACCGCCTGCGCGGTTGTCCGCGATGATGGCCCTGAAGATCTCTCGCAGTGCATCCTCGTCGAACGGCCCGTCCTCGTAGAGCGCGACCGTCCGCCCCGTGGAGTTGGAGGTACCGCCCGTGATGATGCCGTGCGGATCGGGCGCCAACCCGCCGTCGTACAGGAACACGTTGACGTGGTCCTTCGTGGCGAGCAGCGCACAGACGTTGCCGTCGAGGACGAAGTAGGGCTGCCGGGTGCGCTTGATCGTCTCCTGCACCTCGGGGTCCGCCTCGTGCACGAGACGACGGACCGTGCGACAGATGTCCTGCTGCCAGCGCGGTAGTGCTGCGATGTAGTCGTCCACCCGGGTGTCGGGTACTCCTGCCATGGAGACAGTGTGCCAGTGGACACATCGGGCCGGAAGTGTCTCGCGAGCACAAGGGCCACCAGGAGGGAGGTCCGACAGTTCAGCTGGGCGTGAGGACGGGAGATACCGCCCGGAGTTCGCGCAGTGGCGAGGTGAAGCGGGCGTCGCCCTGCTCACGCCGTCGACCTCGTCCCGCGTGACTGTTCCGCACCTTCCGCACCAGCTCGGCGTACGTCCACTACTGTTGCGCAGGTGTTCCCTCCGACCCTGCCATCCCCGGTACGCATGCGTCTGCTCGCCGCGACCGATTCGACCGCACTCGCTCGGGCCTACCAGGACAACCGCGGCCACCTTGCTCCCTGGGAGCCGTCCCGCGACGACGCCTTCTTCACCCCGGCAGGCCAGTCGGAGCAGATCGCCACCCGTCTCGCAGGTCTGGCGGCCGGTACCGAGGTTCCGTGGGTGATGACGACGGAGGAGCGCATCGTCGGCGCCATCACCCTCACCGGAATCGTGCGGGGTCCTTTCCTCAGTGCGCACGTCGGCTACTGGGTCGACGTCGGCCTGCAGGGCCAGGGCGTGTGCTCGAGCGCACTCGGGGCAGCGTTGCTCCACGCGCGCGAGGAGCTCGGGCTGCACCGCGTCCAGGCGTCGGTCCTGCCCCGGAATGCGCCCTCGAGGGCCGTCCTGGACCGGGCCGGCTTCACGGTGATCGGTCTGGCGCCGTCCTACCTGCGGATCGCGGGGTCCTGGCAGGACCACCTGCTGTACCAGCGCATCCTGACCTGACCTGACGCGAACCCACGCACTGCTACCCGCAGAACTCACGAGGACCGCACTCCATCCGCCTCCTGTGGCGAGGTGACACGGCCAGGCGGGTGGGACGCCCCGCACTGTGGGAGTACTATCGGTGCCACCACAATCAGTCAACGACGACGGACGTGTGATGATCACCAGGTTTCTTGTTCTGCTCGGCACACTCAGCATCTCCCTCGGAATCCTCGCCCAGGTCACCGGCGCCCGGGGCTATCCCCTCCTCCTGATCGCCGCCGGCGGCGTCGTGCTCGCACTTCCCTGCGTGCATCGCAGCAGTGGGAAGTCCGTCTCCCGGCACGACGACGGCGACGTCGCGTTCTCGATGCCACCTGTGGGGACCTGCCCTCCGGAGCGGCTACGCGAGGCCCGTCTGCTGGCGGCTCGCGTGGTCGAATCGTCGAATCCGCCGGGAACTGCCAGGACCGCCGAGGCCGCGGACACCGTGGAGACCCCACAGCAGGAACGGTGACAGGGAGGGCCCGTTCCTGTTGAGTGGAGGCATGAGTCGCATCCTGATCCTCGGCGGTACCGCATGGCTCGGCCGGGAAGTCGCTACCCAGCTGGTCGCGGGCGGTCACCACGTCACCTGCCTCGCCCGCGGTACGGAAGGACCACCTCCACCCGGTGCCGATCTTGTCGCCGCCGACCGCTCGGCTCCCCGCGCGTACGACGCCGTCAGCGACACCGACTGGGACGAGGTCATCGAGATCTCGTGGAACATCGACCACGTCACCGGTGCGCTCGCAGCCCTGGCGGAACGGGCAGCCCACTGGACGCTGATCTCCTCCTGCTCCGTCTACGCTTCCAATGCCGAACCGGGCGCGGATGAGACAGCCGCACTGGTCGACGTCGCGGCCGACACGACAGGCGATGACTACGCCTCGGCCAAGGTGCTCTGTGAACGAGCGACTGCCGACGTCCTCGGGGACCGCCTCCTGACGGTCCGCGCCGGCCTCATCGCAGGGCCTGGTGACGGCAGCGACAGGTTCGGCTACTGGATCTCGCGGTGCGCGCTCGCCGGCGACGAAGACGTCCTCGCGCCGACACTCTCGCACCGGTTCGTCCAGGTCATCGATGTACGCGATCTCGCTGCCTGGACCGTCAGCGCAGGTCTGGCCGGAACCGTCGGTGTCATCAACGCGGTCGGCGATTTCCATGGGTTCGACGAGGTCCTTGCACGGGCAAGCTCCGTCGCGGGGCACTCGGGCGCAGTGGTGGAGGCGTCACCCGGGTGGCTGGTCGAACAGGGCGTGGCCTACTGGTCCGGTCCGAGGTCACTGCCACTATGGCTCCCGGACGAGTTCACGGGGTTCTGCCGACGCAGCAACGCGGCCTTCCGTGCAGCGGGCGGCGAACTCAGGGACCTGACCGAGACGCTCCGGGACACGCTCGACGACGAACGCGGCCGGGGGCTCGAGCGCGACCGGAAGGCCGGGCTGACGAGGAGTGAGGAACAGGACTTGCTCGCTGCGCTCCCTGAGGCCGGGGCCACCTGATCAGTGGCAGGTTCGCGTTGCGCGGTGAATACCTGCCGTGAGTACCCCGCAGCGGATACCGAGCGGGGTACCGCGCCGCGACCGTCCCTCAGGCCAGTAGGTGTGCCAGCAGGAGAACACCGCCCAGCGCCGACACGACCGCTCGCGCCAGGTTCAGCCGCGACCATGGACCAACGAACTCGGCCCATGCGGAATCGTCGTCGTCCGAGCCGCCCGAACCACCCGAGCCACCCGAGCCACCCGAGCCACCCGAGCCACCCGAGCCACCCGAACCGCCCGAACCGCCCGAACCGCCCGAACCGCCCGAACCGCCCGAGCCACTGGAACCACCGGACCCCGCACGAGCAAGTGCGTCGTTCAGGGGGACATTGCCGACAACGGTGATGACCACGCCGACCAGGTAGCCCGCAGCTCCCAGACCCACGAGAGGATCGCGCCCGAGGACGCCGAGCACGAGCAACACGATGCAGAGGAGCGCCGTGCCGAAGAAGAGAGCGATGAAGGGCGGACGTACTGCCCAACGGTTGACCTCACGCATGACTCTCGTGCCGGCCCACGGGTCCGGTGTCAGCGCCGGCATCACCATCACGGCGAAGGCGACGTAGACACCCGCGGTCAGGAGGCAGCCGACGACGGCTGCGGCCGTGATGATCGTATCCGGCATGGCTCTCCGCTCCGTCCGCTGGGGTTCGTGCAACCCGACACTACCGCCGGACGATCGACATCGAGCTGCCCGGGAACGAGCCAGAGGTCCGTCCCGTTGGAAGGGGGTACACCTCCTCGAAAGGTCCACCCCGTGCGTATCCTCCTGACCGGCATCGACGGCTCCGGCAAGAGCACCGCAGCGCGTGATCTCGCAGCCGTGATCACGGCTCGCGGCGGCACAGCGCTCGTGCTGAAGAACCCTGCCGGCCGGAGGACCATGAGCGGCTGGTGGGATGCCCTGCAATGGACGCCCGGATCCCGGGTACAGGACCTCCTGGAGACCGTCATCCGCGTGGTCAACGTGCTGGTGAACGAGGTACGGCTGGTCCGGTTCGACGGCGTCGCCATCCTCGATCGAGGACTCGACTGCCAGCTCGCACTGCGGGAGACACGCGGCCTCCCGCATTGCGTCGTCGTGCCGTGGCTCCAGCGTGTCCTGCCGGCTCCCGACCTCGTCGTGCATTTCGAGCTCCCGATCGACGTCGCCCTCGAACGGGTGCACCGGCGCGCCACGGACCGCGAGACACGGTCGGGTCTCGCGACGCTGCAGTCCGCCTACCGGCGCCTGCCCGCCTACCCGTCGTTCCACATCCTGCAGTCCGCCGGTACGCGCCAAGCGATAACGGACGAGTTGCTCGCCCTGACGGGCGGCGACACACTGACGGGCGGCGACACACTGACAGGCGGCGACACACTGACAGGCGGCGACGCCCCGGCACGCTGCCATGAGGTCCCCGGACAGGACCGGCTCCCCACATACAGCTGACGAGTGCCAACCGGCACGGCCGCCGGCCCGGGCCTCTAGAGCAGTGATCGTCTAGAGAGCAGTGATCTTCTAGAGAGCGGTGATCGTCCAGCCGGTTCGGTGCGTCGCACCCGGCTCGAGGACCACGAGGTCCTCCCCCGTGGTGAACGCCGCAGGCGGGCACGTCATAGGTTCCACGGCGAGGCCCAGGCGGGTGTTCTCGGGCTTCTGCGGGAGGTCGGCCGTATGGATCTGGACCCATGGACAGCTCTCGTCCCACACCATCGCGGTGCCGGTCCCGTGCGCCGGATCGGTGACCCTGACCGTCGCAAGGCCGGCTGCGTCGCGACCGATACCCGTGAAGGCGTGATCGATCTGCACGTCGCCGAGGGGGTGGGCCGACCGGAAGTCGAAGGGGGTCCCCTCGACAGGCTCCTTCGCCACGGGCAGCAGGCGATCGGGGGTGACGGTCAGGACGGTGGAAGCCGGGAGTTCGAGCACCCACTCGTCGAGCGGTGACGGTCCCGCCACGAGGTACGGGTGGGGGCAGACGCCGTAGGGCGCGCGCCGCGATCCCGTGTTCAGGGCCGTGACGTCGGTGCGGAAACCGTCGGGGCCGACGCTGAACCGTGCGTGCAGCGCGACCGTGAAGGGGTACGCCTCCGTCGGCTCGATGGTGCATCCGAGCGTCACGGCGGAGTCGGTGTGTTCCACGAGGGTCCAGGGGATGTCGAAGACGAGTCCGTGGAGGGCCGTGCCCCGCTCGGGCTCGTTGATCGGCAGCTCGTGGTCGACGCCGTCGAACGAGTAGCGTCCGTCGGCGATGCGGTTGGGCCAGGGCGCCACGAAGGCGCCACGGAAGTTCGGCATCTCCTCGCCCGCGCCGAAGCCGACCACGAGAGGCCGTCCCTCGTGGGTGAGTTCGCGGACGGCGGCTCCGAGACCGAGGACGACGGCCGTGTAGCCGTCGCCCTCGATCCTGTATTCGGGGTGGCTCATGCGAGGGATACGGCCGTCCACGACACGGGTGGAAGCGTGACGGTGACGGCGCCGCCGTCGAGCGTCGCGGAGGTGTTGGGCTTCATGGTCACGCGCTCGGGCTCCTCGAGGGTGTTCTTGGCATATACGTCCGTATCGTACAGCGACTCCGCGCTGACGCCCGTGAAGCCGTCGAGCGCCGCGATGTCGATGGTCACCGTGATCTCCTCGGTCTGGGAGCGGTTGACCAGGAAGACGGCGGCGGTGCCGGCGACGTCGTCGTGCGTCGCCACGGCGTCCACGAGCGGGACGACGCCGTACTCGCCGGTCTCGTAGGTCCCGGCATCGAGCTTCAGCTCGAGGACGGAGCCCTGCGCCAGGCGCGAGGTGATGGCGAACGGGAAGAAGGTGGTCTGGCGCCACGCCGGACCGTTCGGCTCGGTCATGATCGGGGCGATCACGTTCACGAGCTGCGCGAGGGACGCCGAGGTGACGCGGTCCGCGTGCTTGAGCAGCGAGATCATCAGGTTGCCGAACACGACGGCGTCCGCCACCGAATAGCAGTCCTCGAGCAGGCGCGGAGCGACCGGCCAGTTGTCGAGGCCCTGGATCTTGTCGACGTTCTCGAAGCGGCTGATGTACCAGACGTTCCATTCGTCGAAGGAGATATTGATGGTCTTCGAGCTGCCCCGGACGGCCTTCACGTGGTCCGCCGTGGCGACGACCGACTCGATGAAGGAATCCATGTCGACGGCTGAGGCGAGGAACGAGCCGAGGTCGCCGTCCTTCTCCTCGTAGTAGGCATGGCAGGAGATGTAGTCGACGTCGTCGTAGGTGTGCGAGAGGACCACGCGCTCCCACTCGCCGAAGGTCGGCATGTGGGCGCTGGAGGACCCGCAGGCCACGAGTTCGATGGACGGGTCGAGCTGACGCATGGCCTTCGCGGTGCGCGAGGCGATCTTCCCGTAGTCATCGGCCGACCGGTGGCCGAGCTGCCAGGGACCGTCCATCTCGTTGCCGAGGCACCAGATCTTCACACCGAACGGATCCGGACGCCCGTTGGCCATGCGCTGGTCCGCGAGGGCCGTGCCCTTCGGCAGGTTCGAGTACTCGAGGAGCTCGAGGGCCTCGAGCGTGCCGCGCGTGCCGAGGTTGACCGCGAGCATGAGGTCGCTGTCCACCTTCCGCAGCCATGAGGCGAACTCGTGCATGCCCACCTGATTGGTCTCGGTGGAGTGCCAGGCCAGGTCGAGGCGCGTAGGGCGTTCGTCCCGCGGGCCCACACTGTCCTCCCAGCGGAAGCCGGAGACGAAGTTCCCGCCCGGGTAGCGGATCGTCGAGACCCCCATCTCCTTCACCAGCTCGATGACGTCCTGGCGGAAGCCCTCGTCGTCGGCCGTGGTGTGGCCGGGCTCGTAGATGCCGTCGTACACGTGGCGGCCGAGGTGTTCGACGAACCCGCCGAAGATGTTGCGGTTGATCCGCCCGACCGTGAAATGGGGGTCGAGGGTGAGGCGTGCGTTCTGCATCGAACTACTTTCTGTGCGGGTGTCGTGGGTAGGTGAAGGCGGATCCGCGGGCTACTTGAGCGAGCCCAGGGACAGTCCGCCCTGCCAGTACTTCTGGAGGGAGAGGAACGCGATGATCAGCGGGATGATCGAGATGAAGGCGCCGGTGGTGATGAGGTTCCAGAGCGCCTCGCCACCGCTGCCGGCGTTGGACAGGGCGGTCCAGCCGTTCAGTCCCACGGTGACGGGGAGCAGCAGCGGGTCGCTGAGGACCGCCAGCGGCAGGAAGAAGTTGTTCCAGGTGCCGACGACGGAGAGCAGGAGCACCGTGACGATGGCCGGGCGCAGCAGCGGCAGCGCGATCGTGAAGAACGTGCGGAGCTCCCCCGCCCCGTCGATCCGGGCGGCATCCAGCAGTTCGTCCGGCACGGCTTCCTGTGCGAAAACCCTCATGAGGTAGACGCCGAAAGGGCTGAGGAGCGACGGGAGGATGACGGCCCAGATGGTGTTGACGAGGCCGACCTCGCTCAGCAGGACGAAGGTCGGGATGACGAGCGCCGTCAGCGGGACCATGACCGCGCCGAGGAGGATGCCGAAGAAGGCGCCCCTGCCGCGGAACCTGTACTTGGCGAACCCGTAGCCGGCGAGGACCGCGAGGACCGTGGCGCCCACGCCGCCCGAGATCGCGTACAGGAACGAGTTGCCGAGCCAGCGCCAGTAGATGCCGTTCTGGCGGTCGAACAGGCCCTGGACGTTGTCGAAGAAGTGGAACTCGTTATCGAACCACAGCGGCCCGCCCGAGCCGCCGAAGAGGCCCGCGGTGTCCTTGGTGCTCGCGACGGTCAGCCACCAGATGGGCGTGATGAAGTAGATGACGAGGATGAGCAGGAAGATGTGCGAGCCGATGCGCGGTCCGCCGCTGCGGGCCCTGGTGCGCGATGCCGCGCTGCGGCCCCTGCCGCCCTGCTGCTTCGGTGAGTCTGTGACGAGTGCCATGGCTTATTTCAGTCCGCTCTGCTTGCGGGTCAGGAAGAGGAAGAAGAAGGAGAACACGAAGACCACGATGCCGAGCGCGAAGGAGATGGCCGAGGCGTAGTTGAACTGGCTGTAGGAGAAGGCCAGCGAGAACGCGTACATGTTCGGTGTGTAGTCCGTGGGGATCGCACCCTGCGCCACCCCCCGCAGCACTTGCGGTTCGGTGAAGAACTGGAGGGTCCCGATCAGGGCGAAGATGACCACCATCACGAGCGAGGAGGAGATCATCGGGACCTTGATACGGGTGGCGATCTGCCGGTCCGAGGCACCGTCGAGCACGGCCGCCTCGTAGATTCCCGGGTCGATGCCCCTGAGCGCGGCGTAGATGATGATCATGTAGTAGCCGGCCCACTGCCAGGTCACGATGTTCACGAGACTTCCGAAGATGCTGTCCTGCGAGAGGAAGTTCGGCGCCTCGGCCCCGAACAGGGCGAAGAGCGAACCCGCGGGGCCGAAGCGCGGGCTGTAGAGGAAGCCCCACATGAGCGCGCCGATGACCACCGGCACGGCGTAGGGGATGAAGATCATCAACCGGGAGAACTTCGACGCCCAGGTGGCCAGGTTGTCGAGGACGAGCGCAGCGATCAGCGCCACGATCATCTGCGCCGGGATCATGATGAGCCCGAACTTCGCGACCGTGAGCAGTCCGTCGAGGAAGAGCGGATCCGTGAAGGCCTTGGCGTAGTTCGCGAAGCCCACGAACCTGTCCCCGGTGGCGAGCGTGCTCGTGAACAGGCTCATCCGGAACGCGAAGACGAGCGGGAGGATCAGGAAGGTCAGGAAGATCAGGGCGAAGGGTGCGACGAACAGCCACCCCCAGCGCTGGCGGCGCCGGTAGTTCCTGTCCGGTCGGTGCTTGACCTGCTGGTGTGCCTCGGCGCGGTGGGACGACGTCGGCGCGGTGGTCGTGGCCATGATGGTCTTTCCTCGGGGATCGGAACGGACGTGGGGTGGAGGTCTCCGCAGGGACCGGGAAGCAGGGTGCCCACCCTGGGGCGGGCACCCTGCCGGCGGGCTACTTGAGCGTGAAGCCCTGCTCGGTGGCGTACTGCTCGAGCGAGGCCTGCAGGTCGTCGAGCGCCTGGCTCGCGTCCTTCTCGCCCTGGACCATGGCGTAGATCTGGACCGTCAGCTGGTCGTAGGCGTAGTTCTGGAAGGGGCTGAACGTGGCGCCCTCGTAGCCGGCAGCAGCGTCGAGGAACACGTCCTTGTTGATCTGTTGTCCGCCGAAGAACTCGTACTCCTTGTTGGCGAACGCATCGGAATCGAGCACGGGGGCGTAGGACGGGAAGAGAGCTCCCTTGTCGACACCGAGGTTCATGCCCTCCTCGTTGCCGAAGATGCCCATTGCGACCTTCGCCGCGAGCTCCTTGTCCTTCGCCTGTTCCGTCACGGCGAAGGTGGAGCCGCCCCAGTTCACCTGGACGGGGTTGGCTGCGTCCCACTGCGGCAGCGGCGCCGCACGCCAGACGGCGGTCGGATCGGCGTCGGACAGGCCCTGCAGGTAGCCGGGGCCCCAGGCCGCGGCGAGGTAGACGGCGTAGGAACCGTCGACGAGCTTGGTGTTGTAGTCGGCCGTGAAGGCGTCGTCGGTCGCGACGAGGCCGTCCTTCACGAGGCCGTCCCAGTACTCGAGGACCTTCTTGGCGCCCTCGTCATTGACCTTGATGCCGATCTCCTGCGGGTTGGCGGAGTCGTATTCGAACGGTACGGAACCGGCCTGGGCGAAGAGCGCCTGGTTGAAGGCGCGGCCGTTGGTCGGGAAGTCGCCGATGACCGCGTCGCTACCGGATTCCTTCAGTTTCCGGGCCGCTGCCTCGAACTCCTCCCAGGTGGTCGGCACCTGGATGCCTGCGGCATCGAAGAGGTCCTGGCGGTAGAGCATGCCCATGGGCCCGCCGTCGACGGGGATGGCGTAGACGGCGTCACCGCTGCTCGCGTCTTCCCAGGCGCCCGCGGCGTAGTCCGCCTTGACGTCGTTGGCACCGAATTCGGTGAGGTCGACGAGCGCGTCGCGGATGGTGAAGCTGGAGAGGACTTCGGATTCGAGCTGGATGACGTCCGGGGCTCCTGATCCGGACTCGATCGACGTCGAGAACTTGGTGTACTCGTCGTTGCCCTGACCTGCGTTCGTCCAGCAGATCTGGACGTCGTCATTGGCGTTGTTGAACTGGTCGACGACCTCGTTGAACGCGGGGTACCAGGCCCAGACCGTGACCTGGGGCGCTTCGGCGTTGACGATGGTGTTGGTGCAGGAGGCAGCTTCGGAGCCCCCTCCGTCGCCACCCGCTTCCCCTCCGGAGCAGCCGGTCAGTGCTACAGCGGTGACGGCGACGATGCCGACCGATGCCAGGAACGTGGCTTTCATATCTTGTGCTTCCTCTCGCGGTGGCAATCCACCGTGGTCCGCCCGTGGGCGGCTGGTCCAGGTTCTGCAGGGAGGAGGATCGCCGGGGCACCCGGATGGCGTGCCCTCTCGAATCTTCCTTGATCCGGGTCCGTCCTCCTGCGCCTGGACCTCAGGTTCGAGGGCCGGAGCAGGTCTCGGTTCCGTCATTTACATCGTTGTAGGTAAACGATGTAGAAGTAGCATGCAGAGTGAGGCGGGTCACTGTCAAGCGCGCACGGACGTAATCCCGCGTAGCGGCCGAACCGTTACGTGCGACGGCGGGGAATCACCCGGGCAGCGCCGAGGATTCACGCTCGATGACCTGGTAGCGCGCCTCGAACTCGCGGGGAGGCACATCGCCGTCGCGCCGCGAGATCCGCTCCTGCAGCACACGGACGGCGGTGTCGGCGATCTCGTCCCTGCCTGGATCGATGGTGGACAGCGTCGGCAGGGAGTACCGGCCCTCGTCGAGGTCGTCGAAGCCGATCACTGCGACGTCGTCGGGGATGCGGAGGCCCGCCTCCTGCAGGACACGCATGGCGCCGAGCGCCAGGGTGTCGTTCATGCCGAACATGGCGTCGAACTCCACGCCCGACTCGAGCAGTTCCCGCATGGACGTCGCGCCGTTGGCCCGGTGCCAGAACGTCGTGTAGCCGACGAGGGCCGGGTCGAACGCGATGCCGGCCTCCTCGAGCGCCTGCTGGTAGCCGCGCAGGCGCAGCCCGGCCGAGCCGATGACCTCGCCCCGGTGTCCGCCCACGACGGCGATGCGCCGCCGCCCCTTGGAGATGAGGTGCGCGGTCGCCGCGCGGGCGGAATCCACGTTGCTCATGGTCACGTGATCCGTGGGGCCCTTGAAGATCCGCTCGCCGAGGAGGACCAGCGGGAAGTTCACGTTGAGGTGGTGCGCGTCCTCGTTGGACATCCCGAGCGCGCTGAAGAGGAGCCCGTCGGTCATCTGGAGCCTGGGGCTCGAGAGGATCTCGAGTTCGTGGTCGCGATCACCGCCGGTCTGCTCGATCAGGACCTTGAGCCCGCGCCGCTCGGCGGCCTTGATGATCGAATCGGCCAGTTCCGCGAAGTAGCTCAGCGACAGTTCGGGAACGGCGAGCCCGATCACGCCCGTCCTGCCCGAGCGGAGGCTGCGCGCCGACAGGTTGGGGCTGTAGCCGAGCTCCGAGATCGCTTCCATGACGCGCTGCTTCGTCTCCGCGCGGATGTGCTCGTAGTCGTTGATGACGTTCGAGACGGTCTTGATGGAGACGCCGGCTGCCAGCGCAACGTCCTTCAGTGTGGCCGCCATGCCGCTCCCTCGGTCCTGCCGTGATGCCCTGCACCTCACGCGTGAGGTGAGTCTACAACGTTGTAGGATGAGCGGGCACCCTACCGGAGGGGTTGCTGCGGCCTCTCTGCTCAGCGTCGAGCCCCTCCTCATCCCACCGGCGCGACACCGGCCAGACAAGGACCACCATGATCGAGGAACAGGTACGGGACAGGCTCAACTGGGCGGGCAACTACGAGTACCGCGCTTGGACGATCGAGCATCCGACCTCACTCTCCGACCTCCAGCGGGCGGTGGCAGGAGCCACACGCGTCAGCGCTCTCGGGTCGCGTCATTCCTTCAACGACATCGCCGACAGCCCCGGGACCCTCGTGTCCCTCGATGTCCTCGATCCCGCAGTCGACATCGACGAGGCCGCACTGACCATCACGGTCAGCGCAGGCACCCGGTACGGCGTGCTCGCCGCGCACCTGCAGCAGCGCGGATTCGCCCTGCACAACCTGGCGTCCCTCCCCCACATCTCGATCGGCGGTGCCATCGCAACCGCTACACACGGTTCCGGGAACAGGAACGGGAACCTTGCCACCGCCGTCGTCGGACTCGAGCTCGTCACCGCGTCGGGCGACGTCCTCAGCGTGGCCAAGGGCGACGACGACTTCGACGGCATGGTGGTGGGTCTCGGTGCGCTCGGCGTCGTACACCGCGTGACGCTGCGGATCGAGCCGACGTTCGACGTCCGCCAGGACGTCTTCACGGACGTGCCGTGGGACGCGGTGCTGGCGGATTACGACTCCGCCACGTCCTCCGCCTACAGCGTCAGCCTGTTCACCGACTGGTCCGGCGACACCATCGTCCAGGCCTGGCTCAAGAGCCGTGTCGACAGCGGCTCCCCTGCGCCGTCGTCCTTCTACGGCGGGACTGCTGCGGACCGCCCCCTCCATATGGTCCCCGGCATGGCGGCCGACCACTGTACGCAGCAGTTGGGTGTCCCCGGCCCGTGGTCGGAGCGGCTCGCACATTTCCGGCTCGCCTTCACCCCCAGCAACGGCGAGGAACTGCAGACCGAGTACCTCGTGGGTCGGGAACACGCCGTCGCGGCGATCGATGCCATGCGGGCCCTCGCGCCGCGCATCTCCCCCCTGCTGCAGGTGTCCGAGGTGCGGTCGATGGCCGCCGACGAGCTGTGGCTCAGTAACAACTACCGCCGCGACGGGATCGGACTCCACTTCACGTGGAAGCCGATGCAGCCCGAGGTCGAGGCTCTGCTGCCCGAGCTGGAAGCCGCACTGGCACCGTTCGCGGCACGTCCGCACTGGGGCAAGCTGTTCGCGGCCGACGCCGCCCAGCTCGCGCCGCTCTACCCCCGCTTCGACGATTTCAGGGCGCTCGCCCGACGCATGGACCCCGAGGGGAAGTTCCGCAACGTCTTCCTCGACCGGACGGTGTTCGGGAACTCCGCGGGCTGATCGTCCCCGCGGCCCCGGTCACGGGACCGGCCGGCCGCGGGGACGCAGCCGGCCGGTCGCCTCTCGCGTGAGCCACCGGCGCTCAGCCGGTTGCGCCGGCGCTGACGGCGGGCTCCAGTGCGAGGAGTTCGAGCAACTCCGACCAGGACTCGACGACCGCGACGACTCCGACGTCCTCGAGCTGGCGTCGTCGTTCCTCGCGCTCCTCGGATGCGACGAAGCAGACGTTGCCGATGGGTGGGGCACCCGGCTGCAACCGCCGACGTCGCACCCGTCACCGAGTCCTCGATGGCGAGCGATGCGTCAGCGGACACCCGAGCTGCTCGAGGGCGAACAGGTACACAGCGGGGTCGGGCTTGCTGACGGGCTCCGGCATCGGGGCCTCGGCGCTGGACACACGGTTCCCGGGGAAGAAACGCCCGAGGTCCGTGGCCTCGAAGGAGGCCTGGAGCCGTGAGGTGGCGCTCGAGCTGACCACGGCGAGCTCGAAGTGGCGGCTGAGTCCCTGGAGGGCGTGACCGATCTCGGTGTCGGGCTCGAGGGTGGTGCGCAGGTGCTCGCTCACCACGTGCTTCTCCTCGGAGATCCACTGCTCCAGTTCCTCGTCACCGAGCTGTCGGACCGGACCGGGCCACTCGCTGTCCGGTTCGGTCAGCTCAGCGGCCACACGCCGGAAGTTCTTCCCGAGCGTCGCCTGGCGCAGTTCCTCCGGCTCGAAGCGGACGGGCACGCCGACGCCCTCGGCGAGCCGGTTCGTGACGTCCGTCGACGCCCTGCTCGCGGCGACGACGCAGGGCCTCCACGATGTAGCAGAACACGGTGGCGGGCCGCTCGGGGTGCGCGAGGTCCTCGGCGATGGCGTCGTCGTCGGCCTGGGACTCCCCGGGTACGGGATCCACGTGGTGACTGGAGCGGGCCACGGTCAGGGTCACGAGCCGGGTGCGCTCGCTCGCGAGCATAGCGAGGACGGCCTCGGGGTCCTCCGGCGCGTACCGGTACTCCACCAGGGAGCCGATGACGCGCGCGTAATCCTCCTCCGCGCCCCGCTCGATCACCGGAGATTTTCCTGCTGCTCGAGCACGTCCTTCATCTCCCGGCGGTGTGCAGGCCGACACCGATCACGCCCCAGTCCATAGCGAGTCCCCTGCCTGCCAGTTCGTCGAAGTAGACATCCTGGCGGGCACGGCGGAATCCGCCGACCCCGAAGTGGACGACGCCGTGTCGCAGGTCGGCGGGGTTGTAGGCAGGGAGCTGCACCGGCAGGTCGGCGGTGTGGTGCTCGGGTTCTCGAGGACCTGGGGCAGGGGTGTGGGCACGGGGCGTTCCCACGCAGCGGCTCCTTCAGGAGACCTTCGAAGGGCCGCTGCTAACCCGTCCGTCTGTGATTCCAGCGCAGGAACGCGGCCGGGACCGCCACAACAGCGCGCGGCACGATCAGGATCACAGGCCGGATCCCGGCTGGACGTGCTAATGCTTGCGTGTCAGCCAGCTCCAGTGGGCGAGCGTGCGCAGGCGGATCAGGAGCGCCCGTGACTGCTCGGGGCCGTACGGCAGGATCGGGATGGCCTTGGTCATGTCCACCGAGGCCTCGTCCATCGCCGTCCTCGTCACACGGATGGCGCTGCGCATCTTGTTCATCTGCGTGATGACCTCACCGACCGCGACCGGCTCCCCGTGACCGGGGACGAAGACGTCGTAGAGGTCCTCGAGAGCCGCCATCTTGCCGAGCGTCCGCACCCAGTCGATGGGGAAGGAGTCCTCGAAGACCGGGTCCGCGCCCTCCTCCACGAGGTCGCCCGTGAAGAGGACGTTCCCAGCGCCGATCAGCAGGTCGTGATCCGTGTGGCCCCGTCCGAGGTGGAACAGCGTCACCGAGACACCGCCGAGATCGAGATCCACGGGCTTGCCGTCCACCAGGCGGTTGGCCGGCAGGATGGCAGCGTGCGCGCCGTCGCCCGCTCCCATTGCCGGCTCGACGGCGGCGACCAGCCCCCGCTGCTCCTCGCCGTTCTCCGCCTGGACGGCACTGCACCGCGACGTCGCCCAGAACTCCTCGACGCCCTGTGCGGCGAAGTAGCCGTTCCCGAAGAAGTGGTCGGCATGGGCGTGCGTGTTGACGACGACCAGCGGCAGCGCCGTGACGTCACGGACGTGGGAGTACACCTCGGCGGCGCTGACCGGTCCGGCGCCGGTGTCCACGACGAGCGCCTTTTCCGTGCCGACCACGAGCCCGACGTTCATCCGGAACCCGGTCCGGAGCACGTAGATGCCCGGTCCGAGCTCGCGCCAGGGGCTGCGGGTCTCGGCGCTGGGGACGTCGGTGCTCATGGATTCCTCTCGCTGACGGCAGGGGTTCCAGTCTAGGTCGGCATCCCGCGCCACCGATCACCCACCGTCCACCGTCCCGGCGCGTGCCTTGCGTCGGTGTTGCCGGGTTCGGTCAGGGCTCCGACGTGGGCGGCTCCGGGCAGCCGAACTCCGGTCAGGCGGTGACGACGTCCGGCGTCGGGCGGGAACGCTCCGGGATGCGGAAGATCGGCAGCGCTATGTTGATCAGCGGGCCGATGAGCAGCGCGAAAGCCACGGTGCCGAGACCGACAGACCCGCCCAGCAGCCAACCGAGTACCAGCACCGTCCCCTCGATCGCCGTCCGGACGAGCCAGATCGGCAGGCCGAACCGGGCGTGGAGGCCTGTCATGAGACCGTCGCGCGGCCCCGGACCCAGACGGGCCCCGATGTAGAGCCCGCTCGCGATCGCCAGCAGCACCAGGCCACCCGTGAACAGGAGGATCCGCGCCCAGAGCGGGCTCGGTTCAGCCAGGAGCGCCAACCCCACCTCGGCACTCGGTCCCACCAGCAGGACGTTGAGGACGGTCCCGACCCCGGGGCGCTGCCTCAGCGGTATCCAGAGCAGCAGCACGATCAGCCCGATGATGTTGGTCATGAATCCGAAGGGGATGCCGGTCTGCAGCGATCCGCCCTGACCGAGGACGTCCCAGGGCGAGACTCCGAGCGTGGCACGGATCATCATGGCGAGCGAGAATCCGTAGAGGAACAGGCCGATGAGGAGCTGCAGGCCACGCCGGGCACCGAGGAAGGTCATTGATCCAGTAGATCGGCTGATTGGACTTACTTCAAGAGGCCAATTGTGTCATCGTGGCCTGATGATCGTTCTTCCGGCCCGCAGGCTCGCCCTGGAGCTCGGCACCTGGCGTACGTCCGGCCCCGCCTATGTCGCCCTGGCGGACCGCATCAGGCTGCTCACCCTCGACGGACGGATCCCGCTGGGCACCCGCCTCCCGGCCGAGCGGGAGCTCGCCGCGCACCTGGGTGTCAGCAGGACGCTGGTGGCCGCCGCGTATGCACGCCTCCGGTCGGCGGGTTACCTGGAGAGCACACGGGGCTCGGGCAGCGTGGTCGCCATGCCCGGGCGGGGCGCGCCGGACCTCGACGGCGGCGACGGCGTGGTCCTCGACTTCAGCAAGGCGGCGCTCCCGGCAGCACCGCAGGTGGGCGAGGCGGCCGCCCGGGCGGCCCGTGACCTCCCCGCCTACCTGAACGGCGACGGCTATGACCCGCTCGGGCTCCCTCGGCTCCGCCAGGCTCTCGCCGACAGGTACTCGGCACGCGGCGTCCCCACGTCTCCCGCTCAGATCATGGTGACCCTCGGTGCACAGCACGCCATCTCGCTCCTTGCGCGCATGCTCCTGACCCCGGCCGGCACCGCGCTCGTCGAGGCGCCCAGCTATCCGCACGCGTACGAGGCGCTCCGCTCGGCCGGGCGTCGCCTCGTCCCGGTGTCCGTCGATGCCGCGCGGGGCTGGGACGACGACGGCCTCGAGCAGGCGTTCCGGCAGGGGCGCCCGGCCGTCGCCTACGTCATGCCGGACTTCCACAATCCGACCGGCGCCGTCATGCCCGCCGACCAGCGCGCACGACTGATGGCGGCCGCCCAGCGGCAGGACACCGTCGTCGTCGCGGACGAGACGATGGCCGAGCTGCGGATCGACGGCGACGCCCTGCCACCCCTCGCCGCGTTCGGCCCTGCCGTGCTGATCGGCTCGATGGGCAAGACCGTGTGGGGCGGGCTTCGGATCGGCTGGATCAGGGCGGACGAGGGTCTGATCCGCCGGCTCGTGCAGTCCCGGTACGCGCAGGACCTAGGGACACCCGTGCTCGAGCAGCTCATCGCCCTCGACCTGCTCGGCAGCTACGACGAGCTGCTGCGGTTCCGCGCGCGGCAGCTCGCCGAGGGCCGCAGCCGACTCGAGGAACTCCTCCGTGGCGTGCTGCCGGAGTGGGAGGTGCCGCACGTGGCGGGTGGCCTCTCCACCTGGGTGAACCTCGGCGCGCCGGTCAGCTCACAGCTGGCGCTTGCCGCCCGCGACCGCGGGCTGCTGCTGGGTGCGGGGCCGCGCTTCGGGATCGACGGCGTCTTCGAGCGTTTCCTGCGTGTCCCGTTCAGCTACCCGCTCGAGGACACGCGTCTGGCCGTCGGGATCCTCGAGTCCGCGTGGAGGTCGCTCGACGATCGGGCTCCGACCCGCACCGACTTCGCGCCGGCACTCGTGTAACCGGCACGCGCACAGCCGGCACCGGTGCAGCAGGCACTCGTGCAGTCACCCTGCCCTGTCAGGCCGCCCGGTCAAGCCGCCCGAGGGCCGCCGTCGGGACGGGCCTCCAGATGCGCCGCCAGGTAGCGGGCCGTGACGCTGGTCCCGGCATCGAGCGCCGCCACGTCCCGGGGCGTGCCGGTCGCGACGATGCTCCCGCCCGCAGACCCGCCGCCGGGGCCCAGGTCGATCACCCAGTCGGCCGCTGCCACGACCGCCATGGTGTGCTCGACGACGACGACCGTGTTGCCGGCCTCCACGAGTTTGCGCAGCTGCCCGAGCAGCAGGACGACGTCCGCGGGATGCAGGCCCGTGGTCGGTTCGTCCAGCAGGTACAGGGTGTGCCCGCGCCGGGCTCGCTGCAGTTCGGTCGCGAGCTTGATGCGCTGGGCCTCGCCTCCCGACAGCTCGGTGGCTGGCTGCCCGAGGCGCAGGTAGCCCAGTCCCACCTCCCTGAGTGTGGCGAGCGAACGCGCCACGCCGGGGAGATCCGCGAAGAACGGGGCGGCGTCGTCGACCGTCATCGCGAGGACGTCCGCGATGGTGCGCCCCCGGAGCGGCACGGTCAGCGTCTCCTCGTTGTACCGTGCGCCGTGGCACACCGGGCAGGGACCGTAGCTCCCGGGGAGGAACAGGAGCTCCACCGCGACGAAGCCCTCGCCCTGGCAGGTCTCGCACCGGCCGCCCTGCACGTTGAAGGAGAAGCGGCCCGCACCGAAGCCCTTCGACCTCGCCTCGGGGGTCGCGGCGAAGGCCTTCCGGACCGCGTCGAACAGCCCTGTGTAGGTGGCGAGGTTCGAGCGTGGCGTCCGCCCGATCGGCTTCTGGTCCACGCTGACGAGGCGGTCGATGTCCTCGATACCGTCGAGGCGCCCCACGACGGTGGCCGCCGCGTCGTCGTCGTCGGCCGTCCCGCTGTCGCTCGGCGTCTCGTCCCGCACCCGGGCACCGACCGTCTCAGCGAGCACCTTGCCGACCAGCGTGGACTTCCCCGAGCCCGAGACGCCGGTCACGGCGGTCAGGACCCCCACCGGGACGTCGGCGTCGAGCCCCCGCAGGTTGTGGCGGTGGATCCCTTCGAGGCGCAGCCAGCCGGCGGGCTCACGCGGTTCCCGCGACGCAGCACCGTCGGGTGCGGTCCGGGTGAGGAAGGGAGCCGTGACGGACCCGGGGACATCGGCGAGCCCGTCGGCGGGTCCGCTGTAGACGATGGTGCCGCCACCCTCCCCCGCCGCAGGACCGACGTCGACGATCCAGTCCGAGCGCCGCACGACGTCCATGTTGTGCTCCACCACGAACACCGTGTTCCCGGCGTCCTTGAGAGCTTCGAGGACGGCCAGGAGCGGCTCGACGTCGGCCGGGTGCAGGCCCGCGGACGGTTCGTCGAGCACGTAGACGACGCCGAAGAGGCCGGACCGCAGCTGCGTCGCGATCCGCAGGCGCTGCATCTCGCCCGGTGAGAGGGTGGGCGTCGCCCGGCTGAGGCTGAGGTACCCGAGTCCGAGATCCACCAGGACACCGAGCCGCTGGACCAGGTCCCTGCTGATCGTGACCGACACCTCCGTGCCCTCACCCGAGGTGGAGGAGCGGTACGCGGCGGTGGGATGCTCGAGCGTCGCAGCAGGTTCCAGGTGCGCGGCCAGGTCCTCCAGCGGCAGGGCGTTGGTCTCGAAGATCGAGAGCCCGCCGAACGTCACGGCGAGCGCTTCGGGCCGCAGCCCGCTGCCGCCGCACAGTCCGCAGGGGCCGGATTCCATGAACGGCAGCACGCGGTCACGCATCTGCTGGCTCTGGGAGTCGTGCAGGGTGTGCATGACATAGCTCTTCGCACTCCAGAACCGCCCCTTGTAGGGTTTGGCCACGCGGTCGCGTTGCGGCGTCACCTGCACCACCGGCTGCTCCTCCGTGAAGAGGAGCCACGTGCGCGCCTCCTCCAGGAGCTCGCGCCATGGGACGTCGATGTCGTAGCCGAGCTCGCTGACGACGTCGCGCAGGTTCTTGCCCTGCCAGGCGCCGGGCCAGGCGGCGATGGCGCCCTCGCGGATGGTCAGGGACGGGTCCGGGACGAGCGTCTTCTCGGTGACGTCGCGCGCCACCCCGAGGCCATGGCAGCGCGGGCATGCACCGGCAGCGGTGTTGGGCGAGAAGGCGTCGGACTCCAGCCTGTCTGGGGTGTCCGCGGGATAGGTCCCGGCACGTGAGTACAGCATCCGGAGCGAGTTGGAGAGCGTGGTCAGGGTGCCCACGGTGGAGCGCACACTCGGGGTCCCGCGGCGCTGCTGCAGGGCGACGGCGGGAGGGAGCCCGGTGATGGAGGCGACGTGCGGCATGTTCCCCTGCTGGAGGAGCCTGCGCGCGTAGGGTGCGACCGATTCGAGGTACCGGCGCTGGGCCTCCGCGTAGATGGTGCCGAAGGCCAGCGAGGACTTCCCCGAGCCGGACACACCCGTGAAGGCGACGACGGCGTCCCGTGGGAAGTCGACGTCGACGCCGCGCAGGTTGTTCTCGCTTGCACCCCGGACCCGGACGAAACCGTCGCGGGTACTCGTGTCCGAGGGGAGGCTGTTCATCGGTTCGATCACCAACCCCACCCTACGGTCGTCGGAGCGTGGGGAGGACACGGGGCGGGGAGGACGGGAGGCGCGGTGGCCTCGGAAGACAGGACAGCGGCCGCCGCGCACACCCGGGGTGCGCACGGCGGCCGCTGTGCGTCGCGTCGGTCCGCCCTGCCGGACCCCGGGGGGAGCGGCAGGGCGGACCGGACGTGCGGCACCCGGTGTCAGGCCTTCGCGTGGTTCCGGCGCACCGCGTACGTGCCACCGACCGCAGCCGCGAGCACCAGGCCCCCGCCGAGGGCGATCATGCCGGCCTGGCTGGAGGAGGGCTCCACCGTGGCGCCCGTGCCCGCCCCGCCGGACGGCATCGCGCCCATCTGGGTCTTCACGAGGGTGCCGCACAGCGCGGTCGACGTAGCACCCAGGGGCAGTGACGGGTCGAGATCGCTGGGCGCGTTGAACGCCTCGGGCGTCGACGGCGTCGTGGCGGGGTCGAGGCCATGCACGTTGAACACGGCCCTGCCCGCTTCGAGTTCCGCCAGGGTGGCGGCGTCGACGGTGAAGGTGCGCTGGATGGCGTAGTTCCCACCCTGCCCACCCAGCTGGAGGTTCAGGGCCTCCGCAGGGCTCGTGGGGCCAGACGTCGTCACCGTCGCCAGGATGCCACCGTAGACGGGGGCGCTCTCGGTGACGCTGACGATGCCATCGGCGTTGGCGTCGTTCGCGGGCGTGGGACAGGTACCGGTGGCTCCGCCGTGGATGTGCTGCACGTGCGGGTACGGGGCACCCTGGAACGTCTCGGCGAGGCCGGACACCTGGAGGTTGATCGTGGCCTGGTCGCCCACGACGTCGAGGGTGACGGTGCCGGTGCCGGTGGTGCCGTTGAGCTGACCGAGGGTCGACGAGTAGCTGCCATCGGCGGCCACCGCCGGGGACCCTGCCAGAGCGACGGCGCTGATGGCGAGGGCGGGTACTGCGAGGAGGCGCATCTTGTTCATGGGATTTGTATCCTTCACTGTGCGATCACTGCGTGGTGAGAACGGGCCCGGAGTCGAACCCGCGGGTATTGCTCGAGCGCTTCGTCGCGTGCGTGCACTTCCCAGCAAGCGGATCCCGATCGGGATCCCGCAGCGGCGCAGCTTCCTCGTTCCCCATCCTCCACCTGCGGTCGCTGATCGCGACAGCGGTTGCCGTTCAGGCCGGTGGTCTTTACAATCCCTGGGTTCTCGTCCGGAGCGCCGGTCGTGGACGTGCCGCCGACGTCTTCCCATGCGCCGGCTGCTTGACGGACGGAAAGACTCCCACGTTCGTGCACGAGGCTCGTCGGTGTATCCGGCAGAGTCCCGCGAACGGGTCGGGGACATCTTTCAGGGTGCTTCCACTATGCACCGCCGCGATTCACGCCCACCCGGTGCTTCCCATCAAGATTTCCGTGGCACAGCCGCGGGGAAGGGGCGTCACCGGTCGGCAGGGGTCCGGTCGGGCAGGTAGGGGGCGACCGCAACCCGATTCCCGGCGGCCGCGCGGGCCGCGCCTGGCCGGCACCCACGCGATACTGGAGAAGCGGGCGGAGTCCTCGCGGGAGGGGACGTTCCTCGGACCGCCGGCTGCTTGACGGCCCGAGGAGATGCCCGGCGGGCACACCGCGAGGTGTGTCCCTTCGACAGGATCGTCCGCATCACCAGGATGAGCCCGATCTGATGTCTCCAGTATGGGCGCATCCGGGCCGCCCGGAACCCATGATCTTCACCACGTGCGCACACCGGGAGCGGACGAGCCCCGTAGAGGAGTGCGTGGCCCGGAACCCCTGTCGAACCTCCTCCTCGCACAATGCACTTCAAGTGCACTATACTGCACTTATGGATGAGAACGCGACAGGACTTGCAACAGCGATCGGCGAACGCGTGCGGCTCGAACGTCAGGGCCGGCGCTGGACACTCGATCAGCTCGCCGACGCAGCCGGCGTGAGCCGTCGCATGGTCGTCAACGTCGAGCAGGGCGCCGTGAATCCGAGCGTGGGCACACTGCTGAGGATCAGCGACGCCCTCGGCGTCGGCCTGCCCGCACTGGTCGAACCCCCGCGGTCCCGGTCGTTGGCCGTCACGCGTAACGGCGACGGCGCCGCACTGTGGACGGGAGAACTCGGGGGTCGGGGGATCCTGGTCGCCGGCACGCAGTCACCCGACGTCGTGGAGCTGTGGGACTGGATCCTCGAACCCGGCGACCACCATGCGAGCGAGGCCCACGCGGCCGGGACGAAGGAACTCCTGCACGTCCGGTCCGGCAGCGTCACGGTCTCCGTCGGGGAGGACACGGTCTCCCTGACGGAGGGGGACGCGATGACGTTCCCCGGAGATGTGGCGCACTCCTACAGCAACCGGGGCGCAGAGGCGGCCCGATTCTCCCTCGCCGTCTTCGAACCGGGTGTCGGATCCACCCGTCAGGAGGTGTCCCATGCGTGACGCCGCTCCCCTGCGCGACTTCCTCGACACCGCCCGGGTCGACGACGCCGTCCTCACGCTGCGCCCTGACTACCGGGCGCTGCTGATCGCCGTCGACGGACTCGTCCCGGGACCGGGCGACGCGAAGAGCGAAGCACTGCTGCAGGCGGCCGAAGCCGCGATCCTCGCCGTCGACCGGCCGGTGGCCGACCTGCCGGCCGTGGCGGCATGGCGTGATGCGTACCAGGCCTTCGGTGCCAGACCGAACCGCACCCGCAACAGCCTCGAAGCCCTCCTGCGCCGCGCCCCCTCGGGCCTGCCGCGCGTCAACCGGCTGACCGACATCTACAACGCCGTGTCGGTGCTCCACCTGATTCCGCTCGGCGGCGAGGACCTCGGCCGATACCGTGGTGCTCCCGCCCTCGTCCGCGCCACCGGAGAGGAGGCGTTCGACACCTCGAGCAACGGCCAGCCCGTCGTCGAGCACCCCGAGCCGGGCGAGGTCGTCTGGCGCGACGACGAGGGCGTCACCTGCCGCCGCTGGAACTGGCGCCAGGGCCGCCGCACCCGGTTGACCGACGACACCACGACGGCACTGTTCATCCTCGACGCCCTCGCACCCAGCACCGACGACGACCTCACCGCGGCCGCCGACGACCTCGCGGGCCACCTGCTCCGCCTCGGACCCGACGTCACCGTCGCCCGACGCGTCCTCGGCCGCCGGCAGACCGACCCGACCGGGAGCACCCCGTGACGGGGGCGGCACGCACGGTCCCGCCGTGGGGGTTCGCTGTCACCGCGATGCTGTCGGTGCAGCTGGGCTCGGCACTCTCGGTGGGTCTCATCGCCGAGGTGGGTGCTGCCGGTACCGCATGGCTCCGACTGACGATGGGCGCAGTGATCTTCCTGATCATCGCCCGACCACCCCTGTCCCGGATCCGGCGGACCGATGTGCCCGTGCTGCTCGGGCTGGGCGTCACCACCGGACTCATGACGGTCGGCTTCCTCTCCGCGCTCGAGCACATCCCACTCGGAACGGCTGTCGCCATCGAGTTCCTCGGTCCGCTCACCGTCGCGGCCCTCCGCAGCCACTCCCTGCCGGCGCTGGCCTGGCCCGGCCTCGCGCTGTGCGGGGTGGTGCTCCTCACCGAGCCGTGGCACGGTGAGGTGAACCTGGAGGGGGTCCTGTACGCGGCACTCGCCGCCGTGGGCTGGGGGGTCTACATCATGCTGACGCAGCGCATCGGCGACCGTTTCACCGGGATCTCCTCGCTGTCCCTGACGATTCCCGTCGCCGCCGTCACCGCCGCCGTCGTCGGCATCCCGCAGGCGGCAGGGCACGTGACCCTTCCCGTCCTCGGGGCCGCGGCCGGCCTCGCCGTGCTGCTCCCGGTCCTGCCCTTCGCGCTCGAGATGCTGGCGCTGCGGCGGATGACGGCTGCCGCGTTCGGGACGCTCATGGCGCTGGAACCCGCCCTGGGTCTCCTGCTGGGGCTGGTCATCCTCCACCAGCAACCATCCCCGTTCCAGGTCCTCGGGATCCTCCTCGTGGTCCTGGCCGGCGCGGGCGCCCAACGCCGCGGCCGCCGGCCTGCCCCTGTCGAGACCGCGGCACGGAGCTGACGCGAGCGCCGCGCCCGGTAGGTTGGTGGGATGGGCAGGATGACCGTCAGGTCGACGACGGAGGGCGGCTGGCGTGAGGTCGGGGATCTCCGGCTCGGAAGGGTCAGGGACATGACCCAGTCATTCGCCCCGCAACAGCGGCGGCTGATGATGGTCCGGGCCCTTCCGCAGGTCATAGCGCCGCACCCGGCCCGAGAGGCGGACCCCTTGCGGACCCCCGGCGATGGGTAGCGGCGGCGCTGTTCCCCCGTGGCCCCTGCTCGCCCCGACCCACGGCGGCGTCGAGTTGCGGCAGTTCCGCCGGGACGACGCCGATACTGCCAGGAAGCTCTCACAGGATCCGTACGTGCCGATGATCGGCACCCTCCCTCCCCGTGCCACGGCCGAGCAGGCCGAATTGTGGGTGGAGCGGCAGCGGGCACGCCACACGGAGGGTACGGGATTCTCCTTCGCCGTCGTCGATACCGCCCAGGGGCGGTGCGTGGGCTTCGTGGGCCTCCGGTTACGGGAGTCCAGAGCGGGCCGCGCGACGGTCGGCTACGCGATGGCCCCGTCCTTTCGCGGCCGAGGCCTGGCGGCCGACGCCGTGCGGGCCGTGACCGGGTTCGCCTGGTCCCTTCCGGCGATCCACCGGATCGAGCTCTTCATCGAGCCGTGGAACACGGCATCCATCAGGACGGCGGAGCGGGCCGGCTACGTCTGCGAGGGTCTGCTGAGGTCCTACCAGGAGATCGGCGGCGAGCGACGGGACATGCTGCTGTACGCCAGTGTCCGCGAGCGGACCACGCCGGCCCTACCCGGCAGCGCTCAGGCATCCGCCACGGCCACCGGAACATAAGCCGCCGGACCATAAGCCGCCGGACCATAGGCCGCCGGGCCTGCCTGCGGAAGCCGAACACTGCCCGGTACCCCGGTGGACCCCCGCGCGGTGCTTTCCTAGGATGGGAGGATGGCTGATATCAACGAAGAGTTCCCCACCCTCGACGATCTCAATCCCGACAACGACGCCCTGCCCCGCCCCTCACGCCAGACCCACGGGAAGTCCGACGACCATGTCGACGACGATGCCCTCGCCCTCGCCACCGAGCGGGAGGAAGTGGCCGTCGGCCTCAAGGACTACGTGTCCGAGGACGTGCCGCCTGCGACGGATCCCCTGCCCGAGGAGTCGTCACCGGACGCTGACCTCGCCCAGCGGGGGCTGCTGCGCGACCCCGACGAGTAGCAGCCGGGCCCCGGCAGACACGACAGTGGCGGACGCGACAGTGGCGGACGCGACAGTGGCGGACGACGGGTCCGACGACTACAGGTCGGCGAGCATGCCCCCGGGATTCTCCATCGCATCCGCGACGAAGCGCAGGAAGCCTCCGGCCGTGCCGCCGTCGCACACGCGGTGGTCGAAGGCGAGCGTCAGCTCGGTCACCTTCCGCACCGCGAGCTGACCGTCGACCACCCACGGACGGTCGATGATCCGGCCCATGCCGAGGATCGCCGACTCCGGGTAGTTGATGATCGCCGCACTGCCGTCCACGCCGAAGACCCCGTAGTTGTTCAGTGTGAAGGTGCCGGAGGACAGGTCCGACGGCGTCGCCCTGCCACTGCGGGCGAGGGCGGCCAGGCGGCGGATCTCGGCATCGAGTTCGCGCGCCGACAGCGTGTCCGCTCGGCGCACGCTGGGGACCACGAGCCCCCGGTCTGTCTGCGCGGCGATGCCGAGGTTGACGCCCTCGACGCGCACGATCTCCAGGCTGCCGTCGTCCCGCGTGGCGATCCTGGTGTTCAGTTCCGGGTAGCGGGCGAGACCGGCGACGACGAAGCGTGCCACGAAGGCCAGTATGCCGGGCACGGCGTCGGGCGTCCTCCGCTTCATCCCCTCCCGCAGCTCGACGAGGGCCGTCACGTCCACGTCCACCCACACGGTCGCTTCCGGGATCTCACGCCGGCTGCGGGACATCGCATCGGCGATCGTCCGGCGCACACCGCGCAGGGGCGTGCGGTCGAGGACCGCGAGCCCTGATCGGGGGTCGACAGGGTCGACCGGGTCGACCGGGTCGACAGGGTCGGCCGGTCGGCCGGCTGCCTGCGTGCCGCTGCCTTCAGGACCCCCGTCCGACGGCGGCTGCCTGGCGGCAGGCGACGTCCTCGGTTCCGCGATGGCCTGCTCGACGTCGCGGCGCAGGATCAGCCCCTTCTCCCCCGATCCTCGGATGTCGTCGAGGCGCAGACCGTGGTCGCGGGCGAGTTTGCGGACGAGCGGCGACACGCACAGGGGCGCGGCGACCGGAGCGTCAGCCGATGCCGTGGCCCGTTCGACTCCAGGGGCGTCGATGGGCTGGGACCCACCGGCCACCCCGGGCGCGGAAGGAGTCGCCGGAGCAGCGGCCGGAGCAGTGGCCGGAGCAGTGGCACGTGTAGTGGCCGGAGCATCGGCGTCCACCGGCGTCGCTCCGGAGCAAGGTGGCGCTCCCCGCCGGGGGCGCCGCCGCCCGCCCGCGAGCGCGCCGGGCGTCCCGTAACCGATGAGGACGTTGCCGGAACCCTCGGCCTCGGCCGGTCCCTCGCCGCCGCCCTGCGTGGCCGCCGTCGGGACGCCGGCATCCCCGCGCAGTGCCGCTGCCGCCGCAGCGACGGACGGCGCCTCAGTAGCAGACGGCGATCCAGTAGCAGACGGCGATCCAGCGACAGCCGCCGGGTTCCCCTGCGCCGTCGGGGCGGAGACTGCGGCGGGAACGCCGGACACGGCGCCTCCGGGTGCGGGCTCGACGCCCTCCGGTCGGACGGACAGGAACGGTGCCCCGACGTCGAGCACCTCGCCCGGCCGACCGTGCAGCACGGCGACGGTGCCGGCGAAGGGCGACGGCACCTCGACCACGGACTTGGCGGTCTCCACCTCGGCGACGGGCTGGTCGACGACGATGGAGTCACCCTCGGCCACGAGCCATGACACGAGCTCCGCCTCGGTGAGGCCTTCACCGAGGTCGGGCAGGGCGAACACGAGGAGCCCCGACGCGATGGTCGGCGCGCTCACGGCCGGTCCTCCCACTGGAGGGCGTCGACGGCGTCGAGGATGCGGTCGACGCTCGGCAGGTAGAAGTGCTCCAGCTTCGGCGACGGGTAGGGGATGTCGAAGCCGGTCACGCGGAGCACCGGTGCGGCGAGCGAGTGGAAGCAGCGCTCCTGCACGCGGGCCACGATCTCGGACGCCACCGACGCGAAGCCGGGGGCCTCGGCCACGACGACGACGCGGCCGGTCCTGCGGACACTCGCACAGACGGTCTCATCGTCGAACGGGACGATGGAGCGCAGATCGATGACCTCGATCGAACGGCCCTCCTCGGCAGCCGCCGCAGCTGCGGCGAGCGCCGTGGGGACGGACGGCCCGTAGCTGATGAGGGTCGCGTCGGTGCCCGGGCGGGCGACGACGGCGCGGCCGATGCGCCGCGGCGCCTGGCCGTCGTCGAAGGTGCGGCGGAGCTCGGCGAGGTCCACCTCCTCCTTCGACCAGTACAGCTTCTTGGGCTCGAGGAACACCACGGGATCGGGCGAGGCGATGGCCTCGCGCAGCATGAAGTAGGCGTCGCGGACCGTGGCCGGGGCGAGCACCGTCAGGCCGGGCGTATGGGCGTAGTAGGCCTCGGAGGAGTCGCAGTGGTGCTCCACCCCGCCGATCCCACCGGCATAGGGGATACGGATGACGATCGGCAGGCGCACCTTGCCCTTCGTCCGGTTCGGCATCTTCGCGACGTGGCTGACCACCTGTTCGAAGGCCGGGTAGGCGAACGCGTCGAACTGCATCTCGACGACGGGCTTCATGCCGTTCATCGCCATGCCCACGGCCATGCCCATGATGCCGGCCTCGGCGAGCGGCGTGTCGAAGCAGCGCTCCTCACCGAAGCGCGCGGTGAGGCCGTCGGTGATGCGGAAGACGCCACCCAGCGTGCCGACGTCCTCGCCGAACATCAGGACGGCGGCGTCGGCCTGCATCGCGTCGGCGAGCGCGGCGTTGAGGGCCTTCGCGAACGTCGTGGCCCGGGGAGCGGGGCCCGCACCGGTCCCGGGACTGCCGTCGGTGACCGGCGCAGGAGCGCCGAGTGCTGTCTGCGTCATCGCTGGTCCCCTCCCGTCGAACCGTCGGTCCCGGCCGCTGCCGCGTCCGCGTCCCGAGCCAGTTCCTCGCGCAACAGCGCAGCCTGCTCACGCAGCTGCGACGTCTTCTCCGTATAGACGTATTCGAAGAGTTCTGCCGGATTCACGTCGACCTCCGTATTGAGTCCGCTGCGGATCGCCGCGGCGACAGCGTCCGCCCCGTCGGCGAACACCCGCTCGCCCTCCTCCGTCAGCAAGTTCAGTGCCCGCAGGTAGGAGCGCATCCGCACGATCGGGTCCCTCGGCACCCACCGCTCGACGTCCTCGGCGGAACGGTAGCGGGTGGCGTCGTCGGCGTTGGTGTGCGCCTGCATGCGGTAGGTGTGTGCCTCGACCAGCGAGGGCCCGCCACCGTCGCGCGCCCTGTCCACCGCGGCGCCGAGCACGGCGAGGAGTGCCGCGAGGTCGTTGCCGTCCACACGCTCGCCCGGCATGCCGTAACCGATGGCCTTGTGCGCCAGGGAGGGAGCCACCGTCTGGTTCTTCAGCGGCACCGAGATCGCGAACTCGTTGTTCTGGATGAAGAAGACCACGGGGACGTGGAAGACGGCGGCGAAGTTCAGGGCCTCGTGGAAATCCCCCTCGCTCGTCGCACCGTCGCCGCACATCGCCAGGACCACGGTGGACTCGCCGCGCAGCTTCGCGGCATGGGCGACGCCGACCGCGTGCAGCAGTTGCGTGGCGAGCGGCGTGGCCTGGGTGGCGACACGGTGCTCGTACGGGTCGTAGCCCGCGTGCCAGTCCCCGCGCAGCAGGGTGAGCACCTCGAGGGGGTCGACGCCGCGCGTGATGACGGCGACCGTGTCGCGGTAGGTGGGGAACAGCCAGTCCTCCCTGCCCAGCACGACGGCGGCCGCGACCTGGCACGCCTCCTGCCCGTGCGACGACGGGTAGACCGCGAGACGCCCCTGGCGCACGAGCGCATTGGCCTGGTCGTTGATGCGGCGCCCTGTGACCAGGCGACCGTAGGCATCCAGCATCCGCTCGCCGTCCGGCATCGGGTAGCGCCCGTCGTCGGTCGGCTGCCCGTCCTGGTCGACCAGCTGCACGGGCTCGGCCGAGGGAAGCAGTGCGTGCGCCGACGGTGTTCCGCCGGGCGCTCCGGTGGGCACTCCGCCCATCAGGCTTCCACGTCCCTTGTTCGTTGCCGTACTCATTCCGCCTCCATCACGCGCCGCAGGAGCGACGCCTCTTCCAACTGGGAGCGGTAGCTCCGGCGCTGGATGCTGTGTAGATCAAGTATGGTCAGCGGCCTCTTTTGTATCCACGAAGTTGCAGGACTCTGGATGATGACGATCGATAGGCGGTATTCTTTGGACGAATTGGCAGTGTGAGCTGGATTACGTGAAGGAGCGTTGACACGTGGCGGACGGAACCCTCGACGACGTCGACCGGAAGATCCTCGCCGAGCTGACGAGGGACGGCCGGCAGTCCGTCACCTCCGTGGCCGAGCGGGTGCATATCTCCCGCGCGCACGCGTACTCGCGCATCGCGAGGCTCACCGAGGACGGGGTCCTGACGCGCTTCACCGCGATCATCGACCCGACGAAGGCCGGCCTGCGGTCCTCCGCCTACGTGACCCTGAAGGTGCGGCAGCACTCGTGGCGGGAGCTCAGGGAGAAGCTCCGGAACGTCCCGGAGATCCACCACATCGCGCTCGTGGGCGGTGACTTCGACGTGATCCTCCTGGTACGGGCCGAGGACAACGTAGGACTGCGGCGCGTGATCTTCGACCAGCTCCAGTCGATGCCGGGAGTGCTGGACACCCAGACCTTCCTCGTCTTCGAGGACCTCGACACGCGCTGAAGCACCCCCGGCCGGGGAGCACCGCGTACTTCCCTGCGGGCCCTGCGGAGCTGGAGGTCCTCCCCACGCCCCGGTCTCGGCCGGGGAATGGCGGGCCGTGCCATCGCGTTCACCAGAACATGCAAAGCTATGGAACTGGGCCGGTACAGACCACGCCGGAGAGGGTCGGGCTCGTGGTGGTGGCGGCAGGGGTGAGCACGCCGTCGTCCAGCAGGCTGCTGGCCGACCTGCTCGCCGACGAGGTGGCAGCCGCCCTCGCCCCGGCCGGCACGCAGGTGGACCCCCCGGTGATCGAGCTCCGCGACCTGTTCGGCGACATCGCCGCGGCCTTCACCGGCCCTGTCAGCGCCCGCCTCGAAGAAGCCCTCGCGACGGTGGGTGCGGCCGACGCGCTCGTGGTCGTCACGCCTGTCTTCGCAGCCTCCTACAGCGGGATGTTCAAGGCGTTCATCGACCTGCTCGAGCCCACGGCGATCACCGGGACCCCGACGATCATCGGCGCGACGGGCGGCAGTCTCCGCCACGCGCTGGTGCTGGATCATGCACTGCGACCGCTGTTCTCCTACCTGCGCGCACCAGTGGTGCCGACGGCCGTCTTCGCGACGGCGTCCGACTGGGCGGTCGAGGCGGATGCACAGGCCCTGCACGAGCGTGCACGCCGAGCGGCGGACGAACTCGCGCGGGCCCTGGGCAGCAGCGCGGCACTCGCGCTCGCGGGCTGATGCCTGGGACGGTCGACGGCGACCGGGTCCTGACCCGGTCGCCGTCGGCCGGCCCGGGAAGTATCACCGGGTGCGCGCATAGGAGCGGGATGGACGACCCGCAGGATTCGCAGCGTCCGCCGGACACCGGACGCTGCGGAGCCTGCCGGCCGTCAGTGGAAACGCGGCGGCCGCTTCTCCCTGAACGCCTCCAGGCCCTCGCGGTAGTCGTCCGAGGCACCGAGCACGCCCTGGACGTCGTTCTCCCCCCGGATGGCATCCCACAGGCCGAGGCGCTCGTCCCGGATCCGGCCGACGAGCTGCTTCGAGGCGACGAACGCCTGCAGCGGACCGCTTGCAGCGCGCACGGCCTTCGACCTCGTGAAGTCGACCAGGTCCGCGGCGGGGACGGCCCGGCTGAACAGGCCTCCCGCGACGGCCTCGGCACCGCTCATGAGGTCCCCCGTGTACATGAGGTCGAGGGCGCGGTGCGGGCCCAGCCGCTCGGTGAACAGCCAGTGCCCGCCCGAGTCGAGGACGAGGCCCAGGTTCGCGAAGGGCGAGCCGATCTTGGCGTCCTCCGCCACGTACACGACGTCCGTCGCGAGGAGCAGGCCGAGTCCGACGCCGAGGCACGCGCCCTGGGCGGCGGCGAAGGTGGGCGCGGGGAAGTCCGCCATCGTCCGCAGCAGGGGTGTCAGCGCGGTATCGAGGAAGCCGTAGGCGTCGTCGGACCCCGGCGCGATGGAGCCGAGGTCCCGGCCGGCACAGAACGCCCGGCCCTCGCCGCGCAGCACGAGGGCCCGGACGGTCCCCTCGCGGACACCGGCAGCCGCTTCGGCGTACACCGCGGCGAGATCGGTCAGCGCCTGCTCGTCCACGGCGTTGAGCCGGTACGGGGCGGCCAGGACCACCTCGGCGATACCGTCCGCGATGCCCAGCCGGACCATGCCGGTGACAGCATCGGCGCTCGACGACGCCGGGATCTCGGATTGTGCGGACATGGGGCGCTCCTAGGCGTCGTAGTCGACCGCGACGGCGTCGCTGGTCGGGTGGGCCTGGCAGGTGAGGACGAACCCGGCCGCCACCTCGTCGGGTTCCAGGGCGTAGTTCTCCTCCATCGCCACGGACCCCTCGACGACCTTCGCACGGCAGGTCCCGCACACTCCCCCGGCGCAGGCGAACGGCACGTCCGGGCGCACCCGCAGCGCGGCGTTGAGGATCGATTCGCGCGCATGCGTCGGGCTCTGCACGGACCCCTGGAGGCCGTCGAGGTTGAAGGAGATGGTGTAGTTCTCGCCGGCGGCGTCGGCCACGACCGGCCGGCCGATGCTTCCTTCGGGCCGGGCCGGCTCACCGGTGGTGAACAGCTCGAACCGTACCGAGTCCGCGGGTACGCCCCGCGTGGCCAGGAAGTCCCGGCACAGCTGCACGAGCTCGAACGGTCCGCAGAGGAACCACTCGTCCACGCGGTCGGTCGCGATGACCGTGCCGAGCAGCTGCTCGAGCTTCCCGGCGTCGATCCGGCCCGAGAGCAGCGGCGAGATGCGCTGCTCGCGGGACAGGACGTGGTGCACGGCGAAACGGGAGGGGTAGCGGTCCTTCAGGTCCGCGAGCTCCTCCAGGAACATGACGTCCATGGCGGCCCGGTTGGCGTAGACGAGGTCGAACCGGACGTTCGGACCACCCGCGAGCATGGCCCTGGCGATCGAGATGACCGGGGTGATGCCGGACCCGGCAGCGACGGCGACGAAGGAGACGGCCTGCTGCCCCGGCGTCGTGCGGGACGTGAACTGGCCGAGCGGGCTCATCACGTCGAGGGTGTCCCCGGCCTTCAGGGACTCGTTGGCCCAGGTGGAGAAGACCCCGCCGAGATCTCGCTTGACCGCGACGCGGAGTTCACCGGGACGCGGATCGGCGCAGATCGAGTAGCTCCGCCGCACCTCCTTCGGCTCGCCGTCGATCTCGAGCGTGGTGCGCAGCGCGACGTACTGCCCGGGGAGGTAGTCGTACTTGTCCTGTAGGCCGGCGGGCACGTCGAGCGTCACCTCGACGGCGTCCTCCGTGAGGCGCCGGACGCTGCGGACGGTGAGGCTGTGGAAGGCGCTTCGCCGTTTGGTCGAGGGGGCCAGGACGACGGCCATCAGTGCACCTTGAAGTAGTCGAAGGGTTCCATGCAGGCGTTGCAGACGTAGAGCGCCTTGCAGGAGGTGGAGCCGAACCGTGTCATCTCGCGGGTGTCCAGGGAGGAGCACTGGGGGCACTTGACGCTGAGCCCGATCCGCACGGGACCGGCGGCGGCCTTCCCCGTGGGCGGGGCGATGCCGTACTCGGCGAGCTTGGCCTTGCCGTCGTCGCTCATCCAGTCGGTGGTCCAGGCCGGCGAGAGCGTGAGCCGGACGGCGACGTCGTCGTACCCCGCGCGGTGGAGTGCCGCCGTCACGTCGTCGCGGATGGCGTCCATCGCGGGGCAGCCCGAGTAGGTGGGCGTGATGGTCACCCGGACCTGCCCCGACTCCGTCACGCGGGCGTCGCGGAGGATGCCCAGGTCCTCGATGGTGAGCACGGGGATCTCCGGGTCGCAGATGGTGGCCGCCACGTCCCAGACGGCGGCGTCGGTCCCGGCCACGGGGCGCAGGTCGGCGACCATCACCACGACGCTCCCGGATGTTCGCGGGCGAGCACCTGCATCTCGGCGAGGATGTAGCCGAGGTGCTCGCTGTGGCGGCCGAGGCGGCCCCCGCCGACAGCGCCGGGCACGGCCGGGAGTTCGAGCTCGGCCTCGCCGAGGACGGCCTGCACCGCTGCGTCGAAGGGCGCCCTGAGGCTGCCGGGGCGCACGCCGGCGTCACCGAGCCCGTCGATGAGCGGGTAGTCGGCGAACAGCTCCTCCACATAGGGCCAGGTGAGCGTGAGCCCGGCGATCATGCGCCGGCGCGACTCCTCGGTACCGAGCGCGAGCCGGAGCACCCACTGGATGCTGTGGTCGCGGTGGTAGTCGACCTCCTTGACCGCCTTCGCTGCGATCGCGGCGAGCGTCGGGTCGCTGGAGTCGGCGAGCCGCGAGTACAGCTCCCACTGGTAGAGGGCCACGACGAGCTGCCGCGCGATGGTCCGCGCGAAGTCGCCGTTGGGCTGCTCCACGAGGTGCACGGAGCGGAACTCGGACTCCCGCCGGAAGTAGGCGAGGTCGTCCTCGGTCTTGTCCCACGCCCGTCCGGCGTACGTCAGGAAGGACCGGGCGTGGCCGATCTGGTCGAGGGCGATGTTCGCGAGGGCGACGTCCTCCTCGAGCTCCGGGGCGCGCGAGATCCACCAGCCGAGGCGCTGCGCGAGGATCAGGGCGTCGTCGCCCAGCCCCAGTGCGTACTGCGCGACGGCGTCGGCGGGTCGGGTCTCGAGCAGCGCGATGTCCTCGGGACGCAGCGCGTTGCCCGGGGTGATGCGGGTGGCGCTGGCGTTGGCCTCGCTCACAGGTGCTTCACCCCCTCGCTCTTCGTGTAGTACGTGGCGTGCCGGTAGTCCTTGCCCTGCGGCGATTCGAAGAAGGTGTCCTTCGCATCGGGGTCGCTGGTGACGATGGACGACGCCGGGACCACCCAGAGGCTCACGCCCTCGTTGCGCCGCGTGTAGAGGTCCCGCGCATTGCGGACGGCCATCTCGGCGTCGGGTGCATGCAGCGATCCGGCGTGGACGTGCGAGAGGCCGCGCGAGGACCGCACGAAGACCTCCCACAGCGGCCAGGCGGCGCGTGCCTCCTGCGGGCCCGTGGACGGTGCCGTCGCGCCGTCGTCACCCGTCGTCGATCCTCCGGTCACCCTAGGCCGCCTTCGCCGTCGCGACGGCCCGCTTCGCGGCGTAGGCGGCCGCGGCCTCGCGCACCCAGGCACCCTCCTCGTGGGCCTCACGGCGCCGCTCGAGGCGCTGTGCGTTGCAGGGTCCGCGACCGGCGAGGACCTCCTTGAACTCGTTCCAGTCCAGCGGACCGTGCTCCCAGCGTCCGGTCTCCTCGTCGTAGCGGACGTCCTCGTCCGGCAACTCGAGTCCGAGGACCCTGATCTGCTCGACCACCATGCCGACGAAGCGCGAGCGCAGCTCGTCGTTCGAGAAGCGCTTGATCTTCCACTCCATCGACTTCTGCGAATTCGGTGACTCCTCGTCCGGCGGACCGAACATCATGAGCGACGGCGCGTACCAGCGGTCGACGGCGTCCTGCGCCATGGCACGCTGCTCGGGGGTGCCGTTGGCGAGCTCGAGCAGGATCTCGAATCCCTGCCGCTGATGGAAGGACTCCTCCTTGCAGATGCGGACCATCGCGCGCCCGTAGGGTCCGTACGAGGCACGGCAGAGCGGCACCTGGTTGCAGATCGCGGCGCCGTCGACCAGCCAGCCGATCGCACCGATGTCCGCCCACGTCAGGACCGGGTAGTTGAAGATGCTCGAGTAGCGGGCCTTGCCGGCGATCAGGTCCTCGGTCATCGTGTCGCGCGGCGTACCGAGGGTCTCGGCGGCCGAGTAGAGGTACAGGCCGTGGCCCGCCTCGTCCTGCACCTTGGCCATGAGGACGGCCTTGCGCTTGAGGGACGGCGCCCGCGTGATCCAGTTGGCCTCGGGCTGCATGCCGATGATCTCGGAGTGCGCATGCTGCGAGATCTGGCGGGTCAGCGATCTGCGGTAGTCCGCCGGCATCCAGTCGCGGGGCTCGATCCGGGAGTCCCGGGCGATGAGTTCGTCGAAGAGCCGCTCGCCGTCGGCGTCGTGGTCCGCACGGCCTTCCGGGGTCGTCACTGTCGTCGTCATGGTGCCTGGCTCCCTCGTCTCGGCCTGCGGTTTATTTACCGACCGTTCGTTCAGTATAGGGAGCGTTTCCGGGGAGGGTCAACGGCCGGCCGACCGAACGGTCGTGCAAAAATAGCAGCATGACCGTTGCCGAGCCCACACCGCCCCCCACCCGCCGCGGGCGCCCGGGCTACGATCAGCAGTCGGTCCTCGCCGTCGCGGTCACCGCCTTCAACCGTCACGGCTACGAGGCGACGTCGATGGGGATGCTGGCCGAGGAGCTCGGCATCAGCAAGTCGGCCATCTACCACCACGTCCCCTCGAAGGGCGACCTGCTGCGGCTGGCCCTCGATCACGCGCTCGGCGGGCTCGAGGCGGTGCTCTCCGCCCCCGGGGCGGCCGTCGGCGCCGCGGACACGCGCCTTGAGTTCGTGCTGCGCGGGACCATCGCGGTGCTGACCGAGCGGCTCCCCTTCGTCACGCTGCTCCTGCGGCTGCGGGGCAACACGGAGGTGGAGCGCGAGGCGCTCGAGCGCCGGCGCACGTTCGACCGCGAGGTGGCCGCGCTGGTGGACGCCGCGCGCCACGAGGGTTCCATCCGCAGCGACATCGACCCCCGCACCACCACGCGCCTGATCTTCGGCACCATCAACTCGATCGTCGAGTGGTACCGGCCGGGCGGACCGCTGACGGCCGGGAAACTGGCCGACGACGTCATCGTCATGGTGTTCGACGGGCTCCACCGCCGCTGATGCCCCTTCCCTCCGGCCGGGACCTGCGCCGGCGCTATTTCTCCACGAGGGTCAGGACGTCGTAGGTCGCCACGATCTCGTCGTCCTGGTTGTGCAGGACGGCGTCCCAGGCCACCTCGCCGTACTCGTCCGTCTCCCGCGGCGTGATCCGCTTGGCCGTCAGCGTCACGCGGATCGAATCACCGGCGGCGACCGGCGTGACGAACCGCAGGTTCTCCAGACCGTAGTTCGCCAGCACCGGTCCCGGCGCGGGGTCCACGAAGAGACCGGCCCCCCAGGAGAGCAGGAGATAGCCGTGGGCCACGATGCCCGGGAAGAAGGGATTGGCAGCGGCCGCCGCCTCGTCGGTGTGGGCGTAGAAGGTGTCGCCGGTGGTCTCGGCGAACGCACTGATGTCCTCCAGCGTCACCTGCCGCAGTCCGGAGCGGACGGCATCGCCGATGCGCAGCGTGGCGAGGTCCTTGCGGAACGGATGGACGTCGTCGAACCGTCGGTCCGCGCCGGCGTGCCACTCCCCCGTGATGCTGGTGAGCATGTTCGGGGACCCCTGCACCGCGGTGCGCTGCATGTGGTGCAGCACCGAGCGCATGCCACCGAGCTCCTCGCCGCCGCCCGCACGCCCCGGTCCGCCGTGCACGAGGTGCGGCACGGGCGAGCCGTGCCCCGTGGAGGTCCGGGCGTCCTCACGGTTGAGGATCAGGACGCGGCCGTGGTGCGCCGCGATGCCCAGCACGAGGTCCTGCGCCACCGCCGGGTCGTTCGTGCAGACCGTGGCCACCAGGGAACCCGAGCCGAGGGCTGCGAGGCGGACGGCGTGCGGGAGGTCGTCGTAGCCGATGACGGACGCGACCGGGCCGAAGGCCTCCACCGAGTGCAGCGCGCCGGCCTCGACGTCCTTCCAGGTGAGCAGCACGGGCTCCATGAAGGCACCTCCCGGCGCCTTGCCGAGAGTGTTGTCCGCGAGCACGACGTCGGGGGCGTCGAGCGAGCCGAACGCCACGGATGCGCCTCCGGCGATCAGCTCCCGGACGGCATCCTGCACGCCCTCGAGCTGCGCGAGCGACGCGAGCGCACCCATCGTGACGCCATCGGCCCGCGGGTCGCCCAGGGTCACCCGCGAGCGGATCCGCTCACCCGCGGCCAGCACGACGTCGTCGACGAGCGCCTCGGGCACGATGGACCGGCGGATACTCGTGCACTTCTGGCCGGCCTTGACCGTCATCTCCGTGACGAGGGACTTCACGAACGCATCGAACTCGGGTGTGCCGGGGACAGCATCGGGACCGAGGATCGCGGCATTGAGGGAGTCGGTCTCGCACGTGAAGCGCACCCCGCCGCGCGCCACGGACGGATGTGCCTTGAGGAGGTCGGCGGTGGACGCGGAGCCCGTGAAGGACACGAGGTCCCGGTAGTCGAGGTGGTCGAGGACGTCACGCGCCGGACCGGAGATGAGCTGCAGCGAACCCGCCGGCAGGATCGCGGAACCGACGATGAGCTTCACGACGGCGGCCGTGAGGAAGCCGGTGGGCGTCGCGGGCTTCACGATGGTCGGTACGCCGGCGAGGAAGGCGGGGGCCAGCTTCTCGAGCATGCCCCAGACGGGGAAGTTGAAGGCGTTGATCTGGACGGCGACGCCGGGGATGCGCGTGTGGATGTGCGTGCCGAGGAAGGAGCCGTCCTTCGAGAGCACCTCGGGCGGGCCGTCGACGATCACGTGGGAGTTCGGCAGCTCGCGGCGCCCCTTCGACCCGAACGTGAAGAGCACGCCGATGCCGCCGTCGATGTCCACCATGGAGTCGACCTTCGTGGCACCGGTCTTCGCCGACAGCTCGTACAGGGGTTCGCGGTGCGCGTTCAGGTACTGCGCGAGCTCCTTGAGCTTCAGGGCGCGCTCGTGGAAGGTGAAGCGTCCGAGTTCGGCCTGGCCGGTGCCGCGCGCGAACCGGACGGCGGCGGCCGTGTCGATGCCGGCCGTGCTGACGACGGCGAGCTCCTCGCCGGTACTGGCATCACGGACCACGGTGCCTTCGCCGTCCCCAGCGGTGCGGTCCGGCGTCCACCAGGCATCCTCGATGAAGCTGGGGACGACGTCGATCTGTACTCGTTCCGGGGCGGTGGTCATGTCCGCTCGCCTTTCACTGGTGCTGCTGGGATGGGTGTCGCGGTGTGGCAGGGTCATGACGCGGACGACGGTGGGGCATCGTCCCACGCGAAGAAGCCGCGCCCGGTCTTGCGTCCGAGATGGCCGCGGGCCACCTTCTCGCGCAGGATCGCCGGCGGGGTGAAGCGCGGCCCGAGGGTCGAGGTGAGGTAGTCCGCGATGCCGAGCCGGACGTCGAGGCCCACGATGTCGGTGGTGCGCAGCGGCCCGACCGGGTGCCTGTAGCCGAGGACCATCGCGGCGTCGATGTCCTCCGCGCTCGCCACGCCCTCCTCGAGCATGCGCATGGCCTCCAGGGCGATGGCGACGCCTAGCCTGGAGCTCGCGAAGCCGGGAGAATCGCGCACGACGACGGGTGTCTTGCCGAGCGCGGTCACCCAGGCCCGCGCGGCGGCCTCGAGCTCCCCGGACGTCCGGGCTCCGAGCACCACCTCGATCAGGGTCGACGCCGGCACGGGGTTGAAGAAGTGGAGGCCGCAGAACCGGTCGGGGCGTCGCAGGACGTCGGCGAGCACGTCGACCGAGAGGGACGAGGTGTTCGTCGCGAGCCATGCGCCGTCGTCGAGGACGTCCTCGACCGCCCGCAGCGCCTGCCGCTTGAGTCCGAGGTCCTCCGGCACCGCCTCGACGACGAGACCGCGGGAGGCGAACGACGCGTAGTCCGTGGACACCGCCACGCGGCGGGTCAGCTCGGCCGGCGATTCCGCCGTCGTGCCGCGGTCCACGCTGCGTGCGAGGGCCTGCGTGACGCGGGCGAGGCCCGCCTCCGCCGCGTCGTCGTCGCGTTCGACGACGACGACGTCCGACCCTGCGAGGCAGAACGCATGCGCGATCCCCGCGCCCATCCGGCCACCGCCGAGGACGCCGACGCGTGCCGGCACGGCACTCATGAGCTCTTCCTCCGGTCCAGGAACTGCTGCATGCGGTCGAACTTGGCGTCCGACTCGAAGAGCACGGCCTGCGCGAGTTGGTCGATCACAGGGTGCGCTTCCCGCGGTGCGTGGAACACGCTCTTGGTGATCCGCACGGCCAGGGGGTCCTGTCGGCCGATGCGGTCCGCGAGAGCGTGGGCCGCCTGCAGGAGGTCCTCCGGTGCATGGATCTCGGTGATGAGCCGGGCGTCCAGGGCCTCCTCGGCGGTGAGGACGCGCCCGGCGAGGAGGATCTCCTTCGCGAGCGGCTCCCCCACCAGCTCCTTCAGCCGCCAGGTGGCACCGGCGGCCGGAAGGATGCCGAGGCCGGTCTCGGGGTTGCCGATCCTCAGCCGGGGCGTTCCGAGCCGGAAATCCGCGGCGAACGCGAGTTCGGCACCGCCGCCGAGCGCGTAGCCGTCGAGGGCCGCGATGACGGGCATGGGCAGGGCTGCGATGCGGGCGAAGAGCGTCGAGTTGATACCCGCCAGGGCGTCGTCGCGCCGGCGCGCGCGGAGTTCGGCGATATCGGCGCCCGAGGCGAAGACGCCGTTGGACCCGGCGAGGACGAGGATGCGCGGTGTCCGCTCGAGGTCCGCGCAGACGGCGTGCAGCTCGTCGACCATCCCGCGGTCGATCGCGTTGCGCACCTCGGGACGGTGCAGTTCGACGACGAGGACATTCGAACCGGCGCCCTCGGTGAGCTTCAGCGACGACGGCATCAGACGGCCTCGACGAGCATCGCGGTGCCCTGGCCCACGCCGACGCACATCGTCGCGAGGCCGAGCCGCCGGGAAGCTCCGGTGAGTTCGCGCTCCATGCGCCCGAGCAGGGTCACGGCGATGCGCGCACCCGAGGAGCCGAGGGGGTGGCCGAGGGCGATCGCTCCGCCGTCGCGGTTCACGATGCTCTCGTCGAGCCCGAGCCGCCGGATGCAGGCGAGCGACTGCGTGGCGAAGGCCTCGTTGAGTTCGACGGCGCCGAGGTCGGAGACGGCCAGGCCGGTACGCTCGAGGACTTTCTGCGTGGCGGGCACGGGACCGATGCCCATGATCTCCGGCGGCACGCCCGCGGAGGCGCCGTCGAGGATGCGGGCGCGCGGGGTCAGGCCGTACCGTGCGAGGGCAGCTTCCGAGGCGACGATGACGGCGGAGGCGCCGTCGTTGAGGGAGCTCGAGTTGCCGGCCGTGACGACCCCGTCCGGGCGGACCACGGGACGGAGCCCCGCGAGGACGTCGAGGGTCGTGTCGGCGCGCGGGCCCTCGTCGGCGTCCACGGACGACGACGTCTTCCCGCGGTTGACCTGGACGGGCACGATCTCGTCGGCGAAGCGTCCGGCCTCGATGGCCGCGAGCGCCCGCTGGTGGGAGCGGAGCGCGAACGCGTCGGCGTCGTCGCGCGTGATGCGGTCCAGGGCGGCGAGCTCCTCGGCGGTCTCGGGCATGGAGTACGTGGCCTTGTCCCGTGCGGCGAGCTTCGGATTGGTGAAGCGCCAGCCGATCGAGGTGTCCAGTACGGCCCCGGGCCTGGCGAAGGCCCGATCCGGTTTTTCCATGACCCAGGGGGCACGGCTCATCGACTCGACGCCGCCCGCGACGACGATGTCCGCGGCCCCGGACCTCACCATGTGCGAGGCCATGATGATCGCCGAGAGCCCAGAGGCGCAGAGGCGGTTGACGGTGATGCCGGGGACGCTGTCGGGGAAGCCCGCGAGCAGCGCGGCGAGGCGCCCGACATTCCGGTTCTCCTCGCCGGCGCCGTTCGCGTTGCCGAGGATCACCTCGTCCACGACGGCCGGGTCCAGGCCCGCACGCTGCACGACGGCGTCGAGCACGAGCGCCGCGAGGTCGTCCGGCCGCACGCCCGAGAGCACCCCGCCGTACCGGCCCACCGGCGTGCGGACACCGCCCACCAGGAAAGCCTCGGCCATGATCGTCTCCCTCGTCGTCTCAGGTCCAGCAGGTCGCCCTGCGGACGAATTACCGAACGTTCGTTCTGTAAAGGCCCGCTCCAGAATTGCATGCCGGTTCGGCACGGTCAACCAGGGCGCCCCGCACCCCCGCTCCTGCGCCGCCGCGGACGCCCGGAGCGGCAGTGGCAAGATGGGAACCATGACCGTCGACGCCACCGCGCTCCAAGTCCCTGTTCCTCCCCCGGCCAGGAAGGTGCCGCACGAGCGCACCCACCACGGCGACACCTTCGTGGATCCCTACGAGTGGATGCGCGAGAAGGAGAACCCCGAGCTGATCGGATACCTCGAGCGCGAGAACGAGTACACGGAGGCCGTCACCCGGCACCAGGAACCGCTGCGCGAGGCCATCTTCAACGAGATCAAGGACCGCACGCAGGAGACCGACCTCTCCGTCCCAGCCCGCAAGAAGGGCTGGTGGTACTACTCGCGGACCGAGGAGGGGAAGCAGTACGGGATCCAGTGCCGCGTGGCCGCGGAGGACACGGGCGACCTGGGCCGTGACTGGACACCGCCCGAGGTGGTCCCCGGCCGGCCGGTGCCGGGCGAGCAGGTCATGCTCGACGGCAACGAGCTCGCCGAGGGCAAGCCGTTCTTCTCCCTGGGCGGCCTCTCCGTGACGGAGGACGGCACGCGGCTCGCGTACTGCGAGGACAACGCGGGCGACGAGCGCTTCACGCTGCGCATCAAGGACCTCACGACGGGCGAGCTGCTGCCCGACGAGATCCCCGGCGTCTTCTACGGGCTGTCCTTCTCCCCCGACGGCAGTCGCGTCTACTACACCGTCGTCGACGACTCCTGGCGCCCCTACCAGGTACGCTCCCACACCCTCGGCACGCCCGTGGCCGACGACGTCGTCGTCTACCAGGAGGACGACGTCGCCATGTGGACGGGCTTCGAGGTGTCGGCCGACCGCACGCAGCTCCTCATCAGCATCGGCTGCTCGGAGTACAGCGAGTACCGGGTGCTCGACCTCGAGCACCCCGAGGCCGGGCTCACGCTGCTGATCTCCCGGGACGAGCGCATCCTGTACGACGCCGAGCCCGTTCCCGTCGACGGCGTACCGCACTACCTCCTGACCCACGACCGCGACGCCAAGAACTCCATGGTGAGCCTCGTCGCGGCGGACGAGTTCTCCCGGCCCCTCGCCGAGCAGCAGTGGACGACGGTCATCCCCCACGACGACGCCGTCCGGGTCGAAGGCCTCTCCATCACGCGGACCCACCTGGTGCTCTCCGTCCGCAAGGACACCATCGAGCGCGTCCAGGTCCTCCCGCTGGCCGGTCTCGGTACCGCGGACCAGGGCCTGCCCGCCGAACCCGACTTCGACGAGGAACTCTTCACGAGCGCCCTCGCCAATGCCGAGTTCGACTCCCCGATCATCCGCCTGTCCTACACCTCGTACCTCACGCCGCCGCGGGTCTACGACTACGTGCTCGAGGACGGCTCGCTGGAACTGCGCAAGGAGACCGAGGTGCGCGGAGGTTACGATCCCGCCGCGTACGTCGCCGAGCGCCAGTGGGCACCGGCCGCCGACGGGACGCTGATCCCGCTGTCCGTGGTCCGCCGGGCCGACCTCGCCCAGGACGGCACCAACCCCGCGGTGATCTACGCGTACGGCAGCTACGAGGTCAGCATGGACCCGGCCTTCTCGGTCGCGCGGCTCTCCCTCCTGGACCGCGGCATCGTCTTCGTCACGGCGCACATCCGCGGCGGCGGCGAGATGGGCCGCGGCTGGTACGAACAGGGCAAGAAGCTCGCCAAGAAGAACACCTTCACGGACTTCGTCGACGCCACCACGTACCTCGGCGGGTCGGGGTGGGTCGACCCCGCACGGATCGCCGCGATGGGCGGATCGGCGGGCGGCCTGCTCATGGGCGCCGTCGCGAACCTGGCGCCGGAGAAGTACCGGGCCATCGTGGCGCAGGTCCCCTTCGTGGACGCCCTCACCACCATCCTCGACCCCGACCTGCCGCTCTCGGCACTCGAGTGGGAGGAGTGGGGCAACCCGATCACCGACCCGGCCGTGTACCGCTACATGAAGGAGTACACGCCCTACGAGAACGTGCGGCCCGTGGCCTACCCCCGGATCGCCGCCGTCACGAGCTACAACGACACCCGGGTGCTCTACGTGGAGCCCGCGAAGTGGGTCGCACGGCTGCGCGAGACGGCGACCGGCACCGAACCCATCGTGCTCAAGACCGAGATGGACGGCGGCCACGGCGGCGCGAGCGGCCGCTACTCCCGCTGGCGCGACGTCGCCTGGGACTACGCGTTCGTCGCGGACGCGGTGGGGGCCGCGGAGGTGCTGGCGCGTTCCACGAGCTCCGTGGAGTAGATGACGGGCTCCGGGTGCGAACCCGGAGCCTCGATCTCCTCGAGGAGCATCGTCCCCGCCTTCACGGCCATCTCGACCATGGGCTGCGTGATCGTGGTGAGCGGCGTGGCAGCCGTCTCGGCGACGGCATGGTTGTCGTAGCCCATGAGCGCGATGTCGCCGGGCACCGTCCTGCCGGCGGCGTGGAGCGCCTCCAGCACGCCGAGCGCCATCAGGTCCGAGGCCGCGAAGATGCCGTCGATGTCGGGGTCCTCGGCCAGCAGCCGGCGAGCCGCCGCGGCTGCCCCGTCCGTGGTGAAGTCGGCGTGGACCACGGGCCCCTCGGGCAGTCCGGCCTCGGCCAGGCCCGCCTTCCAGCCGCGCAGGCGGTCGACGGCGGCGGTCATATCGGCGGGCCCGGCCACCGTGGCGAGGCGGCGCCGGCCGATGCCCGCGAGGTGCTGGGCAGCCAGACGCCCGCCGCCCACGTTGTCGGTATCCACATACGTCACGTCGAAGGTCGTGTCCCACGGCCGTCCGATGAAGATGGTGGGAAGACCCGTCTCCGCGAGCGACCTCGCCCACGAGTCGGCCTTGTGGTGCGAGACCACGATCGCCCCGTCCACGTGCCCCCCGCGCAGGTAGCGCAGGGTGCGGGACGAGTCGTCCTCGGTCCTCGACATCAGCAGCACCAGCTGGACGTCGGTCTCCCGGAGCGCCTCCGTGATGCCGGTGATGACGACGGCGAAGAAGGGATCCATCATGACGCGGACGTCCGGCTCCGGGATGACCAGCGCGATCGAGGACGTCCTGCGGGTCACCAGGCTGCGGGCCGCCCGGTTCGGGATGTACCCGAGGTCGACGACCGCACGGTCCACCGCTGCCTGGGCCTCGGGGCTGACACGCTCACCTCCGTTGATCGCGCGGGAGGCGGTGGACCGTGATACCCCGGCGGCCACGGCGAGGTCCTCGAGCGTGGGGCTCGAGCGTGCGGTGACCTGACGCAGCGGTCGGGGCGGGGAGGCCTTCATCACCTCGACAATACGACACCGGCCCTCTCCGCGTCCGGCGACGAGGCGTCCGGCACCGTGTTGGAGGCTGCCAGGCGCGCGTACCAGAGGGCGCTCGCCTTCGGGGTGCGCTCCTGCGTCTCGTAGTCCACCCGCACGAGACCGAAGCGCTGGTGGTAGCCCCAGGCCCACTCGAAGTTGTCCATGAGGGACCACGCGAGGTAGCCGCGCAGGTCCACGCCGTCGTCGATCGCGTCCTTCATCGCCCGCACGTGGACGTCGAAGAAGCCGAGGCGGTCCTGGTCGTCCACGAAGCCGGAGTCGTCGGGGCTGTCGTTGTAGGCGGCGCCGTTCTCCGTGATGTAGATCGGGATACCCGCCGGGCCCGTGTACTCGTCCTGCAGCCGGTTGAGGAGGCGGCGGAGGCCGTCGGGCTGCACCTCCCAGTCCATGGCGGTGACGGGCAGGCCGCGAGGCACGGAGCGCACGCCGTGTGCAGCGACGTAGGGCGAGGAGACGGGACGCTCGAGGGGCGCGTGGCCCTCCTGCGGCGCAGCGTCACCCGACGGGGACTTGGTGACGGCCTCGCCGTGGTAGTAGTTCACGCCCAGCACATCGATCGGGGTTCCGATGATCTCGAGGTCGCCGTCACGGATGTACTCTGCCAGGCCCAGGTGCTCGACATCGCGGAGCACGTCCTCCGGGTATGCTCCGCGCAGCACCGGGTCGAGGAAGATGCGGTTGAACTGCCCGTCGATGCGGCGTGCGGCGTCGCGGTCCTCCTCGCTGTCCGGGTCCACGGGATCCGGCACGGTCAGGTTCAGCGTGATGCCGAGCGTCGCCTCGGCGTCGCGCCGGCGCAGCTCCTGCGTGGCGAGCCCGTGCCCGAGCAGCAGGTGGTGGGCGGCGGCGAGGGCCGCCGTCGGCTCCTGCCGTCCGGGAGCGTGCACGCCGGCCGCGTAGCCGAGGAACGCCGCGCACCAGGGCTCGTTGAGGGTGGTCCAGATCCGGACGCGGTCGCCCAGGGCCTCGTGCATGACGGCGGCGTACTCGGCGAACCGGTACGCGGTGTCGCGGTTGGTCCAGCCTCCCTTGTCCTCGAGGGCCTGCGGCAGGTCCCAGTGGTACAGGGTGAGCCACGGCTTGATGCCGGCCTCGAGGAGCTGGTCGACGAGCCCGGAGTAGAAGCGGATGCCCTCTGGGTTCGGCGTGACGCCGTCCGCCATGCAGCGGGACCACGACGTCGAGAAGCGGTACGCCTGCAGGTTGAGGCTCTTCATCAGCGCGACGTCGTCCGCCGACCGGTGGTAGTGGTCGCACGCGACGTCGCCGTTGTGCGCATCCGCCACCGCTCCCGGGACACGGGCGAAGGTGTCCCAGATGGACGGCCCCCTGCCGCCCTCCTGCGCCCCGCCTTCGATCTGGTACGCGGCGGTCGCCGCACCCCAGAGGAAACCCTCGGGAAAGGTGATCTCGGTGCTGCTCATCCTTTGACTGCTCCTTGCATGATTCCTGATACGAGTTGACGTCCCGCCACCGCGAAGAGCAGCAGCAGGGGGATGGTGGAGAGCACCGCTCCGGCGAGCACGATCGAGTAGTCGACGAAGTGCGCGGCCTGGAGCAGCTGCAGTGCCACCGGAAGGGTGGGGTTGGACGGATCCAGCACGATGAACGGCCAGAAGAAGTTGGTCCACGTGGCGACGAACGTGAACAGGGCGAGCATCGCCGCGGCCGGCCGGGCTGCCGGGAGGCCCACGTACCAGAACGCCTGGATCATCGACGCGCCGTCGATCCGGACGGCCTCGATGAGCTCGTCCGGCAGCGCGTCCCTCAGGTACTGCGTCATCCAGAACACCCCGAAGGCCGTGACGACGCCGGGGATGATCACCGCCCAGAGCGACCCGGTCCAGCCGAGCTTCGCCATGACGATGAACAGCGGCACCACGCCGAGCTGGGTGGGGACCGCCATGGTGGCGATCACGAACACCAGGAGGCCCTTGCTGCCGCGGAAGCGGAGCTTGGCGAACGCGAACCCGGCGAGGGTGGAGAACAGGACCACGGACACCGCCGTGACGGTGGAGACGATGATGCTGTTGCCGAGCGCCTTCCAGAACGGGATCGTGTCCAGCACACTGGCCGCGTTGGCGAAGAAGTTGCCACCCGGCACCAGGGGCACGCCCTTGCTGATGACCGAACTGTCGTGGCTTCCCACCAGGAACGACCACCAGAGGGGGAACACCGAGCCGAGGATCACGGCTCCCAGGAACCCGTAGGTCAGGAATCCGGGACGCCGCATCGTGCCGCCGGTGGCGCCGCGGCGCCGGGAGCCGAGGCCCCGCTGGGCCGCACGGGCGGCCCCCTTGCCCGCAGTCTGTTCGATCATGGGGATGGAGCTCATCGTCGGCCTCCCTGGGTGGCGATGCGGCGGGTGATGAGGAAGTTGGCCATCGCGATGATGACGATGATGAGGAACAGCAGCCAGGCGACGGCCGAGGCCCTGCCGAAGTTGCGCTGACCCCAGCCGAGCTCCCAGATGTACATGGTGAGCGTCTGCCACTGGCGGTCGGCGCCGCCGAGGCCCGCCTGGTCGAACACGCGTGCCTCGTCGAAGATCTGGAGGCCACCGATCGTCGCGGTGATCACCACGAAGATGATGGTGGGGCGGAGCATCGGCACGGTCACCGAGAAGAACTGGCGGAGACGCCCGGCGCCGTCGATCGTCGCCGCCTCGTAGACGTCCCTGGGGATCGCCTGCATGGCGGCGAGGAAGATCAGGGCGTTGTAGCCCGTCCAGCGGAAGTTCACCATGGTGGCGATCGCCGTGTGACTCGCGAGCGAGTCGGAGTGCCAGCGGACCGGGTCCAGCCCTATCCCCGTCAACAGCTCGTTGAACAGGCCTGCCTGATCAGCGAAGAGGTTGTTGAAGATCAACCCAACGGCCACGGGGGCCACCACGAACGGTACGAGGACGCCCATCCGCCAGAACGTCTTGGCCCGGAGATTCGCATCGAGCACCGCCGCGATGGCGATGGCGAGGACGACCTGGGGGACGGACGAGAGGAGGAAGATGCTGAACGTATTGCCTACCGCGTTCCAGAAGAACGGCTGCGCGAGGACGAACTCGTAGTTCTCGAGTCCCGTGAACTTGCCCTGGCCCCCGATGAGGTTCCAGGAGTGCAGCGAGACCCATGCCGTGTAGGCCAGGGGGAACAGGCCCGTGATCGCGAAGAGCACGAAGAACGGCGAGATGTAGAGATACGGGGACAGCTTGACGTCCCACTTCGACACCTTCTGGGAGAAGGCGAGCCGCTTCACACTCTTGTCGCGTGAGGCACGCTGGTTCGTGTTGGGGGGTGGGGTTTGGACCCGGTCCGTGACGGCCATGGGCTACAGAGCGCCTACAGCGGTGACGAACTTCTCCCAGGAGGAGGCGGGGTCGTCGGTCTTGTCGACGTCGACACGGGTGAGGGCCTGCTGCATGGCGTCGTTGACGGCGAAGTACTTGGGACCCTTGAACGGCGTGACCTCGACGGCGGTGGCCCGGTTGGCGAGGATCTCACCGGTCGGGGCGTCGTTGAAGAACGCGTTGGTCTGGCCCAGGAGTGCGTCGCTCTCCAGCGCGTCGACCTGGCTGGGGAAGGTGCCCTTGGACTCGAAGGCCTTGATCTGCTGCTCCGGGGCGGTGAGCCACTCGGCGAGCTTCTTGGCCTCGGCCTGGTTGGCGCCCTGCGTGGGGACGGTCAGGTAGGACCCGCCCCAGTTGCCGCCGCCGCCGGGGAAGACATCGGCGATGTCCCAGCCCTCGACGCCCTCGGCGTTGCCCTCGATGACGCCGAGCATCCAGCCCGGGCAGAGCTTGGTCGCGAACGCGTCGGACTGGAAGCTGGCCACCCAGTCGTCCTCCCACTGCGTGAGGTGCGCGGAGAGACCGTCGGTGACGGAGGCCTGCAGGACCTGCTCGTAGATGTCCTTGACGTCGGGATTCTCGGTGGCGATGAGCGCGCCGTCGTTGTCCTCGTACGCGTTCTGGACCTGGTTGATCATGCCCTGGTAGGTGGCTCCGGCGGAGTCGAACCAGGCCGTGCCGCCGCTCGCGGCGACGAACTTCTTGCCCGCGTCGAAGTAGTTCTGCCAGTCGCCCTCGAGCATCTCCGCGACGGACTCACGGTCGCTGGGGAGCCCTGCCTTCTCGAACAGGTCCGTGCGGTAGCAGACGCCCTGGGGTCCGGCGTCCGTGCCGTAACCGATCAGCTGGCCGTCCTCGGTGGTGGCGGCGGCGGTCTTCCAGTCGAGCCAGCGTCCCTCGACGGCGGGGTCGCTGAGGTCTGCGAACTGGTCGGGGTACTCGAGCAGCTCGGGCAGCCAGTCGACCTCGATGCCCTCGATGTCGGACAGTCCGGAGCCGGCGGCGAGCCTCGTGGTGAGGTTGTCGCGGGCCTCGTTCGAGGTCGCGGCCTTCTTGTGTTCGATGGTGACGTTGGGATTGAGCTCCTCGTATTCGGTGAAGAGCTCCTCGTAGCCGAATTCGTTGAACGTACCGACGGACAGGGTGACGTCCTCGGTGCCGGTCTCGCCTTCGACGCCGGCGTTGTCCGAACCGCCGGATCCGCAGGCGGTGAGGGCCAGGGCGAGGCATGCCGCCGTGGCGGACAGTGCGGTGATACGTGCTCTGCTGTGCACGGATGACTCCTTTGTCAGGGTTGGATCCCACCGCCGGGTGCAGCGGGTTCAGGGTGGTTCTTCCCGGGGCTCGGCGTCCGGACGGGACACGGGCCGGGGCCCGTCGATCGGGCCCGGTCCAGGACTGGAGTGGCGGGGGGGGGGGGGGGGGGGAGGCAGGACACAAAAACACACCGGGGGGGGGGGGTCGGAAGAAA
>NZ_JBZCNH010000004.1:0-273398 GCF_058269215.1 Arthrobacter sp. TJ-238 | reverse complement strand
GAGGGGGTGGTTTCCGGGAGCACCCGGAACCCACCGCCGGTGCGAGTGGGTACTGCAGACCGAGACCGGGATCCGACCGGGAGATCAGACCCGGTGGGAGCGCTCTCACGCTGTCGGACCATCCTGACTGTGACGCACGGCACTGTCAAGTGGGAGCGCTTCCACGGCTGACGGATTCTTGATGGAACCTGCATCGTCGCAGGTCAGGGGCCGCGCCTACCTCGTCGCGTGATCGGATCGTTATCCGATTCGCGCTCTCCGCCGCTCCCGGCACGCCGCTAGAGTGGCGCATGCCCCGCTTCCCGAGCCAGGAGAACCAGTTCCGATGACGCATGAACCCTCCTCCCCCTGGACCATCGTTCTCGGGGAACTCGACGAGAAGATGGGCGTCCGGATCGTGGAGCAGTCGGTCGAGCGCGTGGTGGCCACCATGCCGGTGACCGGCAACCGCCAGTCCTTCGGCCTCCTCCATGGTGGCGCCTCCCTGGCGGTCGGCGAGGCCGTCGGTTCGTGGGCAGCCGTGATCCACGCCTCGACGCTCGGGAAGACCGCCGTCGGAGTGGATGTCTCCGCGACACACCACAGGGGTGCCCGCGAGGGCACGGTGACCATCACGGCGACGCCCATCCACCTGGGCCGCACCCTGACCACCCACGAGGTGCTGCTCACCAACGAGGCGGGGCAGCGCCTCTGCACCCTCCGCATCACCAATCTGCTCCTCGACAGGCCCATCCCGGCCGGTAGCGTGGAGGGATGAGCAGGCACTGGCCATCCGGGTTCCGCGCAGCCCTCCTCGCCGTCGTCGCCCTCGGCGCGACCCCGATGCTCGGTGGTGCCGCCGGCCCCGCCGCAGCACCGCCGCGGGACGCGCTGTCCTACGTGGCGCTCGGCGACTCCTATGCCTCCGGATTCGGTGCCGGGTCCTACTCCGACGACTGCGGCCGGTCCCCGCTCGGCCTGCCCGGCCTGCTCGACGACAGGGAACAGGTGGACCTGATCGCGGATGCCACGTGCGCCGGCGCGAGGGTCGCGGACCCGGGCGATGCCGGCGGTCCTCGCGACCTGCCGGAGCAGGTCGCGCAGGTCGTCGCCGCCGGCGCCCTGTCCGCCGACACCGACCTGGTGAGCATCTCGGCCGGCGGGAACGACGCAGGCTTCGGTGAGGTGGCAGCGGTGTGCGCCTCGCAGCCTCCGGCGGTCTGCTCGGAGGTGATCGCCGCGCGGAACACGACGTCGCTCCCCGTGCTGGCAGGAGCTCTGGACACGCTCTACGGAGACATCCGCGCCGCGGCACCGGATGCCACAGTCCTCGTCACCGGGTACCCGCACCTCTTCTCCCCGGCGTTCGGCAACGAGGTCATCCCCCTGGCCTCGCAGGAGGCGTTCAACGCCGGCACGGACGAACTCAACGCCGCGATCCGGGAGCGCGCCGAGGCCGCCGGCTTCGTGTTCGTCGATCTCGTGCCGGCCTTCGAAGGTCACGGCCTCGGCTCCCCCTCGCCGTGGATCACGCTCCGGGCCGACGCGATCGACAACCTGCACCCCACGGCCGAGGGCTACCGGGACGGGTACTACTCCGCGGTGCGCGGCACCGTGGACCTCGACCGGCTCCGGTGCCAGGCACCCCGGTGACAGGGCCGCGAGCGGCGCTTACGGGGCTCCTCACGTGGTGCGCCATGCTCGACCCGGAGGGCAACGAGTTCTGCATCACGTGACCTCGGCCAGCGGGGCCACCGACGCATCGACGCGGACTCAGACCGCGCGCCACGACTCCCGCAGCGCATCGATCCCGTCCAGAAGCACGTCCAGCCCTACGGCGAACTCCTCGTCGTAGTCGTAGCCGGACCGCGCCAGTTCGACGACCACCTCCATCAGGTAGGGGTACAGCTCCGCGGCCTCGGAGGCCTGCCCCTCCCGTGTCGCGGCAGCCACCTCGGCGGACTCCTCCGGCGTCTCGAACGACAGCGTCTTCTGCTGCAGGGCGAAGCCGTAGACGTAGGCGTCCAGGGCGGAGGTGACGTGGACGGTGGACCGGAAGGAGAAACCGCTCTCGCGCAGGCACCCCATCATCGCGTTGTGCTGCCGCAGGTTCTCCGGCCCTGGAGGGCCGTGGGCCTCCATCAGGCCGATGGCCCAGCGATGGCGGGTGAGCGCGGCGCGCAGGGAGACGGCGCGCTCACGCATGGCCCGCTTCCAGCCCCGTTCGGCACCCGGCTCGGTCACCTCGCCCCAGACGATGTCCACCATCCCGTCGAGCAGGTCCTGCTTGTTCGCGACGTGCTTGTAGAGCGCCATGGGGACCACTCCGAGGCCCTGAGCGAGCGTGCGCATCGTGAAGCCGTCGATCCCCACGTCGTCGGCGAGCTCGATGCCTGCGCGCAGCACAACCTGCCGGTTGAGGCGACGCCGCCCGGGCTCCTCCTGCTGGGCCACGGCTGCTCCTTCCCTGATATGGACTGGACCGTTGACAAAGTGTACGTGATACACCTACGGTCATCCCCAAGGTGTACAACGTACACATCAAGCCGACAGGAGCATCATGACATCCGACGACAGGGCTGCCCGCATAGCCGGGATCTTCTTCCTCCTCACGTTCATCTCGGCGATCGCGGGTGCCGTGCTCTACGCGCCGGTGCTCACCGACCCCGGTTACGTCGGCGGACCGGGGGCGGACGTCCGTATCCTCCTCGGCGTCGTGTGCGAGATCGTGCTGGTCATCACGAACATCGGCACGGCGATCGTCCTCTTCCCCGTGCTCCGGCGCCACCACGAGGCGGCGGCCCTCGGCTACGTCGCCGCGCGGATCATGGAGTGCGCCCTCATCGTCGTCGGAATGCTCGGCATGCTGACCGTCGTCACCCTCCGCCGGTCCGCAGTCCAGGGGGACGGCGGGGACACCGAGTCCTACCTGCCCGTGGCCCGCGCCCTCGTTGCTCTCCATGACTGGACGTTCCTCCTCGGCCCCGGCTTCGTCGTCGGGATCGGGAACGGTCTGCTGCTCGGGTTCCTCCTGTACCGGTCGGGCCTCGTGCCCCGTCGAATGGCGCTGCTGGGCCTCATCGGAGGGCCCCTCATGTCGGCCTCCGGGATCGCCGTGCTCTTCGGCGCCTACGAACAGACGTCGGTCTGGTCCGGGTTGGCCACACTCCCGGAGATCGCGTGGGAGGCATCGCTCGGGATCTACCTCGCGTTCGTGGGGTTCCGGCGGAAGGGCCCCGAGGGCATCGAGGGCGCCAAGGGCGTCGAGGGTGCCGCCGGAACGGCAACGGCATCGCACCTCGCTCCGTGACGGTACCCGCAGGCGCCTCGGGAGCACCCTGACTGCCGACGAGGCATTCCTCGACAGGATGATCGCCGAGGGACACGCCCGTGCGTCGGACGTGATCGAACGCCACGGCAGGCGTGTCTGGAAGGACGGCACGGCGATCTGCCGTGCGGACGACGTGGGGCGACCGGGCCGCGAGCGCATGCTCTTCCAGCCGGTCCCTGAACCGAAGACCGTGAAGAACCGCATGCATATCGACATCGACCTCGCCGGCTCGGACCGGGACGAACAGCGTGCACTGCTCGAGGCGAGGGGCGCCCGCTACGTGGAGCGGCACTCACAGGGCCCCCTCACGTGGCACGTCATGCTCGACCCGGAGGGCAACGAGTTCTGCATCGCGTGACCACGGCCACTGGAGCCACCCGAGCCGCCGCCGGCTGCCGCGCGGCTAGACTCGACGGGTGACTTCAGAGCTTCCCGCCAAGGTATCCGACATCTTCGACCCGACCCGCTGGCGGGTCGTGACGGGATTCGAGGACTTCACGGACCTGACGTACCACCGGGCGGTGGAACGCGACGCCGCAGGCGCCGTGGTCCGCGACCTCCCCACCGTGCGCATCGCCTTCGACCGACCCGAGGTACGCAACGCGTTCCGCCCGGGCACCGTCGACGAGCTCTACCGGGCGCTCGACCACGCCCGCATGTCTCCCGACGTCGCCACCGTCCTGCTCACCGGCAACGGCCCGAGCCCCCGCGACGGCGGCCACTCCTTCTGCTCCGGCGGGGACCAGCGCATCCGAGGCCGCGACGGCTACCGGTACGCCGGGGGCGAGACGACCGAGACCATCGACCCGGCGCGCGCCGGCCGCCTCCACATCCTCGAGGTCCAGCGGCTCATCCGCACCATGCCCAAGGTCGTCATCGCCGTCGTCAACGGCTGGGCGGCCGGAGGCGGGCACAGCCTCCACGTGGTCGCGGACCTGACCGTCGCCTCCGCGCAGCACGGCCGGTTCAAGCAGACGGACGCCACCGTGGGCAGCTTCGACGCCGGCTACGGCTCAGCCCTCCTGGCCCGGCAGATCGGCCAGAAGAAGGCGCGGGAGATCTTCTTCCTGGCCCGCGAGTATTCCGCACAGGACATGGTGGAGATGGGCGCGGTGAACGAGGCCGTGGACCACGCGGTCCTCGAGGAGACCGCGCTCGCATATGCCGCGGACATCGCCCGCCAGAGCCCGCAGGCCATCCGCATGCTCAAGTTCGCCTTCAACCTCCCCGACGACGGCCTGGCGGGTCAGCAGGTGTTCGCGGGCGAGGCTACCCGCATGGCATACATGACGGACGAGGCGGTGGAGGGCAAGGAGGCGTTCCTCGAGAAGCGGGCCCCTGACTGGTCCCCGTTCCCCTACTACTTCTAGGAGCGGCGTGGAACTCCTGCCCGTCCACACCCCTGATGGCTTCGACCCCCTCGGGCTGCTGAAACCCCTCGCCGCGGCCCTCGCGGGCGAGGGCCCCGCGGTCGCACCCCATGTTCGGCCGGACCAGACTTTCGACGGCACACTGCCGAACGACGAGATCGCAGCGGTGATCAGCACGTCCGGTTCCACGGGCGTGCCGAAGCAGACGATGCTCAGCGTCGACGCCCTGGCCGCGTCCGCCATGGGTACCGCCTTCGCGCTCAAGGCCGAGGGGCAGTGGCTGCTGACGCTCCCCGTACACTACGTCGCCGGCTTCCAGGTGCTCGTGCGGTCCCTGTTCGCCGGTACGCAGCCGTGGGTCATGGACACGACCGCGGGCTTCACGCCGGAGGCCTTCACCAGTGCCGCGGGAGAACTGACCGACCGGGTCCGGTTCACCTCGCTGGTCCCGACACAGCTCCACCGGCTGCTGGCCGATCCGTCGCCGGAGACCCTCCGCGTCCTGCGCCGGTTCGACGGGATACTCCTCGGCGGAGCTCCGGCCGGGGCGTCGCTGCGCTCCCTCGCCCGCAGCCACGGCCTGAAGGTCGTCGAGACGTACGGCATGAGCGAGACCTGCGGTGGCTGCGTCTACGACGGCACGCCCCTCGACGGCGTGGAACTCCGCTCGGTGGGCGGCCGCCTGCGGATCGGCGGACCCGTGCTGGCCGAGGGCTACTTCGGCGCACCGGACCTCTCCGGGGAGAAGTTCGTCTTCAACTCCGGTGAGCGCTGGTTCGTCACCGACGACGCCGGCGAGGTGGCACCCGACGGGTCGGTCACCGTGCACGGGCGCCTCGATGACGTCATCATCACGGGCGGCCTGAAGGTGTCCGCGACGAGGGTCTCCGACGTCATCGAGGCACTGGCCGGGGTGGAGCAGGCTCTGGTGCTCGGCATCTCCAGTGAGGAATGGGGCACAGCCGTGGCTGCGGCGGTGGTGGGTGACGTCGCCGCCGAGGTCATCCAGCAGGCCGTCCACGTCGAACTGGGAGCGCACGCCGTCCCCAAAGCCATCGTCTCCCTCGACGCCCTGCCCCTGCTGCCGGGCGGCAAGCCCGACCGCCGTGCCATCTCCATGCTCCTCGAACGCGCCTAGGCGTTCCAGGCATCCCGCTTCCCGCTCGACCCGACGACAAGGACCTCCCCGTGGCGACTGCCGCACAGTGGCTTGAAGGAGCCCGCCCCCGCACCCTGCCCATGGCCCTCGCCCCCGTGATCATCGGGAGCGCGGCCGCGTTCGGGCTGGGCTCGTTCAAACCGCTCAACGCGGTGCTCGCGGCGATCGTCTCGGTCCTGCTGCAGGTGGGCGTGAACTACGCCAATGACTACTCGGACGGTATCCGCGGAACGGACGACGAGCGCGTGGGTCCGCTGCGCCTCACCGGATCCGGGGTGGCCCGGCCCCGGCAGGTGAGGAACGCGGCGTTCGCCTGCTTCGGTCTCGCCGTCCTCGCGGGCCTCGCACTGATCCTGCTGTCGCAGGCGTGGGTGCTGCTGCTCGTGGGCGTGGGCTGCGTCGCCGCCGCGTGGGGCTACACCGGAGGCAAGAACCCGTACGGGTACCTGGGCCTGGGCGACCTGTTCGTCTTCGTGTTCTTCGGGCTCGTCGCAACACTGGGCACCACCTTCACCCAGGCCGACCGGCTGAGCGCGGCGGCGTGGATCGGTGCGGTCAGCACGGGCCTGATCGCGATGGCCCTGCTCATGGCCAACAACGTGCGCGACATCCCGACGGACAGCGCGGTGGGCAAGCGGACCCTCGCGGTGCGGCTCGGGGACACCCCCGCTCGGATCAGCTACGTGATGATGCTCGCCGCCGCCGTCCTGCTGCCGCTGTTCCTCAGCTACGACTACCCGTGGGTGCTGCTCGTCCTGCTGCTCGTGCCGGCCTGCCTGATGCCGAGCTGGCTCATGCTCAAGGGCAAGAAGCGCAAGAGCCTCATCCCCGTCCTGAAGCAGACCGGCCTGATCAACCTGGCGTTCAGCGTCCTCTTCGCCGCCGGGATCGTGGTCACGACGGCCCTCGCCTAGCCGGGCCGCAGCGTCCGTATCAGGCCGTGTTGCCGCGGGGCTTGCGGTCCGCGTTGACCGGGGTGTTGGGGTCCAGTGCATCCTCGGCGGCGGCGTCGTCGACCTCCACGGCCGTCCGCACGGGCGGGGCGCCCGGGGTGAGCCGGCGCTGCAGCGTGGCCGCGGCAGCGTCGCGCAGGTTCCGTGCGAAGAGGTAGGTCACGCACCAGGCGAGGACCGCGGCGACCACCGCGGAGAGGAACAATCCGAGGCCCAGCAGTACGCACGCCACGTAGAAGACGACGATCAGGAGCAGGCGCAGTGCTGTGAATTTGAGGAAGGCCACGCTCCAAGTTTACTCGCCTACAATTGGCGCATGCCCCGCCTCCTCCTCTTCGCCGCGATCCTGGCAGTCGCCGTCATCATCTATGCCCTGATCGATTGCGTCATGAGCCGAAAACACGAAGTGCGGAGCATCTCGAAGACCGCCTGGTTCCTCACCATCCTCCTGCTGCCGATCATCGGCGCCGGTATGTGGTTCCTGTTCGGTCGCCCCCGCAAGCAGGGGCCGTCCGGGCCGCGACGCCCCTCGCCGCGCCAGCCCACCGCCCCGGACGACGATCCCGCGTTCCTCCAGAACCTCGAGACCCAGCGCTGGCAGCGGGCCCGCGAGGAGGAGAGGCGCCGGCGCGAGCAGGAGCAGAAGGAACGCGACGCGAAAGCGCGCGACGCGAAGGCGCGCGAGACCGGCAAGGACTCCCCCGCCCGTGAGGACAAGCACGACGGCGAGGGCAACGACGACGCCGGGTCCGGTTCCGCAGGAGCCCGCCACCCCTGACGGGAAGTACCCGTCCCATCAGAACCGCCCCTCAGGACCGCCCCTCATGAGCGCCCCTCATGAGCGCCCCTCCGCGATGATCATGCCCACCGAGCCGCCCGCTCGGTGGGCATCGTCGTTCCTGCAGAGTGTGCCGCCCGGCTCCGTGAGCGGTGAGGTCCCGGACTGCTGGACCGCGCCGCTCGGTGGGCGGCGCGGTTCCGGCTCCCAGCGCCGCCGGGCTCCGTGAGCGGCGAGCACATGTCCCGGACACACGAGAGCCCCGCAGCGGATGCTGCGGGGCTCTCGTGGAAGGCGCCCGATCAGACGCCGGAGTAGCTGTGCAGTCCCGAGAAGTAGATGTTCACGATCGTGAAGTTGAAGACGATGCAGAGGTACCCGACGATCGACAGCCACGCCGCACGCGTGCCCGTCCAGCCACGCGTCGCGCGGGCGTGCAGGTACCCGGCGTAGACCGTCCAGATCACGAAGGTCCAGACCTCCTTGGTGTCCCAGCCCCAGTACCGGCCCCAGGCCTGCTCGGCCCAGATGGCGCCCGCCATCAGGGTGAAGGTCCAGCCGACGAACGCGACGGCGTTGAGGCGGTAGGACAGGTTCTCCAGGCTCAGGGCGGACGGCACGAGGCGCAGGAACCGGGCGGTGTCGGCCTTGCCGGCGAGGAGCTTGGCCTCGCGCGAGGTCTGCAGGAGCTGCAGCACCGACATGGAGAACGTGATGGTGAAGAGCGCCGAGGACGCCACCGCGATGGAGACGTGCACGATCAGCCAGTAGCTCTGCAGGGCCGGGATCAGGCGGGCGACGGGCGTCGGGAACCCGACGGTGGCGGCGCACAGCATGATGACCACGAGCCCCACCACGAAGGAGCCCACGAATCGGAGGTCCTTGCGCGTGAGCGCGATGAGGAAGATGAGCGCGACGAGGAACGCACCGGTGGTGCAGAACTCGTACATGTTGCCCCACGGCACCCGGTGCGCCGCGATGCCACGCGTGATGACGGCGGCGCCGTGGATCACCGCGGCCAGGACGGTCAGCGAGACGGCCACGCGGGCCAGTCCGCGCCGGGGGCCGGAACCGTAGTCCATGGAGTCGTCGGCCGTCGCCGGTGCGGTGGGGACGGCCGCCGTCGACGACCCTGCCCCGCGCACACCGACCCCGGCGAGGGCACGGGCCGGAGCGGCCTTCTCGCCGGCGAGGCGCGACTCGAGCGCCCCGATGGTGGAGCTCGACTTCACGAGGTCGAGCACGAAGAAGACCAGGGCCACCACGTAGGCGATGGAGGCCAGGAGCATGAAGAGCTCACTGACCTGCCCGAGCTCGGCATTGACTGGTTGTGGCATCAGATGTCCTTTGCGTCGTGGTGCACAGAGCCGGCTGCCGGCTGCGCGGCCCCCTGCTCCCTATGGTCCCCCGCGGGTGCGGACGGGACCAACCAGTGGTCCGCCAGCAGTTTCTCGACCGCCCTGCCCTCGGCGAGGAGCCGGGGGTCCTCGCCGCGGGCCAGCAGTCCGTATTCCAGCATGATGCGTCCGTCCGGATGCTCCCCGGTCCGTACCCACAGCCTGCGGCGCCCGATGAACAGGGAGGCCGTCAGCCCGAGCAGGGCCAGCGTCGAGAACACGAGGGCTCCCACCTGACCCGGGTCGTGGTGGATGTCCAGGGCGATGTAGCGCTTGAGCCCGTCGAACGTGACCGATCCCTTGCCCTCGGGCAGGTCGTAGGTCTGGCCGACGCCGAGCACGATGCCGCCGTCGTCGTTGTTCCGGCTGTTGAGCTCGGTCAGGTTCTCCGTGTCGAGGACGTACACGTTCTCCGGGGTGCCGTCGTCGAGCCCCAGGTCCCCGTAGTAGGAGTTGAGGTTGAGCTGCGGATTGAAGGGGTCCGGGTCCCGTGAGAAGGACACGCCCTCCTCGTCGACGAACGCCGTGGGGAGGAAGAAGCCCACGAAGCCGAGCTGGTCCGGCTTGGCGTCCGGCGCCTTGAGGACGAACAGGGAGGTGTAGAGGGCGTCGGAGGGGACCGAGACGACGGGACCCTGCGACGCGACGTTGCCCTCGCCGTCGCGGACGGTCACGACGGGCGCATAGCCGTTACCCACGAGGTACACGTTCGTGCCGCCGATGGTGAGCGGTGCGTTGACCTTGAGGACCTGCTGCTCCTCGTCCTCGCCGGGGCCGTCCTGCGTGGTGACGGCGGCGGTGAAGTCGAGCGGCTGGCCGTAGTGGCTCTCCTGCTCGCGGTCGAAGCGGACGTCGAAGGAGTCGAGGCGGAGGGAGTAGGGCGTGAGCCGGTCGTCGGAGAAGTTCGAGCCGGGGCTGAAGCTGTCGTAGCCGATCAGGGTGTTGACGAAGCTGTCGCCCTCGACGAGGACCTTCTGCCCGTTGTAGCCGAAGAGCCCGCCGACGGCCACCGAGACCAGCACGCCGATCAGGGAGGTGTGGAACACGAGGTTGCCGAGCTCCTTGGCGAGGCCGCGTTCGGCGCCGACGGACGGACGCTCCGTCACGGCGTCGCGCACGTCCACGCGGTATCCGCGCTTCTTCAGGAGTGCGGCGGTCTGCTCGGCGGCGGCGGCGGGGGTGAGCCGTGCGTCCCGGGCGCGGTGAGCGGGCACCTCGAGCGTGCCGTAGACGGGCAGGCGCGAGAGCCGCTTGGGCGTCCGCGGGGGCTTCGAACGGACGGCCCTGAAGTGGGCGATGGCACGCGGGATCACGCAGCCGATGAGCGACACGAACAGCAGGAGGTAGATCGCGGAGAACCAGACCGACGAGTAGACGTCGAAGAGCTGGAACCAGTCGAGGACGGGCCCGGTATCGGGGTTGTCCTGGAGGTACTGCGTGACGACGGCGGGGTTCGCGGGCCGCTGCGGGAACAGCGAACCGGGCACGGCCGCGACGGCGAGAAGCAGGAGCAGGAACAGTGCGGTCCGCATGCTCGTCAGCTGTGTCCATGCCCACCGCAGGGTGCCGAGGAACCCGAGCGAGGGCAGGACGACGTCGGACCCGGCGCGCCCGGCGCCCGCCCTGTCCTTCGTGTCCTGCGAGACGTCCTGCTTCACTGTGCCCTTTCCATCGGTCGCGAGCCCTCGTGGCGTGATGCGGTGCTGCGTGTCATATCGGCAGGACCACGTTCCCGATCAGCAGATCCTGCAGCTGCGTGATGAGCAGGTTCCAGACGCCGCTCACCATGAGGACGCCGACGAGCACGAGCATCCCACCCCCGGCCCGCTGCAGGAGCAGCCGGTGCCTCCGGAAGAACGCGAGCGCACCCATGCCGCGGCGCACCCCGAGCGCGATCAGCACGAACGGCAGCCCGAGCCCCATGCAGTAGACGAACGTGAGCACGGCGCCCTTGAGTGCCGTGGCATCGTCGCCGGAGATGGCGAGCAGCTGAACGGCGCCGAGGGTGGGCCCGATGCACGGCGCCCAGCCGAGGCCGAAGGTGACACCGAGCAGGGGTGCCCCCAGCAGGCCGGCAGGCACCCTGGCGTGCACGCGGCTCTCGCGCTGGAACCAGGAGAGGCCGCCCATGAAGACGATCCCCAGGAGGATCACGACGACGCCGAACACCTGGATGAGCCACCCCTGGGAGACGCGCAGGAAGGCGCCGAGCTGACCGAACAGCGTGCCGTAGGCCATGAAGACCACGGAGAAACCGAGGACGAACAGCCCGATCCCCGCGACCATCCGCCCCCTCCTCTGCTTCTCGAGGTCCACCCCGGTCAGTCCCGTGACGTACCCGAGGTACCCGGGCACCAGCGGCAGGACGCAGGGTGAGGCGAAGGAGACGAGGCCTGCCAGCAGGGCCACCGGCAGGGCGAGCAGCATGGAACCGTTGAGGACGGCGTCGGCGAAGCCGTTCCCCGCGGCGAGCGGGACGGACGCCGGCAGGCCCGCCGACAGGATGGTCGGGGGATTCATCGGCACGGCGCGACGGGCGCGCTACTCGGCGAGGGCATCGGCGATCAGGGCCTTGAGCGTGCTGCGGTCCGCGAGCCCGAGGATCCGGGCGGAGACCCGCCCCTCGCGGTCGAGGACGATCGTCGTGGGAACGGCCTGCGGCGGCACGTACTGCGTCATGTCGAGCAGCACCCTGCCGTCCTTGTCGTCGAAGCTGCCGTAGGGGATGCCGAAGCTGCGTTCGAAGGCTTCGGCCGTCGCGCGCTCGTCGCGGATGTTCACGCCGTAGAAAGCGGCACCCTGCGGGCCGAACTCGTCGTGAAGCGACACCAGGTCCGGCGCCTCCTCGCGACAGGGGGCACAGGAGGCGTACCAGAAGTTGAGGACGGTCACCTGGCCGTCCCACTCCTCGCTGGAGACGGACGTGCCGTCGAACAGGGCACCCTTGACCTCGACGGGCTCGCCCCGGTCCGATTCGGCGTACTCGGTGACGGAACCGTCACCGGCGATGTAGTTCTTGCCGTCGCCCGCGGCCGCCTGCTGCGCGAGCGGGTCCTCGGCCGCACACGACGTCACCGCGAGCGAGACGGGCACGGTGAAGGCCAGGGCCATCCCCAGCGTGAGCAGGCGACGACGCTTCGTGGAGCGAATGCTTGAAGTCACGGCATCTTCCGTTGATTTCTACGACGTGTAGTAATTCTATTACGCGCCGGGGACATTCGCCGCACCGGGCAGCAGGTCGGCGCAGGGCTCGGCGTAGCGCACCCGCTCGATGGTGTCGCCCACGAAGTCGATCGACGTGATCGAGGTGAGGGTGCACTCGCGCTGCCGCGGGTCGTGCCACAGCCGGCGGCGCTCCGCGGCGAGCCGTGTGACCCAGATGGGGAGCTGGTGGCTGACCATGATGACTTCGGCAGGGCGGTCCGAGGTGTCGCCGGCAAGTTCGACGGCGCGGCGGCGCGCGTCCTGCACGCCGGCGAGCACGCGCTCGGCCTGCAGGGCGTAGGGCTCGCCCCACGACGGCCGGAAGGGGTTGACGAGCAGCGGCCAGTAGCGCGGCTGGCGGAGGCGGCTCTTGATCCGTGACATCCCTTCGAACCGGTTCTCCGCCTCGATGATGCGCGGATCGGTGGTGATGTCGAGGCCGAGCGATTCCGCCACCGGCTGCGCCGTCTCCTGCGCGCGGACGAGCGGGGAGGCCACGAGGTGCACGATGTTGGCCCCGGCGCGACGCCGTTCCTCGAAGTGGCCGGCCATCTGCGCGGCCATCCGACGGCCGAGGTCGGAGAGGTGGAATTCGGGGAGTCGGCCGTACAGGACGCCCTCGGGGTTGTAGACCTCACCGTGGCGCACCAGGTGGACGGTTGATCGCTGCATTCCTCCAGTTTCCCGCATGCGCGCGCACTAGGGCGAATCGGGGAACCGGCGAACCCGTGCCTCGACCCGCGGTGCGGCGCGGTTTGTTGAACATTTGACCCATCCATGGAATAAATCATGCATACGCATGCTTATCCTTGGCGTACACATCGTCCGGCCCACCTTCAGGAGTTCATCATGACCGTTCCCTCCAGCCTCACCGCAGGCACCTGGTCCTTCGACCCCGCGCACAGCGAGGTCGGGTTCAGCGTCCGCCACGCCGGCATCAGCAAGGTGCGCGGGTCCTTCGGCGACGTCGACGCCTCCCTCACCGTGGGATCCTCGCTCGAGGACTCCAGCATCTCCGCGACCGTCCGCACCGCCTCCTTCACCTCGGGTGACGCCAACCGCGACGGTCACGTCAAGGGCGCCGACTTCTTCGACGTCGAGGAGTTCCCCGAGATGACCTTCGTCTCCACCTCCCACGAAGGCTCGGGCGAGACCTACCGCATCCACGGCGACCTGACCATCCGCGGCATCACCAAGTCCGTGGTGCTCGACGCCGAGTTCAACGGCGTGGCCGTGGACCCCTTCGGCGCCACCCGCGCGGGCGTCTCCGCTTCCACGAGCATCTCCCGCAAGGACTTCGGCCTCACCTGGAACGCAGCCCTCGAGGCCGGCGGAGTGCTTGTGGGCGACAAGGTGACCATCACCATCGAGGCAGCCTTCGTGGCCCCCGCCGTCGCGACGGTCTGATCCACCCGGTCCGATCCACCGGTCCGATTCACCCAGCTGATTCACCCAGCTGATTCACCCAGCTGATTCTCCGCGGCCCTCGGGCTGCCCGCTCCAGCCGGCGCTGTCCCCGTGACGGCGCCGGCTGTTGCCGTTGGGCCCTGTTCCGGCCGGCAACCGACGAACTACCCTTGCAGTGACCACATCCGCGTCGGGTACGTCCAATGGGGGCACCGGCGCACGGATGACCGCACCGCAGCGCAACGGAGGACGCCGAGATGAGCACGCCACAGGACAACCCAGGGACCGGGCAGGGCGACGGGCCGGCCTGGAACCCGCCCGGAACGAGCGGCAGCCAGACGCCGGCGGGCCAGTACGGCCAGCAGGGGCAGCAGGGCCAGTACGGCCAGCGGGACGGCCAGCAGGGCCAGTACGGCCAGCCAGGGCAGTACGGCCAGCAGGGCCAGGGCCAGTCCGGCTACCAGGCGGCCCAGCCCTACGCCTATCCCGGCGGCGGTGCGCTGCCTCAGCAGGCGGACAAGGGCCCAGCCCCCAAGGAGGTCATGAGGGCCTACTACCTCATCCTGGCCGCCGGCGCCCTGTACCTCGTCTCGTCCGTCATCACCTCGCTGACGACGGAGACGACAGGCCTCCCCGGCGCTTCCGTGGGTGTGGCGTTCGGCCTGGTGTTCGCCGTCGTCTTCACGGCCATCTACGTGGTCCTGGCCATCTTCATCCGGCGCGGCCAGAACTGGGCACGCATCACCGCCACCGTACTGGCGGCACTCGACGTCCTGGCGGTCGCCTCGACCCTGGTGCTCCTGCCGCTCGCGAGCGAGGCGGCCGCGTCGAGCGGCCAGACCATCCCGCCCACCTCCGGGCTCGCGACGGCCCTGAGTGTCGTCGTGATGCTCCTCGGCGTCGCCGGTGTCGTGATGACGTGGCTGAAGCCCGCGCGGCCCTACTTCGTGCCGCAGAAATTGGGTTACTGAGCGGGTAGGGACATGCCGCGGCGGTTCCGCAGCAGCATGATCACTGGGCGCGGGAGATCGGACCGAGGTCCGGCTCCTGCGCCCTCTGCGCGTGATAGGCCAGGATCTGCAGTTCCGTGGCCATGTCCACCTTGCGCAACTGCACGTGCGGCGGCACCTGCAGGACCACGGGCGCGAAGCTGAGGATGCTCGAGATGCCCGCTGCGACGAGCCTGTCGCACAGCTCCTGAGCGACCGCTCCGGGCACGGAGAGCACCGCCATGTTGGTGCGCGTCCTCTCCAGCACCGTCTCGAGGTCGTCGACTGCATTGACTCGGAGGTAGCCGACCTCCGCCCCCACCACGAGCTGGTCGGCGTCGAAGAGCGCCACGATCTCGAAGCCCCGTGACACGAAGCCGGAGTACCCGGCGAGCGCACGGCCGAGATTACCGGCCCCGATGATGGCCACCCGCCAGTCGAGAGTGAGGCCGAGGGCGAGGGAGATCTGGCGATTGAGGACCTGCACGTCGTAGCCGACCCCCCGGGTGCCGTACGAGCCCAGGTAGGAGAGGTCCTTGCGCAGCATGGGCGAGTTCACTCCGGCCGCGTCCGCCAACTCCTCCGACGACACGCGTTCGGTGCCCTCGGCGAGCAGCGCGTTGAGGGCCCGCAGGTAGATGGTGAGGCGGGCAACGGAGGCGGGCGGGATGTGGCGGGCCCCGTCCCCCACGGGGTGGAGGCCTGGCATGTCCGGTGGTGTCACTGTCATCGGCTCCGTTGCTAGCGCCACCGTCCGCGGTGGGCGGGCGGGCCCTCCGGCACCTCGTCGGGGGCGGAAGTACCCCCACTGTATGCCGCGCGTGCGGGGTCACCAAGCCGGCGGTCGGAACCCCCGCGGACGGGCTCAGGCACCCGGCGACGGGGACAGCAGCCGGCGGAGCCTGGCCTCGTCGATCGACCAGAAATCACGCTGCACGCCGTCGATGAACAGGACCGGCAGTTCCTCGGCGAAGCGCGCCCCGAGCGCGGGTGCCTCGACCACGGAGAGTTCCCGCCAGCCCAGCCCGACGTCGGCCGTCACCCGCGCCACCACCTCCCGCGCGTCCTCGCACAGGTGGCACTCGGGGCGGGTGAGGAGCACGACACCGGGGCCCGGCATCTCGGCTGGCGTTTCCATCCTCCCACCGTACTGCCGCGCCGCGGAGAGGGTCGGAGAGAGGGCAGGCAAGGGAAGAACTACACTACGAACATGCCGGACGCCGCCCGGGCCACGAAGCCCCTCCCAGAGCACCCGGCACCCCTCAGGGGGGAAGCGGCGTTCTTCGACGTCGACAACACCATGATGCGGGGCGCGAGCCTCTTCCATGTAGCCCGGAAGATGTACCAGCGGAAGGCCTTCACCCTGCGGTTCGCCGCGGGCCTGGCCTGGAAGCAGCTCCGCTTCATCATGCGCGGCGAGACCATGACCGATGTGAACTCGGTGCGGGATGCCGCCCTCGCCTTCGCCATCGGCATCGCCCACGAGGACATCCTGGCGCTCGGCGAGGAGGTCTACGACGAGATGATCGCGTCCAAGATCTGGCCGGGCGCCCGCGCCCTGGCCGAACAGCACCTCTCCTCCGGCCGGCAGGTCTGGCTCGTGACGGGGACACCCGTGGAGGTGGCGGGCGTCATCTCCAGCCGGCTGGGCCTGACCGGCGCCCTCGGGACGGTGGGGGAAGTAGCCGACGGCCTCTACACGGGCAAACTGGTCGGCGAATTCCTGCACGGCCCGGCCAAGGCGGCAGCGGTCCTGCTCCTCGCGGAACGCGAGAACCTCGACCTCGCACGGTGCTGGGGGTACAGCGACTCCTTCAACGACATCCCGCTGCTGAGCGTCGTCGGCCACCCCGTCGCCATCAACCCGGACAGCAGGCTGCGCCGCCATGCCCGCGCGAACAACTGGCCGGTGTACGACTTCCGCAGCGGCCGCCGCGCCGCCACGTTCGGCCTGCGTGCGGCCACCGTCGCCGGGTCCGTCTACGGACTGTGGCGCGGCTTCTCACGTTTCCGGAGCCGCTGACCACGTCCCGCCGTCGCGGGGCACGTCCTGCTCCCGCGTCCTGCCTCAGGAACGGCGACGGCCCGGGAACGACGACGGCCCGGGCCCCTGCCACATGGGCGGGGGTCCGGGCCGGTCGGCACGCACCGGCTCTGGGCCGGGCGGCTGGCTACTTCTTGTTGCGGCGCTGGTGACGCGTCTTGCGAAGCAGTTTGCGGTGCTTCTTCTTCGCCATACGCTTGCGGCGCTTCTTGATTACTGAACCCATAGAGTCCTCACAGACTGTCGTGGTGCCAGCGCGGACCGCGGCCTGAAGCCGATGAGCCAGCACTGGTGGCGGAAGGCACGTGCCTGGTGGCAGCTGCCCTGATGAAGTCGGGCGGGCCGAAAGCCCACCCAAAACGCTCCTTAACAGCCTACATCCGTTTGGAGAACAGGCCGGACGGCCCGAACTCAGGCGCTCTCGGACTGCCCGTCCACCTGGGCGCCGCGCAGGAAGTTCCCGACGGCGGACTCGGGGACACGGTAGGAGCGGCCGAACTGCACGGCCGGCAGGTCTCCTGCATGGACGAGCCTGTACACGGTCATCTTCGACACGCGCATGAGATCGGCCACCTCCGCGACCGTCAGGAACTGCACATCCGAGAAGGAATTCCCGTCTGCCATCGCACCACTTTTCCTTTGCATGGGGCCCACTCTCCACCTGAGACCGGCATCGAGAAGCTTACCCCGGGGCGACCCCGCTCGGCGTGTCGCCTTGTAGCAAAAGGATTATCCGTCTAGGGAATCACTGTAGCGGCTGGAGTGACGGATGTGGAAGCTCTTCGTCGACCTCTGCGGCGCCGACACCCCCGGGCTCCGGGACGATCCTAGGAGGACGGATCGCGACGACGGCGCAGCTGTGAGAGCAGGTCGGCTGCCCGCTCGGCCGCCCGGCCCATGGTCCTGCCGATCTGGGGGCGCGGGATGTCCACCTCCGTGGGCCCCGGTCCTGCGAGGACCGCCGCAGCCAGCACCCCGGCGTCGGCCGGCTCGGGGTCGGCGGCGGCGATCGTCTCCGCGAGGGCTCCGGGCAGCGGACCGGGACGTTCGTGCTGCGCGCCGGGATCAGCGGGCAGGCCGTCCGGGGAACCCTCCTGGTCGAAGCCCGCGAGCCATTCCCGGACGTGGCCGAGCGGTGCGGTCTCCAGCGAGTAGTAGCGCTTCTGGCCCTGGGCCCGCATGGTGACGAGCCCTGCTTCCCGCAGGACCTTCAGGTGCTTGGACACCGTCGGCTGGCTCACCTGCAGTTCGACCACGAGCTCGCCCACCGCCATGTCGCCGTCGCGCAGCTGCCGCAGGATCTGCCGGCGTGTGCCTTCGGCGATGACGGCGAATACATCATCGATTCCCATTCGCCCACCCTAGCGATATATGCGCCCTACGGCATCCTGCGACTGCCGGCGCGTTCAATCGAACCAGGGGTCGAGCCCGTGCAGGGGGAACAGGGCCTTCCGCGTGGCCATCACCGTGCGGTCGAGGTCGTCGTTGGGGTCGTAGCCGACCTCCCATGAACGCCACCACGTGTCGGCCCCGTCGCCCATGAGGTCCGGGGTCTCCACGCCGTGCCGCTCGAGGACGTACTCCCGCCAGGCAGCCGGCACAGGGGTCTTGGGGCCCGTGGACGCCCCCGCCGCCACGGCGACGAGCAGGGCCCAGGACCGCGGGACTACGCTCGCAAGGGCGTACCCGCCCCCGCCCGTCGCGATCCACCGGCCCTCGCACAGGCGGTCCGCGAGCTCCCGGACGGCGAGCATCATGGCGTGCTGGGCGTCGACACTGACCCGCAGGTTGGTGAGGGGATCCTCCCGGTGGGAGTCGCACCCGTGCTGGCTCACGATGACATCCGGCGAGAAGGCCGCGGCGAGCTGCGGGACGACGGCGTGGAAGGCGCGCAGGATCGCGGCGTCCCCGGCGGTCGTGGGCAGGGCGACGTTCACCGCGTAGCCCTCCGCGTCCGGTCCCCCCGTCTCTGCCGCGAAGCCCGTGCCCGGGAAGAGGCTCATACCCGTCTCATGGAGCGAGACGGTCATGACTCGGCGGTCGTTCCAGAAGATGCTCTGGGTGCCGTCGCCGTGATGGGCGTCGACGTCGATGTAGAGGACGCGCTGCGCGCCGCGGTCGAGCAGGCGCTGCACGGCGGCCGCGGCGTCGTTGTAGATGCAGAATCCGCTGGCCCGCGACCGGGCGGCGTGATGCATCCCTCCGCCGAAGTTCACTGCCCGGACGGCCCTGCCGTTGAGCACCGCGTCCGCTGCACCGAGGGATCCGCCGGCGAGGCGGGCACTGGCCTCGTGCATGCCCGGGAACGCCGGGGTGTCCTCCGTCCCGAGCCCCCGGGCTGCGTCGGAGGCCTCCGGGTTGCGGCTCACGTGCCGGACGGCGCGGATGTAGTCGGGGCTGTGGACCGTCGCGAGGTCCTCGTCGGACGCGACGGACGGGTCGGAGACCACCACACCGTCGAGGTCGAGCAGGCCGCAGTCGCGGACGAGGCGTGCGGTGAGATGCAGCCGCTCGGGGTTCATGGGGTGGCCGCCGCCGAAGTCGTAGGCCAGCATGGATTCGTTCCAGACGACCTGGAGGGGCACCGCTGACCTGGAGTGCATAGACATCCCTGCAAGGGTACGCGATGGGCGATATCCCGACGACGCACCCGGATGGGATGCTTTACTACTGCAAGGACAATCCACCCGCATCGATCGGCCCCGGCGAGGACCGACGCGGGTGGACACGGTGCCGCTTCGGCGGGAGGACCAGTAACGGGGCAGAGCAGGCGTCAATGGTAAGTCAACAGCCACAGTGGCTGGCGGACGATCGACACGGGTACGTCAGGCTGCTGGCCTCGATCCGCGACTTCGTCGACTCCTTCGCGAACAGCTCGCCCGCCCGCCTCGCCCTCTTCATCTTCACCGGCGTCATCCTGTTCTTCACGGTGCTGCTCAGCCTGCCCATGGCGGCCGCCGACGGACAGGTCACACCCCTCCATGACGCCTTCTTCACCGCGGTGTCGGCGGTCTGCGTCACGGGCCTCACCGTCGTGTCCACCGCCACACACTGGTCCTTCTTCGGCCAGCTGGTGATCCTGCTCGGCATCTTCATCGGCGGCCTGGGCACCCTGACGCTGGCGTCCCTCCTCGCCCTGATCGTGAGCAAGCGCCTCGGCGTCCGCGGCAAGCTGCTGGCGCAGGAGGCACTGAACAACGCCAGCCGCCTGGGAGAGATCGGTACACTGCTGCGGATCGTCATCACCACCTCGGTCGTGATCGAGATCGTGCTCGCCGTCGTGCTGATCCCCCGCTTCATGATCCTCGGCGAACCCTGGTGGCAGGCGCTCTGGCACGGCGTCTTCTACTCCATCTCCGCCTTCAACAACGCCGGCTTCACGCCGCACAGCGACGGGCTGGTTCCCTACGAGACGGACCTCTGGATCCTGACGCCGCTCATGATCGGCGTCTTCCTCGGCAGCCTCGGCTTCCCCGTGATCATGGTCCTCGTCCAAGTGCGGCACCGCTTCAGCAAGTGGACGCTCCACGCGAAGCTGACCGTGGCGGTCTCGCTGATCCTCCTCGTGGCCGGAACCTTCGCCTGGGGTTTCCTCGAGTGGGAGAACGACCGGACCATCGCGAACCTCAGCGTCGTCGACAAGACCATCCACGCCCTGTTCGCCTCGGTCATGACGCGCTCCGGCGGCTTCAACCTCGTGGACCAGAACGACATGGGCAGCACGACGATGCTCCTGACGGACGCCCTGATGTTCGCTGGTGGCGGCTCCGCCTCCACGGCCGGTGGCATCAAGGTGACCACGATCGCGGTCATGTTCCTCGCGATCGTCGCGGAGGCGCGTGGCGACGCCGATGTCCGCGCCTGGGGCCGGACCATTCCCCACGGAGCCATGCGCGTCGCCATCTCGGTCATCTTCATGGGCGCCACGCTTGTGCTGGTCGGCAGCGGCCTCATCCTCGCGATGACCGACGAACCGCTCGACAAGGTGGTCTTCGAGGTCATCTCGGCATTCGCCACGTGCGGGCTCAGCACGAATCTCAGCGCCGAGTTGCCACCCGAGGGCAAGTACGTCCTGTCCGCCCTGATGTTCGCCGGGCGCATGGGCACCATCACACTCGCCTCGGCCCTCGCGCTGAGGCAACGCAGTACGTTGTACCGCTACCCCGACGAGAGGCCGATCATTGGCTGAAAGACCCGCCCACAACGCACCCGTCCTCGTGATCGGCCTCGGCCGCTTCGGCGCGGCCACGGCCGAGCAACTGGTCCGGCAGGGCCGCGAGGTCCTGGCGATCGAGCGCGATCCGCAGCTCGTCCAGAAGTTCTCGAGCATCCTCACGCACGTGGTGGAGGCCGACGCGACGAACATCGACGCCCTCCGGCAGCTCGGCGCCCAGGAGTTCTCCGCCGCCGTCGTCGGCGTGGGCACCTCGATCGAGTCGAGCGTGCTCATCACCGCGAACCTCGTGGATCTCGGCATCGACCACCTCTGGGTCAAGGCCATCACGCCCTCGCACGGCAAGATCCTCAAGCGCATCGGCGCCAACCATGTGATCTATCCGGAGGCGGACGCCGGGCAGCGGGCTGCGCACCTGGTCGGCGGGCGCATGCTCGACTTCATCGAGTTCGACGACGGCTTCGCGATCGTGAAGATGTACCCGCCCAAGGAGACGCAGGGCTTCACCCTCGCGGAGTCCTCCGTGCGCTCGAAGTACGGCGTCACCGTGGTGGGCGTGAAATCGCCGGGCGAGGACTTCACGTATGCCCGCCCGGACACGAAGGTCTCCGGCCGGGACATGCTGATCGTGTCCGGGCACGTGGACCTGCTCGAGCGCTTTGCCGGCCGGCCCTAGGATGCCCGGCGCTGCTCCCCGGGCGGACCGCGTGACGGGCTCCGCCGGGTCACGCCGGCGTGCACACGCCGCAGCTGCCCGGCCGCACCCGCTCGTCGGGCCCCTCGGACCGCTCGCACGCCTCGGACCCCTCGGGGCGGCAGTCGTCGCGCTCGCGGGAGCGCTGGTGCTCGCCGTCGTGGTCCTGGCAGCGCAGATCCACGGGTTGGACCTGTCCGTGTACCGGCAGGGTGCACTCGCGCTGCTCGGACGGGCCGGCGACAGCGAGCTGTACGACGACGCGCTCGTGCAGACGGACACGCGCGGGCTGCCCTTCACCTATCCGCCGTTCGCCGCGATCCTCTTCGTCCCGCTCGCGCTGGTGCCGGCGTCCGTGGGGCTCGGGATCGTCACTGCCCTCTCGTGCCTCTGCCTCGTCGGCGTGGCCGTCGTCGTCGTGCGCTACCTGCGTGCGGCGACGCCCACCGGCGGGGCCGCCCCCTGGCGCGCCCCCGCGGCGGTCCTCGCGGCGATGCTGCTCATCGGCATCAGCGGCCCGTGGCGGGAGGGGCTCGGCTTCGGTCAGGTCAACGCGCTCCTGATGATCCTGATCCTCGCCGACCTGCTGCGGTCCACGCGCCTGCCGTCCGGCGTGCTGATCGGGATCGCCGCCGGCATCAAGCTGACGCCGCTGGCCTTCGGCCTGGTGTTCCTCGCCCGGCGCGACTGGCGGTCGCTGGCATGGATGGCGGCGTCGTTCGGCGGGACGGTGGCCGTCGGGTGGCTCCTGGCGCCCCGGGAGTCAGCGGCCTTCTGGCTCGATGCGCTGTTCGACGCCTCCCGCGTCGGCGCGACGGCGGACCTCTACAACGTCTCGCTCAACTCGATCGTCGCGCAGTCCGGGCTGGCCGCGACCGTGCAGCGTCCCGTCTGGCTTCTCGCGTCCCTGGCGGTCGTCGCCGTCGGCTACGTGGCGATCCGGCGGGCCGGCCGCGACGGCGACAGCCTCCGCGCGATCACCGCCAACGCCGTCGTGATGCTCGCGATCTCACCCATCTCGTGGTTCCACCACTGGGTGTGGATCGCGCTGGTCCTGCCGGTCGGCTACGTGGTCGCCCGGCAGCACGCCGGCGCCCGACGGACGGTCAGCCATGTGCTGCTCGCCGTCCTGGTGCCCGTGATGATGTTCTCCTCGATCACGGTCACCCTGACGCTCACCGGCACGGTCTCCGGTGAAGGGCCCTTGCCGCTGCGTCTCTTCACGGGCCTCGGCGTGGTGCTGCCGGTCGCCCTGCTGATCATCTGGGCGTCACTGCCCGCAAGGTCCACCCGGTCCACCCGGTCCACCTCGTCCGCATGCCCTGTCAGGACGACGGCGGGACCGCCAATCCGCGCGTGATCTCTGCAGCCCGCGCCGTCGCGGCCCGGGCCCCGTCGGCGACGACGCCCGCCAGCCCCCGTGCCTCGAACGTCTCGATGGCGGCCTGCGTGGTGCCGTTGGGGCTCGTGACGGCCCTGCGGAGGGCTGCGGCGTCAGCGCCCTCCTCGGCGAGCATGAAACCCGCCCCCGCGACCGTCTCCCGGGCGATCAGCGCGGCGAGTTCCGCGTCGAGGCCGAGCTCGACCCCGGCGGCGGCCATCGCCTCGGCCAGGAAGAATGCATAGGCGGGGCCGGACCCGCTGACGGCCGACAGCGCATCCACCTGGTCCTCGGGGATCTCGACGACGGTGCCGGCGGGCCGCAGGAGGCCGCGTGCCTGCTCCATGAGTTCCGGACCGGCGCTGGACCCGGCGGAGATCGAGAGCACTCCCCTGCCGAGCCGCGACGGCGTGTTGGGCATCGACCGGATGACGGGCTGGCCCTCGGGCAGGGCGGCCTCGATCATCGCGAGGGACACCGCGGCGGCGACGCTCACGACGACGGCTGACGGCTTGAGGGCGGCCGCGATCTCCCGGGCCAGCGGCACGATGCCCACCGGCTTCACGCCCAGCACGACGACGTCCGCGTCCTGCACGGCGGTGACGTTCGCGGCGTCGTCGTCGGCGGTGGCGAGCGCCTTCACGCCGTGGCGCTCCGCCAGCTCCGCGGCGCGGGCGGACCTGCGTACGGTGGCGGTGACCAGCGCCGGGTCGAGGCCGGCGGCCAGGAGCCCGGCGAGGATGGACTCGTTCATCGATCCGCAGCCCAGGAAGGCGACATGCTGCGCGGCTGGAGGTGTCATGGCCCCATCCTGCCACGCGTGCGCCCAGCGTTCTCCCAGCATCCTCGGTGCTCCGGCACAAGGACGGGTCCTACTGTTGGGGATACCTCATAAGGGTGCGAGTGAGACCGGACGTCCTGATCCGGTCCGGCGCCGGTGGAACCAGATGATCCCCCCAACATCTGGACGGTCCATCGGCGCCACCCCTCTTTAACGCTGTTCCACCGGACCCGCCGGCCTCCCGAGCGAGAGACCTCAGTGGCGCAGGTGTTCGCGCGCGAAGCGCAGCGTCTCCGCCAGCCACTCCTCGCGCTCCCCCGCGCCGCGCGCGCGGCGCGTGCTCACCTCCACGGCCACCACGCCGTCCCACTCCGACGCCGCGAGGTGGCCGAGGGCCTCGGCGCACCGCTGCTCCCCCTGGCCCGGCAGCAGGTGCTCGTCCTTGCCGTTGGGTGTCCCGTCGGTCAGGTGCACGTGCGCCAGCCTGCCGCCGAGCGCGCGGATCTCCTCGTAGGAGTCCATGCCCGCGATCGCGGCGTGCGAGAAGTCCCACGTGATGCGCTCGTAGGGCTCCGGGATGGGGTTCCAGTGCGGCAGGTAGGCCTTCGCCTCGCGGCCCCGGACCTTCCACGGGTACATGTTCTCGACGGCGATCTCGACGCCGTACTCCGCAGCCACCCGCGCGATCCCCTCGGGGAACTCCTCCGCGTAGCCGGTCTGCCAGCGGAAGGGCGGGTGGGTGACCACGGTCCGGGCGCCGACCTCGGCGGCCATGGCCGCGGACAGCTCGATCTTCGTCCAGGCCTTGCCCCACACCTGCTGCGTCAGGAGCAGTGTCGGCGCGTGGATCGCGAAGATCGGCATGCCGTACCGCTCGCTGAGGACGGCGAGCTGGTCCGGGTCCTGGCTCACCGAGTTGTTGGTGACCATGACCTCCACGCCGTCGTAGCCGAGATCCTGCGCGAGTGCGAAGGCGTCATGGACCGCCAGCGGGTACACGGAGGCACTGGACAGGGCCACCGGGATCGCGGGCAGGCCGCCGGCGGTTCCGGCCATGTCAGGCCCCCCTGGGCAGGGACGTACGCCGTATGGAGTCGAGCTGGGCGTGTCCTACCCCGGCCCCCGGCAGCGGTTCCTCGGCGTCGAACATCTTGGCGTCGAAGCGCCGCAGCAGCAGTCCCTCGCGCAGCGCCCAGGGGCAGATGTCCATGGACGGCACCTTGAACAGTTCGAGGGCGCACTCGGCAACGAGGGCACCGGCGAGCAGCTGGGGCGCCCGCAGTTCGGAGACGCCGTCGAGGTTCGTGCGGTCGGCGGCGCTCATCGCGGCGAGCCGCTTGGTCCACAGCGTGAGGTCCCCGAGGCGCAGCTCCCTCCGGACGAACGGCCCGGCGGCCGACGGAGCGGCGCCGGCGATGCGTGCCAGCGACCGGAACGTCTTGGAGGTGCCCGCGACGAGGTGCGGTTCACCGAGGTGCGCGAACTGCGGCACGGCCTCCCGGAGCGTCGCCCTGATGTACCGGCGCAGCTCCTTCACGCTCTTGGCCGACGGCGGGTCGCCCTGCAGCCAGTCCCGGGTGAGCCGGCCGGCGCCGAGCGGCACGGACAGCGCCACCTCCGGGAGCTCGTCCGTACCCATGGCCATCTCGAAGGAGCCACCCCCGATGTCCAGGTTGAGGATGGACTCCGAACCCCAGCCGTACCAGCGGCGGACCGCCTGGAACGTGACAGCGGCCTCCTGGTCGCCCGAGAGCTCCTGGAGGTCGACGCCGGTCTCCTCCCGCACGCGGGCCAGGACCTCGCTGCCGTTCCCGGCCTCGCGGATCGCCGAGGTGCAGAACGCGAGGAAGTCCTCGGCGTCGTGCCCTGCGGCGAAGGCCCGGGCTTCGCGGACGAATCCGACGAGCTCGTCCTGTCCCTTCCGGGAGATCCTGCCCTGCTCGTCGAGGTACGCCACGAGCTGCAGGGGCTTCTTGTGGGACGCGAACGGCACCGGCCGTCCTCCCGGATGGGCATCCACGAGTAGCAGATGGACCGTGTTCGACCCTATGTCCAGCACACCTAGCCGCATTGTTCCCGCGCTTCCAGCTCTACTCCCGCTTGTGTCCAGTGTCCGCTTGCCGCGGGGGGCTACTTGCCCGCCGAGACCTTGCGCTTGGCGGGCGCCCGCCGGGTGGTCTTCTTCGGCGCCGGGCCCTTGGCCCGCTTCTCGGCGAGCATGTCGATCGCCTGCTCACGCGTCAGTTCCTCGATCGCCGTGCTGCCCGGCACCGTGATGTTGGTGATGCCGTCGGTGATGTAGGGGCCGAACCGGCCGTCCTTCACCACGATGGGCTTCTCCGTCACGGGGTCGTCGCCGAACTCGGCCAGCGGAGGGGTGACCGTGCGGCCGCCGCGCTGCTTGGGCTGCTTGTAGATCTCCAGCGCCTGCTCGAGGGTGATCGTGAAGATCTCCTCCTCCGAGCCGATGGACCGCGAATCGCTGCCCTTCTTCAGGTACGGGCCGAAGCGGCCGTTCTGCACCGTGATCTCTTTGCCGTCCTCGTCCGTCCCGAGGACGCGCGGCAGGTTCATGAGCTTCAGGGCATCCTCGAGCGTGACGGTGTCCACGGACATCGACTTGAAGAGGGACCCCGTGCGCGGCTTGACCTTCGCAGGCTTCTTCGGGGGCTTCGGCTTGCCGTTCTTGTAGTACTCGACCGGCTGGCTGGCGAGGTCCTCCGCGGTGACCTCGGGGATGAGCTCGATCACGTAGGGCCCGTAGCGGCCGTCGCGGGCCACGACGGTGCGCCCCGTCTCGGGGTCGGTGCCCAGCACGCGCTCCTGCGAGGTGGGGGCTTCCATCAGCTCGAGGGCCTTCTCGACGGTCAGCTCGTCGGGTGCGAGGTCCTCGGGCACGTTGGCGCGCTGCGGTTCGGTGCCCTCCGGGGCGTCCGCGGGCAGCGGCTTCTCGAGGTACGGGCCGAACTTGCCCACGCGCAGCGTGATGCCCTCGGCGATCTCCACCGAGTTGATGCTGCGGGCATCGATCTCGCCCAGCTCGGAGACGATCGTGTGCAGCCCGGTGTCCTTGCGGTCGCCGTAGTAGAAGCGGTTGAGCCACTCCACGCGGCCCGCTTCACCGCGCGAGATGCGGTCGAGGTCCTCCTCGAGCTCCGCTGTGAAGTCGTAGTCGACGTAGTCGTTGAAGTGCTCCTCGAGCAGGCGCACCACCGAGAACGCGATCCAGCTCGGCACGAGGGCCTGCCCGCGGGCGCTCACGTAGCCGCGATCCATGATCGTGGACATCGTCGCCGCATAGGTCGAAGGGCGACCGATGCCGCGCTCGTCGAGCACCTTCACGAGGGATGCCTCGGTGTAGCGCGGGGGCGGCGAGGTCTCGTGGCCGACGGCCTCGATCGCCGTGGCGCCCAGCGGGTCGCCCTTGGCGACGTCGGGCAGGCGCGTGCCCTGCGCGTCGTCGTCGGTGCCGTCCTCGGAGCGGCCCGCGTCGCGGCCCTCCTCGTACGCGGCGAGGAAGCCGCGGAACGTGATGACCGTGCCGGAGGCGGCGAACTCGGCGTCGCGGCCGTCGGTGCTCCGCGCACCGAGGCGCAGGGACGCCGTCGATCCCTTGGCGTCGGCCATCTGCGAGGCGACGGTGCGCTTCCAGATCAGCTCGTACAGGCGGAACTCGTCGCCGCGGAGGGACTGGGCCACCTGCGCGGGGGTGCGGAACGAGTCGCCCGCGGGGCGGATGGCCTCGTGGGCCTCCTGCGCGTTCTTGGCCTTGCCCTTGTACACGCGGCGTGCCTCGGGGACGTACTCCGGGCCGTACAGCTCGGAGGCCTGCCGGCGGGCGGCGTTGATGGCCTGGTCCGAGAGCGCCGAGGAGTCGGTACGCATGTAGGTGATGTAGCCGTTCTCGTACAGACGCTGCGCCACCTGCATGGTGACCTTCGAGCTGAAGCGCAGCTTGCGGGCCGCCTCCTGCTGCAGGGTGGACGTGGTGAACGGCGCGGCGGGACGGCGCGTGTAGGGCTTGGTCTCGACGGAACGGATCTCGAACGCGGCGCTCTCCAGACCCGTGGCGAGTGAGCGCGCGGCGTCCTCGTCGAGCCGGACGGCGTTGGCGGCCTTCAGCTCACCACGGTCCGAGAAGTCCTTGCCGGAGGCGATACGGCTACCGTCCACGGCCACGAGCTTGGCCGGGAAGGCGCCGCCCTTGGCGGAGTCCTCGGGCGTGAAGGTGCCGGTGAGGTCCCAGTACGATGCCGCACGGAACGCCATGCGCTCGCGTTCCCGCTCGACGACGAGGCGCGTCGCCACCGACTGGACGCGGCCGGCGGACAGGCCGCGGGCCACCTTGCGCCAGAGGACGGGAGAGATCTCGTAGCCGTAGAGGCGGTCGAGGATGCGCCGGGTCTCCTGGGCGTCGACCATGGGGATGTCGACGTCGCGCAGTTCCCCGAGGGCGCGGGTGACGGCTTCCTTGGTGATCTCGCCGAAGGTCAGGCGGTAGACGGGGACCTTCGGCTTCAGGACCTGCAGCAGGTGCCAGGCGATGGCCTCGCCCTCGCGGTCGGCGTCGGTGGCGAGGTAGAGCTCGTCGGCGTCCTTGAGCGCCGCCTTGAGCTCGGCGACGGTCTTCCGCTTCTCCGGCGAGACCACGTAGTACGGCTCGAAGTCCTTGTCGAGGTCCACCGCGAACTTGCCCACGGAGGACTTCTTCAGCTCGGCGGGGAGGTCGGACGGCTGGGGCAGGTCGCGGATGTGCCCCATGGACGCCGCGACCTGGAAACCCTCACCGAGGTAGCCCGAGATGCTCTTGATCTTGCTGGGGGACTCAACGATGACGAGCTTCTTGCCGTGCTTCTTGTCCGTGGCCTTGGTCGGCACTTCTCTCCTATGAATACGGGTGCGATGCCGCGGATCGAACGCGGGCATCCGGTCCGAATGCCGCTGGCCGCGCTCCCCCAGTATGCGTCATGAGTACCTGCACAAGGGTAACCGCTGGTTTCAGGGGGCCGGAATCAGGAACCCTTCGCGGACGAGCTGCTCGACATCCACGAGCAGTTCCGAGGTGAAGGCCGCGTCGGGACGATCCAGCAGCATCGCCAGCGCGCCGGCGATCTGGCCCGCGGTCAGATCGCCGTCGCACGCGGACACGAAGCCCGCGAGCTCCGTGCTCAGCAGGGTGGTGCGGCGCAGCCCGGCCCCCTGCCGCAGCAGGATGACGCCGGGGTGCTCAGCCCCGGGCCGCTGGTGCCGTTCCTCGGTGACGTCATCGGCCACGAGCAGGAATTCGTCGGCGAGCCCGATACCGGATGCGGCCTGCTCGGTGTGCTCGGCGAGCCAGTCCCCGCGTCCGACGGTGGCCGCCAGGTGCGGACCCACCGGCTGCTCGATCTCGTGCGTGATCTCCTCGAGCACCACGCGGACGAGGTCGCTCGGATTCCGGGGGCGCCGCAGCCACACCGACCCGAACCCGATGCCCTCGACGTCCCGGGAGGCGAAGTCCGCGAGGTAGTCGGCGAAGCTCCGCAGATAGGCGTCGCGGTCCCGGTTCTCGGCGGCGTCCCGCAGCCACGTCTCCGCGTACTGCACGGGCGTCAACTGCTCGCGCTGGATGATCCACGCGTCGACGCCGGGCGGCACGAAGCCGCGGATCCGCCGCTCCCAGCCGGTGCCGTCGGTGATCTCCCAGTTACCGAGCAGCTGCGCCGCCCCACCCGGCGTGAGGATGCCGGGCAGCTCCCGGACCAGGGTCTCCACGATGGCGTCCCCGGCGAGGCCGCCGTCGCGGTAGGTGTAGGACCCGGCCGGGTCACCCGTGCGCGGGGTGATCACGAAGGGAGGGTTGGACACCACGAGGTCGAACCGCTCCCCCTCGACCGGCTCGAGCAGACTGCCGAGCCGCAGGCTGACCCGCTCGCCGGGTCGCTGCGCGTCGAGGCCGAGGGCCGGGGCGTTCAGCAGGAGGTTGAAGCGCGCGAAGGCGAGCGCACGCATGGAGATGTCGGTCAGGGTGACATGGCGTGCGTGCGACAGGAGGTGGAAGGCCTGGATGCCGCAGCCCGTGCCGAGGTCCAGCGCCCGGGCCACGGGTGCCCTCATCACGGCCTGCGCCAGGGTCAGCGACGCACCGCCGATCCCCAGGACGTGGTCGTGGGGCAGCGGCCCCGGGCGCTGCTCGGAGCCGAGATCGCTCGCCACCCAGAGGTTGCCGCCGACGTCGGAGGCGTAGGGGCGGAGCTCGACGGCGGCACGCCAGGAGCGCGGAGCCAAGGGCTCGATGAGCCTGAGCCCTTCGAGGCCTGCGACGCCGATGGTGGGGAAGGCTTTCGCGAGGTCGTCCTCGGCCACGGTCTCACCCAGGAGCCACAGCAGCACGGGGACGGCATGGTCGCCGCCGCCCGTCCCCAGGAGGCGCCGACCCTCCAGCAGCGCCGGCGCCGGCTGGTTGCGGCCGAGGGCCGCGTAGGCGGCGCTGCCGAGAAGCGCCTCGACGCCGTCGACCGTGTAGTCGAGCGCTGTCAGGTCGGCCGCGAGCGCCTCGAGCGCCGGGAGGTCGTGGCTGGACGGCGCCGAGGCGACGTCGTCGTCGAACTCCTCGCGGGCGGTGGCGACCGGCATCAGGCGGCGCCCGCTGCCGTCGCCTCGGCCTCGTCCGATTCGCAGCCCTGCGGGCAGCGCAGCGTGACGGGGTCGGCGGCGCATCCTGCGCAGTACAGGGTGAGGTTGCGGCAGGCGGGGTTGGAGCAGTTCTCGAAGGTGCTCGTGGGCGCGTGGCACCGCACGCACTTGCCGAGGGTGACGGCGTCGTCGCTGAACTCCAGGTGCATGCGCCTGTCGAACACGTAGAGGGACCCCTCCCACAGCCCGCCGTCGCGGTACTTCTCGCCGTAGCGGACGATTCCGCCGTCGAGCTGGTAGACCTCCTGGAAGCCGCGGTTCACCATCAGGCTGGAGAGCACCTCGCACCGGATCCCACCGGTGCAGTAGGTGACCACGGGCTTGTCCTTGAGGTCGTCGTACCGGCCGGAATCGAGTTCGCGGACGAAGTCGTGGGTGGTCCGCACATCGGGCACGACGGCGCCCCTGAACCGTCCGATCTGCGCCTCGAGGGCATTCCGGCCGTCGAAGAAGACGACCTCCTCCCCCGCCGCACGCTTGGCGTCGACCAGCGCGTGCAGTTCCTCGGGGGCCAGGTGCGTGCCGCCACCCACCACGCCGTTCTCGTCGACCGTCAGTTCACCGGGCGCGCCGAAGGACACGATCTCGTCGCGGACCTTGACGCTCAGGCGCGGGAAGTCGTCGGCACCGCCGTCGGACCACTTGATCTCCATGCCCTTGAAGGCCGGGTACTCGCGCGTGGTCTTCACGTACTGCTTCACCGCACCGATCTCGCCGCCGACGGTGCCGTTGATGCCGTCCTTGGAGATGAGGATCCTTCCGCGCAACCCCCACTTCTCGCAGAGGGCGCGCTGCCACAGCCGGATGGCTTCGGGATCGGGCAGGGGCGCAAAGGCGTAATACAGGGCAATACGGTTCATCGACACGTTTTAAAGCCTACTTCGCGTCTCGGAACCGTCACCCTCACGGCCGACTATGTGCATCCTCCCCGCCGGGAACTAGGGTTCAGCACATGGGCGCAGAAGCAGACAGGGAACTCCTCCAGACCTGGATCACCGGGTGGTCCGCGTGCAGGGGCTACGAACCGCACGACGACGGCCGCACCATCTCCGTGCTCCTGACGGACCAGCAGAATCAGACGGAACACTTCCTCTTCGAGCCCACCGACGAGCAGCTGCTCGACGTGGCGTCGGAGATCCGGGAGGACCCCCTGCGGCTGCTGACCGTCGTCACCAACCGGATGCAGGCCCTGATCGACGCCGTCGGGCCGCTCGGGATGCGCGTGACCGACCGCCAGCAGTCGCTGATGCGTGTCGACATGGGCGGACAGGACGTCGAGGATCCGCGGCCCCCCGGCGACGGTTTCGCCCTGGAACGCACCCGCGAGGGAGCCTGCCGCCGCGTCACGGTCCACTCCGACGGTGTCCTGGCGGCCCGCGGGTCGGTCTCGGTGGTGGGCGAGTACGCGGTCTACGACCGCATCGTCACCGAGCAACTCTTCCGGCGCCGTGGGCTGGCCAGCTACGTGATGCGCGATCTCACCGCAGCGGTGCTGGAGGATGACGTCACCGCGGGCCTGCTCATGGCATCCGCCGATGGGCGGGCACTGTACGAGTTCCTCGGCTGGCAGTACCTGGCGGACGTGTTCGTCATCAGAGGATAACGGCCGTTTCCGCCGTCCCCCCGCGTGTGCCGGTGCGATGATTGCGGCGTGGCTGTGCACTCCCTCATTCCCCTGCTCGGGGGTGGTCCCGACCCTGAGCAGCTGCTGCATGTCCGGGAGATCCCCGCGCGGGACGCCGAGCACGCCCCGTGGCCGGAGTGGGCCCACCCCGACGTCGTCTCCGCGTTCACCCTGCGCGGCGTCCGCGAGCCCTGGCGCCACCAGGTGGAGGGTGCCGCCTCCGCCCACGACGGAGCGCACACCATCATCGCCACGGGTACCGCGTCCGGGAAGTCGCTCTGCTACCAGCTGCCGGTGCTCGACGAGATCCACCGCAGCGAACTGGCGAACCGGGTCACGCTGGCCCCGAACGGATCGGTGGCCCTCTACCTCGCGCCCACGAAGGCGCTGGCCGCCGATCAGCTCTCGGCCATCAACGCACTGAAGCTGCCCACCGTCCGGGCCGAGACGTACGACGGTGACACGGAATCAGGCGCTCGGCGCTGGATCCGCGACCACGCCAACCTGATCCTCGCGAACCCCGACATGCTCCATTACGGCATCCTGCCGAACCACACGTGGTGGGCGCGGTTCTTCCGCCGGCTCAAGTACGTGATCATCGACGAGGCGCACAGCTACCGGGGGGTGTTCGGATCCCACGTCGCGAACCTCCTGCGGCGTCTGCGCAGGATCTGCGCGAGCTACGGGGCGCATCCCGTGTTCATCGGGGCGTCGGCGACCTCGGCGGCGCCTGCCGCGTCCTTCAGCAGGCTGATCGGCGCTCCCGCGCGGGCCGTCGACGAGGACTGCTCACCGCACGGTTCCACGACGGTGGCCTTCTGGGAGCCGCAGCTCACCGGGTTGAAGGGCGAGAACGGCGCGCCCTCCCGGCGGACCGTCATCGCCGAGACGTCCGACCTGCTCGCGAACCTGGTCTCCGCCCGGGTGAGGACCATCGCGTTCATCAAGTCCCGGCGCGGGGCGGAGAGCATCGCGCAGACCACCCGACGGATGCTCGAGGACGTGCACCCGAACCTGCCGCACCGCATCGCGGCCTACCGTTCGGGCTATCTCCCCGAGGAGCGACGAGCGCTCGAGTCGTCGCTGCGCAGCGGCGAGCTGCTGGGAGTGGCGAGCACCTCCGCCCTGGAACTCGGGATCGACATCTCGGGCCTCGACGCCGTCCTCGTGGCCGGCTGGCCGGGAACCCGCGCGTCCCTCATGCAGCAGATCGGCAGGGCGGGGCGGTCCGGCCAGGACGCCATCGCCGCGTTCGTCGCCAGCGACGATCCCCTGGACACCTATCTCGTGCACCATCCGGAGGCCGTGTTCGACCTCGCCGTCGAGGCCACGGTGTTCGACCCTCCCAATCCCTACGTGCTCGGACCGCACCTGTGCGCCGCAGCGGCCGAGCTCCCCCTCACGGGAGCGGACCTCGAACTCTTCGGGGCGACGTCGGAGACCCTGCTCGGCACCCTGTGCGAGCAGGGTTTCCTGCGGCGACGGCCCGCGGGCTGGTTCTGGACCCACCCCCAGAGTGCGGCGGCGATGGTCAACCTCCGGGCCGACGGCGGCGGCCCGATCAACATCGTCGACGCTGACTCCGGTGCCCTGCTGGGGACCATGGACTCGCCGCAGAGCCATTACCAGGCGCACCCGGGTGCGGTGTACGTGCACCAGGGCCGGACGTTCGTGGTGCAGGAGCTCAACGAGCAGGACCACTGCGCGGTGGTGTCCCGCGCCCATCCCGACTACTACACGCAGGCGCGGGACGTCACGCAGATCGAGGTGATCGGGCGCGATGTCAGCGCCCTGTGGGGCGGGGTTCTCGCGAACTTCGGCGACGTGAAGGTCACCACCCAGGTGGTGTCCTTCCAACGCAAGGCGTTTTCCTCCAACGAGATCCTGGGGGAGGAACCCCTCGAGCTCGAGGCCCGTGACCTGTTCACGAAGAGCGTGTGGTTCGAGATCAGCCCCGAGCTGCTCGAGGCAGAGGGCATCCTCGCGGAGGAGCTCCCCGGAGCGCTCCATGCCGCCGAGCACGCCGCGATCGGGCTGCTGCCGCTGGTGGCCTCGAGCGACCGGTGGGACATCGGAGGTGTGTCGACGGCGCTGCACGCCGACACGGGCCTGCCGACCATCTTCGTGTACGACGGGCACCCCGGCGGAGCGGGCTTCGCCGAGCGCGGATTCGAAGCCGCCCGCATCTGGCTGTCGGCGACCCGAGACGCCATCGAGGCGTGCGAGTGCGAGTCCGGCTGCCCCTCGTGCGTGCAGTCCCCGAAGTGCGGCAACAGGAACAATCCGCTGAGCAAGGGCGGTGCCGTGGCCGTGCTGTCCCTCATCCTCACCCAGGCCGCGGGTGCCGCCGGCGGGGTGGCCACCTCGAGTGCGGAGGGCCCGACGACGGCGTAGGTGCGTCGGTGGGCGGGCTTCGGGCATGGCTCCTCAGGGAACAGTTGATCGCCTCTGCCCGGCTCATGGTCCCCGGATGTCGTCGCAGTAGCAGAGCGGTCGGGTCGAGTAGCTCGACGGCCCCGTTCAGTAGCCGCCTCCGCGGATCGCGTAGGTACCTCTGTGGTGCTCGACGCTACCGCGGCCTTAGATGGAAACCACGGACTCGATGAACTGGGCAGGGCATTGTGATCACTTTGGATATGGCGAAGGAAGCACGCTTGTCAGGCGGCCCTTCGGTGGAGTACGGCGACGTATCGCGGTTGACCATTTCAGTGCTGGGGCCGCTGACGGTTCGACGCGGTCAGACGCAGGTCACTGCCGGCGAGCTCGGTGGCCCGAAACCGCGCCAACTGCTCGAGATCTTTCTCCTCAACTTCGGGTCAGCCGTGTCCAAGACCCGGATCATGGACTTGTTGTGGAACGACAAGCACCCCGCGGTGGCATTACCCACCCTGGAGAGCTACGTCAGCGTCCTACGGCGCAGCCTTCAGCCGGGCGCCGGCCGAATGGGCCCCCTACGCACCGTTTCGAGCGGGTACGTAATGGATCGCTCGCTGGTCGACCTCGATCTGGACCGATTCGAAGCGGCGACGAAGCAAGCGGAGTCCGCTCCGCCGCATGCAGCGCTCGAATTGCTGAGTGAAGCACTCGACCTTGCTTCCGCTCCGCTGTTGGGCGACGAGGTCCTGCCGACCTGGGCCGAAGAGGAGCGGGTCTTCCACGCCGAGCGGGTTCGTCTCGCCCGGGTTCTGGCCGCAGAAGCAGCAATCCAGGTAGGGGAGGTCGGCAGGGCTACCGCGTGGGGTGAGGTTGCGATCCGGGAGGACCCTTTGAACGAGAGGGCTTGGATGGCCCTGATACTGGGACTCGAGGGCCAGGGAGAAACCACCGCGGCGCTGCGCACTTTCGATCGCTGCCGAAGGGTCCTGGACGATGAACTGGGGTGTGCTCCGAGTGCGCGACTTCAGGAGGCACACGCCCGGTTGCTGGCTACGACTGCTCCGAGTCGTGAGACGGGCTTCCGGAACTCCCAGATCACCCGGGCCGACAACGGGTTCTGGGATTCTGCTGCACCCAGGCAGGAGAGCGAGCGCCTGAACATCCTGATCGTCGATGACCACACCACTTTCTCGGACCTCCTGGCCGGAGCGTTGGACAGGGAACCCGACTTTCGGAGTGTCGGCGCCGCGAAGACGGTGGACGAAGCCGCCATGATGTTCCGGGAACTGCGGCCCGATGTGGTCGTCATGGATTTGTACCTTGCTGACGGATCAGGACTCAACGCGGCCGAGCGCATACTCTCCGAAGCTCCTGAGGCGCGGATCGTCATGCTCACAGGCAACCCGTCCCAGGAGGCACTGCGCGAAGCGGCACGCATGGGAATCTGTGGGTTCCTTCCCAAGGACGGCGCTCTGGGAGTCACGCTGGACACTTTGAGGCACGCCCGCCCGGGGAACATGATCGTTCACCCCTCGCTGGTAGCGAGGCTCGGAACCACGGCTGGACCCTCACCGGTTCCGACCGAAGCCTGACCAGGCACAGCCATCGTGGATGCACCTCCAGCGGGCGCTCCAGCCGATGACTCACCTGTTCGAGGAGTCGCCGAACGACGCGAGGTCCGATCAGCTGTCCTACGGTTCCTCACGGCTGGATTCCTTGCCCTCATTCTCGTTGCGACGCCGGTCGCTTTCTGGGTGCGGGCGGAAGCGGAGCGGCATGCCCTCGCCAATGCCCGAGACATCACCCAGCGGTTGGCCGACAACGTCGTCGCACCGCTGATCACGAAGGAACTCCTGGCTCGCGACCCCGCGGCCCTGCAATTGCTCGATCAGCGATTGGCGCCGTGGCTGAGAAGCGGCAGCCTCTCGAGGATCAAGGTGTGGGATGAAGACGGTCAGGTGGTCTACTCGGACATGGGATCGCTCATCGGACAGAATTTCGGGCAGAGTGAGTGGGCGCGCCTGCTCCTCGAGGGCGGAGCAGGAACAGCAACCCTGGAGTACCAGACGGCGGACGAGAACGAATTCGAGGCAGGATCCGGCGAACTCGTGGAGGTTTATGTCCGCTCCACCTCCCAGAACGGGTCGCCGATGATCTTCGAAACCTATTCCTCCGGGGACGTGGTGCGCCATGAACAGAACGCCGTCCTGTTGGGCATGATCCCTCCGATGTTGCTGTCATTGGGATTCCTGCAACTGGCGCAACTCGTGCCGGCCGTTCGTCTGGCCCGCAGGATCCAGGTGCATCAGGCCACACGCAACGCCTTGTTGCGTTGTGCGATAGAGGCGTCGGACCATGAGCGGCGGCAGATTGCCAGTGAGCTCCACGACGAAGTCATCCAGGACCTGTCCGGACTGGCGTGCGCCCTGGAGTCGGAGGAACGCTGTGGCGCGTCCGAGCTCCGCCCGGTGTTCACCCATGCGCGAACGATGCTGCAGCACGATGTCCGGAAACTACGTGCCATGACCAGTGAGCTCTACCCTCCGGATCTCGAGGAACTGGGGCTGAAAGCCTCTCTCCTACGACTTGAGACGTTCCTGGTAGAGCGCGGAATCGCCTTCAGCATCCACATCCCGGACACTCTCGCCCTGGATCGGGAACAGGCCGTTCTGGTCTATCGTGTAGCGCGCGAGGCACTGGTCAACGCCGCCAAACACTCCTCAGCACAATCAGTGGAGATACACATCCGGCAATCCGGCCAGCAGACGCAGATCACGGTGTCGGATGATGGCGTCGGCTTCGATGCGACAGCGACCGGGCCCGAAGGCCACTTCGGCTTGAGAATTCTGGGTGACACTATCCGGCAGGCCGGAGGCTCCCTCACTATCAGCTCTGCACCGGGACACGGAACATCGATTGCGGCCACGTTCAAGGTGTCCACCCCCACCGTGCGCTGGTCCGGAAAGCACTCGTCGAGATCCTCGGTGAAGGACATCGACGCGTTGAAGGCCCTGTGATTCTGAAGGCCCTGTGATTTTGTCGGCCGTCGTGCTTCGTGCTCAACCCTGAGACCCCCAGGTCTGGAACTCCGTGCTTCCGCCCGAGGTGACCGTCAACCGGACGGTGAGTGGGCTGTGGGTCATCGGTGTCCCGTGGGTCGGCAAGGTGAACCAGGGCGCCGGGCCAGCCGATCGTCACGACCATGGGTGTGCAGGTCAGACCTGTACCAACAATCCGTCGGACACCGAGCAGCGCAAGAACGGCTGCTGAGGACTGCGGGCGGCACCTCCGGGTCGGGCCGGCCACCGGGCCCGACGCACCCGGGTAGGTCTGCATCCGGGGCGGGACCACCCCGCTCACGGCGGTGGTCCCGCCTTCGCCACGCCGAAGGCGTCGGGCAGCAGGCCGGAGCTGCTGACCGACACGCGGATCATGACCGTCCCGGAACCCGTGACGCCGATCGAACACTCCTGCACGGCCGCCCCGTGCCGTTGCGCCACCGCCTCGGCGGCCGAGCAGGGGTCCCCGGTGGTGAGCCCTCGTGCCGCATCGGCGGCGGCCAGGGCCGCGAGGTCGGCGGCCGTCGCCGCTTTCGACGCCGCCGTCACCGCCTGCAGCAGGAGGGCCGCCGATGCGATCAGGAGGAGTGCCAGCAGCGCGAGGCCTGCCATCAGGACCGTCCCGGCACCGCTCTCGGCGTCGAGGTCCTGCCGCCCGGCGCATACTCCCGGCTGCCTACTCACGGTGTTCTTCCTTCCCTGATGCCGAGGCATGCAGCTCGAGGCCCATCAGGCCGACGAACGGCCCCTCGACCCGCGCCCGCACCTCGACGGTCGCCCAGCCCGATCCTGATTCGACCCGCGCCCGTGCGTTGGGCCCGGCGAGGCGCTGCACCGTCTCGGCCACTGACGCACTGCTCTCACCCCGCATGACCTCCCGGGCGCCGGCACGTGCCGCTTCCTCCAACCGCAGTTGGACCGTCCCCACATGAGCCGTGCCCACCAGGAGGGCGAGCAGGACGACCAGGGCGGGCAGCACGACGGCGACCTCGGCGGTGACCGAGCCCCGCTGCGCCCGCTCCGGACGGTGGGTCCAAAACCGGCGTCTGGACGATCGGCTCGTCCACGACCGACCCGTCCACGTCCGGCTCGTCCACGACCGACCCGTCCACGACCGGGCGCGGGGGCTGGCGGCGGATCCGCCCTGGTCGCCGCTCATCAGCCGAAGCTGAGCGCAGAGGTGATCAGGGACATCAGGAGCCCTCTGACCTCACCGCTCGACAGGACCGCGACGAGGAGCGCGGCGAACCCCACGGCGGCAAGCGTGGCGATCGCGTATTCGGCGGTCGCCATCCCGGCTTCCCGGTCCACCACCTCGTCCCCGCGGTGCCGGACCACCCGCTCGTTCGATCGTCTACGCCGCGCGTCCGCTCGGCGGGCGGACCGGCCGCCGCCGGGTCCACCCGTGGCGGGCATGGCGGGACTGGTCCTCCAGGCGACGTCCCCGGCCCTGACGACGGGTCGCGGCAGCAGGACGACCGACAGCGGCGACGGCACGGTGCACGCGGCCGGGTTCCCCGTGATCCTCCCGGCGCCTGGTGCCGTCTCTCCCAGCTCCGGACGGGCGTGCGCGCCGCCATGATCCGCCGCGCGGTGCGTGGCGTCCTTCGACGATGGGCCGATCAACGGACGGACGGCACCCTTGCTCCCGGCGTCGGTATCCCCGGATCCCGGATCCTCAACCTCCCTGTCGTGCGATCGCTGTGCCATGGCATCTCCTTCCATCGACGTGGAACCCGCTCCACGGGGCGTGAGCGACGGTCGTCGCAGGACCAACTCTGGGGGCGCCACCCGGGGTGCTGGGCGAGGGACGGGGCTAAGTGGATAACCACTCGCTGCCCGGCGCGGCGGCCCTGTCAGAGGCCCGGAAGGAGGCCCAGCACGACGGGTACCACGCCCAGGCAGATGAAGGCAGGCAGGGAACACAGACCGAGCGGCAGGACGAGCTGCACGCCAAGGGCAGCGGCCTTCCTGCCGATCTCGCGGTTGTGCCGTCGTCGTAGCTGGGCGGCATGGGCACGCAGCAGCGCAGCTGACGGCGCTCCCGTGGAGGTGGCGAAACGAAGACCCTCGCGGATGTCCTCGACGCCTCGCCGCGGATCAGACCCGTGGCGGCGTCGGCGGCACAGCGCGGGGCGGGTTGCGCCGGATGCCTGCGTAGCTGCCCCGACATCCCAGGCCGCCTCCCACGATGCGCCCAGGAGTCGGGCCGCATGGACCCGGGCCAGGGGCGAGCCCACCCCGGAGTCGCACGCTCCGGCGATGACCAGGAGGGCGTTCTCGACCGAGGCCCCGGCCGACAGCAGGACCGCCAGCAGGTCGAGCACGAGCGGTACGTCCCGGATGCCCGGGGGCTCCGGCCGTCCCTCCATCGCCCGGGGTCGCGGCCGGGAGCGTCCCGACGGGGCGGACACCACGAGGGCTGCCGCGGCGAGCAGGAGGGACACCGCCAGGCCTGTCATCAGGGATCACCTCCGGCCCGACGGACGAGGGCGCGGGACCAGAGGCGCGACACGATCATGAGCAGGATGCCCGCGGCAAGAGCGAGCCGCCCGGGAAACGATCCCAGCAGTACCGCCAGGGGATTCAGGCCGAGGGCGAAGCCGAGGACTAACCCGACGGCCGGAAGCCACGCGAGCAGGAGCACGGTGGCCCGTGGTCCGGCCAGGGCGGTCTCGCGCGCCGACAGACCCTCGAGGTCGGCGTCGAGTTGCGCCGCGTATCTCTCGAGGATCCCGGCCAGGGGCGTCCCACTCCGTTCGGCGACGACGAGGCAGCCTGCCAGGTCCACCCACAGCCGGTCGACCTGCGCCCGCTTCTGGCCTGTTCCCGGGCGGCCGACGCCCGCCGTCGCCTGGCGGAGGGCGTCGGGGACGCTCAACCCCAGGTCGGCGGCCCGGCGCGCCGTTCCGAGCACAGGCAGGGCCGCCATCGCGAACGTGCTCCGGCCGTCGGCGTAGATGCTCTCCATGTCCGCCCACAGGGTATGGGGCGGACGTCCCGCCCGAAGGAGCCCAGCCAACTGATGGACGAACAGCGGAAGCTCGTGCGGGTCGACGGCGGCCTGCCGACCGCCGGACCGGGTCCTCGAGCCGCCCCGACCGGGCACTATCGGTGGAGGCCAGGGGATGTCCTCGGCGGCCGGCGCGCGTCCCCGCACTGATGCCATGCCCCCGGGCGGCACGGCCCGGGGCAGCGTCAGGATCATGCCTGCGCCCGCCAGCAGGAGAGCCACCATCAGCCCCGTCACGGCGCAGGGGTTGCACGCCGCTGCCAGGACCCGGAGTCCGGCTCCGGTCCGGGCCAGTCGACGCGGTGGGCGAAGTCGTCCCAGCCGGCGGCGCGCCGGCAGCCCGTTCCGGAGTCGACGAGGACGGGCCGAACGATCAGACCGCCCGGATCGCCGCCTTCCAGGAGGTTGATGCTTTCCACTCGACGGCCCTGCCGGTCGCGGACGATATGGACCACGACGTCGACCGCACTGGCGGCCTGCAGCGCGAGGGCGTCCTGCGTCAGACCCGCGAGCGCCGCAAGCGCACTCAACCGCGCCGGCACCGCCTCCGCGGAGTTCGCGTGGATCGTCGCTCCCCCGCCGTCGTGCCCGGTATTCATCGCTGCCAGCAGTTCACGCACCTCCGCGCCCCTGCACTCGCCGACCACGAGGCGGTCCGGCCGCATCCGCAGGGCCTGCCGGACAAGTTCGGTGAGGTCGAGCACTCCTGCGCCCTCGAGGTTGCCGTGGCGGGACTGGAGTCCCACCGTGTGCGGGTGCACGGGGTACAGCTCGGCGGCGTCCTCGACCAGCACGACGCGCTCGCCGGGATGCGCCAGTCCGAGGAGGGCGGAGAGGAGCGTGGTCTTGCCCGTCCCCGTGGCACCGCTGACGAGGAAGTTGAGGCGGTGCCTCATCATCAGGGCGAGTGCGCTGGCCATCGTCACCGTCATGGTTCCGCTGGTGGTGAGCTCCGCCAGGGAGAACACCCGCGGGCGCCTGATGCGGATGGACAGCAGGGTGCCCGTCGTGGAGATGGGCGGCAGGACGGCGTGGACCCTGAGCCCGCCGAGGTGGACATCCACGGCGGGGCATCCGTCGTCGAGGCGGCGGCCTCCGGCCGCTACGAGGCGGACCGCCAGGGCGCGGACCTCCTCGTCCGTCGAAAAGACCCGGCCGATCCGCCGGAGCCCGACGTCGCCGTCGACCCAGACCTCGTCGGGGCCGTTCACGAGGATGTCCGTGACCGACTCCTCCGCAAGGAGGTACTCGAGCGGACCCAGCCCTTTCAGTTCGGCTCGCACCCGGTCGAGGGCCGAGAGCGTGCCCTCCGAACCGAGCAACCGGCCGCTGGAGCCGACCGCGTCCGCGAATGCTGCGCCGGTCGGCCGGACGTCCCCCGCCAGGACTGCCCTGCGGACGGTGTCCACCATGGAAGCCGCCCCGGCAGCATCCGTCGGTGAGCTCCCGCCGCCGGCCCGTCCGCCTGCACCGGAACGGTGCGGAGGGTCACCCAGTGCACGCAACTGGCGCCGCGTGGGCCCGTCCTGTCCGCTGCCGCCCTTCATCCCGCGCGCTCCAGCCCGGCACAGACGGAGTGGACGACGTTCCGTGCCCTCCGGGGGAGCTTGAAGCCGAGCATGCCGCCACCGGCCTCCGCCGTGGCGACTCCCCGGACGAAGGGAAGGTACGGCAGCGGGCCGGGCCGTCCGGCCAGATCGGCCACGTGCCACGCGTCGAGCCCGTCGTGCACGGGGCCCCGCAGCACCACCGTGACGTGCACCGAGCCGTACACCGGCAGGACGGCCTCCAGTGCCGCGATGCTGCGCGGACGTGAGGGCACCAGCAGCACGAGGTGGTCACAGGCGGATACCAGGGAAGGGCCGGAAGGGATCCTGCCGCCGAGGTCCACCAGGGTCATGTCGAACGCGCCACGGGCAGCATCGAGCACGGCAGCCGCGGATTCCATCCCCTCACCCGTCTCACCCGCTTCGCCGGTACCGGGACGGGCCGTGTGGGACAGCACCGAGAGGTTCCCCGCGGTCGGCAGGGCGGACTTCAGCTGCCCCGCGTTCAGGGTGCCCCGCAGCTCCCGGAGATCGTGCCAGCGCACGCCGGGGCGCTCCTCGAGCCCCAGGGCGAGGTCGAGCCCGCCCTGCGGTGGCTGCCCGTCCACCAGCAGCGTGGGCCGTCCCTGGCGGGCAAGGCGGCGCGCACACCAGAAGGCGAGCGTGCTGACGCCGCATCCGCCGGCCGTCCCGAGGAAGCCGACCACCGATCCGGCGGCCGCCGGGTTCAGGCGCCGGCCCAGGTATTCGGCGAGCCACCCGGAGCCGTGCGGCAGGATGACGACCCGGGACGACGCCAGGTTCGCCGCGGCCGCCCAGACGCGCGACTCGTCGTCCGGCGCGCCCACTACGATCACCTCCTCATGCCCGGCCACCCCCTCCTGGGCCTGATCGGGCCCGACGAGCAGCACCGACGGATCCAGGGGCAGTGCATCCGCGATTCCGTCCACGAAGGTCGGCGTGGCCCCGGCCGCCGCGCACGCCCGCGCCACCTGGTCCTGCACGTACTGGGAGCCGCCCGCGAGGACCACGCGTCCTCGCCGGGCCTCCGGCGTCCAGGTCTGCTGCCTCATCCGCCAAGCCTCACCGCAGGGCCCGCGCCGCCGGCCCGCGGCGGCCGGTATGTGGACAACCATGGATTGCAGGAATGACACCGCCACGGCCGACAATATGGACATGTACATCGCCGTGGCACCGACGCCGTCGCATCAGGGCGGCAGCGGCAGCGTTTCGCTCCAGCGACTGGATCCGAGCGGCGAGCGGACGGGTGCTCCGCGAGTCGTGGAGCAAGGCGGCTTCGTGTCCGCCGTCGCCGAGGCCGAGGCCTCCCGCCCGCGCTGGGTCTGGGACCGCACGCGGCGCTGGTACCCCGAGCTGCTGGCAGCAGGGGTGACAGTGGACCGGTGCTGGGACGTGACGCTGACCCGCGCCCTCCTCGCTCATTCACCGGCGTGCCGCCCCTCCCCGTACATCGACTCCCTGCGGGCGACGGCACGGACGGACGACGGCACCGAACCCGCACGGGCCTCGCTGCCACCGCTTCCGCCCGCACCGAACCAGCAGTCGCTGTTCGACGAACCGCAGGCCACGGCGGGCCCGTTCCTCGACGACGTCGTCGACCAGTTCGGCCGGCAGCTCGCGGCCGTCACCGACACCACGGAAGCGGCCCGCCTCAACCTGCTCGTCGCGGCCGAGTCGGCGGGAGCCCTGATCGCGGCCGAGATGGAGTTCTGGGGCCTCCCCTGGCGCCGGGACATCCACGAGGAGCTGCTCGAACGGAGCCTGGGCCCCCGGCCGGCGGACGGCGCCCGGCCGAAGGAGCTGGAGCGGCTCGCCGGCGAGCTGCGGGCGGCCCTGGGGAACCCGGGGCTGAATCCGGACTCACCGCAGGAGGTCCTGCGTGCACTGCACCGGGCCGGGATCGAGGTGAAGACCACGCGGTCCTGGGAACTCGAGCGCCAGCAGCACCCTGCGATCGGTCCGCTCCTCGCCTACAAGAAACTCTCCCGGCTCCTGACCGCCAACGGCTGGACCTGGCTCGACACCTGGGTGCACGACGGCCGCTTCCGCCCGGAGTACGTGGTCGGCGGGGTCGTCTCCGGACGCTGGGCGTCGCGGGGCGGCGGAGCGCTGCAGATCCCTCACCAGGTGCGCGACGCCGTGAGGCCGGACGAGGGCCATGTCTTCATCGTCGCCGACGCCGCGCAGCTCGAACCGCGGGTGCTGGCGGCCCTCGGGCAGGACTCTGCGCTCGCCGCCGCAGCACGCGGCCGCGACCTCTATCAGGGCATCGCCGACCAGGGCTTCGGCGGTGACCGGGCGAAGGCAAAGCTCGCGATGCTCGGCGCCATGTACGGCGCCACCAGCGGCGAGTCCGGCCGGCTGATGCCGCAGCTGACCCGCGCCTACCCGCGCGCCATCGGCGTGGTGGAGGCGGCAGCGCGGGCGGGCGAGGCGGGAGACGGCGTGGCGAGCCATCTCCGCCGCGGGTGCCCGCCCGCGTCCGAGGAATGGCGGGCCAGACAGCGCACCACGACGGCGGAGGAACAGCGCAGGGCGGACAGCGCCGCACGGGCGCGGGGCCGCTTCACGCGGAACTTCGTGGTGCAGGCCTCCGCCGCGGAGTGGGCCCTCTGCTGGCTCGCCGAGATCCGTCGTCGCCTCGCGGCGAGCACCATTCCGGAACCACGGAGCCGCATCGCGTTCTTCCTTCACGACGAGGTGGTGCTGCACGTCCCGACGGACCGGGCTGAGGAGGCACGGATCGTCCTCGAGGAGGCCGCACGCGCTGCGACCCGCCTGATCTTCGGTGCCATCCCCATCGAGTTCTCCATCACGACGGTCACGGTCTCGTCCTACGCGGACGCGAAGTAGGCGCCGGTTCAGAGAGGTGCCGGGATCTCCTGCGACTGATCCCAGGGTGTGGTCCAGCCGAGCCCGTCGAACATCGCGTCGAGGAGTAACGCCGTGAACCCCCAGATCACCGCGTCGGGGGTGATGAACGCGGGCGTCCGGCTCACGAAGCCGTTCCGCCGCACCACCGCCGTCCGACGATGCGCCGGGTCGAGGAGCGTGGCCACCGGGCACCGGAAGACCGCCTCCGACTCCGCCGCGTCCACGGCGTGCACGGGCGACTGCTCCGTCCACCAGGCGACGACCGGAGTGACCAGGAAGTTGCTGACCGGGAGACCGACCTCCGGAAGCGTCCCCACGATGTCGACGCCGGCGGGATCCAGTCCCGTCTCCTCGTGCGCCTCGCGGAGGGCCGCCGCGCCCTCGTCGGCGTCGCCCGGGTCGATCGCGCCCCCGGGGAACGCCACCTGGCCGGGATGGTTGGACAGGGAGGCGGCCCGCATCAGGAAGAGGATGTCCAGGTCGTCCCGGCCCGGACCGGTCGCAGCAGATGCGGACTCGACGCCGTCGCCGACGCCGAAGAGGACGAGCACCGCCGCCCGGCGGCTCCGGGCGGGATCCAGCGCGGCGAACTGCCAGCCGCCCGGACGGACCAGCGCCGACCCCGACGCGGCCTTCGCGCTCACCCACGCGGCCAGGTCGTCGTACACCGTGCCGACCGGAGGGCTAGGCACCCAGGCCGTGCCCGGCGTCTCGGAGCTCGGCGCGGGATCGTCCGGCGCGCATGAGCTCCAGCAGGTCCTCCCGGCCCGGAGCGAGTTCGTACTTGAGCAGTTTCGCGGCTTTCATCGGGTCGGTCTCCCCCTCACCGAACGACGGGCACAGCGCGGCGACCGGGCATACGGCGCACGCCGGCTTCTTCGCGTGGCAGATCCGCCGCCCGTGGAACACCACGCGGTGGGACAGCATGGTCCAGTCCTTGCGGTCGAAGAGGGCCGCGACGTCCATCTCCACCTTCACGGGGTCCTCGGAAGTGGTCCACCGGAACCGGCGGGCGAGCCTCCCGAAGTGGGTGTCGACGGTGATGCCCGGGACGCCGAAGGCGTTCCCGAGGACCACGTTGGCGGTCTTGCGCCCGACCCCGGGCAGCGTGACGAGGTCCTCCAGGCGGGCGGGGACCTCTCCGTCGAACTCGTCGACGACGCGCCGGGACAGCGCGAGAAGGCTGTTGGCCTTGGCGCGATAGAAGCCTGTCGGCCGGATGATCTCCTGCAGTTCCGCCTCGTCGGCCTCGGAGAGGGAACGGGCGTCCGGGAAGCGTTCGAACAGCGCCGGCGTCGTCAGGTTGACCCTCACATCGGTCGTCTGCGCCGACAGGACGGTAGCTACGAGCAGCTCGAACGCGTTCCGGAAATCGAGTTCCGCCACCGCGTACGGGTAGGTCTCACCCAGGATCCTGTTGATCTTCCGCGCCCGGCGCTTGAGCGCGACCGGCGATTCCTCCTCGACCCCGGGCTTCCTGCCTGCCACGTGCATGTCTCCTTCCAGCGGTACTTCTCGGACCAACTCGGGCAGCGGCAGGGGTGGCGCTCGGTCTCAGTCGCGGGGAGCGCGCTCGACGTTGCGCAGGTCCCGCAGGATGCCGACGGCACCCGTGCGCTTGTCCTGGACGAGGAACTCGCTGCCGCGGTCCTCGATGCCCACCTCCCAGTCGCCCGGCTGCAGCCGGAAGACCTCGCGGCCGGTCTGCTCGTCGTAGACCGGCCGCTGGGACCCGACGGCGAACCAGAACGCCTCGACGACGGGCTCCTCGTCCGTCGAACGGGTCGCCGTGATCGGTTCCTGGCGGGCCCGCTCCCCGGTGGAGGAGTCGGCCGCCGCGTAGGTCCGTGTCGTGTCGTCGCGGACGACGTCATGGACGCGCGTCTCGTCGGGCTGGACCGAGGCGGAGGAGAAATGGTCCGCCGTAGCGGGGCTGTCGGTCTGACTCGAGGTCTGACTCGAGGTCTCGTCCGAGGTCTCACGCGAGGTCTCACGCGAGGTGTCATCCGAGGAGTGGCCCACAGCGTGCGCGCCGACCTGGCCGTGCGCCGCCTGGTCAGGACGCCCGGCGTCTCCTGCCGCGGTATCGGACGAGGCCGGGGCCGGGGTCGAGGGGCCGCGCTCGATGCCGGCCTGGCCGGCTGCGGCAGCGCCCGCGCCCACGGCCCCTGCACCGCCCGCACCGTACAGGCCCGCACCGTTCTGGCGGACACCGGCGGCAGCAGGATTGATGCCGGACGGAGTCGTCCGGCCGGCGCTGCCGGGAGCCGCCGCGGTGTCCACCGGAGTTGCCGGCTTGGCCGGCTTGACCGGCTTCGGCGGACGGGGGCGGGCAGCGGTGATGGGGCGGGCCGCGGTGCGGGCGGGTACCTCGGGGCGGCCCGTGAAGTCGTCCTTGAGGACGGGCAGGAACGGGGCGACCACGCTCGCGGCCAGCATGCCGAGCGAACCGATCAGGGCTACGAGAGGGCCCACGTGGTACGCGGTGACGGTCTGCAGGAAGAAGAACGTCGCGGCCAGGACGGCGGTGACGGACGCGAACTGGTCGACCGACAACGACCCCACCCGCAGCCCGGAGCTGCCCAGCCGTCGTGCGGCGAGTAGTGCCAGCGCGATGACGGGCAACAGGATGCCGATACCGATGAAGAAGAGGGACGCACTGCTCCAGAAGTTGGTGTAGAGCACGTCACCGCCGATGAAGGGCAGCAGCGTGCCGATGAAGACCAGCGCGACGCCTCCGCTGAAGATCAGCTCCCGCAGGGTGAACGGTCCCGCGGCCGCCTTGCTCGGACCCGTCGGGGCATCCGTCGTCGAGGTGCCGGACGCTGGAGTCCCGGAGGTCCCGGAGGTCCCGGAGGTCCCGGAGGTCCCGGCGAGCGACGTGCCGGAGCCCGCAGTGCCGGTGACCGACGTCCCGGCGCTCGGCATGCCGGCTCCCGCGGTCGAATCCTGGACGGGCGCAGCGTCGCTGTGCCCGGAGCCCGGCCGTGATCCCGCCGATGAGACGCCGGTGGCGCGCTTCCCCTCGGATGCTTCCGTCATGGTGTACTCCCGTTCGTAGCGCTCATCGCCCGCAGCCCTCGGCCGCCGGTCGTGGATACCTCCTTCCACCCTAGCCACCGACCCGCGCCTTCTCCACCGACGAGGGGCGGTGAGCGGGCACCGCTCACCGCACAATCGCCCCAGCTCGGCTAGGTCCTGTGACGCTGGACACACAGGACTCGAAGGACTCGGTAATGTTCCCTTGAAGCGCGCATCGCAGCGCGCACACGAGCACGCAGGCGCGCGGCCGCCCGACCGGGCACCGGGCGTCCCGTCTGCCGCCGCACACCATACGATCACGTCACAAAGGGGTAGAACATGAGCGCCGATCGCCAAGGCGACGCCTTCGAGAACCTGCTGCACGAGGAGCGCCGCTTCCCGCCGAGCGAGGAGTTCGCTGCGAACGCCGTCGCGCAGCCGTCCCTCTACGACGAGGCACGCGAGCAGGGCACGGAGTTCTGGGCCCGGCAGGCCCGGGAGCTGCTCACCTGGGACCAGGACTTCACGGAGACCCTTGACTGGTCGGACGCGCCGTTCGCCAAGTGGTTCGTCGGCGGGACGGTCAACGCCGCCTACAACGCCCTCGACCGCCACGTCGAGGCCGGTCTCGGCGACCGCGTGGCGATCCACTTCGAGGGCGAGCCCGGCGACACCCGCACCATCACCTACGCGGAGCTCACCCGGGAGGTCAAGCGGGCAGCCAACGCGTTCGAGTCCCTGGGCGTCCGGAAGGGCGACCGGGTGGCCGTGTACCTGCCGATGATCCCCGAGGCCGTGGTCACGATGCTCGCCTGCGCCCGCATCGGGGCCGTGCACTCGGTGGTCTTCGGTGGCTTCTCCGCGGACGCGCTGCGCAGCCGCATCGACGACGCGGAAGCGAAGCTCGTGGTCACCTCCGACGGCACGTTCCGTCGGGGCAAGCCGAGCGCCCTCAAGCCCGCCGTCGACGGCGCCCTCGAGCGGGAGGGCCATACGGTCACGAACGTCGTCGTGGTCCGCCGCAACAACGAGCCGGTCGAATGGACCGAGGGCCGCGACCTCTGGTGGCACGACACCGTGGGCACCGCCTCGGACGAGCACACGGCCGTCGCGCACGACGCCGAGCACCCCCTCTTCATCCTCTACACCTCGGGGACCACCGGAAAGCCGAAGGGCATCCTGCACACCACGGGCGGCTACCTCACGCAGACCGCGTTCACGCACAAGAACACCTTCGACCTGCGCCCGGAGACGGACGTGTTCTGGTGCACCGCGGACATCGGCTGGGTCACCGGGCACAGCTACGTCGCGTACGCGCCGCTGGTGAACGGTGCCACGCAGCTGATGTACGAGGGGACGCCGGACACCCCCCACCAGGGCCGCTGGTGGGAACTCATCGAGAAGTACAGGGTGTCCATCCTGTACACGGCGCCGACGGCCATCCGCACGTTCATGAAGTGGGGCCGCGACATCCCGAAGAAGTACGACCTGTCCTCGATCCGCGTCCTCGGGTCCGTCGGAGAGCCCATCAACCCCGAGGCGTGGATGTGGTACCGCGAGGTCATCGGCGGCGGCAAGGCCCCGATCGTCGACACGTGGTGGCAGACGGAGACAGGCGCGCACATGATCGCCCCCATGCCGGGGGTCACCTCGACCAAGCCCGGCTCGGCGCAGGTGGCGGTCCCGGGGATCGCGATCGACGTCGTCGACGAGATGGGTGAGTCGGTGCCGGACGGTTCCGGCGGCTACCTCGTCATCCGCGAGCCGTGGCCCTCCATGCTGCGCGGGATCTGGGGTGACCCGCAGCGGTTCAAGGACACCTACTGGTCCCGTTTCGATGCGATGTACTTCGCGGGTGACGGCGCCAAGAAGGACAGCGACGGCGACATCTGGCTCCTGGGCAGGGTGGACGACGTCATGAACATCTCGGGCCACCGCCTCTCGACCACCGAGATCGAGTCGGCCCTGGTGAGCCACCCGTCGGTGGCGGAGGCCGCCGTCGTCGGGGCGAGCGACGAGACGACCGGTGAAGCCGTGGTCGCCTTCGTGATCCTCCGCGGATCGGCGAAGGACGACGACGACATCGTCACGACGCTGCGGAACCACGTGGCGAAGGAGATCGGCCCCATCGCCAAGCCGCGGAACATCCTGGTGGTCCCGGAACTGCCGAAGACGCGCAGCGGGAAGATCATGCGCCGCCTGCTGAAGGACGTCGCCGAGGGCCGTGAGGTCGGTGACGCCACGACGCTGTCCGATCCGACGATCATGCAGCAGATCGCGGTCTCCCTCCGGAAGTAGCCGGATACGCGAAAGGCCCCCGCCTGGGCGGGGGCCTTCCGCGCGTCAGGTCGGGATCAGCCGATCGTGGCGTCGACCGTGACCTCGATGTTGCCGCGCGTCGCATTGGAGTACGGGCATACCTGGTGGGCCTGCGCGACGAGCGCATCGGCCGTCTCCTGGTCCACCCCGCCGATCTCGGCGTGCAGGGCGACCGCGAGCTGGAACGCGCCGCCCTCCACCGGGTTGATGCTGACCTCGGCGGTGACCGCGGTGTCGCTGATCTTCGCCTTGCTGCGGCTCGCGACGAGCTTCAGGGCGCTGTGGAAGCAGGCGGAGTAGCCGAGGGCGAAGAGCTGCTCGGGGTTCGTGGCCCCACCGGTGCCCCCCATCTCCCTGGGGACCGCGAGGTCGACGACGAGCTGTCCGTCGTCGGTGTGCGCCTTGCCGTTGCGTCCGTCGCCCGTCGCCGTGGCCACTGCCGTGTAGAGAGCACTCATGCGTGTCAGACCTTCCCTCGGGGTGCCCGGTCGGCGACCCGCTTCCTAGTAGACTAACTAGTCACTCTACAGCGGCATAATCCACAGGTGCCGTGCGACGATCAGGAGCATGATGGACACCTCCCTGCCGGTCCGCGAGCGACTCCTCGCCTCCGCGACCCGATTGTTCGACGAGAACAGCATCCGCTCGGTCAGTGCGGACAAGGTCATCGCCGACGCGGGCACCACCAAGGTCACGTTCTACCGGCACTTCCGGTCGAAGGACCAGCTCGTGGTGGCGTACCTCGACGCCCAGCTCGAACAGCTGCAGACCACCGTCGATGCCGAGCGGGGCGCCGGCCGGGACGCGTGTGCCGTGCTGCTCCGCCTGGCCGCGGCCAACGGGAGCGCCGCGTGCCGGCCGGGCTTCCGCGGCTGCACCTTCATCAACGCCGCTGCCGAGTACCCGGCGGACGGCAATGTGGTCCGCGCCGCGGTCGGGCGGTACCGCGCCTGGCTGCACGGCGTGGTCGCCGGGCTGCTGGAGGAGCTGGGCGTGGACCGGCCCGAGGTCGTGGCGGACCAGCTCATCATGCTGCGCGACGGTGCGATGGTGCACGGGTTCATGGGCGATCCGGGCGCCGTCACCGGGCAGCTCGTGACCGCCGGACGGGCCATCGTCGCCGCGCACCTCGGCTCGCCCCTGCCTGCCTGACAGCGGACCCGTCCCCGGCGGACGCCCTCGTCCGACGCCCGCCCGCATCATGCCGCAGGCGCGCCGGGATGATGCCGCAAGGACGGATGATGTGACGTTCGTCCTGAAACGTGGCCCGCATGCCGGGGCGGGAGGACAATCTTCACCGTGTCCACTACCGTCCAGCAGCCCCCCGTCACGAATCCACGCATGGCCCGCCGCGTCGCCGGAGCCTCCTTCGTCGGAACGGCCCTCGAGTCCTACGACTTCTACGTGTTCGGCACAGCAGCCGCGCTCGTGTTCAACGTCGTCTTCTTCACCGACCAGGATCCGCTGGCCGGGACCCTCTCGGCGTTCCTCGTGTTCGCCATGGGGTTCGTCGCCCGCCCGCTCGGCGCCATCCTCTTCGGCCACCTCGGGGACCGGATCGGCCGCAAGCGGACCCTGATCTGGACCATCACCCTCATGGGCCTCGCGACGGGGACCGTGGGCCTGCTGCCCGACTACAACACCATCGGCATCTGGGCGCCCATCATCCTCACCGCGCTGCGCTTCCTGCAGGGACTCTCCCTGGGCGGCGAATGGGGCGGCTCCATCCTCATCGCGACCGAGCACGCCGAACCCCGCAAGCGGGCGCTGTACGCGTCCATCCCCCAGCTCGGCTCCCCCGTGGGCACCATGCTGATCTCGGCCATCTTCCTGGTGCTCACCGTGGTGGCCCCCGACGTCATGACCACCTGGGGCTGGCGCATCCCGTTCCTGCTCGCGTTCCCGTTCCTCGCCGTCGCGATCTACCTGCGCCTCGCGATCGACGAGACGCCTGTGTTCAAGCAGGCGAGCGAGGGACACCAGCTGCCCCGTGTCCCCTTCCTCGAGGTCCTGAAGTCCCAGCCGGTCGCGATCGTCGTCGCCATCGCCTCCGCAGTCCTCGGCATCGGCTCCTACTTCCTCATGGTCACCTACACCCAGGCGTACGGCACCGAGACGCTCGGCCTCTCCCAGGCCACGGTGCTCAACGCCGCCCTAGTCGGGTCGATCCTCCAACTCGGCACCATCCCGGCATTCGGCTACCTCGCGATGCGCATCGGCTCCGCGAGGGTCGTCGCGGGCGGGGCCCTCGGGACGGCGCTGATCGCCTTCCCTCTGTACTGGGTCATCAGCATCGCGACCGAACCGATGTACATCGCCGCGATCATCCTCGGCGGGATCCTGCCCACGGCGAGCTGGGCAGCCCTCGGCGGCCTCATGGCGGACATCTTCAAGCCGGCGACGGCGTTCACCGCCCTCTCCTTCGCCTACAGCATCGCCGCGATCGTCGCCGGATTCGCGCCGTCGATCACGCAGCGCTTCGGTATCGCGACGGACGGCGCGTGGTGGCACCCCGGCGTCGTCCTCGCCGCCATGAGCCTCGTGACGGTGGCCGGCGCCCTCGGAGCCGTGCGCCTGCGTGCACGGCTCGCCGATCCGGTACCCGCCGGCACGCGTGCGGCATAGTGGGGGCATGACGCAGCGCACGCCCAGCATCCTCGTGATCAACGGCCCGAACCTGAACCTGCTCGGTACCCGTGAGCCGGCCGTGTACGGCACGGCCACGCTCGACGACGTCGTGCGCCTGGCCGACGACGCCGCGCAGCAGCGCGGGTGCACCACGACGGCGGTGCAGTCCAACCACGAGGGCGAGCTCATCGACGCGATCCACGCGGCGCGGGACACCGCGGACGGGATCGTGATCAACGCCGGAGCCTTCACGCACACGTCGATCGCCATCCGCGACGCCCTGGCCGGTATCGGCCTGCCCGTCGTCGAGGTGCACATCAGCAACGTGCACCGGCGCGAGGAGTTCCGCCACCACTCCTACATCTCGGGGGTGGCCGACGCCGTGATCGTCGGGGCGGGCATCGACGGCTACCGGCTCGCCGTCGACCACCTCGCCGGCCTGCTCACCGCGGACGGCGGTGCCGCCACGCCGAGGGACACCGACACCGGCAGCAACGCCGGCACCGGCGCGGCATCGTTCCCGAAAAGTTAGCGCCGCCCATCGCCGGGCGGAGGGCTTCGGACTCCCCGATAGGGCACCATGGTGCTATGACGGACATCACTCCTGCCGGTAGCGCGGTCGCCCAGCCCGAGAACCCCGACGCACCCCTGCTCGAGGTGCGGAACCTGGCGGTGACCTTCCGGACCACCCACGGCGAGGTCCACGCTGTCGAGGACGCGAGTTTCAGCCTGAAGCGCGGCAGCGCCCTGGCGATCGTGGGCGAGTCGGGTTCGGGCAAGTCGACGACGGCGATGGCCTGCATCGGCCTGCTGCCGGGCAACGGGCGGGTGACCTCGGGCAGCATCCTGTTCGAGGGCCAGGATCTCGCGACCCTGCCGGAGGCGAAGATGCGCGCCATCCGTGGCCGTGCGATCGGCCTCGTGCCGCAGGACCCGATGTCCAACCTGAATCCTGTGACGAAGATCGGCACGCAGGTCGCCGAGACGCTCCTGGTCCACGGCATGGCCACCAAGAAGAACGTCAAGCAGCGCGTCATCGAGGTCCTGACCGCCGCCGGGCTGCCCGACGCCGGCGAGCGCGCCAAGCAGTACCCGCACGAGTTCTCCGGCGGCATGCGGCAGCGGGCCCTCATCGCGATCGGCCTCGCATGCCAGCCGCGGCTCCTCATCGCCGACGAGCCGACGTCGGCCCTCGACGTCACGGTGCAGCGCACCATCCTCGACCAGATCGAATCGATGACGGAGCAGCTCGGTACGTCGGTGCTCCTCATCACGCACGACCTCGGCCTCGCCGCCGAGCGCGCCTCGCAGCTCGTGGTCATGCACCGCGGGCGTGTGGTCGAGACCGGGCCGGCCGAGCAGCTGCTCAACGATCCGCAGCACCCCTACACGCAGTCGCTCGTGCGCGCGGCTCCCAGCGTCGCCGCGGTGCGCCTGCGGCCGGGCGCGTTCACGGCGGATGCCGCGTCGCGCCTGAAATTGGCCGAGGCGGTGTTCGCGGAACACGACGCCGGCCACGCGCCGTCGGGCGCCCACGCCGCGACATCGTCGTCGGACCGGCCGACCGGGGCGGCAGGAGCGGCAGGAGCGGCAGGGGCGGCAGGGACCAACGCAACGTCCGCGACCTCCGGGGCCACGGGGGTCACGGAGGTCACGGGGGTCACGGGCAGGGCGGCCCACGGTGCTCCCCCGAACATCGTCGAGATCCGCGACCTCACGAAGATCTACAAGCGGCGCGGCAGCAAGGAGGACTTCTACGCGGCGAAGAACGTGACGCTCGACGTCCCGCGCGGGCAGACCGTGGCGATCGTCGGCGAGTCCGGCTCGGGCAAGACCACGACGGCGCGCATGCTGCTGAAGCTCATCGAGCCGACGTCGGGCACCATGACGTTCGACGGCATGGACGTGGCCACACTCGGCAAGGCGCAGCTCTCCGACTTCCGCCAGCGTGTGCAGCCGATCTTCCAGGACCCGTACTCGTCCCTGAATCCCATGTTCACGATCGAGCGCATCGTCGAGGAACCGCTCAATGCCTACCACCGTGGCTCGAAGAAGGAGCGTGCGGCGCGGGTCCGTGAGCTGATGGACCAGGTCTCCCTTCCGCAGAACACCCTGCGGCGCTACCCGGCCGAGCTCTCGGGCGGGCAGCGGCAGCGCGTCGCGATCGCACGGGCGCTCGCCCTGCAGCCCGAACTGATCGTGTGCGACGAGCCCGTGTCCGCGCTCGACGTGCTGGTGCAGGCGCAGATCCTCAAGCTCCTCGGCGACCTGCAGTCCGAGCTGGGCCTGAGCTACCTGTTCATCTCCCATGACCTCGCCGTGGTGCGCCTCATCTCGGACTACGTGTGCGTGATGAAGGACGGCGAACTCGTGGAGGCCGCGAGCTCCGAGGAGGTCTTCCAGAACCCGCGGCACCCGTACACACGCCGGCTGCTCGCCTCCATCCCGGGCAACGAGCTGAACATCGACGGGGAGCTCGCGTCCTGAGCGGGGCAGGACCGCGCCCCTGCTGTCCCCTGGGCGAAGCAGCCCCTACTGTGGTCTGATCCACCGGACAGCGGGAGACACGATGAGCGAGCAGCACAGCACGGGCAGTACAGGCAGCACGGGTACAGCAGGCGGCATGATGACGGCGGACGGGGAGTCGGACGCCTGGCCGCAGCTGCGCGTCGCGGACTGGCAGGACACGCAGGCGACCCTGCACATGTGGCTGCAGGTGGTCGGCAAGATCCGCATGGCGCACGCCCCGCTGGTCAACCACTGGTGGCAGGTTCCGCTGTACGTGACGCCACGGGGGCTCGGCACATCCGCGATCCCGTACCGCGCGGGCATGTTCGACCTCGAGGTCGACGTCGTCGCGCATCGGCTGCTCGTCCGTAGCAGTTCCGGCGAGGACCGCAGCGTGCCCCTCGAACCGCAGTCCGTCGCCCGGTTCCACGAGCGGACCATGGCGGCGCTGTCGGACCTGGGGATCGAGGCACCCATCCGGCCCGTCCCCACGGAGGTCGAGCCCGCCGTCCCGTTCGCCGAGGACCATCACCACGCATCCTACGATCCCGGGGCGGTGACGGCGTTCTGGCGGCAGCTCGTCCAGGCCGAGCGCGTGCTCACCCGGTTCCGCGCCGAGTTCCTCGGCAAGGTGAGCCCCGTGCACTTCTTCTGGGGCGCCATGGACCTCGCGTGCACGCGCTTCTCGGGCCGACCCGCACCCCTGCACCCCGGTGGCGCTCCGAACTGCGCCGACTGGGTCATGCAGGAGGGCTACTCGCACGAGCTCTCCAGCTGCGGGTTCTGGCCCGGCGGCGGCGAGGAGGGCGCCTTCTACTCCTACGCGTACCCGGAGCCCGAGGGCTACCGCGACGCTGTGATCGGCGTCGAGGGCGCCTTCTACAGCGACGAGTTCCGCCAGTTCCTCCTGCCCTACGAGGCCGTGCGCACCGCGGCGGACCCTGACGCCACCCTGCTCGAGTTCCTGCGCGCCACCTATCGCGCCGCGGCGACCACGGGCTCCTGGGACCCGGGCCTGCTGATCGATCCGCACCGCCTCGACCGGCACGCGCGGTAGGCGCGGTAGGCGGTCCGCCGCCGGAAGCCCGTGCGCCGATAGTGCGGTCGGTGATCATGCGGTCGGTGATCATGCGCCGGTGATAGTGCGGTCGGTGATCATGCGGTCCTCGGAAGGCCCCGGACACGACAGCGGCCACCACCGTCGAGGGGTGATGGCCGCCGTCGCGTGCGGGTCCTGCGGCGGGACTACTTCCGCCGTGTCTTCGGGTCGAGCGCCTCGCGCAGTGATTCACCCAGCAGGGTGAAACCGAGCGCCGTGATGGCGATGCACGCACCGGGCAGGAAGGCGAGCTGCGGTGCGACCGCGAGCTCCGCCTGCGCGTAGGTGAGCATGCGCCCCCACTCCGCGGCCTGGGGCAGTCCGCCGCCGAGACCGAGGAAGGACAGGGCTGCGGCGTCGATGACCGCGGTGGCGAGCGTCAGGGTGGCCTGCACGATGACGGGTCCCATGCTGTTCGGCAGCAGGTGGCTCATGGTGATCGTCCGGCGGCTGAGCCCGAGCGTCTGTGCCGCCAGGATGTAGTCGGCACCGCGCTGGGACAGCATCGTGGAGCGCAGGAGCCTCGCGAAGATGGGGATCTGCGACACGCCGATGGCGATCATGATGGCGTAGGAACTCTGCCCGAGGACCGCGGCGATGCTGACGGCGAGGAGCAGGTTCGGGACGGACAGCAGGATGTCGACGAAACGCATGATGACGTTGTCCACCCAGCCGCCGATGCCGCCGGCCAGGATGCCGAGCAGCATGCCGCCCGCGAGGCCGAGCGCCGTCGAGACGACGCCGATCAGGAGCGAGGCCTGGGCGCCCCAGATCAGCTTGCTGAAGACGTCCCCGCCGAAGCGGTCGAGCCCGAGGGGGAAGCCCTCGATCTCCCCGGGGCCCGGGATGGTGGTGGGGGTGATGAAGGTACGGCCCGGGAGGTCATTGCCGCCGTACGGCGCGATGATCGGGGCGAGGACGGCCACGAGCAGGAACAGGCCGATGATGACGGCGCCCACGACCGCCTGCGGGTTCCGGCGGAGGCGGAGGAACGCGTCCTTCCACAGACCGGTCCCTCCCCCGGTGTCGACCGCGGGGTCGGTGGGGGCCGCTGAACCGCCGGCGGCGGGAGGCAGGATGGCACTCATTGCACACGCACCCTCGGGTCGATGACGGAGTAGGACAGGTCGACGATCAGGTTGATCAGCGCGTAGAGGATCGCGATGAAGATGATGAAGCCCTGCAGCACGGGGTAGTCCAGCCCGAAGATCGCGTCGCGCAGGAACCGGCCGATGCCGTTGAACGCGAAGACCGTCTCGGTGAGCACCGCCCCCGAGATGAGCAGGCCGAGCTGCAGGCCGATCGTCGTGACGACGGGGAGCATGGCGTTGCGCAGGATGAAGCTGCCGCGGATGCTGCGCTCCATCAGGCCCTTCGCCCGCGCCGTGCGGACGTAGTCGGCGTTCTGCACCTCGAGGACCGAGGCGCGGGTGATCCGGACGATGATCGCGAGCGGGATGGTGCCGAGAGCCAGGCCGGGGAGGATTAGGTGCAGGAAGGCGTCCCAGGCGGCGTCGTACTCGCCGGTCAGCAGTCCGTCCAGCACGTAGAACTGGGTGTAGTGGGTGGCGTCGATGCGGGGGCTCTGCCGGCCGTCGGGTGGCAGGAGGGACCACTGGATGGCGAACAGGTACTTGAGGATGAAGGCCAGGAAGAACACCGGGATGGTGATCCCGACGAGGCTCAGCACCACGGAGCTGTGGTCCAGGAACCGGCCGTAGTGGCGCGCGGCGAGGTAGCCGAGCGGGATGCCGACGCCGATCGCGAAGATGAGGGCGACGACGGTGAGTTCGATCGTCGCGGGGAACCGGGTGGCGAACTCCTCGAGCACCGGGCGGCCCGTGTTGATGGAGACGCCGAAGTCGCCCTGCAGCAGCTTGCCCATGTAGGTCAGGTACTGGGTGATGAGCGGGCGGTCGAAGCCGTAGAGCTCGTTGACCCGGGCGACGGCCTCGGGGGTGGCCTTCTCGCCGAGGAGGGCCGTGGCCGGACCGCCGGGGAGGTTGCGCACCCACAGGAACAGCAGGATGGACAGGCCGAACAGGGTGGGGATGAGCAGGGCTATCCGTTTACCGATGACGCGTAACACTGGAGGTCCTTCCGGGTTGACCGGCGGCAGCCGGGCAGGGGTAGCACACGCACGGGCCGGCCACCGTGATCAGTGGCCGGCCCGTGCTGCGGGTCGCTGCTACTCGCTCAGCTCGATGTCGGTGAAGACCTCGTCGTTGACGGGGCTCGCCGGGTAGGAGGTGACGCGGGGCGCGAATGCCAGCGACGGGGCGGGGTGGGCGAGCGGGATGGCCGGGTTGAACTCGGCGATCTGCTCGTTGATCTCCTTGTAGAGCTCCGTCTGCTGCTCGCGGTCGCTGATCCCGCGGGCCTCGTCGAGGGCCGCGAACAGCTCGGGGTTGTCGAAGCCGAATTCCAGCTTCTCCTGGCCGAAGAACACGCCGATGAAGTTGTCGGTGTCGTTGTAGTCGCCGGTCCAGCCGAGCAGGTGCAGGCCGTGGTCCGGGGTGCCCTGGACCTGGTTCAGGTAGTCGGGCGACCAGGCTGCGGGGGCCGGCGTGACCGTGATGCCCACCTCGTCGAGCTGCGCCTGCAGGTTGGTGAAGACCTGCTCTGGCGTGGGCATGTACGGGCGGGAGACGTTCGTCGGGTAGTTGAACGTGACCTCGAAGCCGTCGGGGTAGCCTGCCTCGGCGAGCAGTTCCTTCGCACGCTCGGGGTCGTAGTCGTAGGTGGTGACGTCCTCGTTGTAGCCGTCGACGACCTCGGGGATGAACTGCGTGGCGACCTTCGTACCCTCGGGCAGGGTCTGGGCCACGAGCGCGTCCTTGTCGATCGCATGGGCGATGGCCTCGCGGACCTTCGGGTCCTTGAGTTCGGGGATGGCCTGGTTCATGCCCAGGTAGAGGATGGTGAACGGGTCGCGCGGCGTGATGTTGTAGCCGGCGTCCTTCAGCGACTGGGTGTCCGCGGGTGCCACGAGGTCGTAGCCGTCGATGTCGCCCGCCTCGAGGGCCTGGCGGCGTGCCTGCGGGTCGTCGATGATGCGGAAGATCGTCTTGGTGATCTGGCCCTTGTCGCCCCAGTAGTCGTCGTAGATGGAGAGTTCGAGCTGCTGGCCGACGTTCCAGGCGTCGAACTTGAACGGGCCGGTGCCGACGGGGTGGCCGAGCGCGTACTCGCTGAGCGAGGGGGCTTCGGCGGTGCCGCCGATCTCGTCGGCCGCGAACTCCTCGAGTGCGGTGGGGCTCTGCATGGCGAAGGCGGGCAGTGACAGCGCGGCGATGAACCCGGCGAACGGCTTGGCGAGGTTGATGGTGACTTCGTTGTCGCCATTGGCCTCGCAGGACTCGTAGACGGCCTTGTCGGGGCTGTCGGCGAAGCCGCGGAACAGGGAGCCGTAGTAGTAGGAGGTCGTCTCGGCCTGCTGGATGCCCGTCCAGTTGTACCAGCGGTCGAAGTTGAAGCAGACGGCTTCCGCGTCGAACGGCGTGCCGTCGTGGAAGGTGACACCCTCCTTGAGCTGGAAGACGGTGGACAGGCCGTCCTCGGCGGTCTCCCAGGACTCGGCGAGCAGCGGGGCGGGGTCGGCGGTGCCGGGCTCCACGCCCACGAGTCCCTCGAAGATCTGGCGGCTGACGCGGAAGGACTCGCCGTCGTTGGTGAACGCGGGATCGAGCGATTTCGGGTCGGAGGACGCGGCGAAGACGAAGGTGGAGTCGACGGCGGCGTCGCCCTCCGCCCCGGTGCTCTCCTCGCGCTGGCTCTGCACGCAGCCGGTGAGGAGGAGCGCTGCGATGGAGAATCCTGCTGTGAGCGCCGCGCGTTTCCTCGCGAAACCTGCGCCGTGCACGGATGTGCCTGGGATGGACATGTAGTACTCCTGGTGGACGAGTGTTTCCTACCGGATGGACCGGTAGCCATGGGGACCACGACGGCGAATGCGCTGATCCGTGTGACGAGCCTAACTTCCGGGCAGCCCGCCAGCAGTATTTCGGCGGCATCAGTGGTTACGATTTGGCATCGCGGGTGCTACGGCCGACGCCGGTAACGCCCCGGAAACCGCTGCGAAACCGGAGGACCCATGAGTGGCACAGAGACGGCAACATCGATACGCTACCGGCGCTTCGCGGAGGTCGATGCCCGCGGCTACTCGCCCCTGTACGACGAGTGGTGCATGGGCGTCAGCGAGGACGACGAGGTCCTCGCCCTCCTCGACACCCTCCCCCCGGCACGCAGGCAGCCCGTGCTCTTCCTCGGGGCGGTGCGCTTCGTGGGGGTCCCCCTGGAGGGCTACAGCGTCTTCCGGGCGTTCGTCGTCGAGCGTTGGGCGGACATCCGCTCCGTCATGGAGACCCGGACCACCCAGACCAACGAGGCCGGACGCTGCGCCGTCCTGCTGCCGAGCCTCGCAGCGATCAGCGCGGAGGAGGGACGGCCGCTGGCCCTGATCGAGGTCGGGGCGTCGGCGGGTGCCTGCCTCTACCCGGACCGGTACGCATACTCCTACTCGCCCGGCCCGTTCCTCGAGCCCGACGGCGGTTCACCCGTCCCGCCGCTCGCCTGCTCCGTGGCTGGGGACGTGCCCCTGCCCTCGGCGCTGCCCACCGTTGCCTGGCGCGCGGGCATCGACCTGAACCCGCTCGACGCCCGCGACGACGACGACGTCCGCTGGCTCGAGGCGCTCGTCTGGCCCGGGCACGTGTTCCGCGCGGAGCGACTGCGGGCCGCGCTCGGCGTCGTCCGGCAGGATCCCCCGCTGCTCGTCCGCGGCGACCTGAACGAGCAGATCGCCCCGCTCGTCCGGCGCGCGCCCCCGGACGCCGTCGTCGTCGTGTTCCACAGTGCGGTCCTCGCCTACCTGGACGCCGCCGGCCGGAGCAGGTTCCGCGACACCATGACAGGACTCACGGCCGACCGGGGCCGTCCCGTGCACTGGCTCTCCCACGAGGGCCACGGCGTCCTCGACGGCGTACCCGGTGCGATGGAGAAGGTGCCGGGCGAGCAGGACGGGAGGTTCGTGCTGCAGCACAACGGACGGTCGGTGGCGCGCACCGGGCCGCACGGCCAGTCGATCGAATGGCTCTAGCGGAGCCTCCGCCGCCTAGCCACGCGTGCACTGTCCCGCGGAGACGGCGTCGGCAAGCTGCGGAGCGCTCTCGGCGATGGGCCGCAACTCCTCGAGGGACAGCGCGTAGCCCACCGGTGCGTCCGCCGTCGACTTCGCGAAGACCATGCCCGTCACGCGGCCCTGCAGGTCGAGCAGCGGCCCGCCGGAGTTCCCCTGCTGCACGTTCGCGGCGAGGCTGTAGACCTGGAGCGGTTGCGGGTCGGCGCCGTAGATGTTGTTGACCAGGACGGGCGAGAGTCCCTGGATGCTCGCGGGCTGGATCCGGTACGGGCCGCCCGCGGGGTAGCCGGCGAACGCCGCCGTCGTCCCCTGCTTGAGTTCGTCGCCGAGCGGAAGCGGTGCGGCGGCCAGCTCGTCGACGGCGATCACCGCGATGTCGCGGGCCGTATCGAGCTGCACCACGCGGCCCGGCAGCGCACCGCCCCCGGGAACCTCGACCACGGGCTCGTCCACCCCGGCGACGACGTGCGCGTTCGTGATCACCCGGCCCGGCGCGACGACGAATCCCGACCCTGTCTGGTTCTGGCCGCACTGGAACGCCGTGCCGGTGATGCGGACCACCGAGGCGGCCGCCGCGCCGAGCTCGGGGGTGTCCACCGACGCGTCGGGTACCACCGCCGGCGTCGCGGGTCCCACACTCTCGAGGATGGTCGGGATCCCGTCGTCGACCGCGATGGTGCGCAGCTGCGCCATCCAGGTGCGCACCGGGCCCGGGGTGGCCGTGTCGATCCCCTGGATCACCCGCGAGGCCGCCAGCGGCTGTGAGAGGAAGGGCACGCCCAGGGTGCCGACGCTGAACGCGAGCATCGACAGCACGAGGGCGGCGACGACGACGTTGACGACGCCGCCGAGGAGACGGTCCACGATGCGCAGGGGCGGGAAGTCCGACCAGCGCCGGATGGAGGCGCCGAGCGCCGACCCGACGGCCTGACCGACGATGATCAGCACCACGACCGTGCCGATGACCGCGATGAGGCGCCACGGGTTGTCGGGCACCCAGGCGCTGACGAGCGGGATCGCGAAGAACGCCGCGACCGCCCCGCCGACGAACCCGGCGATGCCGCCGAGGGTCACCAGGAAGCCGTTGCGGATCCCGGCCACGAGATAGGCGAGGAGGACCACCACCAGCACGACGTCGAGGAGCGTGAACTCCGCGAGGCTGAATTCGGGCACGTACGTTCTCCTGGCTCTGGACGGCGGGAGGATCGCGCACCTCCGGACACTGCGAGAGATTCTAGCCGCGCAGCATGGGAAGAAGCATGGCAGTCGGTGTGAACGGGCCCCGAGGAGACCGGGCCCCGGGACGTGTATCAGTCGTCACAGGCGCTCCGGTACGGCAAGATGGTCAGCAGAAGACAGCGGGGACCGCCGCGGAACGACGCAATTCATCAGGAGATTTCATGGACATCGAGGTACTGCGCCGAGCGCCCCTCTTCGCATCACTGGGAGACGACGTCTTCGCGGCGCTCACGGACGAGCTGATCGAGGTCGACCTCCCCCGTGGTTCGTCGGTCTTCCGTGAGGGCGACCAGGGCGACCAGCTGTACTTCATCGTCTCCGGCAAGATCAAGCTCGGGCGCACCGCGCAGGACGGGCGCGAGAACCTGCTCGCGATCCTCGGCCCCGGCGAGCTGTTCGGCGAGATGGCGCTGTTCGATCCCAGCCCGCGCACCGCGACGGCGACCGCCGTGTCCGAGACGCGCCTCGCGGGCCTGAAGAACGAGGACCTGCGGACGCTGCTCGAGACGCGCCCCGAGGTGTCGGCCCAGCTCCTGCAGGCGCTCGCCCGCCGCCTCCGCCGCACCAACGAGTCCCTCGCGGACCTCGTGTTCTCCGACGTCCCGGGGCGCGTGGCGAAGGCCCTGCTCGACCTCGCCGACCGCTTCGGCCGCCCCGCGACGGACGGCATCCTCGTGGCGCACGAACTGACGCAGGAGGAACTCGCCCAGCTCGTCGGGGCGTCCCGCGAGACCGTCAACAAGGCGCTCGCCGAGTTCGTGCAGCGCGGCTGGCTCCGCCTCGAGGCGCGCGCCGTCGTGATCCTCGACATCCAACGCCTGCGCCAGCGCAGCCGCTGACCCTGCCCCGCCTGACGGAAGGCACCCGCCCTGCGGCGGGTGCCTTCCGTCATTCCGGGTGCGCAGCCATCGGTGGGTGCGCGACGTCGCGACCCACCGCGGCCATCGGGCGGGGCGATCCGAAGGCGGGACGACGGCGTCAGCGCCCCCGCTGCATCGACCCGCCCTCGGTGAGCTTCGGGCATTCGACCTGCAGCACGAGGTCGCCGTCGTGCTCCGCGAGCTGCGGGTGGTACAGCTTCACCGGGCGCTTGTGCGACAGGTAGGCGATGCACCCGCGGGAGGAGCCGATCTTCTCGAGGATGATCTCGACGGCGGGCACGGCCAGCTCGCTCAGGGTGCGGCCTACCGTGTTCGGCTGGCCCACCTCGTCGCCGAGCCTCGTGGTGTCGCGGTCCGCGATCTCCTGAGCTGCCCAGCGCCACTGCCCCCAGACGCCCTTGCTCGCAAGGATGCTCGGCTCCTGGTTCACGGGCTGCGCGGCCGCGAAGTAGTGCGTGTCGAAACGGCGGTGCGCGAAGTCGGGCGTCAACCAGTGCGAGAGCGGCTTGATGAGGTCCGTCCGGACGCCGAGCCCACGACGGTCGAGGATGTCCGTGAAGCGGCACTCGCCCTCGTTGATCGCCTCGCGCGCCTTCATCCACTCCTTGGCCTGCGTGCCCTCCACCAGCGAGGACGCGTCGGGACCGGCGAGGAGCACCCCGGTCTCCTCGAACAGTTCGCGGATGGCGCACAGCACGTGCCGGCGGGCCACGCGGTGGTCCTCGACGCCGAGGGCCTTCGCCCACATCGCCGGCGTGGGACCGAACCAGCGCAGGTCGTCGTCGTCGGACTCCTCGATGCTCCCGCCGGGGAACCCGAGCACACCGAGCGGCGAGTTGCCCCGCCGGTAGGAGAGGTAGGTCTCCGTGCCGATCGCGCTGTCGCGCAGGAGGACCACCGACGACGCCGGCCGGGCCTTCAGGGGCGTGCGCTCCCCGTGGTCGATCCAGCTCTGCGCCGCCGTGCGCTGGTCCGGCGCGACGGGGAAGAGTCGGGTGCTGAGCCGGTCCACGGTCTAGACGAACTCCGCGATGACCTCGACCTCGACGGGCGAGTCGAGGGGGAGGACGGCCACGCCGACGGCGGAACGCGCATGGACGCCGGCCGCTCCGAAGGCGGCGCCGAGCAGGTCGGAGGCGCCGTTGACGACGCCGGGCTGGCCGGTGAACGAGGGATCGGACGCGACGAAGCCGACGACCTTCACGATCCGCGTGACGCGGTCGAGGTCACCGATCTGGCTCTTGATCGCCGCCAGCGCGTTCACCGCGCAGGTGGCGGCGAGGGACTGCGCCGTCGCGGCGTCGACACCGCCGTCGGCGCCGACCTTGCCCGAAGCTGTGAGTTTGCCCTCAATAAACGGGAGCTGGCCCGAGGTGTACACGTGGTTGCCGCTGATGACGGCGGGAACATATGCCGCGACGGGCGGAGCCACGTCGGGAAGGGCGATGCCGAGGTCCGCGAGGCGCGCCTCGACGGCGGAAACCGCCGTATTTCCAGCAGGCACTGCTAGCTCTTCTCCCTCTTCAGGTACGCGACGAGGCCGTTGCCGTCGGGTCCGGGGACCACCTGTACGAGCTCCCACCCGTCCTCGCCCCACTGGTCGAGGATCTGCTTCGTTGCATGGATGATGAGCGGAATCGTAGAGTACTCCCATTTCGTCATGGGGAAAGCCTAGCGCGTGCTTGTAAACTGGAATAATGGCTGCGCGTAAATCACCCCTCTTCGACACGGCAACCACCCTCGGCAAGATCATCGCGTTCCTCGGAATCAGCGGTCTTGCGGGTGTGCTCGCCGCAGGCCTCCTCGTGCCCGTGGCCGCCGCCGCCGGCACGGGAGCTTCGGCCTCGCTGCAGTTCTTCGAGCAGCTGCCCGCCGAGATGGAACGGGAGGCGCTCGCCCAGCCGACCACCATCCAGGCGTCGGACGGCTCCCTCATCGCGACCCTGTACGAGGAGAACCGCCAGCCGGTGACGCTCGACCAGGTGTCCACGACGATGCAGGACGCCCTGATCGCGATCGAGGACTACCGCTACTACGAGCACGGCGGCGTGGACCTCGAGGGCATCCTCGGCGCGATCGCCAGCAACGTCTCCAGCGGCACGAGCCGTGGCGCCTCCACCATCACGCAGCAGTTCGTGAACAACGTCCTGATCGATGCCGCCCGCCAGAACGGCGGGACCGTCACGTTGAGCGGCGGCGGCAAGTCGGTCGGCGACAAGCTGCGGGAGATGAAGCTCGCCATCGCCGTCGAGAAGGAGATGTCGAAGGACGAGATCCTCGAGGGCTACCTCAACATCGTGCCCTTCAGCGGTACCACCTACGGAGTCCAGGCCGCGTCGAAGTACTTCTTCAACACCGAGGCCAAGGATCTCAACCTGCCGCAGAGCGCGCTCCTGGCGGGCCTGGTCAACGGCCCGAGCGCCTACAGCCCCGAGACCAACCCCGAGGGAGCCCTCCAGCGACGCAACCTCGTCCTCGGAGCGATGCTGACGCGCGGCAAGATCACCCAGGCGGAGCACGACGCCGCCGTCGCGACCGATCTCGGTCTCACCATCACACCGACCCTGAGCGGCTGCGTCGGCGCCGCGCAGGCACCGTACTTCTGCGACTACGTCACGCACCTCGTCCTCAACGATCCCGCCTACGGCGAGACCCCGGAGGAACGAAAGAAGGTCCTGTACCGGTCCGGCCTGACCATCAAGACGACCCTCGACTCCCGGGTCCAGGCCGCAGCCCAGACCGCGGTCAACGAGACCGCGAACCCCGACACCACGGACGGTGCCGTCGGTCACTCCATGACCAGCCTCGAGCCCGGAACCGGCAACATCCTCTCCATGGCCCAGAACACCCGGTACATGCCCGGCGAGGCCGCCGGCGACTCGGTGCTCAACTTCAACGTGGACCAGTACCAGGACGGCGATCCCGCCAGGAGCCTCGGCGGCGTGGGCGGGTTCCAGCCCGGGTCGACGTTCAAGCCCTTCACCGTGGCCGCGTGGGTGGACTCGGGGCGTTCCCTGAACACCGCGATCGACGGCCGCAAGCGCACCTACCCCGAGGGTGACAAGTGGCCCGCCAGCTGCCTCCCCGGCGGCTCGTACACGGTACTGAGCGACGACGGGAAGGGCTACACCCCCCAGAACTACGGCGACACGAACTACGGCACCTACACCGTGCTGCGCGGGCTGGCACAGTCCTACAACACCATCACCATGGAGACCGCGCGTCAGCTGGACATGTGCAAGATCTTCGACATCGCCCACGACATGGGCGTGCACAACGGCAAGAGCGCCGACGGTTCCGCGGAGAAGCTCGACGTCCTCGCGCCGGGCCTCATCGGCGGCGTCCAGGACGTCGCCCCGCTGTCCATGGCGACGGCCTTCGCGGGCTTCGCGGCCGAGGGCAACGTCTGCCAGCCCCGCGCCATCACCGAGGTGACCGCCGCGGACGGCACCAGCTACCCCGTGGCTCCCGTGAACTGCAGGCAGACCATCTCGAAGGAGACCGCCCGGGGCACGAACTACGCGACGCAGGAAGTCATCAAGGACGGTTCGGGTCAGCTCCTCGAGTTCGGGGACATCCCGATGGCCGGCAAGACCGGCACCAACGACCAGCGGTCGCAGACGTGGTTCATGGGCTACAACTCGGGCATGGCGACAGCGAGCTGGATCGGGAACTGGAAGGAGGGCAACACCTCCCTGAGCGGCCTGCAGATCGGTGGCCGCACCTACCCCGAGATCGATGGTTCGCTGATCGCCGGACCATCCTGGGCCCGCTTCATGCAGCAGATCCCCGGCCTGTACGTGGGCAAGCCCTTCGCGAACCCGCCGGCAGAGATGATCAACGGCACCCAGCGCGGCACCAGGCCGACCAACCCCGCGCGGCCCTCCTTCCCGGGCAACGGCACCGGCGACACTGGCACCGGCACCGCGACGGGTGGTACCACTGGAGGTAGCGCCGGCGGCAACTCCGGTACCGACGGCGACAACGGAGGCAACGGCTAGCGTGAAATCGAATTCCACATCCCGGAGCGGGGCACCGCTCGGCTGGGCGGCAGGGCTGGCCCTGACCACCGCGGCCGCGACCCTCGCCTACGCTTCGACCGTGGAGCGCACGCTGTACCAGGTGCGGGAGGAGACCCTCCCGATCCTTCCGCAGGGCACCTCCCCCATGCGGGTGCTGCACCTCTCCGACATCCACATGGTGCCCGGGCAGAAGTCGAAGGCGGACTGGCTGCACAGCCTCGCAGGCCTGAACCCCGATCTCGTGGTCAACACGGGTGACAACCTGAGCCACAAGAAGGCCGTGGGACCGCTCCTCGAAGCGCTGGAGCCGCTCCTGAAGGTGCCCGGCGTCTTCGTGCCCGGGTCCAACGACTACTACGCCCCGATGTTCAAGAACCCGCTGCGCTATTTCGCCGGCCCGTCGATCGCTCCCAAGGAGTCCGCGCCGCAGGATCTGCCGTGGGCCGACATGTTCAGCGCCTTCGGTGCCGGCGGGTGGGTGGACCTGACCAACAGGTCGCAGTCCATCGGCTTCCGCGGCCTCCGCATCGACTTCACGGGTGTCGACGATCCGCACCTCGACCGCGACCGGTACGCGCCCTACCCCTCGGGCAGCAGCACCTCGGCAGAGGCACCCCACATCCGCGTCGCCGTCGCCCATGCGCCCTACCAGCGCGTGCTGGACTACTTCACCGACGGCGGGGCGGACCTGATCCTCGCCGGCCACACGCACGGCGGCCAGGTCTGCGTGCCGGGCTTCGGAGCCCTGGTCAGCAACTGCGACCTGCCCACCTGGCGCGCCCGAGGGCTCACGCAGTGGGAGCAGAACGGCCGCTCCGTTCCCCTCAACGTCTCGGCGGGCATCGGGACGTCGCGTTTCGCGCCGATCCGCTTCGCCTGCCGGCCGGAGGCGGTCCTCCTGACCCTTACTCCCCGGAGCCCGCGCTAGCCACTCCTTCCTGCTTCTTCGGGTTCCCGTAACGTGATCGGCGTTACAGTCCTCCTGACCTAGGATGGTTGCTGAGGGACACCAATCACCATCGATCACCGAAGAGATGGCATGAAGAACCAGAACACCCTGTGGGAATCGCTCGGCCGGCTCTATCCGCACGTCCGGCCCATCATCCCGAGGCTCGTCCTCGGGCTGCTGTGCGCCCTCGGGGCGAGCGTGATGGCCCTCGCCATCCCCCAGGTGCTCCGCGTGCTGGTCAACGACGCACTGGCCGAAGGCGGGTCCGCCCGCACGGTGTGGATCGCCTCCGGCGTCGTGCTGCTCCTCGGGGTCCTCGAGGCCACCTTCGTGGCGCTGCGGCGCCAGTTCGTCATCACCCCGGCGACGACGGTGGAGACGAACATGCGCACGTCCTTCTACCGCCACCTGCAGAATCTGACGGTCGAGTTCCACGACCGCTGGGGCAGCGGCCAGCTCCTCTCCCGCGCCATGAGCGACCTCAACCTCATGCGCCGGTGGATGGCCTTCGGCCTCATCATGCTGGTGGTCACCTCGCTGACGGTCGTGATCGGCGTCGTCATCATGTTCTTCATGAGCTGGGTGCTGGCCCTGATCTTCCTCGCGGCCGCCGTGCCGCTGATCATCTACGGCTACTACTTCCGCGCCTCCTACAGCCGTGTCTCCCGCAAGAGCCAGGACCAGGCCGGCGACCTCGCGACGACGGTCGAGGAGTCGGTGCACGGCATCCGAGTGCTCAAGGCGTTCGGGCGGAGCCGCGAGGCGCTGGAGGACTTCGAGGAGCAGGCCGAGGAGCTCCGGCAGACGGAGATCTTCAAGGCGAGGTCCCTCGCGAACTTCTCCATGATCGTGACCCTGCTGCCCGAGCTCGCCCTCGGCGCGTCCCTCGTCGTCGGCATCATGCTCGCCGCGAGCGGCGACGTCAGCATCGGCGCGCTCGTGGCGTTCTTCGCCACGGCAGCGGCCGTCGCCGGACCGGTCGAGTTCATCGGTCCGCTGCTCGCCATGACGTTCACGGCGAAGACGGCCATCGACCGCCACTACGAGGTCATGGAGTCCGAGAACACCATCACCGACCCGGCCGTCCCGGTCCACCTCGGGGAACCGCGCGGCGCCGTGGTGTTCGACGCCGTGCACTTCCGCTACCCGGACGCCCCGGAGGACGCCGGCGACGTCCTGGACGGGATAGACCTGACCCTGCGTGCCGGCGAGACCATGGCGCTCGTGGGCGTGACGGGCTGCGGCAAGAGCACCCTCCTCCAGCTCGTGCCGCGCCTCTACGACGTCACGGGCGGCAGCATCAGCATCGACGGCGTGGACCTGCGCGAGCTCACCCTCGGGGAGCTGCGCACGCTCGTGGCCGTGGCGTTCGAGGACACCACGCTGTTCTCCAGCTCCGTCCGCGACAACGTGCTCATGGGCTCCGACGCCACGGGCGCGGAGGGCGACCGGATCCTCTCCGAGGCCCTCGAGGTGGCGCAGGCGCAGTTCGCCTACGACCTGCCCGAGGGACTGGACACGCTCATCGGCGAGGAGGGGCTCAGCCTTTCCGGCGGCCAGCGCCAGCGCATCGCCCTGGCACGAGCGATCGCCGCGCGACCGACGGTCCTGGTCCTCGACGATCCGCTCTCGGCGCTCGACGTCGCCACCGAGGAACGCGTCTCGGAAGCCCTGCGTGCGATGCTCAGCACGACGACCACGCTCATCGTGGCCCACCGGCCCTCCACCGTGGCCCTGGCGGACCGCGTGGCCCTGCTGCAGGACGGGCGGATCACCGACGTCGGCACGCACTCCGAGCTGCTCGCCCGCAACGACCACTACCGGTACGTCATCGCGAGCCTCGACGACGAGGAGATCGCCCAGCTGGGACGCACCGCGCAGCCCGCGCACCAACCCGCCCACGACGACGAGGAGGCGCTGGCATGAGCCGCACCACGGCGACGCCCGACGAGGCGCCCAGGCGCAAGGGCAGGGGCACAGGCACAGGCACAGGCACAGGCACAGACGACACCACGTCGGCCGGTGTCCTCAACGAGGACGACGTCCTCCTCGACCGGGCCCGGAGCAGGTCCGTCCGCGCGCGGTCCTTCACGCTCCTCGGTTCCCTCATCCGGCCCAACCGCCGGCAGTTCGTCTGGACGGTCCTGCTGGTGGTCGTCTCGCAGGCGGCCCGCGTGGCCGGCCCGGCCATCATCGCCTTCGGCATCGACCGCGCCCTGCCCGCCCTCCTCGCAGGTGATCCCCTCCTGCTGTGGACCGCCGGTGGCACGTACCTCCTGGCCGCGGTCCTCGCCTCGGTCCTGACGGCGGGTTACGTCCGCGCGACGGCACAGCTCAGCCAGGCCATGCTGCTGGACCTGCGGCTGCGGGTCTTCCGCCACACGCAGCGGCTGAGCCTCGAGTTCCACGAGAAGTACACCTCCGGGCGCATCATCTCGCGGCAGACCTCCGACCTCGAGGCGCTGCGGGAGCTCCTGGACTCGGGCGTCAGCTCCCTCGCCTCCGGGGCCATCTTCATGCTCTTCACGGCCGCCACCATCTTCGCCCTCGACTGGCGGACCGGCTTCCTGATCCTGGCAGCGGCCGTGCCCATGTTCCTCCTCGCCCGCTGGTACCAGAAGCACTCCCAGATCGCATACCGCGAGTCCCGGGTGGTGTCCGCCCGACTGATCGTCCACTTCATCGAGACGATGACCGGCATCCGCGCCGTGAAGGCGTTCCGACGGGAGGCAGTCAACGCGGAGCGGTACGACGAGCTGGCCGAGGACTACCGCACGGTCACCGTCCGCTCCATCAACCTCAACGGCGTCTTCCAGCCCGGACTCGTCCTGATCGGCAATGTGACCGTGGCCGTCGTGCTGCTGTTCGGCGGGTTCAGGGTCCTCGGTGGCACGCTCGAGGTGGGCGCGCTCCTCGCACTGCTCCTCTACAGCAAGCGGTTCTTCCAGCCGGTCGACCAGATGGCCATGTTCTACAACTCGTTCCAGTCGGCCGCCGCGGCGCTCGAGAAGGTCTCGGGGCTGCTCGAGGAGGTGCCGACCGTACGGCCGCCGAAGCATCCCGTCCCGCTGCCCCACCCCCGCGGGGCCATCGACTTCCACGAGGTCAGCTTCCGCTACGGGGAGGGCCCCGTGGTGCTGCCCACCCTGGACCTCGCCATCCCCGCCGGGCAGACCGTCGCCCTCGTGGGCCGGACGGGCGCCGGGAAGTCGACGCTCGCCAAGCTCATCGCCCGCTTCTACGACGTGTCCGAGGGCCGGCTGACGCTCGACGGCGTGGACCTCAGGGATCTCGCACCGAGGGACCTGCGGCGCGCCGTCGTCATGGTGACGCAGGAGGCCTTCCTGTTCAGCGGGTCCGTGGCGGACAACATCGCCCTGGGCAGGCCCGAGGCGAGCCGGGAGGAGATCGTCGCGGCGGCGCGGGCCGTCGGGGCCGAGGAGTTCATCCTCGACCTGCCCGAGGGCTTCGACACGGACGTGAACAAGCGCGGTGGCCGCGTCTCCGCGGGACAGCGGCAGCTCATCAGCTTCGCGCGCGCGTTCCTCGCCGACCCGGCCGTGCTGATCCTGGACGAGGCGACGTCCTCGCTCGACATCCCGAGTGAGCGGCTCGTGCAGGAGGGCCTGCAGAAACTCCTCGGCAACCGGACGGCGCTGATCATCGCGCACCGGCTGTCCACCGTGGCGATCGCCGACCGCGTGCTCGTGGTGCACGACGGCCGGGTGGTGGAGGACGGGACGCCCGCCGACCTCATCGGTGGCACGGGCAGATTCGCGACGCTGCACGCTGCGTGGAAGGACTCCCTGGTGTGAGCCCGGCCGCCGGTTTTCCTCGCCGCTGATCCTCCGCTATTCTTGGACAGTTGCGGTTCGGGAGGTTCGACCTCCCGGGTGCGACACCGGGGTGTGGCGCAGCTTGGTAGCGCGCGTCGTTCGGGACGACGAGGCCGCAGGTTCAAATCCTGTCACCCCGACCTTGCAGGACGAGAGAGGCCCGCCGGCACCAGCCGGCGGGCCTCTCTCGTGTCCTCAGGACCAGTGCTCGCGGACGAAGGGCCGCTCGGACGATCCTGCCGTGCCCCGCCGGGCCCGTGTCAGCAGCGCGAGCGCTTCCGGGGAGTCGACCTCGACCAGCGCGCAGGCACCGATCGTCCCGCGCCACCTCCGGGCGAACGCTTCCGCGTCGGCGCGCCGGCGTCCGAGGAGGGACGGCACCGGCAGCACCACCTCCCGGGGCGTGAGCAGATGGGCCACCCACAGGCCGAGCTGCAGGAGGGGCTGCCGACGAACGGACGCCGGCTCACCGCGCCCGATCCGGAGGAGGAACCTCGGTGTGCGGACGGGCCCGAACAGCTCGGCGAGCGCCGTCGCGACCACCCGGCGTTCGGTGGCCGAGCCGCCGACCACCTCCATCTCGAACCGCAGCACCAGTTCGCCGCTCTTCTCGGGCGTGACCCGGATGTCCCCGTCGCCGAAGGCCGGCACGTGCCCGGCGTCGTGGAGCGCGTCCGCGGTCACGCGGACCACCCGACGGTACGCTTCGGCAGTGCCGAAGGCCTGCCGCGCGGCGAGGCCGAACTGCCGGCACAGCGGCCAGGCCAGCCAGCCGGCAAGGCCGAGCGTGAGCGCCGTGCCGGCGAGGCCTGCCGCCACGTGGGACTGCCAGAGCTCGAGGAGCAGCCCTCCGAACCGGTACAGGACGACGACCAGCGTGGCCAGGATCCCGGCGAGGATCAGCTGGAGCGTCCATCCGGTCCGGAAGGCCCTCGGACGGGCCCGGGGCAGGACGGCTGACGCTCCCTCACGGTCGGCGTAGGGCTCCCCGATCCGCCACGCCCGGTAGCTGTCCGCACGCGACGGCAGGGCTTCCGCGGTGCTCCCGTTGATGCCGTCCACGCTCTGCCGGCGGTCCTTGCCCTCGAGGGCGCGCAGCCGGGCCGCCTGCTCGTCGCTGAGCGCGATCGAGGGCCCGCGCACCACCTGGGTGGAGTCCTCACGCCGCAGACCCCACACGCGATCGTGCTTGCGGGTCATCCGGCGGACGTCGGGCGCGGACACCAGGCCGATCCTCGCGGGGATCACGGCCGTGACCACCCAGTTGTGGGCCACCTTCTCCGGCCAGGCCGGGTCCAGGCGGAGGGTGCGCCCGCGGAGCTGCTGCGTGGAGGACGACGTGGCGACGGCGGTCAGGTCGATGAGCGTGTTGACCGCCGGGCAGTCCCACCCCTCCCCGAGCAGCCCGCGGGTGCCGACCACCACCCGCACCTGCCCCCGGGTGAGCAGGGCGGACACCGCACCGACGACGGCGGCGGAGCCCCGGCCCGCCGCGTCGAGTTCGAGGACCCCCGGCGACCCGTCGACCGGGGTGGCGGTGACGTCGGCGTCGAGGGCTTCCGACAGCGCCGGCACGAGGATGCCGGCGTCGGCCGCGGCGATCCGGAGATGCTGTGCGGTGACGAGGACGGGGCGCAGGCCGGCGAGGGTCGTGTCGGCCACGACGGAGTCGAACACGCGGAGCGCTCCTGCCGCCGGCCCGACGGCACCGCGCTTGTTCCCGTGCACGGCGAAGTCGGTCACCACGACGGCGCGCACGAGCCCGCCGGTGGGCTGCTGGAGCTCGAGGCGCAGGATGTCGCCCACCGCGGCGTCCTTCGCCGCGGACGACGCGAGGAGGGTGTCGACGGGGTCCCGTCCCCGCCGCATGCCGCGGTCCGTCAGCGTGTAGCCGAAATCGGCGACCGTCCGCCTGATCCGGTCCCACTGGTCGGTCCGCGCGGTGTCGGGCAGCACCCGGTCGAGCGCGTAACGGGCGAGCAGGCGCACGCTCTGCTCGGTCTCCGGGGGTGCGTGGAGGTCGTCGAGCAGCAACGCTTCGAGGGGATGCTCCGGCGCGAGGGAGAGCAGCATCCGGGCCGCCGATTCCGCGAGCGCGAAGTCGTCGGCGAAGGCGCGGGCGAGGCGCTGCTCGGCACGCCCGTCGCCGCCATCGGCCGTCCCGATCGACGGCTGGAGCAGCGCCGCGAGGTGGGCGACGCCGTCGTGCCCGGCCAGGAGGTCGCGGACGAGGTCGGCGAGGCGCCGCTCGTGCTCGCGCAGGAACGTCAGCTCGTCCTCGAGCGGCTCCACGAACCAGACATGGTCGCGGTAGGGGGCGAGGTTGCCCTCCTTGACGACGGCCGGGGTCGGCACCTCGTAGTCCACCTCGCCGAGCAGCGCCTCGTAGGTGTCGTAGGCCCTCCCGTCCTCGGGGGACGGCAGCGTGGCCGTCAGGCCGATCAGCAGGGGCGTGCGCCCGGCAGCACGGATGCGGGAGGCCAGGTAGGCGGCGACCAGTGCCCAGTGGTCCAGGAGGTGGTGGCACTCGTCGAGGATGATCGTCCCGACGCCGTGCGCGACGAGCCGGTCCACGAGCTCGAGGGCGTTGGGATGCAGCGCCGTCGCCAGCACGTCCGCGTCCTCCTGCGCCAGGTGCCGCCGGAGCCTGCGGGAGCGGCGCTGGATCCCGTCACGGAACGCGCGCGGGTTGGCCGTGCGCAGGTCCTCGATCCAGCGCCCGGCAGCTGCCTCGCTGCGCCCTCCGGTGACGAGCTCCCGGGCCCACTCGGCCATGGCGAGATCGGTGAGCGGGTTCCCTCCCTCGACCACGCTGAGCATCTGGTAGGTCAGGGCGGTCAGGTCGCCGAGCCGGTGCGGGTCCTCGGACACGGCTCCTGCCGCGCCCTCGAGGCCCTCGGCGGTGCGGGCCCACTGGGAGCGGATCGTGGCCGTCGGCGCGAGGGCGACGGCGCGGGCACCGTGGCGCGCGGCCAGCAGCAGGCCGAGCAGAGTCTTGCCCGAGCCCGGCGGGGCGACGATGTGCAGGGGTTCACCGGCGACGACGGGCACGCGCTCGAGGACGTCGGCCTGGTAGGTCCGCAACCGTCCGGCGAACCGCCAGGACGCGAGCGGAGTGGTGCGGACCGCGGACCCGGGACGATCGGCGTCGGCGAGCCGCCGGGCGAGGCGGCGGGCGAGGCCGGCGAAGTCGTCCTGCGCGGGCTCCGCCGCACCGGGATCGAAGAGGGTGGCCCACGCCCGCCAGGCCTCCGCGAGTGCCCGGGGGTCGTCGAGCAGCAGGGTGCCGGACCGGGTGATGACGAACTCCTCGAACCGCTGCACCGCGCTCCTCCCCCAGCCGTCGCACGCCCCGTGCGCACAGACGTGCCCGCCGTCGGATGAGGCGTGGCAGCCCTATGCTAGTCGGCCCAGCAGAGGGTGCCGGCGTCAGGCGAAGGTGCGGCCCGTGAGGCGCTCGTACGCCTCGATGTAGCGGGCACGCGTCCGCTCGACGACGTCGTCGGGCAGTGCCGGCGGCTCGGAGTGCCGGTCCCAGCCGGAGGCGTCAGAGGTCAGCCAGTCGCGCACGAACTGCTTGTCGAACGAGGGCTGCGCCTGCCCCGGCGCGTACAGCGCGGCGTCCCAGAACCGCGAGGAGTCGGGCGTGAGGACCTCGTCGCCGAGCGTGATGCGGCCCGTCGCGGGATCGAGCCCGAACTCCACCTTGGTGTCCGCGAGGATGATCCCGCGCTCCCTGGCGATGGCCTCGGCCCGCGTGTAGATGTCGAGGGTGAGGGCGCGCAGCTGGGCCGCGGCGTCGTCGCCCACGGCCATCACGACGGCGTCGTAGGAGATGTTCTCGTCGTGCTCGCCCACCTCGGCCTTGGCCGACGGCGTGAAGAGCGCGGGATCCAGGCGGGAGCCGTCCACGAGCCCTTCTGGCAACGGCAGCGAACAGACCGTCCGCGAGGCCCTGTACTCCAGCAGCCCGCTGCCCGTGAGGTAGCCGCGGGCGATGCACTCGATCGGGTACATGATGAGCTTCCGGCAGATCATCGCCCTGCCCTCGACCGCCGCCGGCACCCCGCCGGCCACATCGGCGGCGACCACGTGGTTCGGGATGCCGGGGAGCCGCTCGAACCACCAGAGGCTGAGCTGCGTCAGGACGCGCCCCTTGTCGGGGATCTCCGTGGCGAGCACGTGGTCGTAGGCGCTGATGCGATCGCTCGCGACCACCAGGACGACGTCGTCGGGTCCGTCCTCGGGCTCGTACAGGTCGCGGACCTTGCCGGAGTAGACGTGCCGCCAGCCCGGCAGCTCAGGGTGCGGAGGGGCGAAGCCGCTCACGCCGGCGCTCCCGCGGGACCGCTGACGGCGACCCCGGCCCGCGCCGCCTCGAGTGCGATGTCCGTGCGGGACTGCCCGCCCTCGAGTTCGATGCGCGAGAGTCCCTCGTACGCCGTGGCCCGCGCGTCCTCGAGGGAGTCGCCGAGCCCGACGACGGCGAGCACCCGCCCCCCGGCGCTGACCACCCTGCCGTCGTCGAGCCTCGTGCCCGCATGCAGCACGTGCGCTCCGTCCACGCGCGCGGCCTTCTTCAGGCCCCGGACACGCCGGCCGGTCGCGGGGGTGTCGGGATAGTTCTCGGACGCGAGGACGACGGCGACGGCGGCCTGCGGCGACCACATGAGCGGGTCGATCTGGTCGAGCGTGCCCTTGGCGGCCGCGAGCAGCACCCCGCCGAGCGGCGTCGTGAGGCGGGCGAGGACGGCCTGCGTCTCGGGATCGCCGAAGCGCGCGTTGAACTCGATGACGCGCAGACCCCGCGAGGTGAGGGCGAGGCCTACGTAGAGGACCCCGGCGAAGGGCGTCCCGCGGTGCGCCATCTCGTCGATGACGGGCTGCGCCACGCGGGTGAGCACCTCCTCGACGAGCGTCGCCGGGACCCACTCGAGCGGCGAGTAGGCACCCATGCCGCCGGTGTTGGGCCCCTGGTCGCCGTCGTGGATGCGCTTGAAGTCCTGTGCGGGGGCGAGCGGCACCACGGTGCGCCCGTCGGAGAGCACGAACAGTGAGACCTCGGGGCCGTCGAGGTATTCCTCGACGACCACGGTGCCGCCGGCGCTGAAGCACGCCGAGGCATGGGCGCGGGCGGCCTCGAGGTCGTCGGTCACCACGACGCCCTTGCCCGCGGCGAGGCCGTCGTCCTTCACCACGTAGGGGGCACCGAAGGTGCACAGCGCCTCGCTCGCCTCCTCGTCGGTCGCTGCGACGCGGGCCATCGCGGTGGGCACCCCGGCGGCGGCCATGACCTGCTTCGCGAAGGCCTTGGACGCCTCGAGCTGCGCGGCGGCCCTCGTGGGACCGAAGACGGGGATGCCGGCATCGATCAGGGCGTCGGCGACGCCGGCGGCAAGCGGTGCCTCCGGGCCGATGACCACGAGGTCGGCGCCGAGCGTGCGCGCGAGGCCGGTGACGGCCGCCGGATCGTTCGCATCGATGTCGTGGGTGGGGACGTCCTCGGCGATCCCCGCATTACCGGGAGCCGCGTGCACCTCCCGGACGAACGGGTCGGCCAGCAGGGCGCGGACGAGGGCGTGTTCGCGGCCGCCGGGGCCCAGTACGAGAACCTTCACAGTAGGAAAGCGTACTGGAGGGCACACCGCAGCACGCCCGGGGATCCACTGTTACGGCGGCCCCTGTACCCATACCCCCTCCACCGCTCTCCGAATACTTTCCATGAGCAACCTCACCGAGCGCCGCCGCGGTACGTCCCTCCTCGCCGCCCTGGCCGGGATCCTCGCCGCGGGCGTGGTGCTCGGGATCGCGGAGCTCACGGGCGCCTTCTTCCGCGCCAGCGCCACCCCGGTCATCGCGATGGGCTCCACCTTCATCGACTTCACCCCGCCCTGGATGAAGGACTTCGCGATCGAGACGTTCGGCACCAACGACAAGCTGGCCCTGCTGGTCGGCATGGGCATCACCATCACTCTCCTGGCGGCCGTGCTCGGCATCGTGGCGTTCCGGAGATGGGCCCTCGGCGTGGCGGGCGTGGTCCTCATGGGTGCCATCATCCTGGCCTGCGTCCTGACCCGTGCCGGAGCCTCCCTGCCCGACGCCGTCCCGACCGTGGTCGGCACCGCCGCAGGCCTGCTCGCCCTCCGATGGCTCATCGCACGTCTGCGCCACGCCGCCGCCGCACCCTCCGCACCCTCCGCACCCTCCGCTGTTCCCGCAGCGTCCCGGCGTGACCGGTCCGGGGACCTCTCCGACGAGCACGCCTCGATCACCGGGTCCCGCGCGGACGACATCGACCCCTCCCGGGCAGGATCGGCGGCGACGGCCGTCGCGACCGCTGCCGCCCCTCCTGCGACCGTGCGTGCCACCTCGCGCCGCGGGTTCTTCGCCGCGGCCGGCGTCACCGCCGTCGTCGCAGCAGCGGCCGCGGGTGGCGGACGCCTCCTCGCGGCAACCCGCACCAACATCGCCGCCGTGCGGGAGGGCCTGCAGTTCCCCGCCCCGGCCAGCCCGGCAGCCGCCCTCCCCGCGGGAGTGCAGTCCCCCGTCGAGGGCGTGACGCCGTTCATCACCCCGAACGGCGACTTCTACCGCATCGACACCGCGCTCAGCGTCCCGCAGCTCACCACCGAGGACTGGGCACTGCGCGTGCACGGCATGGTCGAGGAGGAGTTCGAACTCTCGTTCCAGGACCTCCTCGACGCCGAGCTGATCGAACGTCACCTCACCCTCACCTGCGTGTCCAATCCGGTGGGCGGATTCCTCGCCGGCAACGCGAAGTGGCTCGGCTACCCGCTCCGCGAGGTCCTGGCGCGGGCGAGGCCCCTCGACGGGGCCGACATGGTCCTGTCCACGAGCTCCGACGGCTTCAGCGCCTCCACGCCCCTGCCCGTCCTGCAGGACGACCGAGACGCCATCCTCGCCATCGCCATGAACGGCGAACCGCTGCCGGTGGAACACGGGTTCCCCGTCCGCATGGTGGTGCCCGGCCTGTACGGCTACGTGTCCGCAACCAAGTGGGTGGTGGACCTCGAAGTGACCCGCTTCGCGGACAGGACGGCGTACTGGACGGACCGCGGCTGGTCCGAGAAGGGCCCCATCAAGACCATGGCCCGCGTCGAGGTCCCGAAGCCCTTCGCCTCGCTCGACAGCGGCTCCGTGATGATCGGCGGTGTCGCCTGGTCGCAGCAGCGCGGCATCACGAAGGTCGAGGTCTCGGTTGACGGCGGCGACTGGGAGGACGTGACCCTCGCGGCTGAGGCGTCCGTGGACACCTGGCGCCAGTGGTCGCACGAGCTCACCCTCGAGTCCGGCCTGCACACCGTCCGGGCCCGGGCCACGGACCGCGTCGACGGGCTCCAGACCGAGGAGCGCGCGGACACCGTCCCGGACGGCGCGTCGGGCTGGCAGACGGTGCAGTTCACGGTCGAGTAGGCCTCCAGGGCCCGGAGCGACACCCCGAGGCCTGCGCCCACCGGATGTCCGTTCCCTCCGGTGGGCGCAGCCGGGAGGTGGAAGTGCCTCCTCGCGCCCGGCGCCCGCCGCCCCTACTGACCGGACTCGACGGCGAGGACCTCGTCCCGGTCACCGGAGGCATTGTGGTGATGGAGGAAGAGTGCCCGGCTGGTGGTGTCCCCGGCCGTCCGATGGACGCGCAGTGACGATCCATCGGTGACGATGAAGCTGGTGTCGGAGGCGTTGCCTTCGAACCACAGTGCCGGCTGCGTGATGCTGAACGGGATCCAGTCCGTCACGTCCACCGGGACCGCCGCACCCGACTCGTCGACGCTGAACGCGCTCGACGTGCTCACGCGGTAGGAGATGGTGCCGCCCGCCGGCGCCGCGGGATCGAGGCCCAGCGCCGCCACCGGGAGCGGCAGGGTCACCACGTTCGTGTCGAGCAGGTTCGTGTCGACATTGCCGGCCACGTTGTTGGCCGCACTGCCACCGACGGCGACGGCGCCGACCGATCCGTCGTCGCCCACCGGGTACACGTTGAACAGGACCAGGTCGACGTCCGCCGCGCGGCCGGTCCGCGCGAGGAACTCCGGCTCGCCGTTGTTGTCCGTGTCGATCTCGACGACGATCTGGGGTGCGCTCGAGAGGGTGTTCCAGTTGGCCCACGTGCTGATCCCGAAGGACACGGTGCCGTCGAGGGGAGTGCCGCCGGCCGCCACCACGCCGGGGACGGTCGACGACGCACCCACGGACTTCAGGTCGAGGGAGTACAGCGACTCGAGCGGCAGCGACTCCTGGCGGGCGCTCTCGGCGCCGAGGACGAACGGGGAGGCGACCGATGCGTACAGCGAGTCGACGCCGCCCTGCAGCAGGCCGCGGCCCGTGAACACGAGGTCGGTCTCGAGGTCGGCCGGGGTGTCGAAGGCGAGAACCGTGCCGGCGCTGAGGTCGGCTGTCGGCTTCGGCGCTGCATGGACAGGGACCCGGAGCGTCGACGCGGTGTCGCTGGTGAACTGCACGCGTCCCGAGGCGTCCGCGATGTACTGGCGCGGGAGGCCGAGCTGCACCCGCTCGGCGGCCGGATCGAGGGTCTTGGCCAGTTGCGTCGGATCGGTGATGGTCAGGACGACGTCGAACGTCGCCGAGCCGTCGGCCGGGACATCCGCCGTGGCGGTGCCGTTACCGGTGGCGGTGACCGAGATGTCGACGCCCGGCATGGTGGTGGCCGCGAGGTACTGGGCCGTGTAGCGCACCGGGGCGTCGGAACGGTTCTCGACGGTGATCTGCCGGGTCAGCGCGAGAGGGTCGGCGCCGACCTCGAGGACGCCGAAGACCACAGTGGTCAGCGCGGGGTCCTCGGAGGCGTAGGCGAGCGACGTCGAGTTCAGGGCGTCGAGTGCGTCCACGCGCCCGGACCCGGTGCGGTTCGGGGCGTGGACGACGCCGCCGGCGGTGAGGAGGTCGTGCGTCGCCGTGTTCATGATGACGCTCTTGACCTGCGAGGGGTCGTAGCCCGTGGCGGCCAGGACGAGCGCGGCGATGCCGGCGACGTTCGGTGCGGCCATGGAGGTGCCCGTCTTCACGGACGGCAGGTTCCCCGTGCCCACCTGTACCGAGCCGATGGACGTGCCGGGTGCTGCGACGTCGGGCTTGACCACGCCGTTGGAGCCGTGGACCCCGCGTGACGAACTGGCGCTCAGGGTGTCGAGCGCGTCCGATGCCCCGATCGAGGTGCCCTGGAGTCCGGCCGCGAGACGGATCCGGAGCGTGCCCGCGGTGGCGGCGGGGCGGAGCCTGTCGGAGGACGCCGCATTGAGCTGCACGCCCGGGATCCCCGCGTTGCCGGCGATACCGGCGACGAAGACCGATCGGGGCGAGTCGAGGACGACGCCTGCGGCACCGGCGGCCTGTGCGTTGTCGAACCGGACGCGCGAGCCGCAGGGCATCGCCCCGTTCTCCTCCCACTGCAGCCAGACCCACTTGCCCGCGAGGGATCCCGGGTCGAAGGGTGTGCAGCCGAAGCTGTTGGCAGCGGGCGCTGCGACGACGTCGCCCGTCAGCTGCTCCTCGGTGGCCGTCGCGTAGCCGGCGAAGTCGGCGCTGTACTGGCCGGCTGCACGGCCGGCGACGTCGGTCGGGGCGAGGACGTCCACCCCGTCCAGGGTGACCTGGGACCCGATCGAGTTGGCGACGGTCAGGGCCGATCCCGCGCTGCCGGGCGTCCCGCCGTTGTCGAAGACGTCCCCGCCGTTGCCGGACGAGACGACGGACAGGATGCCCTGATCGGTCAGGCTGTTCACGATGTCGATCTCGGGGTCGTCGTACGCGGGGAAACTCGATCCGAGGGACATGTTGACGATGCCCGCGCGGTCCGAGAAGTCGCCGTCCTGGTTCGGGTCGAGGACGTAGTCCAGGGCGAGACCGACGAGTTCGCTCGATCCTTCGCACCCGAAGACGCGGAGACTGACGAGCCCTGCCTCCGGCGCGGTACCCGGACCGATGCGCATGGCGTTGACCTGCTCGGCGGTGAGGCTCGAGTAGTCGCCGCGGAACGTGGTGCCGTCGGCGTTGACGCCGTAGCCGGCGGCGGTGCCGGAGACGTGGGAGCCGTGACTCTCGCAGTCGAGGGGGTTGGTATCGGGAACCGGCACGGGGCTATAGGTCGGCGACGACGGATCCGCGTTGTAGGCGTCTCCCACGAGGTCGTAGCCGCCGATGAACTTCGCGCGATCGTAGAGGCCTGAGGAGTCGTCCGGAAGGGTGGTCGAGGCCTTCGCGGCGTTGAAGGCCTCGATCGTACCGGGGCCACCGAAGCCGGCGTGCGTGTAGTCCAGTCCGGTGTCGAGGACGGCGATGGTGACGCCCTTGCCGGTCTGGTCCCGCTGGACCCAGGACGCAAGGGCTTCGGTGTCGATGGCTCCGCCCTTGTTGTCCAGCGTCTTGGGGACGATCCCGGTGATCTTCCGGACGTCGGGCCGGGCGGCCAGTCCGCGGATCTGCGCCGCGTCACCGACGATGGCGACGCCGGGGATGGTGTCCGTGGTGGTGTAGAGGCGGGTTGCGCCGGCTGCCGCCGTGACCTGCGCCGCCCGCGCCTCGATGCCGGCCCGGATGCCCTGCACCTCGGCGACCTTCGGCACGGGCGCGGTGAGACCGGCACGCACGTCCGCCGGCTGGGTCTGCTCGAACGCTCCTGCGCCCTCGAACTGGACGAAGACGGAGACCGGCCCGCTCCGGGTCTGCAGGTCCTGCGAGATCTCGAGGTCCGGTCGGGCGAACGGGCCGAGGCCCTGCGCGGTCGGCGCCTCCTGCGGCACGCCCTCCACGGCCGGGGCGGCGGTCACCGTGCCCGCTGCCAGAACGATGCCGGTGAGCGTTGCGAGCGCTGCCGTTCCGGCCCGGCGGTTCCACTTGCTCATGCTGCTCTCCTCCGTGGGGATCGATCGTGCTGACCGGGCGGAGACCGGGACCCGGGGAAGCCCGCCGGTACCGCCGAGAGACCTATGGGTGATGTATCGAAGAAGGCGCTACCAGCCGCGACCAGACGTGTCCCGTGAGGGGCGAAGCGAAGTGTTCCTACTGTCGCGGCTGGGGGCGGGAGAGTCAACGGGTAGGGAATACTGGAGACATGCCCTCCACCTTCACTACGGCCGACGCCGTGGACTTCGCCGTCCTCGAACGCAACGGTTTCATCGAGTCCCGCCATGTGGGCGCCGCGGTCGTCCTGGCCGCCGACGGCACCGTCGTGACCGAACTCGGGGACATCACGAGCCCGGTCTTCCCGCGCTCCACCCTCAAGCCCTTCCAGGCGCTCGCGAGCATGAAGGCCGGCGTACCGCTGCGCGGCCCCCAGGTGGCGCTCGCCGCGGCGAGCCACGTGGCCAGTGATCGTCACATGGACGTGGTGCGCACCATGCTCGACGCCGCCGGCGTCACCGAGGACGACCTCCAGTGCCCCGCGGACTGGCCCCAGGACGAGGAGGCCCGCAACGGCCTCGTCCGCGACGGCAAGGGCAAGCAGCGCATCGCGTTCAACTGCTCGGGCAAGCACGCCGCCTTCCTCTGGGCGTGCACGGAGAACGGCTGGGACACGGCGACCTACCTCGAGCCCACGCACCCGCTGCAGCGGTCCGTGGCCTCGGTCATCGAGGAGTACACGGAGGAGACCGTGGCGGCCTGGGCCGTGGACGGCTGCGGCGCACCCGTGGCCGCCGTCTCGCTGACGGGCCTCGCGCGCGGTATCGGCAGGATCGCCAAGGCCCCCTCCGACAAGCACGCGGATGCGCGGGCCGCGACGATCGCGACCGCGATGCTCGACTACCCCTGGGCCGTGCACGGCGAAGGCAGGGAGAACTCGGTGGTCATGGAGGATCTCGGGGTCATCGCCAAGAGCGGGGCGGAGGGCGTCCTCGTCCTGGCCGCGCCCACCGGAGCGTCGCTGGCCCTCAAGGTCCTGGACGGCAATTCCCGTGCCGCGACCCTCGTGGGACTGACGCTCCTCGCCGCCTCCGGCGCGATCGACGCCGGGAAGGTGGGCGAGGTGCTCGCCAAGGTGGTCCCGCCGGTTCTCGGCGGCGGCCGCCCGGTCGGCAGCCTGCGGCTCGCCGCCCCCGTCATGGCGCTGCTCGACTAGGCCGGCAGGACCGTGGCACGGCGACGCATCACCGCTGAGGACGGCCACCGGGCCCTCGCGCAGGTGGCCGACGGTTCGGCGGCCCGGGCGGAGCTGGCCACCGCGGTGCGCTTCGCCCTCGAGGAGCTCGCCGAACTGGCGCCCGGCAACAGCGTGGAGGTCCGGGTACCGCCCTTCGGCGTGACCCAGTGCGTCGAGGGCCCCCGCCACACGCGGGGCACTCCGCCGAACGTCGTCGAGACGGACGCGGCCACCTGGCTCGCCCTGGTCACCGGCGGGACGGACTGGCCGGCGGCGGTCGCTGCCGGCAAGGTGGCGGCATCGGGACAGCGCGCCGACCTCAGCGCATGGCTCCCCCTCTTCGGGCGCCGCGCGTGAGCACCGACCGCTCGGTGGACCCGCGCCGACCGGCAGATCCGGGCGAACCGGCAGCGCCGAGGCGCGGCTCCGGGGCGACGGGCGCGGAGGACCGACTGCGGAGGCTCCGCGTGCGGACCTCGGCGGCGGTGCGCCGCCAGCCTCCCGCAGCGTGGCTGACCGGTCTCGCCGCGGCCGCCCTCTACACCGTCTTCTCCGTCACCCAGTGGAACCAGCTCGGTTCACCGTCCTGGGACCTCGGGATCTTCACGCAGCTCGCGAAGGCCTACGCCGGGTTCGGCGCCCCGATCGTGCCGATCAAGGGTGAGGGCTTCAATCTCCTCGGCGACCACTTCCATCCGTTGCTCGTCCTGCTGGCGCCCGCCTACGCGCTCGCGCCGTCGGGCCTGACCCTCCTGATCGTCCAGAACCTCCTCTTCGGACTGTCGGTGGCCGTGGTCGCGCGCGCGGGCATGCGGCTCATCGGGCCGAGGTCCGGTTTGGCCGTCGGGATCGCCTACGCCCTGTCCTGGGGTCTCCAGTCCGCGGTCGCCGCACAGTTCCACGAGATCGCCTTCGCCGTCCCGCTCCTCGCCCTGAGCCTGGAGGCCGTCCTGATGCGGCGCGTGCTGCCCGCCGTCGTGTGGGGCGGGCTGCTCGTCTTCGTCAAGGAGGACCTCGGACTGACCGTGATGGCACTGGGACTGGTGCTCGCCTGGCGGCTGCGGACGGTGGCCGGACTGTGGCTGACCGCCTGGGGTGCCCTGTGGCTGATCGTCTCCGTCCGCCTGGTTTTGCCCGCCCTCAACGCCGCCGGACAGTACGACTACTCGGACCGCATCGACGTGGGCGCGATGCTCGGCGATCCCGCGGGCGCCGTCGTCGGCCTCGTCTCCGGTGGCGCCAAGTACGAGACGCTGCTGCTGCTCCTGCTCGCCGGCGGGCTCCTGTTCCTCCGCTCCCCGCTCGGTCTCGTGCTCGCGCCGACGCTGCTGTGGCGGTTCGCGTCGAACGAGGAATGGTACTGGGGCCCCGAGTGGCACTACAGCGCGGTGCTCATGCCCGTGCTCTTCCTGGCCCTGGTGGACGGCGTCCGTCTCCTCCGGGCGAGTCCGCGCGCATGGATCCGGACCACGGCGCTCGTCGGCGTCCCCGCCGCCGTCGTCGCCTGCCTCCTGCTCCTGCCGGCCCAGAAGTTCGCGGTCCTCGCCGACCCGGCGACCTACCGGCCGTCCGAGCGGTGGGATGCCGCCCACCGCATGATGGAGCTCATCCCCGCCGGGTCCACGGTGGAGAGCGGGGTGGTGCTCATGGCGTACCTCGCCCCCGAGACGCGCGTGTACTGGCTGGGCAACACCAATCCGGCACCGGATTACCTGATCGTCGACGCCGACGACTGGAGCTGGGGCGCCGTCCGGCCGGGCGACGCCGAGGCGCACGCCGAGGCGCACTATCCAGGGTCCGACTACACACTCGTGTTCAGCGAGGCCGGCTACCAGCTCGTCCGGCTCGAACGCTGACGCCCGCTAGCCTTGAAGCATGACCTCCGAGCAGCCCAGCAGCGCCCCCGAGCCGCCGAACAGCACGCCCGAGCAGCCCGACACGCGCGGCGCCGTCCCGGCGGACGGTCAGCCCGCTCCCGCTGACCGGGCCGTACCCGCCGAGGGACAGACCCAGGCACAGACTCAGGGACAGACCCAGGCACAGCCTCCCGCAGAGCCCGCCTACCGGGAGGTGACCATCCGGAGGGCACCGAAGTTCGTTCCGTTCATGCTGCTCGGCGCGTTCCTCGGGTTCCTCGCGGCGCTCGTCGTGGCCTACACCGGCCCGGAGGATCCCACCCTCACGCGCGAGTCGATCCTCGGCTTCTTCACCGTGGCCTTCGCCCTGCCCGGGCTCCTGCTGGCGGCCCTGCTGGTGCTCGTCGTCGACCGCCGGAGCGTCAGGCGCGCCGAGCGCGCCCGTGCGGAGCGCACGTACGACGACGACGCCGCCGCCGCCTGACACGGGACCACCGGGGGCGCGGGACGCGGGTCGCGCCCGAGGCGGCAGGGCTGCATGGGTCCGGCGGAAAGCAGATCCGCGCCGACGGCCCCCGCACGCCGTGAGAGAATGACCGCATGGTGCGCGGTGACGGACAACTCTCCCACGATCTTCTCCCCGGCGAAAAAGGACCACAGGACGCTTGCGGCGTCTTCGGTGTCTGGGCCCCCGGTGAGGAGGTGGCCAAGCTCGCCTACTACGGCCTCTACGCGCTGCAGCACCGCGGCCAGGAATCGGCGGGGATCGCCACGAGCGACGGTCGCCGGATCAACGTCTACAAGGACATGGGCCTCGTGTCCCAGGTCTTCGACGAGTCCACGCTGAACACGCTGACCGGGCACATCGCCGTCGGCCACTGCCGCTACTCCACCACCGGCTCGTCGCACTGGGCCAACGCGCAGCCCACGCTCGGTGCCACCGCCGCCGGCACCGTCGCCCTGGCCCACAACGGCAACCTCACCAACTCGGCCGAGCTCTACCAGATGGTCCTCGCCCGCCAGGGCAAGCCCCGTGCCGGTGAGATGGCGCAGGGCAACACCACCGACACGGCCCTCGTCACCGCGCTCCTCGACGGCGACGACGACCGCTCCCTCGAGCAGACCGCCCTCGAGCTGCTGCCGAGCATCCGCGGCGCGTTCTGCTTCGTCTTCATGGACGAGGGGACCCTGTACGCGGCGCGTGACGCCTACGGCGTCCGCCCTCTCGTCCTCGGCCGCCTCGAGCGCGGGTGGGTGGTCGCCTCCGAGCAGGCGGCACTGGCCACCGTGGGCGCGAGCTTCATCCGCGAGATCGAGCCAGGCGAGTTCATCGCCATCGACGAGGACGGCGTGCGCAGCAGCCGCTTCGCCTCCCCGACCGCCGCCGGCTGCGTCTTCGAGTACGTCTACCTGGCCCGGCCCGACGCCGCGATCGCCGGCCGCTCGGTCTACGAGTCCCGCGTCGAGATGGGCCGGCAGCTGGCCCGCGAGAACTCCGCCGTCGCGGACATCGTGATCCCGGTCCCCGAGTCCGGCACCCCCGCAGCCGTCGGCTTCGCCGAGGAGTCGGGGATCCCCTTCGCCCACGGCTTCGTGAAGAACGCCTACGTGGGCCGCACGTTCATCCAGCCCAGCCAGACGCTGCGCCAGCTCGGCATCCGCCTGAAGCTCAACGCCCTCGAGTCCGTCATCCGCGGCAAGCGCATCATCGTGGTGGACGACTCCATCGTCCGCGGCAACACGCAGCGCGCCGTCGTCCGCATGCTGCGGGAAGCGGGGGCTGCGGAGGTCCACGTCAAGATCTCCTCGCCGCCCGTCCGCTGGCCGTGCTTCTACGGCATCGACTTCGCGTCCCGCGCCGAGCTGATCGCCAACGGTGCGGCGATCGACGAGATCAGCGCGTCCATCGGCGCCGACAGCCTCGCGTACATCTCGGAGGACGGCATGATCGACGCCACGCAGCAGCCGCGCGAGCGCCTGTGCACGGCGTGCTTCACCGGCACCTACCCCATCCCGCTGCCCGACGACGACCGCCTGGGCAAGAACCTGCTCGAGCGGCTGGACCCCGCCGACAAGGCCGGAGCCACGGGATGCGACCCCGGGCCGGACGCCGAGTTCGAAGCCGTCCTGACCGACGAAGACAAGAAAGAGCGGGTATGAGCGTGTCCGGACCCATCACGTATGCCAGTGCAGGAGTGGACGTCGAGGCAGGTGACCGCGCCGTCGAGCTCATGAAGGACGCCGTCCGTGCCACCCACGGCGAGCAGGTCGTCGGCGGGGTGGGCGGTTTCGCCGGGCTCTTCGACGTCTCCCGCCTCCTCACCTACACGCGGCCGCTCCTCGCGACGTCCACCGACGGCGTGGGCACCAAGGTCGCCATCGCCCAGGCCATGGACATCCACGACACCATCGGTATCGACCTCGTGGGGATGGTGGTCGACGACATCGTGGTGGTCGGTGCGGAGCCGCTGTTCATGACGGACTACATCGCCTGCGGCAAGGTGGTCCCCGAGCGCATCGCGGACATCGTCCGCGGCATCGCGGCCGGCTGCTCGATCGCGGGCACCGCCCTCGTGGGCGGGGAGACCGCGGAGCACCCCGGCCTGCTCGGTGAGCACGAGTACGACGTCGCGGGCGCCGCGACCGGCGTGGTCGAGGCGGACCGCGTGCTCGGGCCGGAGCGTGTCCGCGAGGGCGACGTCGTCATCGCCATGGCGTCCTCGGGCCTCCACTCCAACGGCTACTCCCTGGTGCGCCGGGTCATCAACCAGGCCGGGTGGGCGCTCGACCGGCAGGTCTCCGAGCTGGGGAGGACGCTCGGCGAGGAACTCCTCGAGCCCACGCGCGTCTACGCCGCCGACTGCCTCGCGCTCGCCCGCAACGACGTGGCGCAGGTGCACGGCTTCAGCCACGTCACCGGCGGCGGCCTCGCGGCGAACCTGGCCCGCGTGCTGCCCCGCGGACTCGAGGCCACGGTGGACCGGTCCACCTGGGAGCTCCCGCCCATCTTCACGCTCGTGTCCCAGCTCGGCAGCGTGCCGCTGCCGGACCTCGAGCGCACGCTCAACCTCGGGGTGGGCATGGTCGCGGTCGTCGGTGCGTCCGGCGCCGATGCGGCCCTCGCCCAGCTGAACGCCGCCGGCGTGCCGTCCTGGGTCATGGGCGGCGTCCGGTCCGCGAGCGGCGGCAGCACCGACGGCCCGGACTACGTGCAGGGCGCCAAGGGCGTCGACGGCGGATCGGTGCGGCTGGTCGGCGCCTACGCCTGACCGGCACCTGCACTGACCGGCACCTTCACTGACCGCCCCCCCGTCAGCCGGGCCGACAGCACGACGAAGCCCCTGCCCTCGGAGGAGGACAGGGGCTTCGTCGCGCAGGCGGGACCGGTCAGGGCTTCCCGGGCTGCTTGCGGGTCACGACGACGTCGAACGAGCTGGTGCGGGTGTTGCCCGCCTCGTCCGTGGCGGTGCACGTGACCGTCGTGACGCCGATGACGAAGCGTGAGCCCGACACGGGATCGCAGGTCGGCGTCACTGCGCCGTCGAGGGTGTCGATGGCCGACGGCAGGGTGTACTTCACCTTCGCGCCGCTGGCTCCGCTGGAGACGGCGGTGACGTCCGGCTGGTCGGCCATCCGCGGCGGCAGCACATCGGCGGGCCGGGCGGGCAGCCTGGCCGGATCCACGATCCCCCAGTAGGCCGGTGTGACCTGCAGGTCGTCGTCGAAGGGCAGCGGCTGCTCCCAGGGACGGGCCATGGGCCAGGTCCGCAGCCAGGTGCGGGCGTTGCTGATCCCCCAGAAGGTCACCGAGTCCACGGACGCGTTGTGCTCGCGCAGCATCGCGAAGAGGTCGCGGTAGTAGTGGCCGACCTCCGCCGCCGCGTCCGCGTCGTCCTCGAAGGCGGGGCTGTAGGGGTCCACGGGAGCGCCGCTGACATCGGCGCCCTGGTTCTCCGTGGAGGCGTTGACGTCGAGTTCCGTGATGGCCTGCAGGAGAGCGGGGTCCACTGCCTCGACGGCCTTGATGGAGTCCTCGAGCCACTGCACCGGCCGGGCGACGTCCACGTGGGCCTGGTGCCCCACGCCGTCGATCGGCACTCCCCTGGCCTTGAGCGCGCGGATCAGGTCGAGGTAGTCGGCCCGCTTCTCCGGCATCTCCGTGTTGTAGTCGTTGATGAACAGCGCTGCGTCGGGGAAGTAGCGGTCCGCCAGGCGGAAGGCCTCGTCCACGAAGCCCTCGCCGAGGACCTGGAACCAGCGGCTGTCGCGCATGTCGTGCGGGTTCGCCGTATCGCCGTCCGCGATGACCTCGTTCACCACGTCCCAGGCCCAGACGGGGCTGTCGCCGTCAGGGTAGCGGGCGTCGATGTGGTCCGCGATGCCCTTGATGTGCGCTTCCATGCGTGCCTTCAGGAGCGCCTGGTCGGCCGGGCTGTTGGTGAGGTCGCGGGTGCCGTCCTTGAAGAACCACGCCGGGGTCTGCGAGTGCCAGGCGAGGACGTGTCCGTAGACCTCGATGCCGTTGGCGTCCGCGAAGTCCAGGAGCTGGTCCAGCTGGGTGAAGGCGAACTGCCCCTCGACCGGCTGGACGCTCTCCGGCTTGCCCGCGTTCTCGGGGGTGAAGGCGTTGAAGTGCTTCCGCACGAGGTCCGCGGCCGTTCCCACGGTCTCCCGGGCATCGATCGCGACACCGACGTGCTCGATCCCGTCCGCGCCGAGCACGTCCTTCAGCCCGGGGACGTCGGTCTGGATGGGCTTCTCGGTGACCGGTGCGAGGCTGAAGTCGTCCAGCAGGAAGTCCACTCCCACCGGGCCCTCGATGTAGACCTGCGCCTTGTCCGCGGCAGCACCGAGCGTGTAGGTGCCCTTCAGCTGGACCCAGCCGTCGGCGGTGACGGAGGCACCGGCGCCGGCAACGCCGTCGTATGCGCTTCCACCGCCGTTGTCACGCTGCACGGACACCTTGAGCGACGCCGGCGCCTGGCCCGGAGCGAGCTTCGCCCACACCGATACCTGCACGGCGGTACCGACGGGCAGGCCCGCCGTGACGTCGAGGGCCGCGCCGTGCCAGGGCTGGGTGCGGTTCGTGACGAGCAGGCTGCCGGTGCCGGTGCGGGCGTCGCTGCTCGTGGCGACGGAGACGCCGTCGCCCCGTGCCGTCCAGCCGTCGGTGCCGGTCTCGAAGCCGGAGGTGACCTCCACGGGTGCAGCCCCGACGCCGCCCTGCGGCAGCGTGAAGGTCCAGCCCTCGGCGAGCTTCTCGCTCACCACCGTCGTCACGGCCTTCACCGTGTTGGACCGGTTTCCGCCGCCGTCGTGGGCGAGCACCACCGCGCCGGGTGTGAACGCCCTGCGCAGTTTCTCCGTGAGGGTCGCCTCGCTGAGGTCGTTGCCGTCCCAGTCGAAGATGACGTTGCCGAGGCCCAGCGGCTGCATGCCGAGCGCGGCGGCCACCTCGCCCGTGGCGCCCCAGCTGCCGTTCGGTGCGCGGAAGTACGGCACCTGGAGTGCGGTATCGCCTGCGGCCGCACGGATGATGCGCAGGTTCTCCTTCAGGTCGTTCTCGACCTGCGCCCGGGTCCACGAGCCCATGTCCGCGTAGGACGTGCCGTGGTTGCACAGCGTGTGCCCCTCGGCGACGATGCGCCGCAGGAGGTCCGCGCCGCCGTCCGCCTGCACGTTCTGCCCGATGATGCAGAAGGTCGCCGTGATGCCCTTGTCCCGCAGGAGGTCGAGGACCGCAGCGGTCTCGCCCGGGTTGGGGCCGTCGTCGAAGGTGAGGGCGACGGCGTCCCCGGTGCCGCGGGCCGTGGCGAGGGGCGTGGTGGTGGGGTTGGCCGCCCCACCGGGGATGAACGCCGGGTCCGGCATGGGCTGCCAGGTCCCACCGCCGGGACCGGCTGTACCGGTGATCACGACGTCGTCCACGAGGTAGTCGTAGGGTGCGCCGAGGTCTCCGGTCCCGAGGTAGGCGCGCAGGGTGGCCGGGTCCGCACCGGCGGGGGCGTTGAACGTCCCGCTCACCGTGGTCCACGCGTCGGCCGACACCGTGGTGTTGCCCACCCAGCTGTAGGCGGGTTCGACGACGAAGCGAGCCGACGTCGTCGTCCCGGCCGGGGCGGAGAGCTTCACCTGCGCGGAGAAGGAGTAGGTTCCACCGGCCTGCAGGAGATCGGCCGGCGTCTTCACCCCGTCGTAGTCGTTGGTCCTGCCCGTGACCAGCAGCGCCTTGTCGCCGTCGGCGTCGACGACCGACAGCGCGGCTCCGCCGTTCGGGACCAGCGGCCCGAATGCGCCGTCCTCGAAATCCTCGCTGAGGAGCACGGTAGGCTCCTCGGCGCCCGCCGCGGGCAGCGCCAGGGCGCCCGCCCCGGCGACCAGGCCGAAGGCCGTGGCTCCTGCGATCAGACAACGTCGTCTCATGGTTCTCCTTGATGTCTCGCCCGGATCCCGGGGAAGGGCACGGGCGACGGCCGCGGACATTCCGCGGCCGTCGGTGGGTGCTGCTGTGCGTGGTGCTATGGGTGCTGCTGTGCGTGGTGCTATGGATGTTGCTGTGCCTGCTGTGGACCGGCCGGGCCGGCCGGTGACGGAGCGGTGCCCGCGGATCAGCGGTGGCCGCGCCCGGGCGCGGCCTGCTCGAGGGTGTCCTGCAGCGCGTAGTAGGCGGGCTTGCGGGTGAAGTCGTCCCACATGACGGTCGCCTCCCCCTCCCCCGTGAAGAACACCGGCACCCACGAGTACTTGTCGGTGAAGCCCCAGATGGTGAAGGAGTTGCACTCCTCGACGAGGACGCAGGCCTCGAGGGCCCGCTGGTAGTAGCTCGCCTGCTTCTCCAGCTGCGCGGCGGTGGGCTCGGTCCCCGCGGCCACGTCCATCCGGACATCGATCTCGGTGATCGCCGTCTCGAGCCCGAGGTCGTCGAAGCGCTGGAGGTTGGCCTGGAGATCACCCGGGAACCCGTAGCGCGTGCTCAGGTGCCCCTGGATGGCGAAGCCGTCCACGGGGACGCCCTGGGCCTGCAGCCGGGGGATGAGCTCCAGGTAGGCGTTGCTCTTTGCATTGATGCCCTCCACCCCGTAGTCGTTGAAGAAGAGCTTCGCCTTGGGATCCGCCTCGTGCGCCCAGCGGAACGCGTCGGCGATGATCTCCGGGCCGAGTTCGCGGATCCAGATGTTGTCCGTGGTGCGCAGCGTGCCGTTGTCGTTGAAGATCTCGTTGGCGACGTCCCACTGCTGGATCTCGCCCGCGTACCGGCCCACGACCGTCTGGATGTGCTCCTTGAGGATGGCGCGCAGTTCGTCCTTCGAGAAGTCGCCCTCCTCGAGCCAGGCCGGGTTCTGGCTGTGCCAGAACAGGGTGTGGCCGCGGACCACCTGCTTGTTCTCCTGCGAGAACTCGACGATGGCGTCCATCTCGGCGAACCGGTAGACGCCATGCTCCGGGTGGACGAACTCCCACTTGAGCTGGTTCTCCGGCGAGACGGAGCTGAACTCGGCTGCGAGCCGCTCCCGGTACTCCTGGTCGAAGGTGAACGGGTCCGGGTAGGGCTGCGTCTCGTGGTGGCCGCCCCCGGCGACGGCCGTGCCGATCTCGAGGTCCCGCGGGGCCACCCAGCGGAGGGTGTCCTTCTTGTCGCTCGCCTTCTCGACGCCCGGAGCCCTGGTGGGCTGGGCAGCGTGGGCGGGCATCGCCACCGGCAGGATGACGGCGGACGCGAGGACCGCGGCGGCAAGGGTTGAACGGATCTGCATGAGCTCTCCTTTGAGGTACCTGCGATGCGGCGACCGATACTTCGATCGGAAGTTTTCCGGAAGTTTCCGAAAATACCGTTGCTGTAGATTAGGAACATCGCATTCCGGAGGTCAAGGGTGCGTTTCGATTTCGCTCCGGGGGTGCAGGACTGCAGCGTCGGCGCCCCGAGGAGGACGATGTGCAGGACAATGCGCAGGACAATGCCCGGCCGGCCGTGACGATCTCCGCCGTCGCCACCGCGGCCGGCGTCTCGGTCCCCACGGTGTCCCGCGTCCTCAACGGCAGGTCCGACGTCGCTCCCGCCACGCGCGAGCGGGTCGAGGCGCTGCTGCGCGAGTACGGCTATCGGCGCCGTGGCGCGGTGGCCCCCGCACCGTCGGGACTCGTGGACCTCGTCTTCAACGACCTCGACAGCCCCTGGGCGGTCGAGATCATCCGCGGCGTCGAGGAGGCGCTCAACGGAGAGGGCCTGTCGGTGGTCGTGTCCGCCATCCATCGCCGCGGCGGCACCGATTCGACCCGCAAGTGGCTGGACACGCTGGCCGACAGGGCGAGCGACGGCGCCATCCTCGTCACCACCGATCTCGACTCCTTCCTGCACGCGGAACTCCAGCGCCTCAACCTGCCCGTGATCGTGATCGATCCTGCGGGAGTCCCGGACCTCGAGGTGCCCACCATCGGCGCCACGAACTGGACGGGCGCCGTGACGGCGACCGAGCACCTCCTCGAGCAGAACCATCGGCGCATCGGCTTCGTCGCCGGACGGCCGGGCCTCTGGTGCAGCCGTGCCCGCCTCGACGGCTACCGGGCAGGGCTCGACGCCGCCGGCCTCCCCTTCGACCCCGCACTCGTGGTCCCCGGCGATTTCGACTATGCCTCGGGCTTCGCCGCCGGGGTGGAGCTGCTTGCCCGGGAGGACCGCCCGAGCGCGATCTTCGCGGCGAGCGACCAGATGGCTCTCGGCGTGTACGAGGCGGCGCGCCAGCAGGGCCTCCGCATCCCCGACGACCTCAGTATGATCGGCTTCGACGACCTGCCCGAGGCGTCCTGGGCCTCCCCGCCCCTGACCACGGTGCGCCAGCCCCTGTCCGAGATGGGGATGCTCGCAGCCCGTACGCTCGTGCGGCTCATGCGCGGCGAGCCGGTCGAGAGTCCACGCATCGAGCTCTCCACGAAGCTCATCCCCCGGGCGAGCGTCCGCGCCCTCGTCTCCTGACCGGGCTGGTGCACCCCTCGCGCCGCGAATGCAAACAGGTGCCGCCCCCTTGACTCTGCGCGCAAAACTAATATGTTTGTAACGGCAACATATTGGTCACACACCCCCTGGAGCACTCAATGACGATCGAGCCCACCCGCGATGACAAATTCTCCTTCGGACTCTGGACGGTGGGCTGGGAAGCCCAGGACCAGTTCGGTTCCGCGACCCGCGCCCCCCTCGACGTGGTCGAGGCCGTCAACCGCCTGAGCGATCTCGGCGCCTACGGCCTCACCTTCCACGACAACGACCTCTTCCCCTTCGGCTGCTCGGCCGCCGACCGCCAGCGCGAGATCGACCGGCTCACCGGCGCCCTGAAGTCCACCGGCCTGGTGGTGCCCATGGTCACCACCAACCTCTTCAGCCACCCCGTCTTCAAGGACGGCGGCTTCACGAGCAACGACCGCGGCGTGCGTCGCTTCGCCCTGCGCAAGGTGCTCGACAACATCGATCTCGCCGCCGAGCTCGGCGCGCAGACGTTTGTCATGTGGGGCGGGCGTGAAGGCAGCGAGTACGACGCCGCCAAGGACATCCGCGGTGCGCTCGAGCGCTACCGCGAGGCCGTCAACCTGCTCGGCGACTACGTCACCGACAAGGGCTACGACATCCGCTTCGCGATCGAGCCCAAGCCCAACGAACCGCGCGGCGACATCCTCCTGCCGACGCTCGGGCACGCCCTGGCCTTCATCGAGACCCTCGAGCGTCCCGAGCTGGTCGGCATCAACCCGGAGACGGGGCACGAGCAGATGGCCGGGCTGAACTTCACCCACGGCATCGCGCAGGCCCTCTACCAGGGCAAGCTGTTCCACATCGATCTCAACGGCCAGCGCAGCATCAAGTTCGACCAGGACCTCGTGTTCGGGCACGGTGACCTCCAGAACGCCTTCTCCCTCGTGGACCTGCTGGAGAACGGCGGCCCCAACGGCGGACCGGCCTACGACGGCCCCCGCCACTTCGACTACAAGCCGAGCCGCACCGAGGACATGGACGGCGTGTGGGACTCCGCATCGGCCAACATGCAGACCTACCTCCTGCTCAAGGAGCGTGCCGCCGCCTTCCGCGCGGACCCCGAGGTCCAGGCGGCGCTCCAGGCGTCACGTGTGTCCGAGATCAACGAGCCCACGCTCAACGAGGGCGAGGGCTACGAGGCCCTGCGCGCGGACCGCTCCTCCTACGAGGACTTCGACACCGAGGCGTACTTCAACGGCAAGGGCTTCGGCTTCGTGAAGCTGCAGCAGCTCTTCATCGAGCACCTGCTCGGGGCCCGCTGACCCATGGCCCTGGTCACGGGCGTCGACTCGTCGACGCAGAGCTGCAAGGTCGTCGTCGTCGACACCCTGACCGGCGCCGAGGTACGCATCGGCCGCGCCTCCCACCCGGAGGGCACGGAGGTGGACCCGGAAGCCTGGTGGCGGGCGCTGCTCGACGCCATCCGCACCGCTGACGGACTCGGGGACGACGTCGACGCCCTCGCCGTCGCGGGTCAGCAGCACGGCATGGTGCTGCTGGGCCGCGACGGCCGCGTGCTCCGGGATGCGCTGCTGTGGAACGACACGCGGTCGGCAGGGGCGGCACGGGAGCTGATCGCCGAGTTCGGCATCGACGCCCTCGTGGCACGGACAGGATCGGCGCCCGTGGCATCCTTCACCGGCACGAAGGTGCGGTGGGTACGCGACGCCGAGCCCGACGTCGTCCCCGCCGTCGCCGCCGTCGCACTCCCGCACGACTGGCTGACCTGGCGCCTGCGCGGCTTCGGTCCGGAGGGCGAATCGCCCCTCGGGCCGGTCCTCGAGGAACTGGTCACCGACCGGTCGGATGCGAGCGGTACGGGCTACTGGAGCCCTGCAGCGGACGCGTACGATCTCGACCTGTTCGAGCGGATGCTCGGCCGCTCTGCCCGTGAGGCGCGGGGCGCCGATGCCGACGCCGCCGGAGCTGATGCGGAGTCCGTGGTCCTCCCCCGCGTGCTCTCCGCGGACGCCGTCGCCGGGACCGTGCACGCCTCCCTCCTCCCTTCCGGGGACCGCCGCATCGTCCTCGGTGCCGGCGCCGGGGACAATGCGGGAGCGGCCCTGGGCCTCGGAGCCGAGGAGGGCGACGTGGTCGTGTCCCTGGGCACCAGCGGCACGGTCTTCACCGTGGCCGCCGACGCGGTCGCGGATACGTCCGGCACCGTGGCAGGGTTCGCCGATGCGAGCGGGCTGTTCCTCCCCCTCGTGGCGACCCTGAACGCAGCCCGTGTCCTCTCGTCCGTGGCAGGCATGCTGGGCGTCGACCACGAGGGCTTCGCCGAGTTGGCCCGGGCGGCCGAGCCGGGTTCCGGCGGCGTCGTCCTCGTCCCGTACTTCGAGGGAGAGCGCACCCCCAACCTGCCGACGGCGAAGGCGAGCTTCCACAACCTCAGCATCGCCTCGGGCACGCGGGAGAACCTCGCGCGGGCGGCGATCGAAGGCATGCTCTGCGGGCTCGCGGACGCCCTGGACGCGGTACGCGCGACCGGGACCCTCCCGCGGCACCTGCTGCTCATCGGTGGTGCCGCGCAGAACCCCGCGGTGCAGGCGGTCGCGGCGCAGGTGTTCGACCTGCCCGTGCGCATCCCGGCACCCGGCGAGTACGTGGCGCGGGGCGGCGCCGTGCAGGCCGCCTGGGCCCTGACCGGGTCGAGGCCCCGCTGGGTCGTGGGTACGGTGGAGGACCGTGCCGCCGACCACCGTCCCGTCATCCGCCGGCAGTACAGGACGGCGATCGGATCCCTGCGGTTCCAGGGCCCCGACGCCGACCGGACGGCGTCCGAGGCCTGACCGACCCTCCGCGGTGACGTGCGGACCCGCGCGGGCCGCGCCGTAACGGCGGGGCCCGCGGTGCAGGCGTCACCGCGGTGCTGTCGGCCACTCCACGCGGTGGGGGTCAGGGCTGTGTGATGACGACCTTGCCACTGCCTTTCTCGGCCAGGGTATGCGCCTCGACGATGTCGGCCACGGAGAGCTCGTGGTCGACGCGGGGCAGGTACAGCCCCTCCTGCCCGAGCGCGGCGGCATACCGCAGGAGGGCCGGGTCGTTGCGGGCGTCGACCTTCCTGACGCCGAGGCGCGCAGCCCCCTGATCGTCGATGACGGTGACGACCCGGGACGTGTCACCGACGATGTCCACCAGGTCCGGCAGCGAGTCCGACGGGGCCGAGTGCAGGGCAGCGTCCACGCCACCGGGCGCGAGCGCCTGTACGCGCCCGGCCAGTCCCGGACCGTAGGTCGTGGCGAGGACTCCGAGGGACTCCAGGGGCGGGTGGTTGCTCTCGCGTCCCGTACCGATGACCGTGGCGCCGGCGGCGAGCGCGAAGGCCGCGGCGGCGCTCCCGACGGCCCCTGAAGCACCCTCGACGAGGAACGTCCTGCCCTTCAGGTCCCCGAGCGCTTCGATGACGGCCGCAGCGGTGGCGGAGGCGAGCCCGGCAGCGGCGGCCTGTGCCGTCGTCCACCCCCGGGGCACAGGGCTCCATGCGGTGAGCACCGCGAATTCTGCCGTGGTGTCACTGATCCCGCCCAGGCCGAAGACCACGTCACCCACCTGCGTGTCCGTCACGCCCGGACCGACCTCGTCGACGACACCGACGGCGTCCCGACCGGGGATGGCGGGTAGCGGCAGCGGCAGGAACGGCGCGAGATGGCCGGCGCGCAGGAGAACGTCGATCGGGTTCACGCTCGTGGCGCGCACCCTGATCCGCACCGAACCTTTGTCGGCATGGGGTTCCGGCGCGTCCTCGATGACGAGGACGTCGGGGGCTCCGTAGGAGTGGAAGCGGGCAGCGCGCATGGTTGTTCTGCTTTCGATGGACGAGGCGCAGCGAATACTTGCTGCGGAAAGTGACGCTAGCCTGAATTCCTTTCCGCGGCAAGGAACGGTAATCTGTTCCCGTGCCAACAGCAGATCGCCTCTCACCGCAGCAGGATCGGACCTGGTCATTGCTGGTGGGCATCATGATGTGGCTGCCGGCGGAACTGGATACCTACCTGGAGCGGTCCGCGGATCTCAGCCACGCCGAGTACGGGGTACTGCGCTGCCTGTCGCTCAGCGAGGACCGCGAGGTCCACATGAGCCGCCTTGCTGCCACCGCCAGCGTGACCCCCTCGCACCTGTCGCGGATCGTCGGCCGGCTGGAGAAACGAAGCCTCCTGACCCGGAGCGCGGACACCACGGACGCGCGGAAGACCCTGGCGAGGCTGACGCCATCGGGGGCGCACCTCCTGGCTGAGGTGGAGCCCGGCTACGTCGCGGAGGTCCGCGCCCGGGTGTTCGGACTGCTGGAGGATCGGCAGCTCGAGCAGCTGGAGGACGTTGCCGAAGCGATCCTCACACCGCTCCGAGGAGAGTGCGTGGCCCTCCTGCCTCCACGATCGGCCCGGTAGGCCGCCGCGCACCCCACGACGGCCTTCAACGGCCCTGCCCCACCGTCGTGGACGACGAGCGCGAGGTCACCCACGACGACGGAGGCACCACCCGTCAGGGCAGCGCCTCCGTCGTCGTGCGTGCTGCGTGCCGGTCAGATACCGGCCTGGTGGTTGATGCCCACCTGGTCCACCTTGCGGTGGAAGCGCATGCCGGCCTTGCCGCCGAGGATCGCGCCGATCAGCGGGACGAGGATCGCGATCGCCAGCGCGATCAGGCCGCTCGCAGTGAGGGCACTGCCGTCGACGGGGATGCTCGGGGCGCCGTTGAGGTTCGAGAGCACATTGAACTGGTCACCGGCCACGGCCGCGAGGATCGCCAGGACGATGGCGATGATGATGCCCCAGAGCCAGACGGCGACGCCCTGCTTCACGCCGTCGAACCGCGCCATGCGGCCGGCGACGTAGCCGCCGCAGTAGTAGGCGACGAACAGGATGACGGCGAGGACGATCCCACTGACGATGCCGATCGTTTGGGCGTTCTCCGTGGCCTGGTTCGCGGCCTCGTTCGCGCTGCCCGAGGTCGATGCCCCGATGCCGACGCCGATCGCCGTAGCCAGGGCGCTGAGGATGACGGTCAGGCCGATGGCCGTCAACCAGCCGAAGAACGCCGACCCGAACTTGATACCGCCGAACTGCTCCCTCTCGGCGGCGACGACGTCGTTGCGCCTGCTCTTCGGGGTACTCGCTCCCGAGATGTTCTCTGATGCCATGATGCTGCTCCTTGTGTGGTGGATGACCGCGACGGCCGCGACGGATGCTGGCCGCCACTGATCATCAGTCTGCTTACCACCGTGACCGAGGCGGAGCCGTCGGCGCAACCGCTTTCTTTTGCCCGGGGTGCAAGAACCTGTCGGACGTGGGAGCGCCCCCGCACGGGGGCCACGCTCGGTGCGTCTGCGTGTCGCCGGCGCAGCGCCGGCCATGGCCGCGGGATTAGTAAGTGCCCTTGTTATCTCTTTGTCGCTTGCCTACAGTGAGGCGGAGTGCAGTCCCCCGCTGCATGTTCACGATGGCAGATGCTAGGAGCGCTACATGATCACCTCGCACGATCTCGATCGCCTGACCACCGGCAAGGGCACGGTCTACACGAACGACGGCGACAAGCTCGGCTCGATCGGCGAACTGTACGTCGACGACAGCACCGGGCAGCCCAGCTGGGTGACCGTCAACACAGGGCTCTTCGGCACCAAGGAGACCTTCGTGCCGCTGCAGGACGCTTCCGCCGACGGCAACGATCTCCGCGTCCCCTACACCAAGGACCTCGTGAAGGATGCCCCGTCCGTCGAGCGCGACGGCCACCTGAGCCCGGAGGAGGAGGAGCGCCTCTACCGGCACTACAGCATCGGTTCCGGCACGACGGCGACCACGGACACGACGGACACGACGACCACGACGGGCACGACCTCCGGCCAGGGGCGCGAGGCGCCCGGCTTCCAGCCCGGCGACGAGCGGGTGGACCGCTCGGACAGCCGCGGGGTCGTCGGACACGACACCTCGGGACCCACGACCGACGACGCGATGACGCGCTCCAAGGAGGAGGTCCACGTCGGCACGGAGACGCACGAGGCCGGCAGGGCTCGCCTCCGCAAGCACGTGGTGACGGAGAACGTCAGCCAGACGGTCCCCGTGAGCCACGAGGAGGTCCGCGTGGAGCGCGAGCCCATCACGGAGGCCAACCGCGGCGACGCGCTGGACGGCCCCGCCATCAGCGAGGAGGAGCACGAGGTGGTCCTGAACGAGGAGCGCCCGGTCGTCGAGAAGGAAGCCGTCCCCGTCGAGCGCGTGCGCCTCGACAAGGAGACGGTCACCGAGCAGCAGACCGTCAACGAGCAGGTGCGTGAAGAGCGCATCGAGACCGAAGGCGACGGCACCCGCCGCTGACGCGCGGTTCGATCGACTTCGCCTGCTGAAGGGCGCGCCGCCCGGCGCGCCCTTCAGCCATGCGTGGCGGCCCGACTGCGGCGGGGCCGCTCACCGGGAGCGGGCCCGCCGTTCGCGGCGGGGCCCGTCCGAAGGGCCGTCAGAGTGCCGTGATCCGTATGTCGCAGTGCAGCCGCCGGGTGTGGTCGACCCGCGCCAGAGCACGTCCCCACCGTCGGACGGCATCCTCACGGTGGACGGTCCGATCGGGCAGCGGGCCTGATCCGGGGCCGCCCACCGCCCCGATACGATGGCAGTCAGACCAGGCGCACGGAGGCTCCTGCAGGACGAAGGAGGATCCGGGCTGTGCGGTCATCACCCGGCACGGCGAACGGCACCGAGGGCCTTCGCGCGCAGAACCTGTCCCAGATCCTCATCATGGTGCACCGGGACGGACCGCTGTCCCGCTCCGAGCTGACCCGCCGCAGCGGCTTCAACCGCTCCACCGTGGGCGCCCTCGTGCAGGCCCTCGTGGAGAAGAACCTCGTGCGCGAGTCCGAGCCGGCCGGCGCGGGTCGGGTGGGGCGTCCGAGCCCCATCGTGCAGGCGAACCCCGACGTGGCCGTGCTCGCGGTCAATCCCGACATCGATGCGCTGACCGTCGGCGTCGTAGGCCTCGGCGGACGTGTGCACCATCGTGTCCGCCGCGAGACCCGCGGCATCCCGTCGCTCGAGGACGCCGTCGGCCTCACCCGCGACATCGTGGCCGACCTGCAGCCGGCGCTGGCCGCCCTCGACCGGGTGCTCGGCGTCGGGATCGCGCTTCCCGGCCTCGTCAACGCGGGCACGGGCCGCGTGCTCGTCGCGCCGCACCTGGGGTGGCGCGACGCCGACCTCACCGGACCGTTCAGCCGGGCGCTCGGGCTCCCGGCGGTCGCCGGGAACGACGCCTCGCTCGGGTCCCTTGCAGAGAGTATCTTCGGCGCAGCCCTCGGAGTGGGGGACTCGGTGTACCTGAATGGCAGTGCGAGCGGCATCGGCGGTGGGATCGTCACCGGAGGAGCGCAGCTCATGGGCAGCCGGGGCTTCGGCGGGGAACTCGGCCACACCCTCGTCAGCCCGGGCGGGGCGGCGTGCCACTGCGGCCGCTCAGGGTGCCTGGACGCCGAGGTACGCCTGGAACGGCTGCTCGATGCGGCCGGCGAGGACGCCGGGGGCGGCATCGAGGCACTCGAGCGCGTGCTCTCGGACGACCCCGGGCCGGCCGTCCGGGCCGAGGCCGAGCGCCAGCGGCAGTTGCTCACCGTCGCCCTGGTCGACTTCACCAATATCTTCGACCCCCGGCTGATCGTCCTCGGCGGATTCCTCGGCGCCCTCGTCGGATTCCCCGGGGATCAGCTCAGCGGGACTGTCAACGCAGCATCGCTCGCGGGCGGGGTGGAGGTGCGCCGCGCGGCGCTGGGCCCGGAGCTGCTGCTGATCGGGGCTGCGGAGCTGGCGTTCCAGCCCTTGCTCTCAGCGCCGTCCTGACCTCCCGGAGGACGCTCTTCCGACGAGAACGTGGAGGCGGGTCCGATGCAGCTGCGTCCATGAGGGACCTGTCCGCGGGCACACGAAACGGCGCATCGTCCCTGCTGGGCTGATGCGCCGTGGTGCATGGAAAGTCGGCGGATCGAGGGTCAGCCGGTGCGGCGCGAGCCGCTCTCCTCGCCTTCGTCCTCGACCTCGTCGGCGTACTTGTCCTCGTACGCCGAGTAGTCCGGTTCAACCGGCTCGACGGGTTCGGTACGTCGGGTGGAAGCACGACTACCCGGGCCTGTGAGCTCTCGCTGCAGTGCCGAATAGTCAGTGGCCGGGCTGAAGTACTTCATATCCCGTGCCTGCTTGGTAGCTTTTGCCTTTTGACGGCCGCGCCCCATGGCGTGACCCCCTTTGTGCGTCGATCCGGAGGTGGTCACTGGGGCACGAGGCCCAAGGCTGCAGCGAGGCCCCGGAGTATTTGGTCAAATTGTCGTAAGTATAGATTACATGCTTTCACCGTCACCCGAGCCCGGTTCGATCGACGGTGCGCAGGCCGATGCGGCGGCGGTGTGTCCTGCCCGCCTGATCCACCCGCCCTGCACCGGGTCCCTGCGGGGCCGAACTTGGATAGAGTCGGAGCCACGCCGGAGCGTCCCGGCGGCGAGCGACAGGAATGCAAGGAGACAGCGGCCCACCATGAGCAACGAGGAGCAGGCACCGAGGGAGCCCGGGACCGGTCGCGCGCCGGACAGCACGGACGCGCAGGACGGCCCGGCGCTGGTCGATCCCGACGACGTGGTCCTCGACGACGGGGACGTCTCCGCCGACGCCCTCGATCCGGAGCTGTCGGTCCCACCCGAAGCCCTCGACCTGGAGGAGCCGGCCCTCGGACCCGTGCGCATCAGCACCGACGCCGCGGAGGCGGCCTCGCTCGAGGAGGCTGCCGCCGAGGCACGCGCAATAGCCGCGGAGGCCGAGAAGACCGGGACGCTCGTCGGCGGGCCGATGCCCACGGACGCTCCGCTCGTCCGCGCCGCCCCGGACGGCACGGCCCCGGCCGGGGGCGCCGCCGGCGACACGACCGGCGACACGACCGGCGACACGACCGGCGACGTGGTCGGTGATGCCGGTGTTGACAACGCCGGTACCACTGGCGCCCCTGGCGCCCCTGACACCGCGGGTGCCGGGTCCAGGACCGGCAGCCACGGCGTCTCCGCCGTCTCACCCCCGGAGGCAGGGCGGCATCCGGACCCCGAGCACGGTGGGGACGCCGAGCCCCACGAGGACGCCGGGGTCCCAATGGGCGGGCACCATGCCTTCCCGCCCGAGGGCGGCGAGCCGGGCCTCGGGCACCCGGGCCTGTACCCCGGGACGGATCCGGCCTCCATCGGCCCAGACGACGCCGGAACAGCCGGAGGCCCCGGCGGTGCGGGGGTCGCAGGAACCGCCGGCGACACGGGAGCCGCCGGGTCGGACGACTCGCCCGGGAGCGGCGCCATCCCCGCCCGCGCCGGGTGGGTCCCCGAGGCGTCCGCCGACAGGAAGCACGGCGCCGCGCAGGATTCCCCCCGGCGTGACAGGAGCCGGGCCAGGAGCAGCGCCCTGCCGTTGCTCCTGGTGGTGGGCGGCGCCGTCGTGCTCCTCGGACTCCTCGTCTGGCTGCTCGTGTCCCTGTTCCGCGGATCGGGTGACGAGCAGCGCGTGGATCCGTCGTCCCTCGCATCCGGCGAATGCCTGGCGGAGTTCACGGACATCACCGAGGACGCGGCCCGGGTGGACTGCTCCGAACCCCACAACGCGCAGCTCGTGGCGAGCGAGAGCTACCCCGAGGACGCCGAGTTCCCGGGCCGGGAGCAGCTCGGCCTGCGTGCCGAAGCGGCGTGCGCCGACGCCTCGTCGACCATCGACCCGGACGTCGTCACCGAGGACCTCCGGGTCACCCTGCTCAACGCGGTCCCGACCACGCAGACGTGGGCCGACGGTGACCGCCGCGTGGACTGCTTCGCCGTCGTCGAGGACGGCGGCACCCTGAGCCGGAGCCTGTTCACCCCCTGACGGGGCAGGATGCACGAAGGGGAGGAACCGGATGGTCCCTCCCCCCTCGTCGCGTCCGGGATGGCGATGCTACCGTGCGGCCTGCACGAGAAGGCCCTCCGGCTCTGCGCTCGCATCCCCGAGGGAATCCATGTTGGGCTCCGGACGGTCGACGACGACGGTGTCGCCGTCGACGATCTCGCCGGCAAGGATGCCCCGGGCCAGCCGGTCGCCGATCTCGCGCTGGACGAGTCGGCGGAGCGGGCGTGCTCCGTACGCCGGGTCGAACCCGGTGAGGGCGAGCCACTCGCGGGCGGCCTCACTGACCTCGAGCTCGAGCCTCCGGTCGTGCAGCCGGTCGCTCAGCGACTTGACCTGCAGCTCCACGATCCGCGACAGCTCGTCGAGGCTCAGCGGGTCGAACACCACGACGTCGTCGAGCCGGTTCAGGAACTCCGGCCGGAAGTTCGCGTTGACGGCGGACATCACGGCGGCGCGCTTCGCGGCGTCGTCGAGGGACGGATCCACGAGGAACTGCGAGCCCAGGTTCGAAGTCATCACGAGGATCACGTTGCGGAAGTCGACCGTGCGGCCCTGGCCGTCGGTGAGGCGACCGTCGTCGAGCACCTGCAGCAGCAGGTCGAAGACCTCGGGATGCGCCTTCTCCACCTCGTCGAGCAGCACCACACTGTAGGGGCGGCGGCGCACGGCCTCGGTGAGCTGTCCACCCTCCTCGTAGCCCACGTATCCCGGAGGAGCGCCGACGAGGCGCGCCACCGAGTGCTTCTCCGAGTACTCGGACATGTCGATCCGGATCATGGCGCGCTCGTCGTCGAACAGGAAGTCCGCGAGCGCCTTGGCGAGCTCCGTCTTGCCCACACCGGTGGGGCCGAGGAACAGGAAGGAACCCGTGGGGCGGTTCGGGTCGGAGACACCGGCCCGGGCTCGCCGGACGGCGTCGGACACCGCGGACACCGCCCGCTGCTGCCCGATCAGGCGCGCGCCGATCACCTCCTCCATGGCCAGGAGCTTCTCGCTCTCGCCCTGGAGCATGCGCCCGGCCGGGATGCCCGTCCAGGCGGAGATCACCTCGGCGATGTCGTTCGCAGTGACCTCCTCGGCGACCATCAGCTCCGGGGCGTTGGCGCTCTGCTCCTCGGCAGCCTGTGCCTCGCGGAGCTCGCGCTCCACCTGCGGGATCTCCCCGTACAGGATGCGCGACGCCGCCTCGAGGTCCCCTTCGCGCTGGGCACGGTCGGCCTGCGAGCGCAGGTCGTCCAGGGATGCCTTCAGGTCGCCCACGCGGTTCAGGCCGGCCTTCTCCGCCTCCCACCGCGCATTCAGTCCGTCGAGCTCCTCCTGGCGGTCCGCCATCTCGGCGCGCAGGGCGTCCAGCCTCTCGCGGGACGCCTCGTCCTTCTCGCGGGACAGAGCCATCTCCTCCATGCGCATCCGCTCGAGGGACCGGCGCAGCTCGTCGATCTCCACCGGCGCGGAGTCGATCTCCATGCGCAGGCGCGAGGCTGCCTCGTCGACGAGGTCGATCGCCTTGTCGGGGAGCTGCCGTCCCGGGATGTACCGGTGGGACAGCGTGGCCGCGGCCACGAGCGCGGAGTCGGCGATCGAAACCTTGTGGTGCGCCTCGTAGCGCTGCTTCAGGCCGCGCAGGATGCCGATCGTGTCGGGCACGGACGGCTCGCCGACGTACACCTGCTGGAACCTGCGCTCCAGTGCGGGGTCCTTCTCGACGTTCTCGCGGTACTCGTCGAGCGTCGTCGCACCGATGAGCCGGAGCTCGCCGCGCGCCAGCATGGGCTTGAGCATGTTCCCGGCGTCCATGGACCCCTCGGACGCCCCGGCACCCACCACGGTGTGCAGCTCGTCGATGAACGTGACGACCTGGCCGTTGGACGAGCGGATCTCCTCGAGCACCGCCTTCAGGCGCTCCTCGAACTCCCCGCGGTACTTGGCGCCCGCGATCATGGAGCCGAGATCGAGGCTGATCAGGCTCTTCCCCCGGAGCGACTCGGGGACGTCCCCGGCCACCATGCGCTGCGCGAGGCCCTCGACGACGGCGGTCTTGCCCACGCCGGGCTCGCCGATCAGCACGGGGTTGTTCTTCGTGCGGCGGCTGAGCACCTGGACCACACGGCGGATCTCGGCGTCGCGCCCGATCACGGGATCGAGCTTGCCGCTGCGGGCCACCTCGGTGAGGTCCACGCCGAACTTCTCGAGGGCCTGGAAGGTGTTCTCGGGATCCGGGGTGGTCACGCGCCGGTCACCGCGCACGCCAGGGAGCGCGGAGGCGAGGGCCTCACGCGTGAGCCCGGCGGACCGGAGGATGCCGCCCGCGGCACCGGCGTCGGAGGCGAGGGCCAGCAGGAGGTGCTCGGTGGAGACGAACTGGTCCCCCAGGGTGTCGGCCTCCTCCTTCGCGGCGTTGACCGTCTGCAGGGCGCCGCGGGAGAACTGCGGCTGCGCCACGGAGGATCCCGACGACGACGGCAGGGCCTTGATCGCGGCGCTGGCCTGCACGCTCACGGTATCGGGATCCGCGCCCGCGGCCTTGAGGAGCGCGACGGCGATGCCTTCCCGCTGATCCAGCAGCGCCTTGAGGAAGTGGGGGGTCTCGATCTGTGCGTTGCCCGCCGTGGAGGCATTCATGGCGGCAGCCGACAGCACCTCACGGCTCTTGGTGGTGAAATTGGTGTCCACGCGCGGTTCCTTTCCGTTCTGACGCAGGGAGTACGGTCACATTGAGTGTACTTGACTCAACTTTGATGCGGGGGTGGATATTCCCGAGGGACAAGCCCGCGCAGGTGCGCTACGCTCACGGCGCCGGCGGTCGGCGACGGGGTGCGATGCTCCGGTGAGGCGCGGGGCCGGCGGAGGCTGCGTCTCCGACATAATGAGCAGTATGGGGAAACTTCACCGCGCCACGTCCGTGCTGACCACCGCCGTTCTCGCACTGAGCCTCGCCGCGTGCACGGACGACCGCCCCACGGCCGAGGACGCGGCCGGCACGCTGGCCGAGGGGCTGGGCCGGCTCGACGTCGGAGAGTCCTCCTTCGACTCCCTGGAGTCCTCCGAGGTGACCGACCGGCTCGCCGTGATCACGGAGGGCTTCGCGCCCGGGGCGCCCCGGGTGACGGTGGCCGGTGTGGAGGAGACGGGTGAGGACAGCGCGAGAGCCACCCTCGACTACGTCTGGGATCTCGACGCCTCGGACTCCGACTGGACGTACAGCACCACGGCGGACCTGACGCGCGTGGAGGACGTGTGGCAGGCCGTCTGGGACCCGGCGGTGTTCGTCCCGAACCTCCTGCCGGAGGAGAAACTGACGCTGACGCGCGTTCCGGGCGACCGCGGGGACATTACCGGCGCGCGCGGCGAGGTGATCGTCACCCAGCGGCCCGTCATCAGGGTCGGGATCGACAAGACGCGTGTCCCCGCCGAGCAGCAGGCGGCGTCCGCGCGGGCCCTCGCGACACTGCTCGAGGTGGGTCCCGCCGACTACGAGCAGCAGGTCACGGACGCGGGCGCCGAGGCCTTCGTCGTGGCCCTCGTGCTGCGCGACGACGCCACCCGCACGGTGACGGACGCGCAGATCGACGCCATCCCGGGCGCCCTGCGGCAGGCCGACACCCTCGAGCTCGCACCCACCCGCACGTTCGCCCGCGAGCTGCTCGGCAGCGTCGGCGAGGCGACCGAGGAACTGGTGGACCAGTCGGACGGCGCCGTCACGGCCGGGGACGTCACCGGTCTCGGCGGCCTGCAGCGGCAGCACAACTCCCGGCTCGCCGGGACGCCCGGACTGGAGGTCAACGCCGCGCCCGTCGACGCCCCGGCCACACCGACGCAGCGGCTGTTCGCCAAGCCGCCCGTGGACGGGGCCGACCTCGCGACCACGCTCGATCCCCGCCTGCAGAGCCTCGGCGAGCAGGTGCTCGCGGACGAGCCCTCGGCCTCGTCGATCGTGGCCATCCGCCCCAGCACGGGCGAGATCCTCGCCGCCGCCAACGGCCCGGGCAGCGAGGGGCTGCAGACGGCACTGCTCGGGCAGTACCCGCCGGGATCCACGTTCAAGGTGGCCACGAGCCTCGCGCTCCTGCGGAAGGGCGTCACCCCCCAGACGCCCACCGACTGCGCGGAGGAGGTGACGGTGGACGGCCGGACGTTCAACAACGCGAGCACCTACCCCGCTCAGTCCCTCGGCACCATCCCGCTCCTGGAGACCTTCGCGCAGTCCTGCAACACGGGGTTCATCTCGGCGCGGGACAGGATCACGCAGGCCGATCTCGCGGGCGCGGCCACCGACCTCGGCATCGGCGTCGAGGCGAGCATCGGTACGCCCGCGTTCTTCGGTTCCGTACCCACCGAGGCGGAGGGAACGGCGCATGCCGCCGCCATGATCGGGCAGGGCGAGGTCCTCGTCTCACCCCTCGCGCTCGCCACCATGGCCGCATCCGTCGGCGCCGGCTCACGCGTCACGCCGACGCTGCTGGCATCCGGCGGGTCCACGGACCTGGACCCCGGGTCGGAGGACGCCGCGGCGACGGCGGCACCCACCAGCGACGCCACGCCGTCGGCCACCGCCGGCCCCTCCGGGGAGGCGGCACCGAGCGCCTTCACGGCCGCCGAGGCCACGACCCTGAAGACCCTCATGGCCGCCGTCGTCGCCCAGGGCGGCGCGCAACTGCTGAAGGACGTGCCGGGCGAGCCCGTCCTGGCCAAGACGGGCACCGCGGAGTTCGGCAGCGAGACCCCGCCCCGCACCCACGCGTGGGTGGTCGCCCTGCAGGGCGACCTCGCCGTCGCGGTCTTCGTCGAGGAGGGCGAGCTCGGCTCCACGTCCGGCGGCCCCCTCATGCGGGCATTCCTCGCGGGAGCCGCCACGTAACAGCCACCGGCCCGCCGCGAAGGCCGGGCCGTCCACTTCGACGACATGGGGGTCGGATCAGCACAGTGAACGCAGTAGCTTGATCATCCCCCGGCGCCACAGGTGCGCCGGGGGCCATCCGAAGACCGTTGAAAGGGTCGCAAGTGGATCTCACGTTCATCCCGCTCATCATCGGCGCGGCGGTGTTGCTCGTCGTCATCGTCGTCGCCGTCGTGCTCGCCCGCATGGCGCTGCACATCGCCAGCCCGGACCAGGCGCTCATCATCTCGTCCAAGGACAGCAAGGGGCAGCCGGACCCCGACAGCCAGCGCGTCGTCTTCGGCCGCATCTTCATCAACCCGTTCTCGCAGCGCGCCTACCCGCTGTCCCTCGCCTCACGCCAGGTGTCCCTGCGCATCGAGGGCATCTCCAAGAACGGCATCAAGCTCCACCTGACCGGCGTGGCCCAGGTGAAGGTGGGCGGTGACGCCGACGCCGTCCGCAAGGCGGCCCAGCGCTTCCTCAACCAGCAGGACGCCATCGACCACTACACCCAGGAGACCCTCTCGGGCTCGCTGCGCTCCATCGTGGGCACCCTGACGGTCGAGTCGATCATCCGGGACCGCGCCACCTTCGCGAAGAGCGTGAAGGAAGAGGCGGAGCACTCCATGCACAACCAGGGCCTGGAGATCGACACCTTCCAGATCCAGTCCGTCGACGACGACTCCGGGTACCTGAAGAACCTCGGCCGGCCCGAGGCGGCGCTGGCGGAACGCAACGCGAAGATCGCCGAGGCCCGGTCCATGCAGGAGTCCGAGCAGGCCCGCGCCCTGTCCGACGAGCAGGTGGCCCTCGCGCAGCAGCAGCTGATCATCCGGCGCGCGGAGCTGAAGGAGGAAGCGGATGCACGCCAGGCGCGTGCCGACGCCTCAGGTCCGCTCGCACAGGCGGAACAGCAGGAGCAGGTCATCATGCGGGAGCAGCAGGTCGCCCAGCGGCGCGCTGAGCTCCGCGAGCGCGAGCTCGACACGGAGGTGCGCAAGCCCGCCGACGCAGAGAAGTACCGCCTCATCCAGCAGGCGGACGCGAAGCTCGAGGAACGTCGTCGCGCGTCCGAGGCCAGCGAGATCGAGGCCCGCGTCGACCTCTCACGGCGCAAGCTCGTCGCCGAGGGCGACCGCGTGGCGGCCGAGGCGGATGCTGCGGCGAACACCGCACGCGGCACCGCCGAGGCAGCGATCAACGAGGCCAGGGGCCGTGCGGACGCCGCCGTCATCGCGTCCCGCGGTGAGGCGGAGGCCGGGTCCACGGAGGCCCGCGGCAAGGCCGAGGCCGCCGGCATCGCGGCCCAGGCGGAGGCCTACGAGAAGTTCAACCAGGCCGCCATCCTGTCGAAGGTCCTCGAGGTCCTCCCCGCGATGGCCCGCGAGATCGCAGCCCCCATGTCGGCGATCGACACCATGACCGTGGTCTCGAACGACGGCGCGAGCCAGCTCAGCAAGAACGTCTCGAGCGGCGTCCACCAGACCACCCAGCTGGTCAAGGACACCACGGGACTCGACATCATCGCCCTCCTCGGCGACCTGATGAAGAACACCGACAAGGTCGGTCTGAACGGCTCGGGCGGGTCCGGCGCCGCCGACGGCTCCTAGCCTTCACGAGCGGAAAGGGCCGTCACCGCCTGGTCGGTGGCGGCCCTTTCCGCTGTCCGGCGCTCCTTGCTGCGCCACGACCCCTTCCCAAAACCGACGACGCCCCCTACAGTGATCCGAGTAAATGAATGCCATTCATTTTGAGGTGCGGGTCACCCCCGCCCAAGGTCGGACGCCCTCCGGCCGCACCCGCTCCCGGTGGACGACGTCGATGACGAGGCGCGTCCACCCTCCTGAGGAAGGCCGACCATCGTGCCCACATCGCCCAGCCAGACCGCGACCTCGGGAGCCGGCTCCACCGGCGGGACGGGGACCTCACCGAAGGGACTCGCCCGCGGCCAGCTCGGACTGCTCGCCATCGTCATCATCGGTATCTCGACGATCGCGCCCGCCTACGTCCTGACCAGCACACTGGGCCTCACGGTCGCCGAGATCGGCGTCCACCTGCCCGCCATCTTCATCGTCGGGTTCATCCCCATGTTCCTCGTCGCCCTCGCCTACAAGGAACTCAACGCCGACTCACCGGACAGCGGGACCACCTTCACCTGGGTCACGAAGGCCTTCGGTCCCTTCGTGGGCTGGATGGGCGGCTGGGGACTGCTCGCGGCGAACATCATCGTCCTGTCCAACCTGGCCGGCGTCGCCGTCGACTTCTTCTACCTTTTCCTCGGACAACTCACCGGCGACGCATCGATCGCCGACCTGACCTCGAACAAGGCCGTCAACATCGTCACCTGCCTGATCTTCATGGGGGCAGCGGTCTGGGTGTCCTGCCGGGGCATCCGCACCACGCGCACGGTGCAGTACGTCCTCGTCGGTTTCCAGCTGCTCGTCCTCGCCTGGTACACCGTCCAGGCCTTCGCACGGATCGCGGCCGGTACCGCCTCCGGCCCCGCCTTCAGCTGGGAGTGGTTCAACCCCCTGGGCATCGAGAGCTTCTCCGCCTTCGCCGCCGGCCTGTCTCTCTCCATCTTCGCCTTCTGGGGCTGGGACGTCTGCCTCACCGTGAGCGAGGAGGCCACCGACGGGCGCCGGACATCGGGGCTGGCCGCCACCGTCGCGGCGGTCGCCATCCTCGTGATCTACCTCCTCGGATCGATCGCGACCGTGATGTTCGCCGGCCTCGGCGACACCGGCATCGGGCTGAACAACCCGGACAACTCCGAGAACGTGTTCACCGGTCTCGCCGCCCCCGTGATGGGTCCGTTCGCGATCCTCCTGTCGCTGGCCGTCCTCTCGAGCTGCGGGGCGTCGCTGCAGTCGACCTTCGTCTCGCCCGCCCGCACGCTGCTCGCCATGGGCTACTACCGTGCCCTGCCGGGCCGGTTCGCGCACGTCAGCACCCGCTTCAACTCGCCGGTCTACGCGACGGTCTTCTCCGGTGTCGTCTCGGCCGCCTTCTACGTCCTGATGCGCCTCATCAGCGAGAACGTCCTCAACGACACCATCCAGGCGCTCGGCCTGATGATCTGCTTCTACTACGGGCTGACGGCCCTCGCCTGCGTCTGGTACTTCAGGGACTCGCTGTTCAGCAGCCTCCGGAACGTGGTCTACCGGCTCTGCGCGCCGCTCCTCGGCGGGATCGGGCTGATCGTCGTCTTCCTCCAGACCGCCGTGGACAGCTGGGACCCGGCGTTCGGCAGCGGATCCGAACTCTTCGGGATCGGCCTCGTCTTCGTGATCGGCATCGGCATCCTCGTGGCCGGCGCCGTCGTCATGCTCGTCGTCCACCGGCGCAGCCCCGACTTCTTCCGCGGCCGGACACTCACCAGGGACTCGTCGTCGCTCGTCCTCGACGACTGAGGCGTCCGCCGGCAGCCTCCGGTTCCGCCCCGACACTCCCCGATCCAGCACTCCCCGATCCAGAAGGACTCCCGTGAACCCCCGACACCACGACGACGCATCCACCCTCACGACGGAAGCGACCCCCGAACGAACGACCCCCACGGGACGGCAGAGGATGCCCGCGGAGTGGGAGCCCCACGACCGCACGTGGATGGCCTTCCCCCCGGCCAATGACACCTTCGGCCCCGACGGAAGCCACACCCTCGCCCGGGCGCGGAACGCTTGGGCGCGCGTCGCGCAGGTCATCGCCCGCTACGAGCCGGTGACGGTCCTGGCCGATCCCGCCGACACCGAGGCGGCCGGCGCACTCCTCGGAGGGGGCGTCGCGGTCGAACCGGTTCCGCTGGACGATGCGTGGCTGCGCGACTCCGGGCCCACCTTCGTCCACGGTCAGGACGGCGTGGTCGCCGGCGTCGACTGGGTGTTCAACGGGTGGGGGGCCCAGCACTGGGCGGCCTGGTCCAGGGATCGGGGCGTGGGCCGCGCGGTGGCGGATCTGGCCGGAGTGCAGGTCCTCGGCAGCGGACTCGTCAACGAGGGCGGCGGCTTCCACGTGGACGGACGCGGCACGGTCCTGTTGACGGAGACCGTCCAGCTGGATCCGGGCCGCAATCCCGGGGCGACCCGGGAGTCCGTCGAGACCGAGATCCACGCCCGGCTCGGCACCCGTCACGCCGTCTGGCTCCCCCGGGGCCTCACCCGGGACTACGGGGAGTTCGGCACCCGCGGGCACGTCGACATCGTCGCCGCCTTCACCCCGGCGGGCTCGCTCCTCGTCCACCGGCAAAACGATCCGGGGCATCCGGACCATGAGGTGACCCGCGAGATCAGGGCCGTGCTCGCGTCCTCCACCGACGCCGACGGCCGCGCACTGCCGATCATCGACGTGCCGGCCCCGACGGTCACCCATGACGACGACGGGATCGTCGACTGGTCCTACCTCAACCACTACGTCGCCAACGGCGTGGTGGTGCTCTGCGCCTTCGACGACCCGAGCGACTCCGTGGCTGCGGGGATCCTGCAGGACGCGTATCCCGACCGCACCGTCGAGCTCGTCGATGCGCGCGACATCTTCGCCTTCGGCGGCGGCATCCACTGCATCACGCAGCAGCAGCCGGCCCCGCGCCGCGGGGATGGCGGTCTCTGATGGGCTTCGACGTGGTGGAGGCGACCATCGCGGAATCGCGGGAGGCCCTGCGGACGGGCGCGGCGACCAGCGAGGAACTCGTCACCGCCTACCTCCGGCGCATCGAGGCGTTCGACCGGGGCGGACCCCGCCTGAACTCCGTCGTCGTGCCCAACCCCGGCGCACTGGACGAGGCGCGCGCGTCGGACCGCCGTCGTGCAGCCGGGCGGGCGCTGGGTCCGCTCGACGGCATCCCCTACACGGCGAAGGACAGTTACAAGGTCGAGGGCCTCACCGTCGCGGCCGGGTCACCCGCCTTCCGTGATCTGGTGGCCCGGCAGGACGCCTTCACCATCGAGCGTCTCCGCGGTGCAGGGGCGGTCCTGATCGGCCTCACGAACATGCCGCCCATGGCCAACGGAGGTATGCAGCGTGGACTCTACGGCCGCGCCGAGAGCCCCTACAACGCCGACTACCTCACGGCGGCCTTCGCCTCCGGCTCCTCGAACGGCTCGGGGACCGCGACGGCCGCGAGCTTCGCCGCCTTCGGTCTCGCCGAGGAGACGTGGTCCTCGGGCCGGGCACCCGCCTCCAACAACGGGTTGTGCGCCTATACGCCGTCCCGCGGGGTCATCTCCGTGCGCGGCAACTGGCCCCTGGTCCCCACCATGGACGTGGTGGTGCCGCATGCCCGCACCATGGCGGACCTCCTCGAGGTCCTCGACGTCGTCGTCGCGGACGACACCGTGACGCGCGGCGACTTCTGGAGGATGCAGCCCTGGCTCCCCATCCCCCCGGCGTCGGCGCTCCGGCCCGCCTCCTACACGGCCCTCCACCCCGACGGCGTCACCGAGGCGCGCCGGGTGCTTGCCGGCAGACGCCTGGGTGTCCCCCGCATGTACATCAACGCCGACCCGGACGCCGGGACCGGCGAGGCCCCGGGAATCGGCGGGCCGACCGGCCGGCGCATCTCCACCCGCCCGTCGGTCATCGCGCTCTGGGAGGCGGCCCGCCGCGACCTGGAGGACGCCGGGGCGATCGTGGTCGAGGTCGACTTCCCCGTCGTCTCCAACTACGAGGGCGACCGTCCTGGAGCACCGACCATCTCCACGCGCGGCCTCGTGAGCCAGGACTTCCTGCGCCGGGAGATCACGGACCTGTCCTCGTGGGCGTGGCACGACTTCCTGCAGGCCAACGGCGATCCTGCGCTCTCCAGCCTCGCCGACGTCGACGGCTCGACGATCTTCCCCCCACCGGAGGGAGCCCTCCCGGACCGCTATCACGGATTCGACGACGACATCACCGGATACCCGGCGCATCTCCGCGAGCACGCCATCAGCGCACTGACGGACATCCCGCACCTCGAGGAGGGACTCCGGGGACTCGAGGAGACGCGGCGGCTGGACCTCGACCACTGGATGGACCGGCACGGACTCGACGCCGTGGTCTTCCCGGCGGCCGCCGACATCGGCCCGGCCGACAGCGACCGGAATCCCTCATCGGCGGACATCGCCTGGCGCAACGGCGTCTGGGTCTCCAACGGCAACCTGGTGCCGCGGCACCTGGGCATACCGACGGTCACCGTACCCATGGGACTGCTCGAGGACCTGCGGATGCCGGTGGGCCTGACGTTCGCCGGAGCGGCGTATGCCGACACCGAGCTGCTGAACATGGCCGCAGCCTTCGAGCGGATCGGCTCGCCCCGTCGGGTGGAGCCTCCCCGGACGCCTCGTCTGGCCACGATCAGCTGATACCGCGCATCCCGGCGGGCTTCAGCGGTAGGTGGGCAGGTACGTACCCGACGACGGGACGATCACCTTCCCGAGCGGCGCGAGTGACACCGGGATGAGCTTGAGGTTGGCGATGCCGAGCGGGATCCCGATGATGCTGAGGAACATCGGGATGGCGGTGAGCACATGGCCGATGGCGATCCAGATGCCGGCGACAAGCAGCCAGATCACGTTCCCGATGCTCGAGAGGACCGTGACCCGGTTGCCGCGATGGACGATCGTCTGGCCGAAGGGCCACAGCGCGTAGAGACCGATCCTGAACGAGGCGATCCCGAACGGGATGGTCACGATCAGCACGCAGCAGATGATTCCGGCCGCGAAGTAGCCCAGCGCGAGCCAGATGCCGCCGAACAGGAGCCAGATGACGTTCAGGATTGCGTTCATCGCCCCATTCTCGCCCATACCCCCGGGTCCCCGCATCACCCGGGACGGGCGAAGGCCCCCTCCCCTGATCGGGGAGAGGGCCTTCGCCCGTCATGCGGATGTCAGCGCGGGCGACGGTCGTTCGACGCCGGCGCGCTGGCCCTGCGGGAACCGGCGGCGCGGCGTGCGCCCTCGGCCCGCGGTGCCGACGACGGCGCGTGGCTGCGCTGTCCACCTGCTGCAGGCGCTCCCGCGGCGGGGCGACGGACGGCGTCGCCGACGCGCTGGCCCGAGGCGGGACGGCGGCTGCGCGTCGAGGTCTCGGACGCTGTGCGGGGCTCGTCGGCCCGGCGGCGCGAGCCACCGGTCTTCGCGGCAGCACCGGTGTCGGACCCGAACCGGGGTGCCTGCGGCTGGTCCTTGCGACGGTCGGCACGGTTGCCCTGCGCCGCCTGGGGATCGGCGGAGACGCGACCGCGTCCACCCCGTCCTCCACGGCCGCCGGCAGCCGGAGCAGCCGATCCGCGTCGGGCGCGCTTGCGCTCGGCGTTGGCGCCGGTCGAGGTGCCCTCGCCGCGTGAGGATTCACGGGACGCCAGGAGCGCCGCCCGCGTGCGGGGATCGATCTTCTCCGCGAGGTCGCCGGTCAGGGACAGCACGAGCGGCGAGGTGGCCTTGACGGTCTCGAAGGCGACGTCGACGCCTGCGGCCTTCATCAGCTTCTGCACCTCGGACTTCTGCTCGGGCAGCGTGATCGTGACCACTGTTCCCGAGGAGCCTGCGCGAGCCGTACGGCCCGAGCGGTGCAGGTACGCCTTGTGCTCCGTGGGCGGGTCCACGTGGACCACGAGTTCGACGTCGTCCACGTGTACGCCGCGGGCGGCGACGTCGGTGGCGACCAGGACGCGCACGTCACCGGAGGAGAACTCGGCCAGGTTCCTGTCCCGGGCGTTCTGGGAGAGGTTGCCGTGGAGATCGACGGCGGGGATGCCGGCGTCGGTCAGGGTCTTCGCGAGCTTGCGGGCGTGGTGCTTGGTGCGCATGAACAGCAGGCGGCGTCCGGTGCCCGAGGCGAGCTGCACGATGAGCTGCTTCTTCTGGGTCTGGTCGCCGACCATGAGCACGTGGTGCTCCATCGTGGTGACCGCGGCCTGCGGGTCGTCCACCGAGTGGGTGACGGGGTTGGTCATGTAGCGGTTGACCACCTTGTCCACGCCGTTGTCGAGCGTGGCGGAGAAGAGCAGGCGCTGGCCGTCCTTCGGCGTGGTGTCGAGAAGCTTCTTCACGACGGGCAGGAAGCCGAGGTCGGCCATGTGGTCGGCCTCGTCGAGGATGGTGACCTCCACGGACTCGAGGGTGATGAGCCTCTGGCGCATCAGGTCCTCGAGGCGACCCGGGCAGGCGATGACGATGTCGACGCCCGCGCGCAGCGCCTTCTCCTGGCGCTGCTGGGACACACCGCCGTAGATCACCGTGGTGTTGAGCCCCAGCTCCTTGGCGAGGGGCTCGACCGTGGCGTTGATCTGGGTGGCGAGCTCACGCGTGGGAGCGAGCACGAGCGCCAGGGGACGCCCCGGCTTGCGGCGGTAGGCCGCTTCCTGCTCGGCGAGGCGTGCGACCATGGGCAGCGCGAAGGCGAGGGTCTTGCCCGAGCCGGTGCGGCCGCGGCCGAGGACGTCGCGCCCGGCCAGGGAGTCCGGAAGGGACTTGACCTGGATGGGGAACGGTTCGGTGATCCCCTGCGCGGCGAGGTTCTCGACCAGCGCTTTGGGCACACCGAGGGCAGCAAAAGTAGTCATGAAGAGTACACGAGCTTTCTTCTCATACTCCCCGGCACCGGTCGGTGCGGGGGTTCGCCGAAGAAAAGTCAGACAGTGTCCACCGCGCTTCCGGATGCCGGAAGCTGGATGCGGGACAAAAGAATGCGTTCTAGCGACGCAGGCTGCGCATCTCACTGGCGGAACCGGTCCGCCCTGCGCAGGCAAGTGCTCCCAGTTTACCAGCAGGGCGGCCCCGATCCCGCATCGGCGCAGGACGGGACGCGGGATCCGACGCGGCGGCGAGCGCCCGCGGGCCGCTTCCCGGGACCTCGACAGGCCGCGGGTCGTCTTGCACATACCGCCATGCCCGTGGCGGACCAGCGGGTGCAGTGGCCGCCGATGTGCTGCCGGTAGCCTTGGACCTGATGGAGCCACAAGCACAGACCCCCGACCAGCCGCACCGCGCACAGCCCGTGTCCTTCGTCCGGCGGGGCTCGCGCCTCCAGGGACGGCGCCGCGAGGCGTGGGACGAACTCGCCGAGGCCTTCCTGATCGACGTCCCGCGCGTCGAGAATGCCGATACGTCCGTCGCTCCGGGGTTCGTGTTCGACGCCGCCACGGCCTTCGGGCGGACCGCGCCGCTCGTCGTCGAGGTGGGCTCGGGACTCGGCGAGGCCATCACGCATGCCGCGGAGCTCGACCCCGAGCGCGACTACCTCGCCCTCGAGGTCTACCGTCCCGGGCTGGCGCAGACGATGCTGCGCATCAGCCAGAAGGATCTGACCAACGTGCGGACCGCGCAGGTCAATGCGGCCGAGGCCTTCGCGGGCATGATCCCGGCGTCCTCCGTGGCCGAGCTGTGGACGTTCTTCCCCGACCCCTGGCACAAGGCCCGGCACCACAAGCGGAGGCTCGTCAAGGAGGACTACGTGGAGCTCGCCGCGCGTGTCCTCGAGCCCCGCGGCATCTTCCGGCTCGCCACCGACTGGTCCAGCTACGCGGTACAGATGCGCGAGGTCCTGGACGCGAGCGCACACTTCGAGAACCAGCACGACGGGGAGCGCACGGGTGCCGAGAGCCCTCTCACCCAGGTGTGGGAGAGCGGCGTGGAGTCGGTGGTGGGCGGCGCGCCGGTGCGCGAGGGCCGCGACCCGGTCAGCACCGGGAACACGGGTGTCAATGAGGGCGTGGACGAGCGCGGCGGGTGGGCGCCGCGGTTCGACGGGCGGACCCTCACGAGTTTCGAGAACAAGGCGATCAAGGCCGGCCGCATGGTCTTCGACCTCACCTACCGCCGCCGATGAGCGGCCGTCGCTGAGCCGCCACCCGCGTGCCTCCGGAAGACGTGCGACACCGGCGGCGGACAGCCCCTCTGGCCCGGGCGCCGCTTCCCCGCCGCAGGCGTGACGCGGGTAGATTCTCTGGGGTCACAGCAACCGGACCGTCCCGGACGCGCACACCAGGGGAAGCAGGGACCATGGGACTCTTCAGCCGCCGGGTAGGGCCCGGTGGGGCGCGCGGCAGGGACCCCATCGTCGCGTTCTGGCAGTGGTGGGCAGAGGACGGCGAGGAGCTGCTGACCACCGCCACCCGGGCCGGTGACTTCGGGGCCTATGTGGATGTGATGACCCGCAGGGTGCAGGCGATCGCCCGGGGCCTCGAATGGGAGACACGGACGGGCACCGACGCCGAGCACGCGCTCTGCGTCTCCAGTGGCGGCGACGCGGCGCTGCGTCCGGTGGCCGAGCGCTGGTACCGGGCGTCACCGCCGTCGAGCAGACGGTGGGAGTTCATCCCCGCCCGCAGCGCCCGCCCGGACATGCTCGACTCGACGATCACCTACCGCGGAAGGACGTTCGACCTGAGCCGCACCCGCGTGCATGCGGCGCTGACGCGCAAGGGCGACGGCTTCATCGTCTCCGTGTACAACCCGGGGTTCACGGGCCAGTGGGACGACGAGCACGGCCTGTGTGTCCTGCTGCTCGAGTGGCTGCTCGGCGAGGACGACGTGGAACGCTGGGTGCGCCGCGTGGACTGCATCGTGAACGACGTCGTCGACAGCATCCCGGCGGCGGACCTGCCCGCCCTTGTGGCCGGACTGGCGCAGACCCTGCCCGCTCCCGGCTGGCTCCTGATGCAGGGGACGCTCGGGGCCGGCGACCCGATCCTCGTGCGGGTCCTGCGCCCACTGCGCTGGATCGACCATCCGCGGTTCGACCTCCACACGGCGCTGCGCGTCCCGTTCGACGCCGACGAGCAGGGCCTCCCCCTGCCGGCGGCCCTCGACGCCCTGCACGACCTCGAGAATTCCCTCGTCCGCGCCCTCGGTCACCGCGGGATGGTCGTCGCGGCCGAGACCTCGAAGGGCGCCAGGACGTTCCATGTCTACTCGGACTCGGAGGACCAGAACGGCCGGGACGTCCTCGACGCCGCCGCGCGCGAGCGGCGCGGCGTGTCCGTCCGGCACGCGCTCGATCCTGGGTGGAGGAAGGTGCAGGACTTCGCGTGAGCTGGCCCCGGAGGTCACGGGTCCATCCTGTCCCCGCCTACTGACGAGCTCCCTTGGGAGGAATCATCCGACGGCCGCCGCTCGAGCACTCAGGAGCGCCATCGTTCGGGCGGTACCGGAGGCGGTCGAGAGCATCAAGCCCACCACCGCTCGGCATGAGCCATCCACCGGTCCTGCCGGTCACATGACTTCGCCTTGCAGCTGTCGCCGCACCCGCTATGAGCAGGACGGGGAATTGGTGCTCCCCGGAACCGGCCGGCGTGCAGGGCAGGACCGACCGTCGGACTTCGACTGTCCCGGGGTCATTGTCCGACCGAGCTGAGGGTGGCGGTGATGAGGCGGTCCATGGGGGTGATGCCCGTATAGCGGCCGGCGTTGTCAACGATCATCAGCGGGTCGTACCGCTGCCGGTCGGCGCGTGTGAGAGCGCGATGCAGGGCTTCTGTGAGCGGTGTGTCGAGGTTCAGGCGGATACCTGCGCTGACAACTCCGAGGTCGGCGTGCTGAGCGTCCAGGATGCAGAGGGGTCGCTGGTGATCATCGATGACGACCACGCGGCGCAGGTTCGGCTGGACGGCGAACAGGTCCGAGGCCGCCCGGGTGCTGGGCGCGCTGGGACAAGTCTCCAGGACGCTACGCAGTGTCGCCCCGCCGGTGTCGCGGGACCGCGCAACCATGCGGTGGGCCAGATCCAGGTCGAGTTCCGACCATGCGGCGTCCGGGCGTCCCAGTAAGTAGCCCTGCACGAGCGGCACTTTCAGGGCGATGAGCGCGTCGAGCTCCTCGACGCGCTCGATCCCCTCGGCGAGGATCCACGCGTCGATCCGACCGGCGAACACCCCGATCATCTCCACCAGGGCACGTTTCGCGGGGTCCTCGTCGATATCCCGGACCAGTTCGCGGTCCAGCTTGATCAGGGCCGGCCGCACAGCCAGTAGATGGTTCAGGCCCGCATACCCGGCGCCGGCGTCATCGATGGCGATCATTGCTCCGGCGCTGCGCAAACGATGCAATGCCGGCTCGAGTTCGACGTAGGAGTCGATGGGCGTCTGCTCGGTCAGCTCCACGATGATTCCGCCCAGATCGCCTTGATCCGCCCATACTGCCTGCACCTCCTCGGTCAGCAGCAGGGCGGGTGAGACATTCACTGTCAGGAAGCAGTTGACAGGCAGCGCCGGACGCCGGGCCAGAGCACTGCGCAGAGTGGCAGCCTCGAACGCAGCGGACAGGCCGAGTCCGCGGGCCGCAGCGAACCACGCCTCCGGATCGGATTGCTCATACCCGGGAAATCGCGCCAACGCTTCGTACCCGACGATGCTGCCCCGGGCGGTATCGACGATCGGCTGGTACGCCGTCGTCGTGCCGTGCCCCTGACACGCCGCCAGGATCATCGCGCGGGTCACCGGCCCGGGCGGGCTGGCGGGAGCTGCCTCAGCTGCCATCTCGTCCTACCCAGATCGCCGTGGTGTCACCCGACCGGGATGATGGAGGACCGGACCTGCGCGATGACATCATCCGGCAGGACGTGAAGGTTGTGCGCCGACGCAGCATGCGCTGCGACCTGTGACAGAACCTCATCGTCCGAACTGCACACCCATCGCGCGTCGCATCCGGGTACCACGTCACCGCACGCAAAAGACTTCATCTCATTCTCCGTTCATGTCCTGCTTCTTCCCTGAAGCAACCTTCCTGAATATACGGACCGCGCCCTCCGATCGAGAACAGAATCAGCCAGTTCCTGGGAAGACAGAGCCTTTCATGCGCTGATCCTTCGTTGACATCGTCGACGCGTTCTCGATTCACCTTCTACACCCGGATCTCGTCGGCCAGGGCGAGCGTGTTCGACGTCGACGCACCGAGACGATCGAGGGTCGTGACGGCGGATGGCGCGGGCTCAAGTGTGCCCGATGAGCATCGGATGATCGAGGAAATGTAGGTTGATCGGCCGTAGGTCCGTACACGGGCGCGACTGTCATCGAACCGAGGATTCATGTCATTGAGTGACGACGCCTCACTGCTGGATCATGATGGGATGACGATTACCGACCACGATGCCTACATCGCTCTGGCTCCGGAACAGTTCCGACCCCTGCTGGCGAGGTTGCGTGCACAACTGGCGCATATCCTTCCGGACGCGGAGGAAATTATCGAATACAACATGCCAGGGTTCCGGACAGGGGGATCAATCGTCGCCAGTTATGCCGCCTTCAGCAAGCAGTGCGGCCTCTACCTCTCCCCGGGTGCCATTACCGCCCACGCCGAGGACATCACCGCCGCCGGGCTGAAGGCCACCAAAACCGGCATCACATTTCCTGTGAACAATCCCCCGCCGGACGACCTCGTAGAACGGCTCGTACTCACCTCGCGGAAGAACCTCGGGCTGTAAACCGGGGGCGGCGTTGCCACAGACACTGCATCGCTCAAACATCATCCCCGCGGACATGCGAACCGACTGTGTACGTAGGGCTCAGCACCTATTCGCGGTGCAGCTTGCACTGCAGGGCGCCCGCTATTTTCGCTGCCGGCAAGTCGCCAAGGTTTCGATCATTGCCCGCCGTTCCAACGACCCGAGAGCCAGCCGTATTCAGCCGACGTGCCAGTGGCGGCGGATGAGTTCGTCACGAGCAGCGTCGTCGTTGGCGGGGTCTCCGCTCATCGCGGTGTCGCCTGCATCGTCGGTGTCGCGTAAGCCCGCGAGCAGGGCGTCGATCAGCGTCCGGGGGAAAACGCCGTCGGCCTCGAACATGTCGCGCTCGGCCTCGAGGGCGTCGGCCGACTCCGCGCGCGAGGCAGGCAGTTGCTCGAAGTCGTCGTGATTGTCGGTGCTGAGCCGCTCAGCCAGCTCCAGGCTCCCGGGATCACTCAGCCCACGCTTGGCCGCGACGGCCATACCGGCCAGGAGCAGGTGCACGTCAGCCGAGCCATCACCAAGGCGGAACTCGACGGTCTGAGGGTCCGTGGCAGGTTCGGGTATGGGCTCGGTGCTGCCAGGATTGGCGTGAGCAACCATGCCCGCCAGGACGTCGCCGCCCCAGGCCAGTGGGACCCGGACCAGACCGGTGCGGTCCTTCATGCCCCAGCAAATGCCCTCGGGTGACTCATCCCCGCCAGTGAACCGCAGGTAGGACGTGGGAACCGTGTTGCCGAACGCCGTCAACGCCCTGGCCGCCGAGAGGTAGCCCGCGATCAGCTGGCGCCCGGTGTCGTTGATCCCTTTCTCACCGACGATGGTACTGTCGCCGTCACGCACCAGGCGGCTATGGATGTGCAGGCCATTGCCTGCACCCTTACCGCCTACCAGAGGGGCGAAGGTTGCCTCCAGGCCGTGGGCGTAAGCGACCTCGCGGACCACCCACTTCGCCAGGACGAGGTTGTCGGCTGCCTGCTCCAAGGGCACGGGTTGGAGTTCGATCTCGTGCTGGACCAACTGCCGGTCGTCCTCGAGGATATTGCCGACCTCCCCATGGGCGTACTTCAACGCCACCCCCATGGCACAGAGGTAACCCAGCACCTGCTCCCGAACCCGCTCACCTTTCGAGAACGGACCCGACTCCTGATAGCCGCGCTCCTCCTCGACGGGGTAGATCCGCTCGGGCTCGTCGACAAGGTAGTACTCCAGCTCACCGAACGCTTCCAACGTCATGCCGGTCTCCTCGGTCAGCACCTCGGCAGCGCGGCGCACAATCTGCTCACGCGCGTAGGACAGCGGCTTTCCGGACTCGTCGTAGAAGGAACACAACACGTCGAGCGAGTCCCGCTCACCGAAAGTGTTGAGGAAAGCGGTGCGGTGACGCGGAACGATGTAGACGTCGCTGGCACTGGTATCCGTGCCGGCAAAGACACTCGAGCCGTCCACCCGTTCGCCCCGCGACAGCACCTCAACGAGGTGGTCCCGCGAATTGATGGGGAAAGCCACGGTTTTCAGACGCCCATCACCGCCGACATAACGCAGGTTCACCTGACGCAGCCCCAGCTGTTCGATCGCCTGCACAAGGTCATCGCAGGTGAACTCCGCCGAGGGCTTGCCGAGCAGCCGGACAATCGGATGAGGCTCAAGCGCGTCGATAGTCATACTCCCTTCTACCAGCCAACCGCTCAGCCGTGCTGCTTCAGACCAGGAACCTGAAGCGCATCCGCACCAGGAATCTGGTGACGGTCAGGTATGGGCGATCGAGGTGGCTGCCGACCCTGTGCAGGGGACTTGTCTCGGTCTAGCTGTTCTCAGGACGTACGGGGCTGTCTTCTACCTCTTCCAGGACGGGCGAGTCTGAATCGAGGACGTCTTCTGTGCTCGATCCGGACTCGCCCGCTGGATTTGATGCGTCTTCACCATGAGCCGGCGGGTGCTCGGGTCTTTTCACCTGCGCGGTCGGCTTGTCGTCGGGTGATGTGGAAGTAGTTGGGTGTGCAGCAGGTTCCTTCATGAGGCGTTCTCCCTATCTGTGAGGTGAGGGCTCGTCGTTCTCTCCGTGGCCCTGTTGCCACGTTGTACTTGCTTCAGCTGGTGGTGTTTCACCCGGGGGGCACTCCTCCGCCGGGCTCGAGTCTTGTGATGTTGTCCTCGTCTGGATCTGGATTCCCTGCGCTCACGCTACCCTCCACGTTGTCGTCAGCCGTCGCCCGCGTTACCTGCCCAGTATTCAGCACGCTTACTATTCAGGATCGTGTCCCTACCTGTCTTGACGGCGGGTCGTTCTGACAAGCGTCCAGACGAAACGTTCCGGCACATGGCACAGGGGGCGTGGAGTAGGACGCGAGGCGCATGGGTGAGTGCGGGATAAGCAGAAAGCAAGAGGCCTGCTGTTTCCCTGGTCGGAGCGCCAGCGCAGACCTGGGGAAGCCCGAACCGGGGGAGACCAGCTCGCCGTGTTGGGGTCCCGCTGTGCGGGACCCAGATGAAGGAATTCTCATCTGCGTTTCATGGAGGTATCACGGGAGTGCGCAACAGTAGGTGGTAGTTACGAAACACCTGCTGTGGATGATCCTCCGCATCAGGAGCGCCGCCAGCAATCATCCCGCGCAGAATGTCTCAGGAGTTCCGATGTCCCTCATCCCCCGCGTGCTCGCTGCAGGAGGGCTGCTCGCCGTTCCGGCCCTCCTAGCAGTCGGAAGCCAGGCCCTGAGCCGACCCGCGGAAGTGCCGCCGGTGGAACCGCAGACAGTGGTCGTGGATCTCGCGCCTACGGCCGAGGCTGGAACCGGGGTGGAGGACGGCGCGGACACGGGGACCCCTGGGTCCCGCCCTTCGTCGAATCAGCCGGCAACGCCGTCGTCTCCTGCTCCTGCTCCTGCTCCTGCTCCTGCGTCGAGCCAGCCCGCCGTACCACCGTCCGCGCCGGCACCGGCTCCCGTGCCCGCCGTGCCGGGTCTCCCTCCTACACCCGCAGTTCCGGTCACTCCCGTGGACCAGGGAACTCCCGGTCTGGTGGAACGGCAGGTCATCGGCGACGACGGTGATGACGGGCCAGATGACGGGCCAGATGACGGGCCAGATGACGGGCCAGATGACGACGACGGCGACGGCGTGGAGGTCGGCGATGACGCAGGCACGGTCGGAGAGGACTGATGGCACCCGCACCGAGTGGGTTCAGCCCCACCTCTCCCCCGACGACGGGTCAGTCCTCGCCCGGACGGATCACCAAACCCCTCGGTGGATCGTCGGTGTCCGCGCGCTGGCGCATCGTGGGGTGGATCGTCCTCACCACGGCCCTGGCCCTGATCGCCCTGCTCGTCACCGTCCGCTCCCTCCTGATCGCTGGCGTGGACCGGGACTCGAACGACGACGTGGTGCAGGAGGTCCAGGAGTTCACCACATTCGCCGGCGAGGCTGTGGATCCATTGACCGCGCGGCCGTACACCTCGGTCAGCGAACTGCTCGAACGATACCTGTCGCGCCAGAACGCATCGACAGGCGAGGTGATCCTCGGTATCACCGGCGACGAAGTCCTGTACCTCGGCTCGTCCGGACGCGGTAGCAACGAGGACTACCGGTTATCCACGGACACGGCCCTGCTGCGCGAGATCCGTGAGGACCCGGCGGCCTCAGGTGTTCGGGAGACCGCAGCAGGCATGATGCGCTGGGGCAAGGTGGAAGTGGAAGCAGGTGCCCAGAGCGGGACTCTCGTCATCGCTGCCTTCACAGGTGGCGGGTACGAGCAGGTTCAGGAGACCGTCACCGTGATCTTCTTCGTGGCGCTCGGTGGGCTGCTCTTCACGGCCGGCATTGCCTGGCTTGCGGCCGGGCAGATCCTGCGGCCGATCAGGGATGTGCGGCGTGTGGCTACCGAGATCACCGAATCCGATCTCACCGCACGTGTGCCGGTCCAGGGGCGCGACGACGTCGCAGCCCTCGCCTCCACCTTCAACGACATGCTGGACCGGCTCGAGCACGCCTACGTGACGCAGCGGACCTTCATCGACGGCGCCAGCCACGAGCTCCGGACACCGATCACCGTGATCCGGGGACACCTGGAGCTCATCGATGACGATCCGGCGAGCCGCGCCGCGACTCTGGCCCTCGTCGACGGCGAACTCTCGCGCATGGCTCGGATCGTGTCCGACCTCCTGCTGCTGGTGAAAGCCGAACGGCCGGACTTCGTCCAGCGGGCACCGGTGGACGTCGCGGTCCTGATGCTCGACCTCGAAGCGAAGATGCAGGCACTGGGTGATCGGCGGTGGCTGCTCATGGAGGTCGCGGAGGGTGTCGTCGCCCTTGATGGCCAGCGCATCACTCAGGCGGTGCTTCAACTCGGGGCCAACGCCGTGCAATACACCCCCGAGGATTCCGACGTCAGGATCGGCTCCGCCTTCGAAGGCACCGGCCCGGAACGGCAACTCCGTATCTGGGTCGAGGACAGTGGGCCCGGTGTCACGGAAACGGAAGCCGCCGTGATCTTCGAACGGTTCGAGCACGGGTCGGCTACCTCACTGCCCGCCGACAGGCGCAGTGTCAGCCAGCGCGGCGGCGCCGGTCTCGGTCTGGCGATCGTCCGGGCGATCGCCGACGGCCACAACGGCTCGGCATGGGTCCGCAGCGAACCGGGTCGCGGCGCGACATTCGGACTGCTCCTGCCCGCACCGGAGAACGCCGCCGTCCGGCCCGCGGTGGAGCCGCCGTCCCGTCCACTCGAGCCACCCGCAGGGCGAGCGGCCGGTGACGGCGCGCCTGGTCGCGCCGGTTCGACGCCCATCACCGCCTCGCTACCCGTCATTGGCAGCACCACATCACAAGGAGCACCATGAGCCGCATCCTGGTCGCGGAGGACGATCCCCACGTCGCGTCCTTCGTGCAGAAGGGCCTGCGGGCCGCCGGTTACTCGACCGAGCACGCCGCCGATGGGGAGACCGCACTTCTCCTCGCACGAGCGGCCGGCTTCGACCTCATCGTCCTCGACATCGGCCTGCCACTGCTGGACGGCTTCGAGGTCCTCGCCCAGATCAGGGGCGAAGGAGTGTCGACACCGGTGATCGTCCTGACGGCGAGGGACAGCGCCCTGGACACGGTGGCCGGGCTGGAAGGTGGTGCAAACGACTACGTCACCAAGCCTTTCCACGTCGCCGAGCTCGTCGCCCGGATCCGGCTTCGCCTGGCCGATCGCGTTCCGGCCACGAGCGGCACTGTGATCGGGCACGGCGGCCTGTCCCTCGACCTCCACTCCCGGCGCGTGCGCATCGGTGACGAGGCCGTCGAGCTCACGGCCCGCGAGTTCGCGATCCTCGAGGTGTTCCTGCGCAATCCGGACCGGGTCATCTCGCGGGAGCAATTGCTGAACCACGTGTGGGGTTACAACTTCGATCCCGGGTCGAACGTGGTCGATGTCTACGTGCGGGCTCTTCGCGGCAAGATCGGCGCCGCGCGCATCGAGACCATCAGGGGAGCGGGGTACCGGCTGCCATGAGCGTGATCGAACACCTCACCGCACCTCCACCGCGCCCATCCGGGACAACCGGTGTCGCGCCTCAGCTCACCGCCGACGCCAGGAATGCTGCCCGCCGCACCGTCGTCGTCCGGGCGGCGGCCGCCGGCATCGGCCTCGCGGTCGCCGCGGGCGTGGTTCTCGCCGCCCGGCAACCCGACACGGGGCTGTCCCCCCAGGGTGCGGTGACACTGATGGTCTTCGTCCTCGCGGTGTGGTCCTGGATCTTCACCGCGATCGATGACACCTACGTCGCACTGGGGGCGGCGACCATCCTGGTCCTCACCGGGACGATGGACACCGCTTCCCTTTTCTCGACCTTGGGCGAGGAGACCATATGGCTTCTCCTGGCCGCTTTCGTGATCGCGGCCGGGGTACAGGCTTCCGGGCTCGCCAACCGCGGAGCGGCCTTCATCATCACGGGCGCGACGACGCCCCGGCAGCTCGCGCACCTGGCCACCCTCGCCCTCGTGGTCACCACTTTCGCGGTTCCCTCCACGTCCGGCCGCGCCGCCCTGGCACTGCCGGTCTTCCTCGCCCTGCGACACGCCCTGGCGGGGCGCAAGGCCCTGATCAAAACCCTGGCGATCCTCTTCCCATCGGTCATCCTGCTCTCGGCGGTCGGGTCGTTCCTCGGAGCCGGAGCACACCTGATCACGAGCCAGATCCTCGAGACGGCAACGGGGAAGAGCTTCGACTTCGCCATCTGGCTCCTCCTCGGTCTTCCGCTCGCACTGGTCGCATCCCACGTCTGCGCGGAGATCGTGCTGCGCATGTTCACCTCGGCCGCTGACCGCTCCGAGCGACTGGGCATCAGCGCAACAGACCTCGAGGAGCATTCGGCCACCCCCGTCACAGGCCCCCTGACCGTCGCCGAATCACGGGCCGCCCTCCTGCTGGGCGCCGTCGTCGTCCTGTGGTGCACCGAGCCACTGCACGGGCTGGACCCCGCCCTCGTGGCACTGATCGGTGCTCTCATCGCAGCGTCGCCGAGCTACGGCTCGGTGCAGCTGGCCAAAGGGCTCAAGTCGGTGCCATGGTCATTGCTGCTCTTCATGGCCGCGACACTCGCCCTGGGGAACGCCCTGATATCCACCGGTGCAGCCGAGTGGCTGGCGAGCGGAGTCCTGGAGCCCATCCGGTCGCTGGGAGCGGCCGCGGCGCCCCTCTTCGTGATCCTCGTGGTGCTGCTGTCCACCTTCGCCCATCTGGTCATTCAAAGCAGGTCGGCCCGCTCGGCCGTCCTGATCCCCATCGTGATCGCCCTCTCCCCCGCCGTAGGCGTGGAGCCGATGGCTGCGGCCTTCGCCTCGACAGCTGCCGCAGGTTTCTGCCATACCCTGACGAGCTCGGCGAAGCCGGTGGCGATGTTCGCCGCAGTGGACGGAATCGAGACCTACACGGCCAAGGACCTCCTTCGCCTGTCCACGCTTCTGGCTCCCGTCAACGTAGCCCTCGTGCTGCTCTTCAGCTTCCTGGTCTGGCCGTTCCTGGGCCTGCCCCTCTTCCCCTGACCACCCGCTCTGCATATCTACCCCCCCCTCAAGGAGAACCATCATGGCAGTCCCCCAGCGCGTGCTCATCGCTCCGAGCGGCTCCAAGGAATCCCTCAGTGCCGAGACGGTGGCCCGCTCGATCGCCGCCGGTGTGCGGCGTGTCCTGCCGGGCGTGCAGATCACGGCCGTGCCCATCGCGGACGGTGGCGAGGGCACCGCGGCGACCATCGCCGCCGCGACCGGCGGAGTGCTGGTGCCGGTGAACGTCACCGGCCCGGTGGGCGCGCCGGTGGAGTCCCACTTCGCTCGGCTCGGCGGGAGTGCCTCCGGCACGGCCGTGGTCGAGATGGCTGCCGCGGCCGGGCTCCGGCTCGTTCCACGCAAGCTCCGCGACCCGGGAGCGACCACCACCTACGGGGTGGGTGAACTGATTCGTGCAGCCCTCGACGAGGGCATCCGCACCATCGTCATCGGGTGCGGCGACTCCGGAACGAGTGACGGCGGCGCCGGCGCGCTGCAGGCTCTGGGCGCCCGGGTCCTCGACGGCGAGGGACGCGTCCTCCCGTTCGGCGGCTCCGCGCTCATCGACGCCGAACGGCTCGACCTGTCCGGCCTCCACCCCGCCGTGCAGGAGGCCACCCTGATCGTGGCCTGCAACCCGCACAACGTGCTGTGCGGCAAGAAGGGTGTTGCACGGGTCTTCGGTCCACAGAAGGGCGCTTCTCCGCACCAGGTGGAGGAGCTCGCCAAAGCCATGCGGCAGTGGGCGCGGGTGCTCGAGCGGGATGGCCTGCAGGCCGGATTCGACTATCGCTCCGGTCCGGGCACGGGGGCCTCGGGAGGACTCGGTGCAGGTCTCGCCGCCCTGGGAGCGAAGCTGGTACCGCGCTTCGATGCGCTCATCGACAGTGGACTCGCGGGGCTCGATCTCGACGCGCTGATGCGGGGAGCGGACCTCGTGATCACCGCAGAAGGCGCGATCGACTTCCAGACCCCGAACGGCAAGGTGCCGGCCGTGATCGCCCGTCGAGCGCAACTGGCCGGCGTCCCCGTCCTGGCGCTCGCAGGGTCCCTGGGTAAGGGAGCACCGGAAGTTCATGACATCGGCATCGACGCCATCGCCTCCATCATGACCCTCCCCATGAATCTCGAGGATGCCGTGGCAAACGGCGAGCAGCTCCTGATCGAAGCAACGGAGCGCACCATGCGTCTACTACTGCTGGGCGCGGCAGTATCCTCATCCATCGACGCACGGCACCTCGAGCTACGGGCTTCCTGACGCGATACTGACCATGACTGCCAAGACCTGCGGCGAGAGCGACGAGTCCTCCGATACGCACGTACGCTGAGCCGTCGGCTTACGGAGCCTGCCGCAGCTGTGGTCGACTCGATGACAGCCAGGGCGCTCGGACTCGCCAAGTATCAGGGCCCCCTCGACCGCTTCGTGGTGCACGAATCGCCGGTACGCAGCATCGGGCATTGACCGCGAAGTTACGCTGTGCCAAGCTCCGCTGATGACGGAGAAGGTGACGACCGCGCGCCCGAAGCTCGTACGTCGTGCCGCGGTGTCGATGGGTGCGCTGGTGATCATCGTGCTGATCTTCGCGGCGATCCGGGTGACCGTCGACTGGCCCCACCTCCTCGCGGGCAGCACGCCTGACGACGACTTCGCCAAGCGATACGTCGCCCACCCGTGGCTCGCCTACCTCCATATAGCGCCGGGCCTCGTGTATCTCCTGGGGGCGCCGTTGCAGCTGTCGCAGCGATTCCGCACCCGGCACTATCCCGTACACCGGCGGCTCGGACGTGTACTCATCACCTGTGCGCTGGTCGGCGGACTGTTCGCGCTCCTCTTCGGTGTGCCCCACGCTTGGGGAGGCGCACCCGAGGCTGCCGCGACGATCGTGTTCGGCTGCTGGTTCCTGGCCTGCCTCGTGCTCGCATTCCGGGCAATTCGGCGTACTGACGTACGACAGCACCGACGCTGGATGATCCGCGCATTCGCCGTCGGCATTGGCATCGGCACCATCAGGATCTGGGTAGGAATCTTCGAGGGTGCCGAGCAAATGATTTCCGGTGGAACGACTCCTGCCACACCAGATACGACGATGTTCGGCGTCGCGTTCTGGCTGGCCTTCACGATGCACGTGGCCGCGGGCGAATGGTGGTTGCGCCGCACTCCCGCCTTGACCGGGTAGCTACGTGGTCACGTCCAGGGAAGCGACCGAGAAAAGCTGTCGGCTCATCCACGGCTGATTCGTCATCGATGACTCAACCGTGGCCTACGCCTGGTAAGTGGATGTGTCCGTTGATCGATCCCGGTGCGTCCCGGTGCTGTTGCACTTCCAGTCACGCATCACATGCGCCTGTGCCCGTTGGTAGCGTCAGCACTGGGTAATGCTTTGGCGGCTGTCGAGGGGGACGATCATGCACTTCAAGCAGGCAGCAGTGGCAACAGTCCTGGTTTCGACGCTGATCCTGATCAGCGGATGCAGTAGTACAGAATATGGCATCGCGGCCCTGGACCGGGAGGCAACCGCTCAGGACCGGCTACCGAACGTCGTCGTTGATGACAGCGTGAATGTCGACTCGGTCAGGAAGGTCGCGGAGCAGAATCAGGTCGCCTACTTCATAGGGGCGATGAACGACGAGCAGGGCTACTGCGCGTACGCGGTAGATAACGATGACACCAACTTCATTGGAGGTTGTGGCAGCGGCAGTGGTCAGCTAGTCACCGTCTCGCCAGGTGGAGGCTCGAATCTGCGCCAGATGACGCTGGTGATGGACTCTTACGACAGCCAAGACTTGAAGCGCGACAACTGGACTGAGGTCCATACCAACATCCTCATCCGGTAGAGCCGGACTGGACTGTACGACCACACGGTGTCATCTGGTACATCCGATTTACCTGAGCGATTCTCGACGTGGGAAGGCTTCCGACGAACAGTTATCGAGGTTGTTCACGCACAGGCGCCGGCCGCGAACCATCCGGCTGAGCTTGCACCAGCGATGCGCCGAAGCGCCGGACGTCATCGGTGAGCGGTCAACTCGCCTTGACCGTCAACCGAGTGCGAGGTTTCCATCCAAGGCGCGGCGTGAGAGATACTGACCCGCATGGATTCTGTGAACGAGTGGCTACTGACCTGGGGCGACAATCTGTGGACGTGGATCATTCTGCCCGTCGTCGTGAGTCTGGGGATCTACTTCACAATCCGTTCCGGGGTGGTGCAGGTTCGTCTCATCCCGGAGATGTTCCGGACCTTGACGAACAAGACACCGCAGACGGAGTCCGGGCAGCCGCAGTCAGTCTCGGCCTTCCAAGCGTTCACCATCTCTGCGGCGTCGCGGGTCGGGGTGGGCAACATCGCCGGTGTCGCCACCGCGATCGCGGTCGGAGGACCCGGAGCGGTCTTCTGGATGTGGATGATGGCATTCATCGGCGGCGCATCGAGCTTCATCGAGTCGTCGCTTGCGCAGCTCTACAAGGTCCGCGACACAGACAGCTTCCGAGGCGGCCCCGCCTACTACATAGAGCGCGGATTGAAGGCTCGCTGGCTGGGGGTGTGGTTCGCGGTCATCCTCATCGTCTGCTTCCCCTTCGCGTTCAGCTCGCTGCAGGCCAACACCATTGCGGCGACGGTCACCTCGAGCGTCGGCGGGGACCTGACGTGGCTGCCGTGGGCGATCGGTGTAGGGGTTGCGGCCCTGACAGCACTCGTCGTCTTCGGCGGAGTCCGACGTATCGCGTCCGTCACGCAACTGCTCGTGCCCATCATGGCGCTGGCCTACCTGCTGCTCGGGCTCGCCGTCGTCGCCCTCAACCTCGACCGGGTCGGTCCGGTGTTCGTCGACATATTCACTTCCGCGTGGGGGTTCAACGAGGTCGTCGGTGCTGCGTTCGGGTACATCATTCTCACCGGCGTGAAGCGCGGCATGTTCTCCAATGAGGCAGGGCTCGGATCAGCCCCCAACGCAGGAGCGAGCGCGGCCGTCACCCATCCCGTGAAGCAGGGACTCGTGCAGACCCTCGGGGTCTACTTCGACACCTTCCTGGTCTGCTCCATCACTGCGTTCATCATCCTCGTCTCCGGGCCCGACCTCGCGGGAGCAGAACGAGGGATCGGGCTGACTCAGGGTGCACTGGTCGGCACTCTCGGTGAATGGTCGAACATCGCACTGAGCGTGATCGTCTTCATGCTGGCGTTCTCCTCCATCATCGGCAACTACTACTACGGCCAATCGAACATCGAGTTCATCACCAAGCGGCGCGCAGTGCTGACCGCATACCGGGTGCTCGTCGTCGTCGCAGTGCTCGCCGGGTCCGTGGTCGGTGCCGACCTCATCTGGAACTTCGCCGACGGCGTCATGGGGCTCATGGCCCTGACGAACCTGATCGCCATCGGTCTGCTCTCCGGGATCGCGTTCCGGTTGCTCAAGGACTACACGAGCCAGCGTCGCGAGGGCCGCGACCCGGTATTCACCCGCAACATCTTCCCCGACCTGACGGGCATCGAATGCTGGGAGGATGAGCTCACCGTCACGGGTCCGATACACATCCAGACCATCAATAAGCGCCGCGAGTTCCTCCCCACTGAGCAATAGGGGGCCTGACGCGGTTACCGAAGAAGCAGGACTGAAAAAGCAGGAGAACTGACGTGTCTCGTCGTTCCGTCCCGCATCTCACAGGTTGCGGGACGGTTCATGGTGAGTTGAAAGGGTTGGCAAGAGGCTGCCCACCGATTGGAGTTCGCGCTGGGCGTCGGCGAGTGGGCATTGACTCGCCCGCGCTTCGGGGTGATCCTGTAAGCCGCACCGTTCCGCAGGGAGGGCGCGGATCACGGGGAGGCATCTGATGCAGACTCTGGACCGGGATGAGCTGAGTATCCACGTCGATGCTCCACCCCAGGACGTCTACGACATCGTGGCCGACGTGACCAGGACACCGGAATACAGCCCCGAGGTAGCATCCTGCAAGTGGCTCGGTGGTGCTGTCGGGCCAGAGCTGGGTGCCCGGTTCAAGGCACAGAACAAGATCGGGAAATCTCGATGGAGCAACAAGCCGATCGTCACAGCAGTGCTGCCCGGCCGAGAGTTCGCTTTCGCCCGCACCGAACCACTGTGTGGCACTGTGCACTGGCGTTACAGGTTCGAACCTGAGAACGGGGGAACCCGCGTGACTGAGTCGTATGAAGTAGTGCGGCCCATCACCCGGGCCGGGTGGATCGTCGTGAGCGGCTTCGGTCGTGACCGGGACCGTCGCAAGACCATGCATGACGGCATTGAGGAAAGTCTCCAACGGCTTCGCAGTGTCGCGGAACAGGCACAGAACGCAGCACCCACCACCCCCTAGCGGCCGACGCCGTTCGACTGGGAAACCGCGAGCGCCGTAGGCGCCAGAAATCGCAAGACGGCATCCGTCGGCTCGACGTGGAAACGCGAGCCTGCACGAAGGCCGGGGCCCCGGAACTTGTCGTGCAGAGGACTGTGGGAAACGACCTAAGCTTCAAGTGTGACCACGGGCCCTATTTCTTTCTTCGCCGAGAAACTTCGAGGTTCGCCTACGCCGGTTCTCGTCCTCGACGAGGGCGTACTCGATCGGAATATCGCGGCGGCCGCCGCGTCGGCTCACGAACAGGGCCTGGCCATGCGCCCACACGCAAAGACGCACAAATCGATTGAAATCGCCCGCAGGCAGCTTGCCGTGGGCGCCGTCGGACTGACGGTCGCGACGGTGTCCGAAGCAGAGGTGTTCGCTGCCGGAGGCATACGCGATCTGTTCATCGCCTACCCTCTGTGGCTCGATTCCGATAAGACGCGGCGCCTGCGTCTTCTGCTCGAGATCGCCCGGGTCCGCGTCGGGGTCGACTCGGCCGCCTCGGCCGAGCGTCTCGCCGCGGCAATACCGGAGGCGGAGCGTGCCGCGCTCGACATCGTGGTAGAGATCGACTCCGGGCATCATCGCAGCGGGGTCTTCCCGGCAGAGTCCGGAGCCGTCGCGGCCGCCGCAACAGATGCTGGGCTCGACGTGGCTGGGGTGTTCACATTTCCAGGACACAGTTATGCCCTGGAGGGGCGTGCGGCTGCGGCGCGGGACGAAGCCGTAGCGCTCCGGGCAGCCGTTGATTCGCTGGCGGCGTCAGGTCTTGCTACGCGGGTGGTAAGCGGTGGCTCAACACCATCGGCTGCTTTTGCGGATTCCAACGTGTTGACAGAACTGAGGCCGGGGGTCTCGGCCCTGGGAGATGCTCAGCAGTGGGAGTTGGGCACGATTGAACCTGAGTCCATCGCGCTCACCGTGCTCGCCACGATCGTGTCGCGCAGGAGCGGACACCTCATCGCGGACGCTGGCAGCAAAGTGCTCTCCTCTGACCGCGGCCCGATGTCCACGGGGTTTGGCCGGCTGCTGCACTTCCCCGAAGCGCGCATCACTGTGCTTTCAGAGCATCACGCAACCATCACGGGAGTAGACCTACCAGTGGGAAGCCGGGTGAGTATTGTGCCGAATCACGTGTGCGTCGCGGTCAACTTGGCCGACACCTATCGGGTGCTGTCAAGCGATGGTGACGTTACGTCGTGGCCCGTTGATGCACGCGGGCGCAATACCTGAGCTTCACCGCTCAGGGGCGTAAGGGCAGTGGTACGCACCCCGGAACGACGCGGCACGCCGCCCAGGCGACTGCGAGAAGCGACAGACTCCTTCCACCCTTCCCACGAGCGTTTAGCTGTCCTCCCGAGGATGAGAATGAAGGACGCGTGTTAGTCCTCAAGGTGCCGGAGCCGGAGATGTGGCGATGTCAGTGTGAGTCGGCCTTGGCTGACGAGGACGGCGAGGATCACGATGATCCCGCCGACGATCTCGTTCCACTCGATGCGTTCGTGCAGGACGAGGACCCCGAGGAGTACACCTCCTATGGGGGTCAGGTAGGTCACTGTAGAGGCGACGGTTGCCCCCCAGGCGTTGATGACGTTGGTGTACCAGATGTAGGCGAGGCCGGTTCCGACCGCCCCGAGCAGAATGATGCTCACGAGGATCGCCGGTGTGAGATGGACCGGGTCACGACCGATGAGGGGCGTGAGGGCGGCTATCACGAGGGCTCCTGCGCCGATCTGGCTGGCAGCGACCGTGACGGAGTCGTAGTCGTGGGAGCGGAAGAACCTGCGGGTGTACGTGAATCCCAGCCCGTAACAGGTTGTCCCGCCCAGACAAGCCAGCTGCGCGAGGAGGTTCGCGTGCTGGACATCGGCCAAGGAGTGCCAGGGTCCGACGACGAGGATGATGCCTCCGGCGGCGATGAACATTGCCACGGTCTTGACCCTCGTGAGGCGTTCTTCGGGGAGGACGGCGAGGGCGATGAGCATCGTCGCAATCGGGGTCGTCGCGTTGAAGATGCTCGAAAGTCCGGAGGGTAGGTGTTGGGCTGCCCAGGAGAACATCAGGAACGGGGCCACGCACATCAGGATCCCGATCGCGAACAGGTGCAGCCAGGTCCTGCCACCCGTGGGCCACCGACGTCGGGTCAGAAGCATGATGAGTGCCAGCAGGACCGCGCCTCCCATGAGCCGGCCGAGGACAACCTGCGCGGGTGAAATTCCCTCGACGGCGACCTTGATGAACAGGAAACTCGATCCCCACACAGCTGCTGCGGCGATGTACTGGGCCCCGATTGATAGTGATGCCTTCGCTGGTTTGGCGGTCTGGACAGACATGCGGCTTCCTTCCAACTTGTTCGGTCCAGCGTCACAACATAGGGCATGCTGAGTCCAATGCATGCGCATCATCAACACATGAGGTGATTTCATGGGTGTGACCCTGAAGCAGTTGGCTGTCCTATCCGCTGTGGTCGAGCACGACGGGTTCGGGGCGGCGGCCGAGGCACTCGGCGTCGATCAGTCCTCCGTGTCCCACAGCATCGCGGCACTGGAAAAGGTGACCGGAACTCCGCTGGTGAACCGGACGAGTCCGCTGCGTCCGACGGAGTTGGGCCGTGCTCTGCTGCCGCATGCCCGCACCGCGTTGGCCGCCTCACGGGCCATCGAGTCGCTCATCGACGAGCACCACCACAACAAGCTCACGGGAACGGTGAGGATCGCTGCCTCCCAGACTGCAGCACACCGCATGCTGCCGAAACTCATGAATCACTGGGCGGAGGTTTTCCCCGATGTCGACGTACGGGTCTTCGAAGGCGATGATGACGAACTCGAGGAGTGGCTGAACAGCGGCGTGGTGGACTGCGCCATCCTCATCGACCCCGAATCAGCCCCCTCTGAAGCCCTGGAACTTGCCACCGACAGGTTCCAGGCCGTGATCCGCAAAGACCACCCCTTCAGCTCCCAGGACCAGGTGGAACTCACTGACCTTCTTGAAGACCCGCTGCTGGTGTCCTCAGGCGGATGTGAACCCCAGATCAAGACGCTTCACACCACCAGCGGCGTCCGGTACAGCCCAGCACAACGCGTACGAGAGATCTCCACGCTCCTGAGCATGGTGGAGAACAATATTGGCGTGGCCATAATGCCGGCCCTCGCCGCGTCGATGCTGCCCGACACGCTCACCATGGTCGACTTGCAACCACATTTGGAACGCCGACTAGTCCTCACCGGACCAGCGAACAGACCATGGCACCCACAAGTCACCCGCATGCTCGGACTGACCATGGCCAGCCCCGGCAACTGAATACGGGTTGAGGCTACGAGCCCGACCGGATTGGTATAAAGCATGGCGATGAACCAGCGAACGGCCCCAACCTCCTCCACTGGAAGGTGTTCAAGGGCCAGGTCAATGCGTGAGGCCATGGCGTCTTCGTTTCAGGGCTGTCCGTTCCCTACGAATCGTGTCACTTGGTGGTCGCTGGCGAGAGAAATGAAGAAGGGCGAATGTGCGCGCTGGAAGGGGTGAAGTGACAGCGTTGTAGCCTCTGGCATGAGGTGAGCTTTTCACAGAGGACGCAAGCCTCGCGACGAGGACGAGCCGCGCAGCTGAAGCGCCGCTACCAAAGCGCATCCCGCTCGAGGATCCTCAGCGTGCATCGGCGACGACCCGAACTCTGCACGTAAAGCCACCGGGTTGTGGGACGGCTGGGTCTGCTGCACGGATAGGTGACATCTGATCTGGCTTGCCGTGAGGCTGGCCTGGAAGGATGTTGCTGTGCCTAAGCCTTACCCTGAGGAATTTCGTGACGATGTGGTGCGCGTTGCGAGGAACCGTGAGCCCGGAGTGACGATCGAGCAGATCGCGAAAGACTTCGGAGTTCACCCGATGACGCTCACGAAGTGGCTGCGTCACGCCGAGACTGATGAGAGCGTCAAGCTTGGTCAGGGTCGCAGCGAGACGGTGGAGAACCGTGAACTGCGCAAGCGGGTCCGGTTGTTGGAGCAGGAGAATGAAGTGCTGCGGTGGGCGGCAGCCTACCTATCGCAGGCGAACTTACCGGGAAAAGGCTCTACCCGCTCGTGAGAGAGCTCGCCGTCAACGGGGCACCCGTGACGGTGACGTGCCGGGTCCTCAAGCTTTCCCGCCAGCCCTACTACCGGTGGCTGACCGCTCCCGTCACCACGAGCGAGGTCGCTGAGGCGTATCGCGCGAACGCTCTCTTCAATGCCCACACCGACGACCCCGAGTTCGGCCACCGGCTCCTGGCAGACGAGGCCCGCGACGCCGGCGAGGCGATGGTTGATCGGACCGCGTGGCGGATCTGCGCGGTCAATGGGTGGTGGAGTTCGTTCGGGAAGAAACGGGGGAAGAACGGGAAGAAGCTTGGACCGCCGGTCCACGACGACCTCTGCACGGTGACGGACGAGACGGGTCGGGTCCGGCACGAGTTCACCGCTGAGAAGCCGAATCAGTTGTGGCTGACGGACATCACAGAGCACAAAACCGCGGAAGGCAAGCTTTACCTTTGCGCGGTCAAAGACGCGTGCTCGAACGGGATCGTGGGCTGCTCCATCGACTCGAGGATGAAATCCCGGCTCGCCGTCAACGCACTGGAAAACGCTGTCGCTCGTCGTGGTGATGTCGCTGGCTGCGTGATTCACAGCGACCGAGGATCACAATTCCGAAGCAGAAAGTTCCTGCGTGCCTTGACCCACCACCGCATGGTCGGCTCGATGGGAAGAGTCGCGTCCTGCGGCGACAACGCCGCAATGGAAAGCTTCTTCAGCCTGCTGCAGAAGAACGTCCTCGACCGCCGGTCCTGGACCACCCGCGAACAACTGCGCATCGCTACCGTGACCTGGATCGAGCGGATTTACCACCGGCGCCGCCGGCAACACCGTCTGGGACGTTTGACGCCCCTCGAGTTCGAGACCATCATGAACACGCCAGCTGCCCTGGCTGCGTGACTACAAACTGTCACCTATCCGTGCAGCAGACCCGCCCGCACACACACCTACTCCATCATCGAGGCCCGTACTAAGCGACAGGTCGCGTGCGAGCAATTCCCGACTACCTCGGCAGGGATCTCCCGCGGACTTGCCTGGGTAGGCCGACGCACGGGTGGCGTCACAGGGTGTCTGTGGGCTGTCGAGGGTGTCTGCTCCTATGGGGCACGTCTGGCCCGGGCAGTAGCCGAGGTCGGCTATGACGTCGTCGAGGCTCCACGGATGAACGCCCGAGGACGCCGCGCGATCGGTAAATCCGATCCGCTGGACGCGGCAGCGATCGGAACCGCTGTCACCGGCTTTAGATGAGTCCCAGCTCCGAGCCCCGCGCCAGGACGAGGGGGCCCGTGCCGGACTCAGGATCCTGAGCACAGCCCGGGATCAGTTGACCCGGGACCGAACGATGAATGTCAATGCGCTCATCGCCTTACTCCGGGCACACGAGCTGGGAATTGACGCTCGTAAACCTTTGGTTCCCGCCCAGATCGACACGATCACCAGGTGGAGGGAACGAGACGAGCCGATCGAGTTGTTGATCGCGCGCGAGGAAGCAGTTCGGTTGGCGCGCCGCGTCCACGAAGTAACCACTCAACTAACTGCTAACCAGAAGCGTATGACAGAGCTGATCAAGCAAAGCCCTGCTGCGCCGCTGTTGGAGATGGTGGGCGCCGGGGCTGTCACGGTCGCTACGGTCCTGGCAGCTTGGTCGCATCCAGGAAGGGTTCGCAGCGAAGCTGCCTTCGCCTCACTAGCAGGGGTGAACCCCTTGCCAGCTTCAAGCGGTAACACTATCCGGCACAGGCTCAATCGTGGTGGTGATAGGCGCCTTAACCGAGCCTTGCACACCATTGCTATGACCCGGATGGTTCATGATCCCGGGACCCGGGAGTACGTCGCCAAACGTACCCAAGAAGGCCATAGTTATCGGGAGATCCGTAGGTCTCTGAAGCGCTACATCGCCCGCATGCTCTACCGTCAGCTGAACACCCTCTACGCCACCGCGGAACCGGCCCGATCCCACGTTGCCGGGGCAGCCCCTTGCCCGGGAGAGGAGCACCGGTTGAGGGTGCCGGCTTCGGTTTGATCTACGGATCAGGTGGTGTCCGGTGAAGGACCCCTCGCCGTACCCGATCAGAGCGCTGTCAATCTCCTCTGGCTATGCGCTCTCGCCACCACTCAGGCACTGATTCGTCAGTACGGGGGAATCGCTGTAGTTCGAGGGCGTAGTCGTGAGCACTGACGTCGAACCCGAAGTCGGGCTTCTCGTCATAGTTGTAGTCGACGTCCATCAAGCCTGAGGAGGTCAAGGTGAGGGTCAGTGAGATCCATGTGCCTATGTCCGCTCGATACATTGCTTCCCTCAGCTGAAGCAGTCGCTCGGGCATCTCATCAGGCGCGTACACCCGTTCCTCGGTATCACCCCGAGCGACATAGATCAGATCCGAGGTCACATTGCCCACGGTTTCCACCTGATAACGCAAACTATCCCACCCAGGTGAGACGCTCCCGTCCACCTCTCGGGCGATAAGAGTTAGAAGGTCGGCCACCTCATGATCGACCTCATCCTGCGCTGGCTCCGAGGTAGGCGACGGGTTTCCTTCCGCGATACCCGGGGCGTGGGTGTTGGCTGGTGAGGGGTCTCCCTGCGCGACCCGCTCTCGCCACCATTCTGGTATCGACCTCTCGTCGCGGGGGAACAGCTTGAGCTCGAGGGAGTAGTCATTCGCGGTCACCCCCAGCCCGAAAATTGCGTCCTGGTCGTAATTGTATTCAACAGTTAGACCTCCTGAAGGTGTTAAGACCATCGTCAGCGAGATCCACGTGCCCTTACCGGAGCGAGCAAGAGCATCCTTCAAGTCGTCGAGCAGGTCTGCCACAGCGAAAGGAGGACTGGATCGCTCCTCCTTTCCCGATCGAGCGACGTAGGTGATGCATGTGGTGACGTTACCAAGGAGCGTCGCTTCAAAGCGCAACGAATCCCAGCCCGGTTCCACTTCGGCGGCGATGCTTCGGGCTATCGCAACGACGAGGTCAGGCTGCTCACCCTGCCCGAGCTCGCCTTTCAAAGGTGGCGGAACCCTTCCCGCCGCAATGTCCACAACCCGGGCGTGAATTCGGACAGGATCCACCTGGATGTCAGGGAAGGACGACCGCTTGTGATGGTTGAGTTCATTCCCGAGGCGCCACACCGGTGTCGATACCTGAAAGTCGCCGGAGTGCCCGGCGTGCATACTCCGCTGGTAGATCAACGAACTGAGGTCACCGGCAAGAGTTCTCGACAGCTGTCCTGCATCACACAAGCGAAGGACCTCGTCGACTACGAGCTCTGCTTCACCAGCGAAAGTACCTCGTTCGTCGATTACCCGTTCGACCACCTGGAGCAGGTCAGCAGCCGGCAAGTTAGCCAACACGTCGTCATTCACTTAAGCGCCCCCTGTGCTCACGGTCCAAAACATAGCCAATCTTGCCTTATCTGCTTCGAGAGGGGCCGGCCTCAGTCCTTCAAGCGCTGAAAATGGTCCCGCTTCGCTCGGGCTGTAGAAGCGCTTTTTGTGTTTTGGCTGCTGTCCTATCGGATTGTAGGAGTTCGCTCCGGCCCGTCTAGCCCCTCCTTTGTCGGGCCTGCGGTGAGCGAATTTCCCTGCGGCGCTCCTTCGCCGCTGATTTCCCTCCGGTAATTTCCCTCCCCTTGCCCTGCCGGTAGACGGGCCTCCGTCGGCCTCAGCTCCGCAAGCTTCGCCAGCAGCCGAAACAACGGTGGGAGAGAGGGTCACCTATGCCGCCCACTCACCGGCAAAACAACTTGGTACGCGCCCGCGCCCGTTTCCGGCCGCTTGACAGACATAGAAGCGTCGGAGGAGGAGAAGCTGGGTGGTCACCAAAGCCGTCTCTCCACTGGTCCACGCCAGCACCCGATTCCAGCCGCTTGACAGACATAGAAGCGTCGATCGCGCCATCGGCTTCTACACCAGCCGCAGGTGGCATCCCGACGGCGGCGACCTGGAAGACACCCGGTTCACGCCCCCAGTAATGGAAAGCCGCCACAGCCGGGTGTTCTGACCACGGAAAGCAGCAAGGAACTCGCGTTGGTTCCCTTCGATGATGCCCCAGCCGCATTCGGCCCGCCCGAGAAAGCACCCGCTGACGGACCGGCTTACGGGCAGGAGTGCGCAGTAGTGTCAGTTGCATGGCGATGCACCAGGATGAGTTCGGTATCAGCGCCGTGACGGTAGAACAGCCCATGAAACTACGTCTCCTTTCCGAGTCCGATAAGGACCAGGCACTACTCGCCCACAAGGAACTGGCCGCTGAACAGTTCGATTTCCTCTTCAGCTACGACGACGGTATTGACTGGGCGGAGTATCTCGAGAAGGTCGAGGACACACGACAAGGCCAGAATCTTCCCGAGGAGTACGTTCCTGCCACCTTTTTCATCGCGGAGGTCGACGGAGACCTCGTGGGGCGGGTATCGATCCGGCACAAGCTCAATCCTGTGTTGCGGACCGTCGGCGGGCATATCGGGTACGCCGTTCGCCCTCAGTTCAGGCGGCGTGGTTATGCCCAAGAGATGTTGAAACTTGCCCTCGTCGAAGCGAAGCGACTTGGGATTGATCACGTCCTGGTTACCTGCGACGCGGACAACCTGGGGTCGAAGACAACTATCGAACGGTGTGGAGGAGTCTTCGAGGCGCCGAGGGCAGTCGATGGTTCTACCGCGAATAAGCTCCGCTACTGGATTACGACCTGAGCGCCGCTCGCACTGTACTCGGCGTCACGACTAAGGAGCCCCTTTCGTACACGTCCCAATTTCCTCGGCGTAAGGCAGAGTAGGTGGTCGTGCACGCGCCCGTCGCTGTGACCCTTCACTGCGCTCAAGCCGACGAAACGAGGGGAAGGTCGCGCGATCCTGAGTTCCATCATGCAGCGCATGCACCTTTCATCGAGCGTCTCCCGGGTATACCTGCACATTTGTCCATCGACTCGTCGATGCTCTCCCCCGCTGACGTCGTCGCTGCTATCGAACGCCTGCTCATCCCTTAGCTGCGATTTAGGTGCGTCGAGGACCCCCTTGTGTACGGAGATCGTTGGGCAGGCCGTACTTGGCTCAACGCCTCCCCCGCGACGACCTAACGCACGTATGAGGTGCAAACTTCCGGTGGCGTACGGGTGAGCTCCGTGGCGGACTGCGGAATCCGACATTCCAGAGGGTGGTCGGGAAAGATCCGTGTCGGCTCATGGCTGGATCTCGGCGGCGGTGATTGCCTTGCTCGTCAGGATGGGCATCAATCCCAGCAGTGCCAGGGTCAGCATTCCCATGATGGCGAACATGGCTTGAAGGCCGACCCATTGGGCCAGCAGGCCGCCGGCTGCGGCTCCTAGCGGCATGGTGCCCCAGGCCAGCAGGCGGTAGGCGCTGTTGATTCTTCCGAGCAGGCGGTTGGGCGTGATGCGTTGGCGCAGGGACACGGTGATGACATTCCACAGCACGATCAGCATGCCTCCGACGAAGAAGATCGGTCCAAGGACGTAGGCGTTGTCGGTGATGGCGGGCGCACCGGCGAACAAGGCGGCCCCGAAGATCGTCAGGGTCAGAGATGCCGACCTGCCGAGCCTGGCCTCCACGCGTTCGGCGATGATCGAGCCGGCGAACGCGCCCAGAGCCGAGGTGGTCAAGAGCAGGCCGAAGCCCGTTGCGGACAGCCTCATCGGTGAAGCGGGGCCGACGGCGAACAGTACCAGGACGGCGAAAGCGGCGCTGGAGGCGAAGTTGAACACTCCGGTCATCACCGCGAGGGTGCGAAGGATCCTGTGGTTCCGGAGGAATCGCAGGCCTTCGCCGATGTCGAACCTCAGTGTGGTCTTGTGCTCACGCTCGGTGCGGAAAGATCCTCGGATCAGGAGAAGGCCCCCGGCGGCGACAAGCCATAGTGCCGCCGGCACGGCGAAGCCGGCAACTACGCCGAGTGCCACCAGCAGCCCGCCCAGTGGCGGCCCGATGAACTGGTTGGTGAGGAGCTCGACGCCGTAGAGCCGGCCGTTGGCGCGCGAGAGCTGATCCTTGTGCACCACCTGAGGCATGATCGCCTGGGCGGAGGTGTCATAAAGCGTTTCGGCCACGCCCACCATCAGCGCGACGACGTAAAGAGCCCAGAGGGACCCCCGTCGAGCAGAATGGCTCCCACCAGCAGCCCAGGCAGTACGGCCCGGCCAAGGTTGGCCCACACCATCAGCCTGCGCCGGTCCAGCCGGTCGGCCAGCGCTCCGGCGGTCAAGGTGAATAGAAGCCAGGGAAGTGTCGCCGCGACACTGAGCCCGGCAATCAGGACAGGCGATTGGGTGAGCTGGATGGCCAGCAGCGGGAGCGCGATCTTGAAGACTCCATCGGCGAGGTTGGACAGCCCCGAGGAGGCCCACAGCTTCCAGTAGGAGGCACCTAGCGGCGCCCGGCCCATCTTGTTCGCCTGCACTGCATGAGGAGTCATAGGTGGACCATTCCACAGGGATTTACGAAGTTCAAGGCGATGGAGAGCACTACATCAGGCTGTAGGATGAGCTCATGACCACCACGGGACCGCTAGAAGCAGATGGGCAGTCGGGCGGAATCAGGAAGCCTGCCGCAACTGCCCGGGAGATCAAGGCTCTGGCCCATCCGCTGCGCCTGAGAATCCTGCGCCTGTGCGGACTTCACGAACTGACCAACAAGCAGCTCGCCGATCAGCTGGGCCAGGATCCAGGAACGGTGCTCTATCACGTGCGGCAACTACTCTCGACCGGGTTCCTCGAAGCGGCCGAGGTCCGCACCGGAAGCAGCGGCGCACTTGAAAAACCGTACCGCTCCACGGGGCGGTCCTGGCATCTGGATACCGCCCTCAGCGACGCCGGACCTGACGGCCCCCTTGCGCCGATCGAGGCTTTCCGGGAGGAACTGACCGAAGCGGGCCCGGACGCGCTGGCGAGCCTCTCGCGCTTCGTTCTGCACCTCTCTGCGGAAGACGCCGAGGACCTCATCACACGCGTCCACGCCGTACTGAGCGAATACACGGACAGCGACAGGCAACGAGCCGACCAGCCCGCGTACGGGGGGATCTTCGTCCTTCACCGGACACCGGACTAGGACGTCGATCCCTTCAACAACGAACCGGCGGAATTATTCACCTCAAGGTGTCCGGTAATGGATTGTTGTCCTCGAGGGATCGTCGCTCGCGCCGCCCTTCGTTCGAGGCTCCCTTCTAGAACGGGGCGAGTCCAACGAAGAGGGACAGAAACAGGGCACAGAGGAGCCAGATGAACCCGACGCCTGCGAAAAGAAGGCTTCCCTGCGAGGAACGGTTTTTGAGCACTGTCTGAGGTTTCACACACAGGTAGATGAGGACAAGGAAGGGGGCGAAGAGGAGAGCTGCAGCGGCAACCCTGAAGGTTTGGGCGTCGGAGGCGACCCCGAGCGCGACACCCTGTTGGATCTTGACCCAGAACCAGGCTCCTAGGAGGCCGGCAAACAGGATCGTCACTGTTACGGCAGCGGGCTTCGCGGCAGAGGGCTTCGCGGTAGCGGCTTTTCTCATGAGGCTTCCCTTGCGTTCGCCGCACCCGGCGGGCTCACCTAGAACCTACTGCGAAATGACCTGCGGACAAGAATGCGGGCAGCGTCCGGTAAAGGATCCTCCCACGGTGATGCGGTGACTTCTCAACGGGTGGCATCCCTCCATGACATCGAGACTGAAGGGACGCCGGCGAGCTGCTCGTCAGATCATTGGCGAAGTTGCTGCATGAGCAGAGCAGGAAGGCAGAGTGAAAGCCCTGGCTCTCGTGGGGTCTTACGCCCGAGGAGCTGAGCGAATGGCCAGCGGAATCACACTGGATCGGTCCACCACGGGACGCGTGGGTTCATCTGCGCTGCAATGATCGCGAAAGCTTTGTCGTCGACATCCACATGCCCGGCTCCATCGACATGAATGGCCCTGGCTTCGAAGGCTGGGGTGATAGGAACGCGAGCCGTTGGCCCGGAGCCCACACGTACTCGTCATCGCAGCGATAACCGCGCAGCCAAACCTGTCCTTCCACAACACGAAGGTAGAACCCCTTGGGGTACTCCAGATCTTCGCTCACGGGCTCGGACGCAATGTGAATCGCTCCGCTTGGGCCGCGGCCCTGAGAGAGGACCGAGTCCGGCGCGTCCGCCTGGTCCATCATCGCCAATCGGAGGTAAGGGCCGGTCACCAAGGGACAGAGTTCGAGGCCCTGATTCCTTGCAGCCACGAAGACCTGAGACTGAACGGCGCCTTGCTCGAATCCGAGTTGCTCTACGGTTCGCTCCACGATGTGCAGCGTTTGTTCCGTCGAGTCCTCGAACACGGGGTGAGCGAGCAGCGTTTCGGCGTGGACATTGAGATGCACATCAGCATTCCTCAGCGCGTCGATGATCGCGGCTCGTGACTGCCCGCCGACTCGGACCGGGAGACCTTCAACATTCGCTGCGCTCATCATGAAGCCATCCTCCGTCACTGGCAGCAAGACAACGAATCGCAGTGGAAGTTCAGGGAGTCCGCTAAAGAATCCCCGATGATGCATGGGTTGGAAGTCGTTGGGTGCCTGCGAAGACAGGGGCTCGACCGGCTTCGACGTCATCGATCCAGGTAACGACGGCGGAGCCGACAGCGGCTGGGCAGAGGTCGGTAGTGTCCAGGACGCGCATTGCCCACGAAGGGTCTCCGGTTTGCAGCTGCGTCCACCGGTCCCAGCGCATCGACTCGAGGCCTCCGTCCGTCAGGACGTGCTGCATGTGCTGGGGGTCTTGTGCATGGGCGCGCATCCACCGCGCGAATGCCACATGATGACCCAGCGCCTCGTCAGTCTCAGCGCGAACCCTCAGACGCTCTCTTTGAGTCCGCTCATCGGCGTCGAGCACGCAGACAGCGATACCCTCGAGACCGTCAGCTTCCGGTACGGCGAGGAGTTCACCGGCTGCGACGGGGTCGCTGGCGAGGACAAGGTGCTTGCCCTGTGCCTGGAGCTCGACTGCGAGGATCACGGCTTGGCGTGCTGCTTGTTGCCTGTATGCCTTATCAGGATCCGGTGGCGAGGGAAGAACATCCTCGAGCTCGATGCAGGCGAAGTCCGAGGAAAGAGCCGCAGCTAGGAACACCCCCACGGTGGACTTCCCCATCCCGCTTGCACCGGACACAAGGAACATCATCACCCCAACTTAGGGAAGACGCAGCCACTCGGACAAGGGCACAAGCGTTGGAATCACCATGCCAAGCATTCGAACGGATCGTCACCGGGGTTCTACACGTCGTTGGTCCTCCACTGCGTACGCACCCGGACCCACGTACGGGCTACGTCGAGATGCTGGGAGTCAGAGCCCGGCGATGAGTTGTGCTGAACTAGATGCCCTTGATCTCGTACTGTCGGGCGATACTCGCGGTTGCCCTACCCCATTCACTCTCAGCGACTCGCTGCTGGTGTGCCCGGAACGATGCCGCGTCCCGAAAGTGTTCGTCGACCTCCCACACCAGCGTGTCCTGGGTGAGATTCACCTCGAAGGAAAGGCACCCTTGTTCAGCGCGCGTCAGCTCGATGTGGAGCGGAAGGAGCTCTGCGACTACCGCCGCCTGGTGTCGGTCGCTGCAGACGAGTTGACCACTCAAGAAGACGTTGCTCATGGAGGCGGTGAGGTGGTGGCCTCGGAGAGTGCTTGGGTCAGGATCAAGGCATTGGTGCATGCGGTGGCCCCGAGTAGTGCAATTTTCATGCGGACTGCTCTTCGGGCGTGTTGGGGTTCCATGTATCGCGTTCCCGTCGGGCGAAGCCAGCAAAGCTGAGAGGTTCCCGTCCCAGAACTTGGTGGACCGTATCTGTCAGTCCGCCGGCGAGGCCGAGCCGGGCTGCGGTGTAAATGGCTGCTGTAACGACGGCCATGCCCCACGGCATGCCCAGGACTCTGTGTGCGTGCCAGAGGTAGTAGAAGACTCCCGGACGGGTGTAGCGGATGGAACGGCCGAGCTCATGTGTGAGAATTGCGGCGATCTGCTCATAGGTCAGGGCTTCGCCACCGGTGACGGTCCAGGCGATGTCCCCGTGTCCGGCGGGGTCCAGCAGGGCTGCTGAGGCCACAGCCCCGACATCCATGGCGTCGACGAAAGCTGTGGCACCACGCCCGGCCGGGACCAGAATCTCGTCGCGGTCCCGGATGTCGGTCAGGTGCGTTGTTGAGAGGTTCTGATGGAAGAACGAGGCCCTCACGAACGTCCATGCCAGGCCGGACCCGCGCAGCCACGCTTCGATGGCGGCGTGGGGGACGACTTTGTTCTTCTCGGCCCCTTGAAGGGAGAGGAACACAATGTGCCCGACGCCGTGGCTGCGTGCGTATTCAAGTGCCGGAATGATCTGTGTTTTCGGTCTGCCCAGATGTGGTGGGCGCATGAGGAACATCCGCCGGACCCCATCGAACGTAGCAACCCAGGTGCTGTCGTCGGTGAAGTCAAGGGCAACAGCCTCGACCCTGTCGCCGAACATCCGGGTCACGGACTCCGAGGTGCGCCCGGCTGCACGAACGCGTGACCCGGCCGCCAACAGTTCTGTGACGACTACTCTGCCGACATTTCCCGTTGCACCGGTTACCAGAATTACGTCGCCTGCCATGCGGATATCTCTTTGTCTGCCGATTTTCGAAGAAGGACCAGGAGCGAGGATGGGTATACGTCTCGCCACTCCAGCAGGACATCGAAGGCCGGCGGCCCCTCACATCCGTTCAAGGATCCCTCCACGGACTCGCCTGACGAAATCGACACAAGGACGCGCGAAGGGACGGTGCTTCCCATGTCAGGCAGGAGTTATATGTCGTGCGGGAATAGGGCTTGAGTAGACCACGCTGGTCGTGATTCCACCGAGGGTAGCGAGGCGACCAGTGATGCGTTCGAGGTCGCGCATCGAGCGGGCCAGGACCTTGATGATGAAGCAGTCCGCCCCGGTGACGTGGTGTGCTTCGATGATCTCGGGCATCGAGTCGACGAGGTCGTGGAACGGCTTGTAGTTGCCGGTGGGGTAGGCCAGTCGCACGAACGCCGTTACGGCGTACCCGAGAGCTTCAGGATCCACCGTGATCGAGTACCCAGTGACAACCCCGCCATCGGTGAGGCGTCGGAGACGATCGCTGGTCGCGCTCGGCGAGAGGTTGATGGCTCGAGCGAGTTGCGCAACACTTGTCCGTCCGTCCTGCTGCAGATGATGGATGATCGCCTCATCAGTTGCATCAAGGTCCAGCCGTGGGTTCGATGGCATAACGGTGAATCTACCGCGGGATCATCCCTGTGAGCACTTCTACACGGTTGATGTGCAGTTCCAAGGAAGCGTGAGAAGAGATTCGATAGATACATGTCTACTTCTCTTTCCGCCGCTGACTTCTTCGCTGCGAAGCTCGCCTATGAAACTGACCCTGCGGATCTCGCTGCTGAGCGTGCGTCTGGTCCTGGTCCGATCGTGATCGATACTCGCTCGACCGCTTCGTGGAGGCAGGGCCGTATCCCGGGCGCCGCCCACATTACGAACGCAGAGCTCGAAGCACGCATCGCTGATGTCGCCCCCGCCCTGGATGCTGCGATCGTTGTCTACTGCTGGGGACCAGGCTGCAACGGCAGCACCCGCGGCGCATCGATTCTGGTGTCGATGGGCTATATGAATGTGCGCGAGCTGATCGGTGGTTTCGAGTACTGGTCCCGCGAGGGTCTCGCCACGGTGAGTGATGAAGGGCGCGGGCGTCGTTCACCCGATCCCCTGACAGCACCCGTCCACGCCCCGGCATGACGAACGCGATATCGGGCGCTCGAGTACCAAGCATGCTAGGCCGCCCGCAGGCCGATCGGTCAGCGGACGGTCGGGATGGGTGCCATGTCCGGCCGTGGGTCGGCCTGGAGTCGGGCGTGCGTCTCCACATCGAATCGTTCGGGTCCGTACTGCAGCTTCTGGCGCTCAATTCCTTCGACGATGAACCCGGCCCGGGTAGCTACTGTGCAGGACGCTGGATTATTGACCCGATGACCTAGCTCGAGACGGAAAAGGTGGGAGCATCCCCGAACGTCCAAGGCCGCAGTTCAATAATCATCGCGCCCATCCTGCCCCATGCAGCCGCTGCTCAGCGATCCCTCAGCGGACAAGGCAATTCAGCTCGGGGTCGTGATGCGTCGTGTGTGGTCCTACGGATGATCCATGCCAGCACCAGCAGAGCGAGTGCGGCAACACCGAGTCCTAACGCAATCGAGCCGGCAAGCAGAATGACCGGCGGAGGACCGTCGAGGTAGACCTGCTGCCTCTGTCATGTTGCACTCGACGGCTGATGCGATGGCGGTTTAACGTGGCCGCGAAGGTTGCGGGTCGACTCAACGGAATGTCGTGAGCTGCGCTTCCCGCTGTCTGCAGGACGCTGCCCGGAAGCGCTGAGGCCGTGAGCCTTGCGGAGTCGTGCATGAGGTTGCGTTCTTTGACTCCTACCAGCACGGTGGCCTATCCCGGGTGGTCACTCCATGCGGCGGGAAGCGTGAAGCGGATGTTCTCGCCCACGCCCGACAACATCGTCCTGCGCGTGGTCGTTGTGCTGTCATGAAGGTACTCCTCCAAGAGGTGCTCCGGGATACCGAGCCGGCGCCCTTGTGCGGTAGCGAACCGTCCCTGCTGCGTACGAATGACCCGGCCTGTCTGCACGCTGCAGGATCGCCATTCGTCCCTCGGTCTCATCGAAAGGAACTTCGAGGAGAACCGACGCATCCCAGGAGGAGACGAGATCGTCGCAGTGCAGGAACATTCTTCCGGCCACGACCAGCGCCACGGGTGGAGCGCAACCAAATTCCGCTTGTGCTGTGCGATCGGCCGCTGCGTCGTAGGAAGCCCCGAGTACAGTCATCTCCCTTCGTACTCAGGGATGCGAGCACTCGCTCGAAGATGCCCGTAGATTCAGTCCCCTTGTCGAGACTTTTGCTGGGCAGAATCCTTTTTCTTGCCCTTCGATGCTTTTTCCGACTTCTCGATCTCGTAGCGCTGGCGTACGAACCGCTGGCGGTCCAACGGCGGCCGCTCATAAGCCCGGTTCTGGCGCTCGGGCAACTCGATGTCCGGCAACTCAGGTTGCTCATAAGGCAGCAGCGACAACAGATGGGCCATCAGGTTGAGCCGCGCTTCCTTCTTGTTGTCGGCGTCCACCACCCACCACGGGTTGCGCTCGGTGTCACTGAACTCGAACATCTTGTCCTTTGCCTCGGCGTAGTCAACCCACCGGGCCTGTGCCTCGAGGTCCATCGGGCTCAGCTTCCAACGCTTGGCCGGATTGTCGATGCGGGCCTGAAATCGACGGCGTTGTTCGGAATCGGAGAGGCTCAACCAGTACTTCACCAGCACGATTCCATCGGAGATTAGCGCATCCTCGAGCATGGGCACCGTGTCGACGAAGTCGGCATACTGTTTGTCGGTGCAAAACCCCATCACCCGCTCCACGCCAGCGCGGTTGTACCAGGACCGGTCGAACAGCACCATTTCCCCGGCCGCCGGTAGATGGGCGATGTAACGCTGGAAGTACCACTGTGATCGTTCGCGCTCCGTCGGCGCCGGGAGTGCGACAACCCGGCACGAGCGCGGGTTGAGCGCACCGCTGATGCGTTGGATGGTTCCGCCCTTACCGGCTGTGTCGCGCCCTTCGAAAATAACGACCAGCCGCGTCCCGGTTGTGCGCACCCACTCCTGCAAGGCGACCAGTTCCTCCTGCAATCGCAGCAGTTCCTTTGCGTACTCCTTCTTGGATAGGACCTGGGGGCTCGCCTCGTCGGGCGTTTTCTTGACCACACCTCATATCCTGCCCCAGACCTGAGCAATTCAGGAGGTGTTTCCACTCGTAGTACTCATGGCCTGGCGGGACGACCGACGTGACTTGGTTGCCAGTGCGAGCTGGTGAAGCGGTCAGTAGCTCAGCACGGCTGGTTCGAACAGTGTCCGCCTAGATGGTCTCCCAGGACCAGTTGGAGATGAGTCCGGTGACCCCTAGCTCGCGCAGGCGCTGATTCCCGAGCAGGCGCTCGTCGAAGCGTGCTCCCCCGCACCACGCGCCCACGCGGGGAGCGCGGCCGGCCATACCGGTGAGCCGGTGCACGACGTCGGTCACCTCGGCGGTCGCCGAGGTGGGCGTGATCTCGTCCGCCATGCGGTGGGTGAGCGTGTGGAAGCCGAGCTCGTGCCGTTGCGCCAGGGCGCTCAGCTCGTCGTCGCTCAGCGTCCCGGCACGATCGTCCTCCACTTCGAGGGCGATGGGCAGGACCAGGACGGGCAGCGCGAGCCGTTCGCAGATCGGGACGACCATCTCCGCGGCGTCCCTGTACCCGTCGAACAGGAGGACCATGACCCGCGGGGGCGATTCCGCGGGCCCCCCGTCCTGCAGGAGGTTCCGCAGGCTCGCGAGCTTGTGCAGGCGCTCGTGGACGGCCTCGCGGTGGTCCTGCGCGACGTCGTGGAAGTTCAGGGTCAGGCGCGGGATGGCCGACAGCTCGTCCCGGGACCACCCGGCGCCGACACTCCCGAGCAGCAGTTCCCCGAGGACGCTCTGCAGGACGTAGGCCTCGTAGCTGAACGGAGCGGGCCGCCGGAGCACCTCGGGCAACGGATCGAGGATGGCCGGGATCAGCGCGGACGGATCAGCACCGGCCGCGACGGCGGCGTCGTCGAGCAGTACCACCGGGGTTCCCCCGGGTCGCTCGCCCTGGTCGAGGATGTAGGTCTCGAGCTCGTCGGCCTTCCCGCCGGCGTCGACCGGTCCGCCGGATCCCGCCGGGGGCATCAACGCTCACCGAGGGCGCGTCGGGCGGCATGCCGGCCGGGTTCCCGGTAGATCGGCAGCAATCCGTCGGCCGTCGCCTCGACGGCATCGCGGTCGAACCAGGCCGGACCGCCGAGCCGTTCCACGGCGTCGGGCGTCAGGATGACCTCACGCCACCCGTCGCCGTCGGGCCGCCCGCCCACGCGCGCGAGATCGTCCCGGCCGTCCTCGACCAGTCTGCGGACGCCGGCCTCACCGATCCGGCCGTAGGCCACCGTCTCCACCTCGGTGCCGGGCACCACGACCTTCACCGCGCGGGCCGCGCCGTCCCCGCGCCCCTCCGGCGGGGTCAGGTCGGCCACGAGGATCTCGAGGCCGTACCCGGCGAGGATCACCGACGGGTCCGCCGTCGGATCGGTCGGCAGGTCACCGAACCGGACGACCGACCGGCGGGAGAAGATCGTGGCATCGAGGCGGGCCCGCACCACCGCGTCCTGCTCCGCGCCGACGGTCAGCCAGGTCACCGTCGCATCCAGGACGCGCGGCTCCTCGGCGGCCGGGTCGACGACCGACAGCGCATCGCCGAGGTAGTCCTGCGGCGCGACTTCACGGACCGCGGTCAGTGGGCCGTGCATGAACGCCTTGCGGGCCCGGGCGGACGCGAACTCGAGGACCGCCTTCCGGAGCGCGACGTCGCGGTCGGGGTGTGCCGCCTCGCCGCAGGCCGTGGCGACGACGAGATCGTCCCCGGGCGCGTGCCCCACCACGTACACGTTCGGCACCCCGCGGTCCATCGAGGCGATCTTCACGATGACGTCGACCCCGGCGGCGCGCAGGGCATCGAGCGCCTCGCGCGTCTCGCGGTCGCCGTCGTCCGGTCCCAGTTCGACGACGGCGCCGCGGTCGAGAGCCCGGAAGGAGAGGCCGTTGCCGTCGCGCTGGAGGATCTCGAGGACGCCGTGGAGGACGGCCTGCCGCAGGCTCGTCCCCGCGCCCATGCCGTTCGCCACGGGCATCAGGAGCCGCTCCCCCGTGTCGTGGTGGCCCAGCTCGGAGGGGCTGCTCGCCACGAGGTCCACCGGCACGAGCACCGTCTCCCCGTCGAGTTCGAGGGTCGGCGGGCCGATGCTGCCGGTGCTGCCGGTGCTGCCGGTGCTGCCGGTGCTGCCGTCCCGGCCGGGGCGGTCCCCGGCCGGGACGGAGCGGGCGCGCCGCATCGGCACCCAGGTCAGTGCCATGTCGTCGCGGTAGGCGGAGCCCGCCGGCAGCCCGAGCGTCCTCGGATCGGCGACCCGCTCCACGCCGAGCCGCGACCGTAGATCGGTGTAGGACCCGGTGGTCCGTTCGAGGCGCGCGAACGCCAGGTGGGAGAAGACGCTCTCGACGGTCTCACCCAGGGCGCCGACGCGCGCCTGTGCCGCCGAGGGGCCGTAGCCGACGCCACCCATCCCGGCACCCGAGTGCCCGCTCCGCCACCATGTGGCCCACGTCGGGACACCCGAACGGTCGAGGCCGTCGATGGCGAACTGTGCGCGCAATCCCGGCAGCGCGGCCTCGTACGCCTCCGCGGCCGCCGTGAGCGATCCGGCCGTCGACGGCGAACCGGTGCTCCTGTGCATCATGCCCCCAGTAGAGCACACACCCCTGGCGGGCGCAGGAGGCCGGGATCCGACGTCTGCCGGTGCTAGAACTCCGTGGAGGGCAGGTCCCGCTCGCCGTCGCGGATAGCGGCGACGATGCGCCCTGCGACGTCCACCGGGTCCTTGCCCTGCGGCAGCCGCGGTGCCTCGCCGGCGATGGGCCGCGTGGCGAGTCCGGTCTCGGTGTGTGGTGGACGCGCGTCGAGCACCCGGACTCCCTGCCGACGCAGTTCCAGTGTCAGCGCCTTCCCGTAGGCGCTCAGCCCGGCCTTGGTGGCCGAGTACGCGGCCATGCCCGCCGTGGGGCTCTCGGCCACGACGGCGCTGATCTGCGCGATGAACGAGCCCTTTCCGAGCGAGGGGGCGACCGCGCGGATGAGCCGCATGTAGCCGAGGAGGTTGACGAGCACGAGCTCGTCGAGGGTGTCGTCGTCCACCTCGACGGCAGGACCGAAGGCCACGACACCGGAGGCGAACACCAGGCCGTCGAGGGGTCGCCCGTAGACGGCGGCGGCGATGTCTGCCGGTCCCGTGGGCCTGCCTAGATCCGCTGCGGCGTGAGCGACGACGGCATCGCCGAGTTCCTCCGCGAGGCCCGCTAGTTTGTCCTCGGACCGGCCGGACAGGGTGAGCTGGGCGCCCTCCGCCGCGAGCTGCCGTGACAGTTCGGCACCGAGGACCCCGGTGGCGCCGACGACGAGGACATGGGCACCGCTCAGCTCGGTCATGCGCCGAGTGTAGCAACGCCCTCCGGCACCCCCAGGGGGTGTGCCCCGGAACGGTTCCGAGCCCTGCCGGTCCCGTTACAGTGTGGGCATGAGTGAGATGCGGAGCTGGCAGGCCATGGTCGGGACGAATGCGGCGCGGCTGCTCCGCACCACGGGCCGGACCCCGGCGGACTGGGCTGCTGATGCCCGCTCGGCGGGGATCAGCACCCGCGAGGAGCTGTCCCGCTGGCTGAAGGACCAGGGAATCACCGGGTACAACCTGATGAGCATCGACTGGGAGGTCTTCGGGCTCCCCGAGTTCTTCCGGCTCTCCGCCGACGAGCTCTACGCCGCCCAGTACGCCGACCGACCGGCTCTCAGGCCGCTCGCCGACAGGATCCTGCTCTGGGCCACGGAGACCCCGGAGGTCACCATCCAGATGCGCAAGACCTACGTCTCCCTCCAGACGCCTCGCCGGAAGTTCGCGCAGCTCACACCGAGCACCAGAACCGCGGTGGACGTGTTCTTCCGGCTGGCGGTGCCGGACCTGCCCGGCCTCGAACCGGTCCGCACCACGGAGCCGTTCGCCTGGCGCATCCGCCTGCGGCACGTGGACGACGTCGACGACGCCCTCCTGCGGGCGCTCAGCGCTGCACGGGAGGATAGCCTCGGTCGTTCCTCCGCTTGAGCTCCTCGAGTTCCTGCTGGGCGGCCGCCTCCGCCTCGAGCTCCTCGAACGCCTGCTGCAGGCGCGGCGAGGACGGATCCGTCCACGACAGTTCCTCGCGGGCCTGCGCCTGCGCTTCGAAGCGCCGTACCTCGAGTTCCGCGTTGCGGCGCGCGGCCTCGATCGCCGCCGCCTCGCGGCTCGACGAGGCCAGCGCGTCATGGACGCCGATGGCGGCCTGCGCAGCAGCCCGACGCGCCAGCATGGCGTCGTACTCCATCGCGTTCTGCTGTACGCGCTGCTCGAGCCGTCGCACGTCGTCGTGGAGCCGGCGGGCCTGCTGCTCCGCCTCGCGCAACTGCCGGGTGAGAGTCTCGAGGCGGCGCCGTGCGGTCATCGACTCACGGATGGCGGCCCGGGCGGCGTCGTCGTCCCCCCGCTGCACCGCGGCGGCCGCTGCGGCCTCGACCCGGTTCACGTAGTCGGCGGCCTCGTTCGCGGCGAGGCCCACGCGGTGGTGGTGCGCCGCGACATCCGCCGCGCCGCGCCGCGCCTGGTCGAGCAGTGCCCGCTGGGTCTGCTGCGCGGCCTGCGCCTGCGCCCGCGGGTCCTCCTTCGACTCGGCCGCGGCGTAACGGTTGGCCTGCACGATGCGCGTGATACGGCGTTTGATCGTCACGGTGGGGACCCCCGGGTCGGTGAGTGGAGTGCGTCTACCTGGTCCAACCGGTCACCAGGCCTGCCGGTTCCCGTAGCTGTCCCGCCAGGTGGCCATGGCGGAGATCTCGGTGCGCAGACGGTTCGTGGCCTGGTCGAGCTGGAGGGTGTCGATGGACCGGGAGGTCTGCAGCAGACACCGGCGCAGATCCGCCGAGAGCTCGTCGAGCGCCCGGGCCTGCGCTGCGAGGTCGGTGGTCCACTCCTGCTTCAGGGCGCGGTTCGGCTCGCGGTCTGCCGCGCGCAGCATGGTCCCGAGCGAGGCCGCGGCCTGGTCGATCTCGGCCGCGGCGCGGGGCAGGTCGCCGACGGGGCGTCCCTGCGCCGCGGCCTCCGCAAGCGCGAGGTGGGTGGCGCGGGAGGAACGCTTCAGGTCGCCGATCAACCGCGCGGGCTCCCGCGTCAGCTTGTCCGGCGCATAGGCGCGGGCGGCCAGCATGCCGCGGTCCCTGGTGCGCTCGATGATGTGCGATCGCCTCACCTTGCGCACCACGAGCCACCCTGCCATGCCCGTACCCGCGCCGAGGACGGCGAGCACGCCGGCCCCGATCGCGAGGGCCTCGACGAACAGTTCAAACATGACGTGCCTTCGGGAAGGGTTCCATCTTCCAAGTCTGCCCGCGCTCCCTGACAAATTCCACCGGCACCCGGTGGCGAAGACCTCCGGGGAGCACCTCCGGGTACGACAGCGGTCGCATCAGGCAGCAGCGGCTAGTTCGCGGTGCGCTCGGTGTCGGGGCGCCAGACGACCAGCGCCTGGCTGCGGGGGCGGGGACGCTGGCCGCGGGCCAGCGTGACGACGTCGCCCGCGAGGCCGGCGGCGAACACGCGGCTGGAATCGGCGTGGATCCGGCGGGAGGCCAGTTCGGAGGACAGCTCCGTCACGCGCGCCTGCAGGGCCGCCACCTGATTCTCGAGCTGGAGGATGCGGCGGATGCCCTCGAGGGACACGCCCTCCTGGGAGAGCTTCTGGATCTCGCGCAGCGTGCCGACATCCTTCTGCGAGTAGCGCCTCGCCCGGCCGGGTGCCCGGCTGGGAGTGACGAGACCGAGCCGGTCGTACTGGCGCAGCGTCTGCGGGTGCATGTCGGCGAGCTCGGCGGCCACCGAGATGACATAGATGGGCATCGTGTAGTCCATGGCTGGCCTCCTTCCATCACCGGTGCTCCGGCGGTTGCTCGAGCGTACTGTTACAGGCGCGCCTTCGCGGCGAGCCCGGCGCGCGGGTCGGCGTCCTTCGTGGCGTCGCGGAACGTTTCCACCGCGGCTTCGGCCTCCTTGGACAGGTTCTGCGGGACGACGACGTCGACGATCACGAGCAGGTCGCCCGTGCCCTTGGACGTCTTCACACCCCGGCCCTTGAGCCGAAGGGTTCGGCCCGACGGCGTGCCGGCGGGCACCTTCATCTTCACCAGTTCGCCCGTGAGCGTCGGAACCTCGATCTGGGCGCCGAGCGCCGCCTCGGGGAAGCTGACGGGCACGTGCACACGGATGTTGTCGCCGTCGCGTTTGAACAGCGGGTGGTCCTTCACCGAGACGGTGACCATGAGGTCTCCCGGACCGGCCTGGCCCGGCTGCCCCTTGCCCTTCACGCGGACCTTCTGCCCGTCCCGGATGCCCGCGGGGATGCGCACGTCGATCTGCTCTCCCGAGGGTTCGCGCAGGCCGATGGTGGTGCCGTTGATCGATCCGGCGAAGGAGATGGTCGTGCTGGCCGTCCGGTCGGCGCCCTTCTGCGGACGCGTGGACTGGAAGCCGCCGGGGAAGCCGTTGCCGCCCACACCGCCGCCGAACAGGTCGGCGAACTCGGGGGGCAGGTTGCTGTTCGAGAAGCCGGTGCGCTGGCGTGTGCCCGTGCCGGCGCCCTGGCCGAAGAGGTTCCCGAAGATGTCCTCGAAGCCCGCGCTGCCGCCGGCTCCGCCACCGGCGCCGCCGGCCGAGAACCGTGCTCCACCGCCCATCGCACGGATGGCGTCGTACTGCTGGCGCTGTTCGTCGTCGGACAGCACCGAGTAGGCCTCCGAGACGTCCTTGAACGTCTTCTCCGACGCGGCATCACCCTGGTTCTGGTCGGGGTGGTACTTGCGGGCGAGTTTCCGGTAGGCCTTCTTGATGTCGGTGTCGGAAGCGTCCTTGGAGACACCGAGGATCTTGTAGAAATCCTTGTCGACCCAATCCTGACTAGCCAATGGGCGTCTCCTTTCGTCGTTCTTTCGATAGAGAGGTGCGTAAGCGGCGGAAGCCGGGGCAGTCCCCGAGGAAGGCGGCTTCAATATTCCAAGGGCCGCCAGGCCCGCAGGAATTTCGTTGCCGCCGTTCGGGGACTGTCCCGGCGCTCATGGTGCTGACTACTCCGGAACCGCCACGATGACCTGCGCGGCCCGGAGGACGCGCTCGCCCTTGCGGTAGCCCACGCGGAGGATCTGGCTGACACTGTCGGCCTGGACGTCCGCACTCGGCTGCTGCATGAGCGCTTCGTGGATGTTCGGGTCGAAGGCGACGCCGACCTCGTCGATGCGGGTGAGCTCGTACGTCCTGAGGGCGTTCTCGAGCTTGCCCGCGATGGCCGCGAAGGGCCCCTCGGCGAGATCGCCGTGCTGGCGTGCGGCGTCGATGTCGTCGAGGACGGGCATCAGCGTGTTGATGACGCCGATGACCGCCTGATCGCGGGCGACATCGCGGTCGCGCTCCACGCGGCGCCGGTAGTTGACGTACTCGGCCTGGAGGCGGAGCAGGTCGTTGCGCAGTTCAGCGACGACGTCCACCGCCGGGTTGTCCCCCTCGGCGCCGGCCTCGTTCAGGATCGCCTCGGCCTGGGCCAGGGCGTCCCCCTCGGAGGCGTCACCGGCAGGTGCGGCCTGCTCTCCGGCCGTGGATTCCTCCGCGGCCGGAGCGCCGGCGTCGTTCTGCTGCCCACGGACTTCGCCGGTCTCAGGGTCGATCTTCCGGTTGTCGCGGAAGCTCACCGGCTCTGACGCGTGCTCTTCTTCGTTTCCGTGGTGCGGCATGGCTACTTCTTCTCGTTGATGTCGTCGTCGACCACTTCGGCGTCGACGATGTCCTCGTCGGCACCTGCGGCGGCAGGCTGGTCGTCGGCGGGCGCGCTGCCTGCGGCGCCCGCGTCCTGCTGGGCGGAGGCGTAGATCGCTTCGCCGAGCCTGGACTGGGAGGCCTGCAGCTTCTCGAAGGCCGTCTTCACCTCGGCGTCGTTGTCCTGCGACTCGAGCGCCTTCTTCAGGGCGTCGACGTCGGCCTGGACCTCGGTCCGGACGTCCTCGGGCAGCTTGTCCGAGTTGTCGGCGATGAGCTTGTCCACCGAGTAGGCGAGCTGCTCGGCACCGTTGCGCGTATCGGCGGCCTCGCGACGCTGCTTGTCCTCCGCCGCGTGCTCCTCGGCCTCGCGCACCATGCGGTCGATGTCCTCCTTGGAGAGGGACGATCCACCGGTGATGGTCATCGACTGCTCCGTGCCCGTGCCCTTGTCCTTGGCGGACACGTGCACGATGCCGTTGGCGTCGATGTCGAAGGTGACCTCGACCTGCGGGACGCCGCGCGGAGCCGGCGCGATGCCGGTCAGCTCGAAGGTGCCCAGCGGCTTGTTGTCACGGGTGAACTCGCGCTCACCCTGGAAGACCTGGATGGCCACGGACGGCTGGTTGTCGTCCGCGGTGGTGAAGGTCTCGCTGCGCTTGGTCGGGATGGCCGTGTTGCGCTCGATGAGCTTGGTCATCATGCCGCCCTTGGTCTCGATCCCGAGGGACAGCGGCGTGACGTCGATGAGCAGCACGTCCTTGCGCTCACCCTTCAGCACACCGGCCTGCAGTGCGGCGCCGACCGCCACGACCTCGTCCGGGTTGACGCCCTTGTTGGGCTCCTTGCCGCCGGCGAGTTCCCTGACGAGTTCGACGACAGCGGGCATGCGCGTGGAACCGCCGACCAGGACGATGTGGTCGATGTCGCTGACCTTGATTCCGGCCTCGGCGATGACGTCCTGGAACGGCTTCTTGGTACGGTCCAGGAGGTCCTTCGTGAGGTCCTGGAACTTGGCACGGGACAGGTGCTCGTCCAGGTGGACGGGGCCGTCCGCGGTGACCGAGAGGTACTGGAGCGAGATGTTGGTGGACGTCGCCGAGGACAGTTCCTTCTTGGCCTGCTCCGCGGCTTCCTTCAGGCGCTGCAGGGCGATCTTGTCCTTCGAGAGGTCCGCACCCTTGGCCTTGGCCTGCGAGAGCAGGTAGTCGACCACGCGCTGGTCCCAGTCGTCGCCGCCGAGGCGGTTGTCACCGGAGGTGGAGCGGACCTGGATGGTGGAGAACGCATCCTCGTCCTTGCCCACCTCGAGCAGGGAGACGTCGAACGTTCCGCCACCGAGGTCGAACACGAGGATGAGCTCGTCCTCCTTGCCCTTGTCGAGGCCGTAGGCGAGGGCCGCCGCAGTGGGCTCGTTGACGATGCGCAGCACCTTCAGGCCTGCGATCTCGCCGGCCTCCTTGGTGGCCTGGCGCTCGGCGTCGTTGAAGTAGGCGGGCACCGTGATGACGGCGTCGGTGACCTTCTCGCCGAGGTAGCTCTCCGCGTCGGTCTTCAGCTTCTGGAGGATGCGCGCGGAGATCTCCTGCGGCGTGTACTTCTTGCCGTCGATGCCGACGTTCCAGTCGGTGCCCATGTGGCGCTTGACCGAGGCGATGGTGCGGTCGATGTTGTTGACGGCCTGGCGCTTGGCGATCTCGCCGACCAGGACCTCACCGGACTTGGAGAAAGCGACGATCGACGGCGTGGTGCGTGCGCCCTCGGCGTTCGCGATGACGGTGGGCTCGCCGCCTTCGAGGACCGAGACGACCGAGTTGGTGGTTCCGAGGTCAATACCTACTGCACGTGACATGCAATTTCCTTTCGACTGCCCGGGATTTGCGAGGCGCTCATCCGCCGGGCGCGTGGATTGAGCGTTCTGCACTCAAGTATAGTCGCGCCGCGTCGAGGAGCAAAATGAAGTTGAGTCCCCTTGACTCAACCCCTGCTCCTCAGGTAGCGGGGACGGCAGTGATGAGGCCCTCCCGGAAGGCGTCGACGAAGAGGGCGTGATCCTGCCGCACAGTCTCCGCGTAGGCCTCGCCGAACCCCACGATGTCCTCGATGAACCCGTCACGGGAGTTCCCGACGGCGGCGAGGATGGCGGTCTCCGTGCGGAACGGCACGAGGTCGTGGTCGCTGTCCTCGTCCGTGGAGCAGTGGATCTTCGCCGTGGCCTGGCCGAGGGCCTCGAGCACGGGGGCCATCTGCTCAGGCTCGGTGAGGTCCTCCCAGGAGAGATCGCGCTTGTACGGGGAGAGCTCCGACACCACGTAGGAGACGCCGCGGATCGAGGTGTAGCCGAGGAACGGGTCGGTGTGGGTCTGCAGCGAGCGCTGGCTGACGACGGCGCGGTGTCCGTCGTCGTCGAAGAAGCCACGGACGCGTTCGTCCTCCACGATGCGGCTGGGTGCGGCGATGTTCGACTGCTTGAGGGTGAGGATGATGTCGTTCTCCTGCGCCTCGTCGAAGCCCTCGATGAGCACGTTGTACGTGGGCAGCCCTGCGCTGCCGATCCCGAAGCCCTTCTTCCCGACGATCCCCTTGACCCGGTAGAAGACGCGGCGGCGGGAGCGCTCGCCGTCGGGGATCGTGCCGAGGTAGCGCCCGAAGGCGTCGGACACCTCCGCGTACTCGTCCTCGTCGAGGGGTCGGATGGAGCCGTCGTCGCGGAACCGGCGCTCGTAGTCCTCGATCTGCGTCAGGGAGTCGAGCAGGCGCGTCCGCCGTGCGGCGCGGGCCTGCTGCAGCACGCGGTGGATGGCGCCGTCCGTGTTGTCGAGGCCGAAGGCGAAGGCCGACTGCTCGTCCTCCACGTAGTCCCCGACCCGCCCGAGGTAGGCCTCGAGGTACGTGCGCGCCAGCTCGCGGACCGCCTGTGACGGCAGGGCCTTCTGCCAGCACAGCAGGGTCAGCGAGGCGACGAACCGGCGCAGGTCCCAGGAGAAGTGGCCCACGTACGCCTCGTCGAAATCGTTGACGTCGAACGTGAGCCGGCCCTGGTTGCTCATGTAGGTACCGAAGTTCTCGGCGTGCAGGTCGCCGTGGATCCACACCCGGCTCGTGCGCTCGTCCGCCCAGTCGTCCTCGAGCTCGGCCATGTCGGTGTAGAACAGGGACGCACTGCCGCGGTAGAAGGCGTAGGGATCCGCAGCCATCTTCCGGAATCGTGCACGGAAGGCGAGGGGGTCGGCGACCATCAGGTCCTGATGTGCCTCGACGAGGGTCCGGACGATGTGCTGCTGACGGGAATCGGTGGCTGCCATCCGCCCACGGTACGCCTTCCCTCTGGACAGCTCCGGGCACCCCGACCGCCTCAGCGCAGGGCCGGGACCGGATGCAGCGGTGCCGCGACGGAGGCCCGGCGTGCCTTCAGGAAGCCGTCCACCACGTCCCAGGCCGCGATCAGCACCGTCACGGCCGTGACGATGGCGGTGACGGTCCAGCCGCCGCCGGTCGCAACCGCCGGACCCCAGCCGACGGCGTCGACGAAGTCCGGGTTGAGCAGTCGCCCTTCGGACCACAGGAGGATCGCCGGGACCGCGAAGGCGAGATTGAGAAGGACGTTCACGACGGCCGCGCGCCAGGACCAGCCCCGCAGGTACAGCCAGACGGCGAACCCGGCCTCGAGGACGATCAGCGCCAGGAACCACGGGAGCCAGAAGGACCACAGGCCGGGGTCGAGCAGCGGGATCGCGCTGCCGTCGTCCGCACGGGCGACGGACCGGACCTGCTGCCACAGGATCGCCCCGGCGAAGAGCGCGAGGAAGACGAGGGAGGCGACGAGCTCGGCCAGGCGCCCGTCGCGCGTGCGGTCCGGCAGCTCGGGAAGGCGCTCGACCGTCCATTCCATGCCGGTGTCGGCGGCACCGCTGCGTTCGAGGACCACGAAGAGCAGTGTGGTCCAGAAACCGATGTGCACGGTCGTGCTGATCGCCGTCGACACCGCGCTGCCGATCGCTCCCCCGATGCTGCCCGAGGTGAGGAGCTGCACCACCAGCACTGCGACGGCGGTGATGGGGACCACGATGGCGACGAGCGTCTTGAGGAGCCGCAGCCAGTCGAGGTAGTAGCGCGGTCCGATGAGCGTGAGGGGCCGATCCACGTAGTCCGCCGCGAGACGCTCCGGGTCCCCCAGCTGGACCAGTGCCGAGCGCTCCGCGGCGGCAGGGTCCTCGCCGGAGGCGAGGCGGGCGTCGACGGCGTCGCCGATCATCTCCCTGATCTCGGGGTCGAGGCCGGAGCGCTGGGACTCCGGGACGGTCCGCATGGCGGCCCACACATAGCGATCGGTCAGCGTGGTCATGGCACTTCCCCTTCGGCGAGGCGATGGAGCGAGGTCGTCAGCCGATCCCAGTCGGCCGTGAGGGTGGTGGCGAGGTCGTCGCCGGCCGGGCTCGTCCGGTAGAACTTCCGCGGACGGGACTCGGCAGTGTTCCACTCACTCGTCAGCAGGCCCTGCTTCTCGAGGCGCCGCAGGAGGGGGTAGAGCGTGTTCGCGTCGACCTGGATGCCCAGGCCGTCGAGCGCTTCGAGGAGCGCGTACCCGTAGTCGGGGGTGCGCAGCCGGGTGAGGCATGCGAGGACGACCGTCCCGCGCCGCAGTTCCTGCAGGTGTCCGGCAATCAGCTCGTCGTTGTTTGCCATGCGTGAAACTATAGTGTGCGACACACACTATAGCAACGGGCACAACGGTGTAGCGGGCTGCGATGAGATCGGCCCGCCCGCAGCGTCTACCCGTCGTCGCATCGAACCAGGAGGCAGCCATGGACCCCCGGACCACAACGCCGACCGGCGGATCTCCCCCGCCGGCGCGGGCCATCCCCCGCGAGGAACTGGCCCTTCCGGGCAGCAGGACGCGCCGCTTCGACGGCGGGCCCTTCGGCTCCGCCATCTCCTACTTCTCGGTGGACAATGACCCGGGCGACACCGTGGCCCTCCATCGCCACCCGTACACCGAGACGTGGCTGGTTCTCGACGGGAACGTGCGCTTCACCGTCGGCACCGCGGTTCTCGAGGGGACGGCGGGTGACACCGTCGTGGCGCCGGCCCGCGTCTGGCACGGCTTCACGAACGACGGCGACGGCCCGCTGCGGATGATGTGCATCCACGCCTCACCCCGCATCATCCAGGAGTGGAAGGACGACGGCGAGCCCGCCTAACCGCGAATCCGCCGCCACGACCGGGGCGCCGGGTGACATACTGTCCGGCATGGACCTCGAGGAATGGTGGAACGGCGTCACGCAGCAGACGCGGGACTGGCTGATGGCCCACAACGGTGAGGCACTGAGTCCCGAGGTGGCGGCGGACATCAGCAGGGCGGGCGGCCTCGTGGCGACCGAGTCCTGGTGGATGGGTGGGCGCGGGCCCGACGGCGTGTTCCTCTCGGACGCGGCGACGGACTGGATCGAAGAACGCGCCAATGCCGAGGAGTAGCCGCCCGCCGACGCGATCTGCAGGGGTAGCAGGGCCTCCTCCAGTTCCGCGGAGCCGCACCCTGGCTGCGGTGTGCCGGTCCTGTGCCGGGGCTGGGCCTCAAGGTGCGCGGTCCTCCGTCGTCCCGGGTGCCGGGGCCGTCGCCGCCTGCTCGGACAGGTCCTTGAAGTAACGGGCGACGGGCCAGCGCTCGAACCCGGCCGCCTCGTACGCCTGGCGTGCCGGCCGGTGGCCCGGATCGTCGCCGGTCTCGACGAGGGCCATCCGCATCCCGGCCTCCCGCCCCCGGTCGAAGGAATGGCCCATGAGGGCCCTGGCCACACCCCGGCGCTGGAACTCCGGGTCCACGGCCAGCACGTAGATCTCGCTCATGCTGTCCTCGGGATGGAACCGCGTGCATACCCAGCCCACGGGCCGGCCCTCCTCGAAGGCCACGGCGACGTTCTGCGGTTCGCCGTCGAGCACTGCCGCCAGATCGCGCACCTGGCGTTCCCGCCATCCGTCCGGATAGAAGGACTCGTAGACGAACGGCGCCATCGCCTCGCGGAACAGCGGGAACACGGGCTCCCAGGCCCGGATCGAGAGCGCGAGCAGCGCCGCCCGGTGGGCCGGCTCGTACTGCACGATCTGCATGGAAGGACCGTAGCGCCCGCAGGCGTCCGGCGCAGCCTTCAGCGGGCTCGCTTCCCTGCAGCGGGGAGGTGCCCGGCACGGCACGGACCGCTGTATGCCCGCGTCACGGATGTGTCAGTCGGGGTTGCTAGTATCGTCGGGCGGGCAACCGCTCGTCGATAAGGGCAAACCCGGTGCGAGCCGGGGACGCAAAGCCACGGGACCCACGAGGTCAGCCGGGCCGCCGAAGAGAACAGGTCCACGAGTATGTCTCGGACAGTCCAATTCAATACAACTCCCGGATCGGCCGAAGGCGCTGTGCACGGGCCCACCTCCCCCGCCACGCGGAATCATCGTGGGACTCCCCGCTATGAGTAGCTCCGGACCCGGCGAGGTCCGGGCGGCCGTCGTCATCGAGGACGATCTGGACATCCGCAACCTGGTCTCCGCCATCCTCGCCCAGGGGGGCTTCCAGGTGACCGGCGCGGCCACCGGGCGTGAGGGCGTCGACATAGTGCGCCAGGAGCATCCGGTCGTGGTGACCCTCGACATCGGGCTGCCCGACATCGACGGGTACGAGGTCCTCCGGCGGATCCGCTCCACCACGGACTGCTACGTGATCGTCCTCAGCGGTCGCGGCGACGAGCTGGATATCCTGACCGCCCTCCAGGCCGGCGCCGACGACTACGTCCTGAAGCCCTTCCGCCCCCGGGAACTGCGGGCGCGCATCGACGCGATGCTCCGCAGGCCCCGCGCCGGCCAGATGGCACAGCATGCGTCCCCACCGTCCGCGCCGTCCGCGCCGTCCGGGACTGCCGCTGCGGCTCCCGTCCTCTCCGGGGACGAGAGCCAGGAATCGTCCGACACGCTCCTGCGGAACGGAGTCCTCGTGGTGGACGGCGACGCCCGCACCGCGAGTTGCGCCGGCGTCGAACTGCCACTGACGAAGACGGAGTTCAACCTCCTGCACGAGCTGATGCGGAGCAACGGCGCGGTCCGGACCAAGGAGGAGCTCGTGCGGGTCTCGCGCGGTCGCGACTACCGCGGTTACAACTTCGTGAGCCGGACGGACGAACGGGCCATCGAGGTGCACATCGCCAACCTCCGCCAGAAACTGGCGCGGACGAAGGGTGACCCGGACCTGATCGTGACGGTCCGAGGTGTCGGCTTCCGGATCGTGCCGCGGAGCGCAACCTCGCGCTGAATCGGCATCAGGGGTGTCCGGAGGGCTCCTGAAGCGTCCGGACGGTGTCGTCGGCGCAGCCGCGCAGCAGGGTCAGGGTGCGCCTGGCGCCCCCCAGGTCGCCGGTCGTGATCAGCCGGAGGGTTGCGCGCCCGGCCTGGCCGAGGCGCAGTGCGCCCACCATCGCCGCGGAGGTCGTCACGCTGAGCACGGCATCCTCGGCTCCCGCCGCGTCCCCCTCGGCGAGCCGGAGGTCCAGCCTGTCGATCTTCCCTGGCAGATCGACGCAGAAATCCCGCGCGAACTGCCGAACGGTCGCCGCGTCGGAGAAGTCCCGCCGCATGTCCCGGAGGACCGCCGGGTCCAGGAGTTGCGCTGCCTTCCCGGGCGCGACCGGGACCGTGACGGCCTCGACCCCGAGGGGTGCAGGGCCGTGGTCCTGGTGCTGGCCAGGGGAGGGCGGGGTGGAATGGATGGGCACGCTTCAAGGGTAGTAACGGTCCGCCCACCCGGAGGAGTCCCTCGATGTTATTGCGCAAAGCTTGCGGAAGGATGACATCTCGTGGTCGGGACAGCCCTGACCGGCCGCGGTCGCGGCCGATCAGCCTTGTGCGCCGGAGCTGCTGAGGGGCAGGAGAGGTCCTCCCCGAGCGGCCTCTCTAGGCCTTCAGCTCGTCCTTCAGCTCGACCTTCAGTACCGCCGCCGTCCGCCACCCGGCACTGTAGTCGGCGTGTCCGGCCCACGGAAGCGCCAGCAGTCCGAGGACCTCCGCACGCTGCTGGGCGTCGAGTTCGGCGACCGCGTACCGGAGGAGCTCCCGCTTGGCCCGGCATTCCGCGAGGACCCGCTGGGGGTCGAACCAGCCGCCGACGCCCCACACTTCCTCGGGCAGGCTTCCCCTGCGGGCCGCCTTCTCGTCCTCGGAGATACGTGCGTCAAGAAAGGCGGCGATGTCGTTCATAGGTAGAGAGTAGCGACCTTCAGCCCTTATAGGACCCCGCGCCACGGGCTCGTCGGGCAGGTCGAGATTCCATGACTACCCGGGGCCGCGACGCGGGCAACGCTCGTCGTCTCGGTCACGAGCTCGGTGAGGTCGACGTCGGACACCTCACCGTGGGTCACCGCGGGGACGGCACCTTCCCCAGTGCCGATGGCCACCAGATCCTCGGGCCGATGTCGTAGGCGAGCGCCGGGATGAGCAGCGAGCGCACCAGTAGGGTATCCAGCAGCACGCCGAATGCCACGATGAACGCGATCTGCGCGAGGAACAGGATCGGGATCACGCCCAGCGCGGCGAAGGTCGCCGCCAGCACCACGCCGGCCGAGGTGATGACGCCGCCGGTCACGCCGAGTCCGCGGAGGATGCCGGGGCGCGTGCCGATGCGGAGGGACTCCTCCCGGACCCGGGTCATCAGGAAGATGTTGTAGTCCACCCCCAGGGCCACGAGGAACACGAAGCCGAACAGCGGCACCGACGCGTCCGCCCCCTCGAACCCGAAGATGTTGTTGAACACCAGCGCCGAGACGCCGAGGGCCGTCGCGTAGGAGAGCGCCACGCTGGCCACGAGGAGCACGGGCGCGAGCACCGAGCGGAGCAGGACGATCAGGACCACGAGGATGACGGCCAGGACGATCGGGATGATCTTGACGAGGTCGGCGAGTGCGGTGTCGTTCGTGTCGATCGCCACCGCCGTGACCCCGCCGACCAGCGCCTCTCCTCCGCCGGTGTCGTCGAGCGCCGTGCGCAGTTCACGCACCACGTCCTCGGCCTGCTCCGAGTCGGCCTGGTAGCCGAGCGTGCCGCTGATGAGGACCCGCCCGTCCTCGACGACGGCGGCGCCGCCCGGGTCCGTGGTCAGGGCTGCGTCGGAGATGCCCTCCTGCGCCCTGACGACGTCGAGCACCGCCTGCTGGTCCGCCTCGGGCGCGACGACGTAGACCGGACTTCCGGAGCCCGCGTCGAAGTGGCGGCCGAGCGCCTCCTGGCCGTCGACGGCGTTGGAGGGCGTGAGGATCACGGCGGACTGGGGGACGCCGCTCGCCTGCAGTTGGGCCAGCCCGAGGGCGCCGGCAACCAGGATCAGCAGGGACGCTGTCCACAGCACCCGCGGGCGGCGGGCCACGAGCAGCGCCACCCCCCGCCAGAGGCCCCTGAGCCCTTCCAGTCCTGTCTCCGGCCCGGCGCCGGTCTGCGCCGCGTGCTTGCCGTGATGCGGGGCGACGACGGCGGCCGCCGCCGGGTTGAAGCGCGGGACCAGGGGCCAGAAGGCCGCCCTGCCCAGGAGGAGCAGGAGCGCGGGGAGGAGCGTGAGCGCTGCAGCGAGCGAGAAGGCGATGCCGATGGCGGCGATGGGTCCGAGGCTCCGGTTCGAGTTGAGATCCGAGAAGAGCAGGCACAGGAGGCCGAGGATCACGGTGGCGCCGGAGGCGAGGATCGGCTCGAACGAACCGCGGAAAGCCACACGCATGGCCTCCCACTTCGTCTCGTTCCCGACGAGCGCCTCCCGGAATCGGGCGACGAGCAGCAGCGCGTAGTCCGTGGCCGCGCCGATCACGAGGATCGAGAGGATTCCCTGGCTCTGGCCGCTGAGCTGGATCAGATCGAGCTTCGCGAGACCGAAGATCAGCAGGATCGACGTCGCCAGGGCGAACACCGAGGTCAGCAGGACGAGGAACGGCAGCACGATGGACCGGTAGACGGCGAGGAGGATGACGAACACGGCGCCGAGCGCGACGGCGAGCAGGATGCCGTCGATCCCGCCGAAAGCCTCCACGAGGTCGTTGGTGAGCCCTGCGGGGCCGGTCACGTAGCCGGTGACGCCGTCGGGCAGTTCGTCGTCGAGGATGGTGCGCAGTTCGCCCACCACCTCGGCGAGTTCGGCGTCGGAGGAGACGAACGCGACGTACTGGACCGCGAGACCGTCCTCGGACGGGATGGGCCCGACGACCGGCGGAGCACCCTCGGCCGCCGGCTCGAGCCCCCCGACCTCCCCGAGCGTGGCGGCGAGATCCTCGTAGGGCCCGAGGTCCCGCGGGTCGATCGCGGTCTCCGATTCGGCCACGATGATCGCCGGGACGGCATCGGAGTCACTGAACCGCTGCTGCAGCTCGCCCGCCTCCGTGGACTCGGCGCTGGCGGGCAGGAAGGACGCCTGGTCGTTGCTCGAGACCTCCTCGAGCCGCCCGAACGTAGGACCACCGACCGCCGCCCCGATCAGCCAGATCAGCACCACGACCGCGGGCAACAGCACCCTCAACCATCTGTTCTTCATGGAGTTCCCTACCCACTCGTACTTATCTCTGCCGTAAAGTATATCCATGGTGGAGATAATGTGAAACGGTTTAAACTGAAGGGAAAGGAGGCGAGGACCCATGGCCGCGAGGGAAGAACTCATGGCACTGCTGCGGCAGTTCACGGTCGAGACCGACCGCTATGTCGACGTCGCGAGCGAGCGGGACAGCCTCTACCGCACCGACCTCCATGCCCTGAGCATCATGATGGGCGCCGCTCGCGCCGGACTCACGGTGACCCCCGGATTCCTGCGGGAGGAACTCAACCTGAGCTCGCCGGCCACCACTGCCCTGGTGGACCGCCTCGATTCGGCGGGCCACGTGACCCGACGGCGCAGCGAGGTCGATCGTCGGCAGGTGCACCTCGAGATGACGGAGAAGGCACGCTCCACGGGGGCGATGCTGTTCGCTCCCCTCGCCCGCCACATCGACGCCGTCTTCGACAGGTATTCCGAGGAGCAGCTGGAACTCCTGCGCGACATGCTCCAGGACGTCACCGACGCCACGGTCGCCGCGCGTGACGTGGCGCTGGACGGCGGCTGAAATGCTGACCGATGGGCCTCCCGCCGGTTAGCCTTCGGAGCATGAACGACGAGGTCTACTCCCACGGACACCACCCGAGCGTCACGGCGGCGCATGCAGCGCGGACCGTCGCGTCGTCGGCCGCCTACCTCGAGCCCTTCCTCGAAGCCGGCCTGGACGTGCTGGACGTCGGCTGCGGCCCCGGCAGCATCACGGCAGGCTTCGCCGATCTGGTGGCACCGGGCTCGGTGACGGGCATCGACAGCTCGGCGGACGTCGTCGCGCAGGCCGCGGAGGCGCACGCCGACCTCGCGAACGTCGAGTTCCGCGAGGGCAACGTGTACGACCTCGACGCCGCCGACGAATCGTTCGACCTGGTCCACGCACACCAGCTCCTGCAGCACCTGGCCGACCCCGTGGCGGCCCTCCGCGAGATGCGCCGCGTCGTCCGGCCGGGCGGGATCGTGGCGGCCCGCGAGGCCGACTTCGGTGCGATGACCTGGTTCCCGGCGGTCGACGAACTCGACGAGTGGCGGGAGCTCTACCGCACGCTGGCACGGGGCAACGGCGGGGAGCCCGACGCCGGACGCCGCCTTCCCGGGTGGGCGGCGGCGGCAGGTTTCGCGGCTATCGAGGTGTCGTCGACGAACTGGGTGTATGCCACTGCCGAGGACCGGCGCCTCCTCGCCGAGTCCTGGGCCGAGCGCGTGCTGCACTCGGCGTTCGCCGGGCAGACCCTCGAGCGCGGTCTCGCCGATCAGCGCACCCTCGACCGGCTGGCCGAGGGGTGGCGCAGATGGTCGCGGCTGGACGACGGCGTGTTCCTGATGCCGAGCGTGGAGATCCTTGCGCGGGACTGAAGCGCGGTGCACGCGGTGGGGCCCCTCCCATCGTCGATCTGCATCGGCTGGAACGGTGATCCCGGACGAGGTCCGGCCGATCCAGGACGGGCACCGCAGCTAGGCTGGCGTGATGTACCGCATCGTCACCGTCTGCACAGGGAACATCTGCCGCTCCCCCATGGCCGAACTCATGCTGACCCACGCGTTCGGCCGGGCAGGCCTGGGGGACGACGTCGTCGTCGACTCCGCGGGCACCACGGACTGGGAGGCAGGCAGGCCGATCGACGAGCGTGCTGCGGCGAAGCTGACCGAGCTCGGCATCGAGAGCCACCTGCACCGGGCCCGGATGTTCGAGCCGGGCTGGTACCGCGAACGCGACCTCATCCTCGCCCTCGATCTGGACCACTACCGTGAGCTGCGCCGGGACGCGCCCGACGACGATGCTCGCGACAGGATCCACCTCCTGCGCGAGTTCGACCCGTCGACCACGGACACGGAGCTCGAGCACCTCGGCATCTACGACCCCTGGTACGGCGATGCGAGCGACTTCGAGGCCACCTGGAAGATGGTCGACGGCGCGGTGGACGGCGTCGTGCGGTTCGTGCGCCACGAGCTCGACGCCGACCGTTCGGACGACTGACGCGCGGCGCATACCATGAACGGGTGAATCCCTCCCTCTGGCTGGCGCTGCTGGGCGCCCAGACGCTCATCAGCTTCATGCCCGGCGCGGGCGCGGTGAACACGATGAGCAACGCGCTGGCCGTCGGGTTCCGCCGCTCCATCTGGGGCATCCTGGGCCAGCAGACGGCCCTGCTGGTGCACATCGGGATAGCCGGCGCGGGCGTGGGCCTCCTCGTCGCGAACTCGCCGCTCGCCTTCAACCTCATCCGGTACATCGGTGCCGCCTACCTCGTGTACCTCGGGGTGCGGAGGTTCCTCGCGAGACCCGACAACAGCGAGGTCCGTGCCCTGCAGGGCAGCGAGGCATCCCTTTCGATGTTCCGCCGCGGCGTGTGGGTGAACCTGCTCAACCCCAAGGCCATCGTGTTCTTCCTCGCGCTCATCCCCCAGTTCATCCGGCCGGATGAGCCGTTGCTGCACCAGTACGGCGTGCTGACCGCGACCGTGATCGTCATCGACCTGCTCGTCATGTGGTTCTTCTACGCGGGCACCGCCCGGTCGTTCCGGCGCTTCACCGAGGACGAGCGCGGCCAGCGAGTCCTCAACCGCACCTTCGGGTCCCTGTTCGTCGGCGTCGGCGCCCTGCTCGCCCTGGCCTGAGCCGTGCCCGACACCCCCTGCACTCCGGGCAGCGCCGCCACCCCCCTGCTCATCGCGATCGACGGCCGGTCCGGTGCCGGCAAGACGACCCTCGCCGTGGAACTCGCCGCCCTCCTGCGCGAGCACCACACCGTCGGCCTCTTCCACCTCGAGGACATCTACCCCGGCTGGGACGGGCTCGACGCCGGGATCACCCGCTACGTCGAGCATGTCCTCACCCCCCTGCGGGCGGGACGGACGGCACGCTGGAACGCCTGGGACTGGGTGCGGGGAGAGGACGGCGCGGAGCGCAGGACGCCGGCGGCGGAGATCGTGCTCCTCGAGGGCGTGGGTGCGGCAGCGGCGGCGGCGCGCGACCGGCTCGACGCCGTCATCTGGGTGGAGGCCGACGCGGAGGTCCGGCAGCGCACGGCGATCGAGCGCGACGGTGACGCCTACGCCCCGTACTGGCAGCGCTGGGCCCATCAGGAGGACCGCTGGCTCGCGGCAGACGACCCCGGCGCCGCCGCGGACGTCGTCGTACAGGGCCACCAGGGGCCGCCGTCGCCGCAGGCCGTGCGCCTCGCGCTCACCGGGCTGCCCTCCTGCACCGTCCTGCTGGCGCCCGAGCGCGCGAGCCGGCGCGGACTGATGCTGGACGCCGAGCGCCTCGAGGCGGTCCCGGACGCTGCGGCGCTGTTCTCGACGCTCTACGGCGACGCACCTGCGGCTGCCTGGCTGGACAGCTCCGACGCCGTGGTGCACCCCCCGACCGGGGCGCCGCCCGGGGTGCCGACAGGGCCCCCGACCGGCGAGCGCAACCGCTTCAGCATCATGGCCGACGCCGGCGGGGCCTTCGGGCAACTGGCCCTGCACCGCGGCGGCGTCACGGACATCATGGCCGGCCCCGTGACCACCCGGATCCGCGAGCCCTTCTTCCGCTGGCTCGACGACGTCTGGGGGCGGCGTGCCGTGCGCGCGCCGGACGGTCTCGCCTGCGACTTCGGGCTCGGCTGGCTGGGCTACCTCGGCTACGAACTGAAGCGCGAGACGGGCGGCGCGGACATCCGGCCAGGGGCTGACCTGCCCGACGCCGCGCTCCTCTTCGCCGGCCGCGCCGTCGTCCTCGACCACACCGACGGCGCCGTCTTCCTCCTGACCCTCTCCGACGGGCGGCCCGACGCCGACCGGGACACCTGGCTGACGCGGGCGCGGGCGGCCGTGACGGCGACCGATCCCCTGCCGGCGCCGCCACGGCTCCCGGTGCCGCGGTTCGGGGCACGGGACACGCACACCGCGTACCTCGCGAAGATCCGGCAGGCGCAGGCCGAGATCACCGAGGGCAACACCTACGAGGTGTGCCTGACGACGTCGCTCGTGGCGCACCTGGAGGCCGGGGAGGCCCTCGACCCGCTGGACGCCTATCTCCGGCTGCGCGCCGAGAACCCCGCACCGTTCGCCCATTTCCTGCGCTTCCCGGGCTTCGCCGTCGCGAGCACCTCGCCCGAGCGTTTCCTGCGGCTCACCACGGACGGGCACATGCGGGCGGAACCGATCAAGGGGACGCGGGGGCGCTCGGCCGACCCCGGCGCCGACGCCGCACTGCTCGAGGACCTCAGGACGTCGGCGAAGGACCGTGCGGAGAACATCATGATCGTGGACCTCCTGCGCAACGACCTCTCCCACCACGCGGTGCCGGGCTCGGTCACGGTCAGCCGGCTGTGCGCCATCGAGACGTACGCCACCGTGCACCAGATGGTCAGCACCATCGATGCCCGGCTGCGCCCCGGGAGCGCGCGGGCCGGCGTCGTCGCGTCGGCGTTCCCCGCCGGATCGATGACCGGGGCACCGAAGATCAGCACCATGGCCATCCTCGACCGGCTCGAGCAGGCGCCGCGTGGTCCCTACTCCGGCGCTGCCGGCTACTTCAGTCTCACGGGGGCCACCGACCTCGCCGTGATCATCCGCACCCTCGTGCTGCAGGAGGCCGGGGGTGCGGAGGACGAGGGCGCCACCCGCCTGATGCTCGGGGTGGGCGGGGCGATCACGGCCGATTCCGACCCCGAGGAGGAATGGGCCGAGGTGCGCACGAAGGCGCACGGCGTCCTCTCGGCCCTGAGTGCTGCGTTCCCCGGGCCCGCAGGTCCGAGCCGGTAGCCTTGCCCGAGGTGCCCGGCCCCGACAGGGCCTCGGGCCCGGAGAGGAGCGCCCCATGACGGGCATCACGGTGATCGGTGCCGGCCTGGCCGGGGCCTCGGCCGCGTGGCGGCTCGCGCAGGCCGGGCACGACGTCGTCGTCCTGGAGCAGGACACCCCGGCCCACCGCCGGGGCAGTTCGCACGGCTCGGCGCGCATCTTCCGCTACGCCTATGCCGAGCGGCTCTACGTGGACCTGGTCCGGGAGTCGGCCCGCGGGTGGGCCGAGCTGGAGGCCGCCGGGACCGCCCTCCTCACGCGGACCGGCGCCCTCGACCACGGCGAGGGCCACGACCCCGTGGGCTTCGCCCGGGTTCTCGCGTCGGCGGGTGTGGAGCATGAGCTGCTCGGCGCCGCCGAGGCGTCCGCGCGCTGGGACCTGGAGTTCACGACGCCCGTGCTGTGGCACCCGGGCGCAGGAGTGCTCGACGCCGAGGCCGCCGTCGTCGCCATGCTCGACCAGGCACGCGCCCACGGGGCCTCGCTGCAGCAGGGGTGGCGCGTGACCGGGGTGCGGCGGCACGGGCGCGGGTACCGCGTGCACGCCGAGGACGGACGGTGGGTCGACGCCGAGCAGGTGGTCGTCGCGGCAGGCGGCTGGCTCCCCGAGCTGCTCGCCGACCTGGGCCTGCCGGAGGCGTTCGTCGCCGCGCTGCCTCCGCTGGAGGTGCGGCAGGAGCAGGCCTACCACTTCCCGTACGCGGGGGACGGGCACGGCTGGCCCACGTTCATCCACAGGACGGAGGACATGGTCGTCTACGGTCTGCCCGGCGGCAGGGACGCCGGCTGGTCGGGCCAGAAAGTGGCGGAGTACAACGGCGGCCGGCGTATCCGCTCGGCGGGGGCGCAGGACGGCGTGGTCCACGACGAGAACCGGCGGCGCGTGGTCGCCTACGTGGAGCGCCACCTGCCGGGCCTCGTGCCGGAACCGTACGCGGAGACCACGTGCCTGTTCACGAACACCCCCACGGAGGACTTCGTGATCGACCGGGCGGAGGGCGTCACGGTGCTGTCCGCCTGCTCGGGCCACGGCGCGAAGTTCGCGCCCCTGCTCGGCGAGCTGGCCACGGCGCTCGTGGAGGGGCGCGATACGGTCCCGGCGCTGTTCAGGCCCGGCAGGACGTCCTCCGAGCGCGACCGCCCCTGACGTCCGGCGTCAGCCGAGCGGCCCTCTCCAGATCTCCTCCTGGACGAGCTGGGCGAAGGACCGCAGGTCGCGGACGTCGTTCTCCGTGAAGTCCCGCGGCTTGTCGTCCATCACGCACAGCGAGCCGATGCGCCACCCGTCGACGGAGGTCAGCGGGTGCCCCGCGTACAGGCGGACCCTCGGGCCGGCCTTGACGAGGGGGTGGTCCCGGTAGGAGGGATGCAGGAGCGCGTCAGGGATCACGAGGGTGCGGTCGGCGGCGACCGTCACCGCACAGAGGGAGAGCTCGAGCGGCAGGTCCTGGCCGATGGGCCCGGCCAGGGACTTGATCACCTGCCGGCCCTCCGCGATGAGGGCGATCGAGGACGAACTCACGTCGAACCATTCCCGGGTCCGCGCGGTCAGGCGGTCGAACCGGGCCTCGGCGCCGGAGTCGAGGAGGCCCGACCGGTAAAGGGCCTGCAGCCGCCGGAACTCCGGATCCTCCTTCAGGTCGGCCGATCCACCCGCCGGACCGCTCCCGGGCCCACTGCCGGCCTGGGCGTCGGGCCGGAGCGCCCGGCGGTCGAATCCGTACCCGTCGGGATCGGTGACGAGCGGCCGCAGGTAGTCCTCGAAGCCGGAGGAGGTCGCCGCCCGGTCGGTGCTGTAATGCGCACCGTCCGCCATGGACCCGGTGGTGTCGATGATCTCGTTGATGGCATGGGCGATCAGGTCCCGGTCGCGGCGCGGTAGCCGGGTGAGCCCGCGGAGGTACCCCTCCACGTCGAACCCGTCGTGGGTGCCGCCCAGCGCCGTGTAACCCCTCGCTACCTGCTCGAGCGCTATGCCGGCCGCCCGCGTGGCCTCGAGGGCTGTCCATTGCTGGAGAAACGCATCGGTCACTTCCGGTCCTCTTCCGTTCGTGGGCGAGCTCACGACGAGGAGCCGTCAGCCGCCCCACGGCTGGGATTCATCGTAGGCCCCCGGGGGCACGGTGCACGGGATCGACGGCGGCACCCGCGGGGGCTGGACAGGGCGACGAAAGCGCGCATGCCCGCGTCGGGCCCGGCCGGACGGCGGCCGGCCGCAACCTGCCACCCACTTCGATCACCGACGGCGGGGGCGCTGGCGCGAACGACGACGGTGGGACAGGATGACGCCCATGAGCGAGGAGACCGGAAGGTGGAGCAGGGCGAGCATCTATCCCGACATGTGGGTGGACCCGGAGGACGATCCGCGCAACAGTGACGGGGTCAGCCCCGACGGCGAGGCGGCGACGCTGCGGGACTACCTGACGGACTACCGGCTGACGCTCCTGATGAAGTGCGAGGGCCTGGACGCCGGACAGCTGGCCCGCAGGTCCGTGGGCGAGGACGGGATCGCCATCCGCGAACTGCTCGTGCACCGGGTCGAGGAGTACGCGAGGCACTGCGGGCACGCCGACCTGCTGCGCGAATGCATCGACGGCCGCGTGGGCCAGTGAGACCGCCATCCGAGGCGAGGGTCGGACCATGAGCACCCTCCGACCGGTCACCCTGCGCGGCGCCCGCGTGCTCCTGGAACCCCTCGCTCCCGAACACCACGACGGGCTGGTCGCGGCCGCCGCCGACGGCGAGCTGTGGAAGCTCTGGTACACCTCGGTCCCGACGCCCGAGGGCATGCGGCGCGAGATCGACCGGCGCCTCGCGCTGCAGGGCGCGGGCTCGATGCTGCCCTTCACCACTAGGCTCCCCGCGGACGACGGCCGGCCCGGCCGGATCATCGGCATGACGACCTACATGAACATCGACCAGGACACTCCACGGGTGGAGATCGGCTCCACCTGGAACGCCGCCTCCGTACAGCGCACCGGCACCAACACCGAGTCCAAGTACCTCCTGCTCCGCCACGCGTTCGAGATGTTCGGGTGCCCCGCGGTGGAGTTCCGCACGCACTGGGTCAACCACCAGTCCCGCGAGGCGATCGTCCGGCTCGGCGCGAAGCAGGACGGCGTGCTCAGGAGCCATACGCGGGCCAGGAACGGCGAGCTGCGCGACACCGTGGTCTATTCGATCCTCGCCCACGAATGGCCCATGGTGCGCGATCACCTCCTGCACAGGATGTCCCTCCACCCCTGACCGGCGACCTGCCGGGGCACTGCCCGCCCGCCCCGCCACCGGGCTTTTGTCAACCGGATTCTGGCGGTACCGCGCCCCCTCGGGACGGCGCAGGATGAAGGCGTCAGACTGCGGCAGCCACAGTGGGCCGCGGACCGGTTCGACTGGAAGAAGACTCTATGGCGGACATTGGTGGAATGGCTGACAAGGCCAAGGATTATGCACAGGACAATCCCGAGAAGGTGGACTCGGCCAAGGACAAGGCCAAGGGCGCCCTCGACGGCAAGGACAGCGATCAGAAGTAACTGATCCCCTACCGGGAGGCCGGACCGCGACCACGCGGTCCGGCCTCCCGTCTGTCACGGCGGCCGGCAGGGCGCCTGCGCCCGTGGCCGGGCCGGCTCCGACGCGTCGTAGATCGCTACCGGATTGTGGCCCCGAGCCCTTGACCCGCCATTTGTTACCGTTCACAATTGCCGCAGGGCTCCCCGCCCCTGCAGCAACGACGGTGCAGTTACCCCCTTGCTGCGGTCCCGATTCCCAGGAGGCAGCAGTGTTCAGGAAATCCTTGGTGGCGGCCCTTGCCGCCACAACCCTCGCCCTCACGGCCTGCGGCGGCGGATCCGACTCCGGTAGCAGTGGCGGCAGTGGCGGCGGCGACGACACGATCACCATGGGCTTCGCCCAGGTCGGTGCGGAGAGCGGCTGGCGCACCGCCAACACCAAGTCCGTCCAGGACTCCGCGGAGGCGGCGGGCGTGGACCTGAAGTTCTCCGACGCGCAGCAGAAGCAGGAGAACCAGATCAAGGCCATCCGGTCCTACATCCAGCAGCAGGTGGACGTCATCGCCTTCTCCCCCGTGGTCGAGTCGGGCTGGGACACCGTGCTGAAGGAGGCCAAGGACGCGGAGATCCCCGTGATCCTCACCGACCGGGCCGTCGATTCCACCGACACCTCGCTGTACAGGACCTTCCTCGGCTCGGACTTCGTGGAGGAGGGCAAGAAGGCCGGCGAGTGGCTGGTCGAGGACTCGGCGTCCACCGAAGGTCCGGTGAACATCGTGGAACTGCAGGGGACCACCGGAGCCGCCCCCGCCATCGACCGGAAGGAAGGCTTCGAGGCCGCCATCGCCGCCGATCCGGACCTCACGATCGTCGAATCGCAGACCGGTGACTTCACCCGCAGCGGCGGCAAGCAGGTGATGGAGGCGTTCCTGAAGAACACCCCGGACATCGACGTGGTCTACGCCCACAACGACGACATGGGGCTCGGTGCCATCGAGGCCATCGAGGCCGCGGGCAAGGTGCCGGGCAAGGACATCAAGATCATCACGGTCGACGCCGTGAAGGACGGCATGACGGCACTCGCGGACGGCAAGATCAACTTCATCGTCGAGTGCAACCCGCTCCTCGGCGAGCAGTTGATGGACCTGGCGGCCAAGGTGGTCGCGGGTGAGGAGGTCCCGGCCCGCGTGGTCACCGAGGAGACCACCTTCACGCCGGAGCAGGCCAAGGAAGTCCTCGCGAGCCGCGAGTACTAGGAACCGGACCCGGCCGTCCCTGCGGGGACGGCCGGGTCACCAGGAGGCGGGATGCGGCGGGAGGACCCGCCGCATCCGCCCTACAGGAGGGCAGAGCCGTATGAGCGAGACCGTCCCCGTGGTGGACATGCAGGGCATCTCCATCGCCTTCCCGGGCGTGAAGGCGCTCGACGGCGTCGACTTCCGGCTGTTCCCGGGGGAGGTCCACGCCCTCCTCGGCGAGAACGGCGCCGGGAAGTCCACGCTCATCAAGGCGCTCACCGGCGTCTACGCGCTCGACGGCGGGACCATCACCGTCCTGGGGGCACAGCAGAGCTTCGGCACCCCGGCGGAGGCGCAGGCGGCCGGGATCAGCACGGTGTACCAGGAGGTGAACCTGTGCCCGAACCTCTCGGTCGAGGAGAACATCCTGCTGGGCCGCGAACCGCGCCGGCGCGGCGGCATCCACTGGCGGAACGTCCGCCGGAGGGCGCAGGAGGTCCTCGGGCAACTGCAGCTGGGCCACATCGATCCCCGCTCCATCCTGTCCTCGCACTCCATCGCCATCCAGCAGCTCGTCGCGATCGCGCGGGCCATGCAGGTGGACGCCCGGGTCCTCATCCTCGACGAACCCACCTCCAGCCTCGACGCGGACGAGGTCCAGCAGCTGTTCACCGTCATCCGGACGCTGCGGGACCGGGGCGTCGCGATCCTGTTCGTCTCCCACTTCCTCGAGCAGGTCTACGAGGTCTCCGACCGCATGACCGTTCTCCGCAACGGCCGGCTCGTGGGTGAGTACCCGACCCGCGACCTGCCGCGCATGGGCCTGATCTCCAAGATGATCGGCAAGGAACTGGACGCCCTGACCGAACTCGAGGAGGCCGAGAGCCGGCGCCACCCGGACCGCACGCAACAGGTGCCGTTCCTGCAGGCGGACGGCCTGGGCAGGAAGGGCTCGGTGCGGGACGTCACGGTCACCGTCCACACAGGGGAGATCCTCGGCCTCGCCGGGCTGCTCGGGTCGGGCCGCACCGAGACGGCGAGGCTGCTCTTCGGCGCCGATCGCGCGGACCAGGGACAGCTGACCATCAGCGGCACGTCCCGGACGCTGCGCACGCCGCGATCCGCCATCGACCGCGGCATCGCCTTCTCCTCGGAGAACCGGAAGGAGGAGGGACTGATCGGGGACCTGTCGGTCCGCGACAACCTGATCCTCGCCATGCAGGCCGGCAAGGGCTGGTGGCGACGCGTACCGCGCGCCACCCAGGACGAGCTGGCCGAGCGGTTCATCAGGGCCCTCGACATCCGCCCGTCCAACAAAGAGTCGCTCATCCGGGACCTCAGCGGCGGCAACCAGCAGAAGGTGCTGCTCGCCCGCTGGCTCATCACCGACCCGAAGCTGCTCATCCTCGACGAGCCGACCCGGGGCATCGACATCGGCGCCAAGACGCAGATCCAGAAGCTCATCAGCAATCTCGCAGCCGACGGCATGTCCGTCATCTTCATCTCGGCCGAACTCGAGGAAGTGCTGCGCCTCAGCGACCACATCGCCATCCTCAAGGACCGGCAGATGGTGGCGGACATCCCCAACGACGGAGTCACCATGGAAGACGTCATGACGGTCATCGCGGGAACGAATCCATGAGCGCGCTGCTGAAGCACCGCCTCACCTGGCCCGTCCTCGCGCTGGTCCTGCTGCTCCTGCTCAACCAGCTCTTCCGCGCGGACTTCCTCTCGGTCCGCGTCCAGGACGGCCACCTGTACGGGAGCCTGATCGACATCCTGCGCAACGGGGCCCCGACCATCCTCATCGCGCTCGGCATGACACTGGTGATCGCCTCCCGCGGCATCGACCTCTCCGTGGGAGCGATCGCAGCCATCGCCGGCGCCGTCTCCTGCATGTACATCTACAGCTCCCCCGATCCCACCTCCCTGCAGACCGCCGCCACCGGGGTGGCGATCGCCGTCGTCGCCGGGCTCCTCCTCGGGGCGTGGAACGGATTCCTGGTCTCGGTCATCGGGATCCAGCCCATCATCGCGACGCTCGTCCTCATGACCGCCGGCCGGGGGCTCGCCCAGCTGGTCACCGACGGGCAGATCATCTCCGTCTCCAACGACTCCTACCGGGCGATCGGCGCCGGCTTCTTCCTGGGCCTGCCCATCTCGATCCTCATCGCGGCGGCCGCCTTCGGCGCCGCCGGCCTGCTCACGCGCCGGACGGCCCTCGGCACGCTCATCGAGGCCGTGGGCATCAACCCCGTGGCCAGCCGGCTCGCCGGGCTCGATGCCCGCACCATCACCTGGACCGTCTACATCTTCAGCGGACTGTGCGCGGCGGTCGCGGGCCTCATGATCAGCTCGAACGTCACCGCCGCGGACTCCAACAACGCCGGCCTCTACATCGAGATGGACGCGATCCTCGCCGTCGTCATCGGCGGCACGTCGCTGGCCGGTGGCCGCTACAGCCTGGTGGGGACGCTCGTCGGGGCGCTCATCATCCAGACCCTGACCACCACCGTCTACACGCTGGGCATCCCGCCCGAGGCGACCCTGGTGTTCAAGGCGCTCGTGGTGATCGCCGTCTGCCTCCTGCAGTCCCCCCGGGCCCGCACCCTCTTCGGGCGACGCAGGCCCCTTGTCCCCGCGCAGCCGCGGGTGGAGGTGGCCGCCTGATGTCCGTCCTCACCCGCACCTCCGCCCCGCTCGACCGCTCCCGGATCAGCCGCCTCCAGGGCAAGGCACGGTACGCCCCCACACTGGCGACCGTGGGCCTGTTCGTCGCGATGTTCGCCGTCGGCGCCGCCATGTACCCCGGGTTCCTGTCCGGGCAGGTCTTCCTGAACCTCCTGATCGACAACACCTTCCTGATCGTGCTCGCCGTCGGCATGACGTTCGTGATCCTCACCGGGGGCATCGACCTGTCGGTCGGGTCCGTCGTCGCGCTGTCCATGATGATCGCCGCGGCCCTCCTGCAGGCCGGCTGGAACCCGGTCGCGGTGATCCTCCTCGTGCTCCTGACGGGGGCGAGTTTCGGCCTCGCGATGGGCCTGGTCATCCAGGTCTTCGAGATCCAGCCGTTCATCGTGACCCTCGCCGGGCTGTTCCTGGCCCGCGGCCTCTGCTACGTCATCAGCGTCGACTCCATCACCGTGACCGACCCGTTCTTCACGTCGATGGCCCAGGCGAGGATCCCGCTGGCGGGGAAGCTGTTCGTCTCTCCCGGCGTCGTGATCGCCCTGCTCGTCGTCGCCGTCGCGTTCTACGTGCTGCACCAGACGCGCTTCGGCCGCACCGTGTACGCGATCGGCGGCGGGGAGTCCTCCGCGGTGCTCATGGGCCTCGCCGTCCCGCGCACCAAGGTGCTCGTGTACGGGATCAGCGGCGTGTGCTCCGCGATCGCCGGGATCCTGTTCTCCTTCTACAGCCTCTCCGGGTACAGCCTGGCCGCCACGGGGCTGGAGCTCGACGCGATCGCCGCGGTGGTGGTCGGCGGCACGCTGCTGACCGGCGGGTACGGGTACGTGCTCGGCTCCCTCGCGGGGGTGTTCGTCCTCGGCATCGTCCAGACGTTCATCTCCTACGAGGGCACGCTGAGCTCCTGGTGGACGCGCATCGTGATCGGCGCCCTGCTCCTCGCCTTCATCCTGCTGCAGAAGCTGTTCACCCGGAAGGTCGGAATCACCTGACGCTGCCGGGCCTCCCGCTAGGCTGGGGCCCATGACGGTTCTCGTGTTCCTCGACCCCGGCCACGACGACGGCAGGATCGCGGATGCCTCGCAGCCGCAGCTGATGATCACCGATCTCGGCGCCACGCGCGGCGACGGCGTGTTCGAGTCGATGCTCGCCGTCGACGGGACGCCCCGCAAGGAGCAGGCGCACCTGGCGCGGCTCGCGTCGTCGGCCGCGGCCCTCGACCTGGTGGTGCCGGAAGCGGACGCCTGGAGCCGTGCCATCCGGACCGCCCTCGGCGAGTTCGCGAGCGCCGAGCCGGACCTGGGCAGCGCCGTCGTGAAGCTCGTGGCCACCCGCGGCGTGGAGGGCGCGGGACGGTCGACGGCGTGGGTACAGGTGGCGCCCGTCCCGGCGGCCACGCTGGCGCAGCGCGAGGCGGGCGTGAGGGTCCTGTTCCTCGAGCGCGGGTACGACAGCACCGTGGCGCAGCGCGCACCGTGGCTGCTCATGGGCGCCAAGACGCTCTCCTACGCCGTCAACATGGCCGCGATCCGCCACGCGAAGGCGTCCGGCGCGGATGACGTCATCTTCACCTCATCCGACGGCAAGATCCTCGAGGGGCCCACGTCCACCGTGCTGCTCGCCTATGTGCGCGACGGGCGGAAGACGCTCGTCACGCCGCAGCTCGAGAGCGGCATCCTGGCCGGCACCTCGCAGGCCGCGCTGTTCACCGCGGCGAAGGAGCAGGGGTGGGACCTCGGGTACGGGCCGCTCGAACCGCACCACCTCCTCGACGCCGATGCCGTGTGGCTCATCTCGAGCATCCGGCTCCTCGTGCCCGTCCTCTCGCTCGACGGGCAGGAGATCCGCACCTCCTCGGCCCTGACCGAGGAACTGACCGCGCTCGTGGACCGATTCGTGTGAAGTCGGCCACACCCCGCCCCTGATCCCCCGGATTCCCGCGTCAAGCGGCGCAATATCCGTGATCCCGTTTTGACCGGACACTCCGTGCTGCCCTAGCGTTTTGCTCAAATCAAGAGTTCCAGCCATCGGCCCTGGCCGGCTGGACAGCAACCCTCTCCCGTAGTGGGGTGCTCCAGGTGAAGATTCGGCCGCCGGGTCCAGTCCCCCGGTTGGCAAGTACGGCGTCGTGCGGTCCTTCCCCGGTTTTCGGCCCGGTCCGACCGCCACAGCGCGCACAGCCCAGAACAGCGAGCGTGTCACCCAGCAGCCAGCAGTCCTCCCGCCGGCCTCCGGCGTCCCCAGCACCCCACCCAGCGCGCCCGTTCCCGGGCCCGCCACCACGAAGGACACCATGAACCTCTCCCGTAAGGTCCTCACCGCACTGACCGTGCCCCTGCTCGCCCTGACGGTCTCCTGCGGCAGCTCCAGCAGCAGCGAACCCACCGAGACCACCGACGCCCTGGCCGGCAGCGACCAGCAGTCGCTGGACAAGTACACCACCGAGACCACCACCCCGGTCGAGGAGATCGATCCGGCGGACCTCGGCCTGATCACCGACGGCACGCTGCGCGTCGGCACGCTCTCGGACGCCCCGCCGAACATCTTCCTGGAGGACGGCGTCTTCACCGGCTACGACAACGAACTGCTGCGCGCCATCGGCGACAAGCTGGGCCTCGAGGTGGAGTTCGCCTCCACGGACTTCTCGGCGCTCCTCGCCCAGGTGCAGAACAAGCAGTACGACGTCGGATCCTCCTCGATCTCCACGACCGAGGCCCGCCGGGAGAACGTCGGCTTCACCAACGGCTACGACTTCGGCTACATGGCCGTCGTCGCGAAGACCGACTCCTCCGTCACCGGCTTCGACTCCCTGTCCGAGAGCACGCGCGTCGGGGTGGTCCAGGGCACCGTCCAGGACGACTACGTCACCAACACCCTGGGCCTCGAGCCCGTGCGCTTCCCGGACTACAACACCGTCTACGCCAACGTGAAGAACGGGCAGGTGGACGCCTGGGTGGCACCGTCGCAGCAGGCCACCGGCCAGGTGAAGGAGGGCGACGACACCACGATCGCCGAGACGATCATCAACACCGAGAACTTCACCGCGTACGCCGTGAACAGCGAGAACCAGCCGCTCATCGACGCCCTGAACGCGGGTCTCGACGCCGTGATCGCCAACGGCACCTGGACCGAGCTCACAAAGGAGTGGTACCCGGACCGCGAGATGCCCACCGACTGGAAGCCCGGTAGCAAAGCCGTGGAAGTAAAGTAGCGGTCCCTGCATGGACGCCCTGGAACAACTCGGAAAAACCTTCTTCGACTGGGAGGCGATGGCCGCCGTCCTGCCGGACCTCCTGACCGTCGGCCTGCCGAACACGCTCATGCTCGCGCTGGCCTCGGGGATCATCGGGACGATCGTCGGCATGATCCTCGCGATCATGGGGATCTCCCGCAACCGGGTGCTCCGCTGGATCGCGCGCATCTACACGGACATCTTCCGCGGGCTCCCCGCCGTCGTGATCATCCTGCTCATCGGTCTGGGACTGGGTCCGATCCTCCGGGAGATCACGGGCAGTACCAGTCCGTACCCCCTGGGCATCCTCGCCCTCTCGCTGATCGCCTCTGCCTACATCGGCGAGATCTTCCGCTCCGGTATCCAGAGCGTGGAGAAGGGACAGCTGGAGGCCTCGCGCGCCCTGGGCTTCAGCTACAGCGCGTCCATGCAGCTCGTGGTGGTCCCCCAGGGCGTGCGGCGCGTGCTGCCCGCCCTGGTGAACCAGTTCATCTCGCTGATCAAGGAGTCCTCACTGGTCTACTTCATCGGCCTCGTAGCCAGTGAGCGTGAGCTCTTCCGGGTCGGCAACGACGCGGCGAGCAACACCGGCAACCTGTCACCGCTCATCGCGGCCGGGCTGTTGTACCTGTGCCTCACCATCCCACTGACGCACCTGGTCAACTACATCGACAACCGGCTCCGCGTGGGCAGGAAGCAGAAGCCCGAGCCGGACGAACTGGCCGCCAAGATCGGCGAAGGAGCGAAGGCGTGAAGATCCAGGAATCCGGCACCCTGACAGGGCGGGACCTGCACCTGTCCTTCGGCACCAACCACGTGCTGCGCGGCATCGACCTGCACGTGGACCAGGGCACGACGGCGTCCGTCATCGGCCCGTCCGGCTCCGGGAAGTCCACCCTGCTGCGGGTGCTGAACCGGCTGATCGAACCCGACCAGGGCGACATCCTCCTGGACGGCCGGTCCGTGCTCAAGGACAACCCGGACGAGCTGCGCCGGCGCATCGGCATGGTGTTCCAGCAGTTCAACCTCTTCCCGCACAAGACGGTGCTGGACAATGTCTCGCTGGCCCTCCGGAAGCTCCGGAGGATGTCCGCCGACGAGGCCCGGGACAAGGCCCTCGCGCAGCTGGACCTCGTGGGCCTGAAGCACAAGGCCGACGTCCGGCCCGGCAACCTCTCCGGCGGCCAGCAGCAGCGCGTCGCCATCGCCCGGGCTCTGGCCATGGACCCCGAGGTGATGTTCTTCGACGAGGCCACCTCGGCCCTGGACCCGGAACTCGTCAAGGGCGTCCTCGCGCTCATGGCGGACCTCGCGGCCGGGGGCATGACCATGGTGGTCGTCACCCACGAGATGGGCTTCTCGCGCAATGTCTCGGACACCGTGACGTTCATGGACGGCGGCGTGGTGGTCGAGACCGGACCGCCGGCCGCGATCTTCGACGACCCGCAGACGCCGCGCCTGAGGTCGTTCCTCTCGGACGTGCTCTAGCACTGCGTGAATTCCACCACGGGGGCCCGCTTCGGCGGGCCCCCGTTCGCGTCTGCCGCGAATCCCGCCCGGGACGCGGGCGCTCGAAGAGCCGCGGCCCGGGCCGTCCCGTCCACCCGGTCAGGAGAGCAGGAAGCTCCACGTCCCGGCCAGCACGGCCGCCGTCACCGCGCCCGCGGCGATGAGCAGCCCGACGACGGCGACGACGGCGTCGAGGCCCGAGAAGGTGCTCGTCCGGGCCCAGGTGCGGGTCCCGCCGCCGAAGCCGCGCGCCTCCATCGCCGTCGCGAGCCGGGTGGCCCGTCGGATGGCCTGCACGATCAGCCCGAAGGACTGCCCCAGCAGGTTCCTGGCGCGGGCGAGGAAGGAGCCGTCCGAGCCGATGCCGCGGGCGTGCCGCGCGAGGCCGAGGGTCTCCCACTGCTCCACGAGGAGGCCCACGAGCCGTAGCGCCGCCAGCCCGCCGAGGACGAAGCGGTGCGGCAGGTGCAGCTTCTGCGCGAGGGCGTCGGCGAGGTCCGTGGGGTCTGTGGTGAGGAGGATGAAGATGCCCGGCAGCGCCAGCCCCAGCCCCCTCAGCCCGACGGCGATGCCCGCGGCCACGGATCCCTCGGTGAACAGGAACGGCCCGACGTCGAGCAGGACCGGCCCGGTCTTCTCGGCGAGCAGGGCGGTTCCGTAGGCGCCGACCCCGGCGGCGACGAGGAGCGGCCAGATGCGCCGCGCGAGGCCTCCGACGCTGATGCCCAGCAGCGGCATGAGGGCGAGCTCGCAGGCGAGGACCACCGCGGCGCTCACCCAGTCGATGCTGGACAGGAGCGCCATCGTGATCACCGCGGCGGCGAAGAGCTTGGACACCGGGTTGGCCCGCAGGAGCGTCCTGCCCGTGAGGACCGGGGTCAGGTAGTCGCCGCTCATCGGGCCACCAGCCGTCCTGCCCCGCCGGAGATGTGGAGGGTCGCGCCACCGAGGGCGGCGATGAACTCGGCGTCGTGCGTCGCAGAGAGGACGGCCACGCCGTCGTCGACGAGTTCGCGCAGCAGGGTCACGAGTTCGGCCCAAGTCAGGGCGTCCTGGCCGAAGGTCGGCTCGTCGAGGATGAGGACGCGCGGGGCCGTGGCGAGCATCGTCGCGACGGACAGGCGCCGCTTCTCCCCACCGGAGAGCGTGAACGGGTTGGCCTTCAGCAGGTGGGTGAGGCGCAGCCGCTCGGCCACCGACCCGATGCGCGCCGGATCGACGACCCCGGCCTGCCGCGGGCCGAACGCGAGCTCGTCCGCGACCGTCGCGGTGAGGAACTGGTGCTCGGGTTCCTGGAAGACGGTCCCGATGCGCCGGACCAGCTCCGCCGACCGCCACCGGGACGGGTCGCTGCCGGCCGTTCCCGCCAGGGCCGGTGCGGCGGAGAGGTGCCCGGCGCGCGGGCGCAGCAGGCCCCCCAGCGTCAGGGCTGCCGTCGACTTCCCGGCACCGTTGGGTCCGGTGATGCTCAGGGCCCCCCCGGACCGCACCTGCAGATCCAGGCCGTCGACGGCAACCGGGCCGCGGCGGGTCCGGGCGACGCCCAGACCCTCCGCCGACAGGAGGGTCCCGCCCCCGGGCCCGGAGGGCATCGTCCCGCCCACGGCCGGTGGCCGCCCGGGCACCCACACGCCGGCCGAGGCGAGGCGGGCCCGGGTGTCCTCCTGCACCAGGACGGTGGCGGGCGGGCCGTCGGCGAGGACGCCGCCGTCGGCGTCGAGCACGATCACGCGGTCCACGACGTCCGCCCACACGGCCACGCGGTGCTCGACGACGACGAGCGTCGCACCCGTGCGCTCGAGGACGCGGACCACGGCGTCGCGCACCTCCAGGACGCCGTCGGGGTCGAGGTTCGCCGTGGGTTCGTCGAGCAGGAGCAGGCCGGGTTCCATCGCGAGGACCGAGGCGAGGGCGAGGCGCTGCTTCTGCCCGCCGGACAGCGCGGTGGTGGGGTGGTCGAGCGGGAGGTCGAGGCCGACGTCGTCGAGCGCCCGCCCCACGCGCTGCCAGATCTCCTCCCGCGGCACGGCGAGGTTCTCGGCGGCGAAGGCCACCTCGTCGCCCACCCGGGCGAGGACCACCTGCGTCTCGGGATCCTGCAGCACGAGCCCGGCCCTCCCCCGCACCGTGGCGGGGTGGGCGCCGTCGAGCAGCAGCTCGCCCTCCTGCTCGCCCTCGTCGTGGCTGCCGAGCAATCCTGCCAGCCCGTGCAGCACGGTGGACTTGCCCGCGCCGGAAGCACCCAGGAGCAGGACACGCTCGCCGGGCTGGAGCTCGAGGTCGAGATGGCGCGCGGCGAAGGCCCTGCGGCCCGCGTGGCGCCAGCCCCATCCGCGGGCGCGGACATGCACCGCACCCGGGGACGGTCCGCCGGCTGCGGTCACACGTCCGCCGTCCGGCCGGCGGCGAAGGCGGACAGCACGCCCGTCCTCGCGAGTCCCCGCATGGCCAGCCAGGACAGCAGGCCCGCGATGACGACGCCGGAGATCCCGGCGAACAGCACGTAGAGCAGCTGGAACTCGATGCTCCAGAGCGCGTTGTAGAGGATGTTCTCGCTGATCGCGAGCGCGAGTCCCGCTCCGAGGCCGGCGAGGAGCGCGACGGACAGGTTCCACTTCCGGTAGAGGAAGAGCAGGAACACGAGCTCCGCGCCCGCGCCCTGGATGGCCCCGGAGAGCAGGACGCTGAGCCCGAACTGCGTGCCGATGAGGGCCGAGACCGCCGCCGCGAGGGTCTCGCAGTAGATGGCCGCGCCGGGCTTGCGGATGATGAGCCCACCGAGCACGCCGGCGATGAGCCAGCCGCCCGTGTACAGGCCACCGAGCGGCGGGAAGCCTGCGGAGAGGATGCTGATGCCGGAGTAGCCGGCGGACCAGACGAAGAACAGCACGCCGACGGCGACGGCGATGACCGAGGCCACCACGATGTCGACGACGCGCCATTGCCTGGTGGGTGTCGGGGTGCCCGGTAGGGCTGTTGATGATGCCATGGGATTCCTCCTGGGATGCAGGAGGGGAGGGTGGCGGGCCTTCGCCGAAGCGACGTCCGTGCACCCTGAGAACTCGACTCCCTTCGCCGGTACTAGCCGGATCAGGTTCGAGGGTCTGCGGCGGTCCGCACTCTCAGCGCCCGCTCCGGCAGCATGCTGCGGATCGGCGCTCCCCTGTCGTTGTTGGTTGAGCGCTACCGATCCTACACCGGCGCTTCGCGCCGCCGTGCGCGGGTTCCGCCGGTCGTCCCGACCTGCCGCTCCCTGCGGAAGGGCGCGGAGCACGACTAGGCTAGGGCAAGGACTATTCGGACCAGAAGGAGAAACCATGACCCTGGTGTTCAAGTTGCTCGGCGTCGGCATGAGCGTCGGTGCGGGCTTCGTCGGGACGAAGCTCGTCGACTTCCTGTGGGAGAAGATCACGGGCGAGGCGCCCCCGAAGAGCAAGGACGGGCTCGAGAACACGCTGCGCTCCGCCCTGATGTTCGCCATCATCTCGGGTGCTGTGAGCACCACGATCCAGGTGCTCACCAACCGCTCCACGCAGAAGGCCATCGACCGGTTCTCGAAGACCCGCGACCTGACCTGATCCGCCGCGTGAAGGGGGGAGGGACACCCGCTCCGGGCATCCCTCCTCCCCTTCGTCGTCCTACTCCGCGCCCTCGATGTGCGGCCCGGGTGTCACCGCCTGCACGATGCGGTACAGGCTCATGGCGATCGCGGCCGCCGCACCGAAGGGCACGTCCCGGGTGGACGACTCGTAGGCCGCCGAGGCGAGAGCCTGCAGGCTCTCCTCCGCCGCGCGGAGGGTTGCGGCGTCGTCCTCCTCGACCGTCCAGAGGTCGAGGACATCACCCACGGCGGTGAAGGCCCGTTGGAGGGATGGCCGGACCGCCGCCGGGATGGGGTGCTCCCGGGACGTCCCATGGAGCCCGTCCTGCAGCATATTGGTGATGTTCAGCGTGTGGGCCGCGACGACCTCGAGGACCTCGACGTGCCGGTAGTCGCGCCGGACGTCGTGAGGGTGGAAGCGCCGCCGCACGTTGCCCTTGCGGCTCTCGTCCGCGTACTGCAGGGCGTTCCGCGCGTTCCGGGCGGACGCCGTGAGGTCGTCCCGCCGCTCCGACCAGCGCGGATCGTCCGCGTCCCAGCCCTCCTCCAGGGCCTCGCCCATCTCCTGCAGCTGCCGGGCGGCCGTCCTGCGGAGCCGGCTCATCTGGCCCACGGCGTCGTCCAGGTGGAGCGGCGGCAGGATCAGCGCGCTCACCGCGAGCCCCACGCCCACCCCCACCACCGTCTGGACGAAGTAGCCCAGCGAATAGCCGAGGTTGTCGTTGCCGATGATGAGGACGAACAGTCCGGCGGACGCGATCCCCGAGCCGCCGCCCGCCGTCCTCCTCAGGGCTCCCGCGAGCAGCACGCCCACCCCGACGACGAAGGCGATCGTCCCCCAGCTCGGATCTCCGGCCCAGACCGCGATGTGGGCCAGGACGATCCCGATGGTGAGGCCGATGACCGTCTGCAGCCCTGACTTCAGCGTTCCCGCGACCGTCGGATAGATCGCGAGCAGCGCACCGAGCGGCGCGTAGTAGGGGTACCGGGAGGCCTCCCCGGGGATGGCGAGCGCGATGGTCCAGGCGAGGGCGGCGGCGAGGGCGGCCTTCGCCGCGAGCAGGAGCTGCGGGCTGAGCACCGCGGACCGCAGGCGGTCCTTCAGGTCGTCGTCGAGGCGGGCGGCGAGGATGCCACGGCCGCCGGTGATCCTGTTCTTGGCCATCGGAGCAGTATCGCAGCCGCTCCTGACCGGACCCAACATGCCGGGGTCGCCATCACGGGTCGCCATCACGGGTCGCCATCATGGGTCGCCGTCACGGGGATGACCGGCGGCAGGCCCTTTCCCCCTCAGGGATGACGCGCCGAAGAGCGTACATCCCTACGCTTGACGGGTCGAGGGAAGGAGCAGGCATGCGATTCGTGCAGAGCAGGGCCCTCTGGTTTGTGGCCACCATGCTGGTGGTGACGCCGATCCTCGTCGCCGCCCATACCGAGACCGGCCGGGGGCTGCAGGCAGCCGTCCTCCTCAGCCTCGTGACGGCTGCCGCGATCGGGGGCCTCAACGCGGCCATCCTCGGCCGCCGCGAGCGCGGGCCGGCGCACGGCCAGGACGCACGAAGGACCGCCCCGAGCGGGACGGCCCTTCATCACGATCACCGGGACTAGGGGCCGGCCGTGCGCACGGCCCGTTCGCTGCGCACCAGGGCCCTGTGCTCCTCGATGCGGGCCTGCTGCAGGGGCGTCTTGCGGTTCAGGAACCACGCGGCGCCGAGCAGGCTGAACCACAGTGGGGCCACGAACAGCGCCAGGCGGGTCTCCTCCGCCTGGGCGAGGGCGACCAGCATGAACAGGAAGAACGCGAGGACCACGTACGGCATGAACGAGGAGCCCGGCATCCTGAACGACGACGCCTCGTGCAGTTCGGGCCTGCGACGGCGGAACGCCAGGTAGCTGAGGAGGATCATGGACCACACGAACATCGTCAGCACCGATGCAACCGACGTGACGATCGTGAAGGCGCCGATCACGGAGTCGCCCGAGTAGAGCAGGATCAGCCCGGCGAGCAGGAAGATGCAGGAGAACAGCAGGGCGTTCTGCGGCACCTTGCGAGAGCTGAGCTTGCCGAAGAACTTCGGTGCGTTGCCGTCCTGCGCCAGTCCGTAGACCATGCGCGACGTCGAGTAGATGCCGGAGTTGGCACTGGAGGCGGCCGAGGTCAGCACCACGAGGTTCACGACGACGGCGGCGATCCCGAGGCCCGCGAGGGTGAACATCCCGATGAACGGGCTGTTGGCCGCGTCGATGGTGCGCCACGGGTTGACGGCCATGATGACGGTGAGGGCGCCCACGTAGAAGAGCAGGATGCGGATGGGGATGGAGTTCACGGCGCGGGGCAGCGTCTTCTCGGGGTCCTTCGTCTCCGCGGCCGCGGTACCGACGAGTTCGATGCCGGCGAACGCGAAGATCGCGATCTGGAAGCCGAGGATGAAGCCGAAGAGGCCGTGCGGGAACATGCCGCCGTCGTTCCAGATGTTGGCGAGGTCCGCCACCTGGCCGCCCGGTGACTGGAAGCGCGTGGCGATCATGACGATGCCGGTGACGATCAGCGCGAGGATGGCGACCACCTTGATGATGGCGAACCAGAACTCCGCCTCGCCGAACGCCTTCACGGTCGGGAGGTTGAGGAGCACCAGCACCACGGGGGTGGCGAGTGCCGGGATCCACAGCGGGGTCCCGGGCGCGAGGATGTCCACGTAGCCCGAGATGGCCACGATGTCCGCGACGCCGGTGACCACCCAGAAGAACCAGTAGGACCAGCCCGTGAAGAACCCGGCCCAGGGGCCGAGCAGGTCTCCGGCGAAGTCGCTGAAGGACTTGTACTCGAGGTTGGAGAGCAGGAGCTCTCCCATGGCGCGCATGACGAAGAACAGCATGAAGCCGATGATCATGTACACGAAGATCACCGAGGGGCCGGCGAGCGAGATGGTCTTGCCGGAGCCCATGAAGAGGCCGGTGCCGATGGCCCCGCCGATGGCGAGCAGCTGGATGTGGCGGTTGCTCAGGGACCGGCTGAGGTGCGGTGACTGGTGCTGGTCACCGACGGCACGGGCCGCCGAGACCTGCACCGGGGAAGCGGATTCAGGCATGGGGGATGGATTCCTTCCGCGGTCGCAGGACCTGTGGTCGAACTGCGAGCGCGTGGTTGGAGCGATGAGGACAGACCTAAAACCCTGAACGGTGGCCGGGCGTGAGTCAAATCACGCGCCTCGACGCCTTCGTCCCGGCAAGCCCGGGCGGTCCTCTTCGAGGTCGGGCGCCTGGTACCTGCCCAGCACCTCGATGAACTCGTCGGCCCGGGCGAGTGTCTCGACCATCTTCGCCCGGCGCTCCTCCGCGCTGCTCCGGAACACTGCCAGGCGTGATCGCAGGTCCCGGACCGACTCCTCATCGTCCACGTCGTGCAGGGCATCCAGGATCACAAGAAGGTCCTTCATCTCCTCCAGCGTGAAGCCCAGGGGCTTCATCCGGCGGATGACCATCAGCCGCTCGAGGTCGTTCTCGGTGTAGACGCGGAAGCCACCGTCGGTGCGGGCCGTCGCAGGCAGGATGCCGACGTCGTCGTAGTGCCGGATGGTCCGTAGTGAGAGACCCGTGCGTTCGGCGAGTTCACCGATATGCATCGTCCGGGTGCGGGCGCCCTCCACCGCGCTCCCGGTGGCCCGGCCGGGAGCCACGGACGCCGCCGGCCGCCCCTGCACCTCCACCTGCGCGTCGCTCATCGCTGCCCCACCTCTCCCTGATCCTGTGCGCCCACAACTCAACCCTAACGTCAGGGTAGAGTGGTCATCGTACTGTGGATGACCACGGGTTCCTGCACGACGGCGCAGGGCCGGTTCCCCACGTCCAGCGGTGGCCTCTTCCCGCCCACGCCTGTCCCCGCACCCGTGACACACGAAGGACCCCTCCATGTCAGCAGCCGCGCCTACCGCGACACACGAACCCACGCCTGTCGAACGCCAGTCCGTCACCCGGACCCTGCGGAATCCGCGCCTGCTGAAGACGGAGGTCCTCGCGGGGCTCGTCGTCGCCCTCGCCCTGATCCCGGAGGCGATCGCGTTCTCGATCATCGCCGGCGTCGACCCGCGCCTGGGCCTGTTCGCCTCCTTCACCATGGCCGTGTCCATCGCGTTCCTCGGCGGCCGCCCGGCGATGATCTCCGCCGCGACCGGAGCCGTTGCCCTGGTCATCGCGCCGCTGGTGGCGAGCCATGGCGTGGACTACTTCATCGCCGCCGTCATCCTCGGCGGGATCTTCCAGGTGATCCTCGGCGTGACCGGCGTCGCACGGCTGATGAGGTTCATCCCCCGCTCGGTCATGGTGGGCTTCGTCAACGCCCTGGCGATCCTGATCTTCCTGTCCCAGGTGCCCGAACTGCTGGGCGTCCCGTGGCTGGTGTACCCGATGGTCGCCGTCGGGCTGCTCATCGTCTTCGGCCTCCCGCGTCTGACGACGGTGGTTCCCGCGCCGCTGGTGGCGATCGTCGTGCTCACCGTGTTCGCGGTCCTCGCCGACGTGCTGGTCCCGACCGTCGGCGACAAGGGCGAACTGCCCGAGAGCCTGCCGTCCCTGTTCTTCCCGAACGTGCCGCTGAACCTCGAGACCCTCCAGATCATCGCTCCGTTCGCGCTGGCGCTGGCCGCCGTCGGACTCCTCGAGTCCCTGATGACGGCGAAGCTCGTCGACGACATCACCGACACCCGCTCGAACAAGACCCGCGAGTCCTGGGGCCAGGGTGCGGCGAACATCATCACCGGCTTCTTCGGCGGCATGGGCGGTTGCGCGATGATCGGCCAGACGATGATCAACGTCAAGGCCTCCGGCGCCCGGACCCGCATCTCCACCTTCCTCGCCGGGATCTTCCTGCTCGTCCTCGTCGTCGCCCTCGGCGACATCGTCGCCCTGATCCCGATGGCGGCCCTCGTCGCCGTGATGATCTTCGTGTCCATCGCGACCTTCGACTGGCACAGCATCCGCCCCTCGACCCTGAAGCGGATGCCCAGGAGCGAGACCACCGTCATGCTCGCCACCGTGATCGTGACCGTCTGGACGCACAACCTGGCGATCGGCGTCGGCGTCGGCGTGCTGGTGGCCATGGTGGCCTTCGCCCGGCGGGTCGCGCACTTCGTCACCGTCGAGCGCACGGAGGACACCGTGGACGGCGACCGCCACGCCACCTACACCGTGAACGGCGAACTCTTCTTCGCGTCCTCGAACGATCTCTACACCCAGTTCGAGTACGCCACGGATCCTCACCGCGTCACCATCGACCTGCACGGCTCCCACCTGTGGGACGCCTCCACGATCGCGACCCTGGACGCCATCCAGGAGAAGTACCGGGCCCACGGCACCGAGGTGAGCATCGTGGGACTCAACGAGGCCTCCACCCTCATGCAGGAACGGCTCGGCGGGAAGCTCGGCGCCGGCCACTGATGCCCGGCACCGGCGGAGATCAGGGTGACGAGCCGCAGACGGTTCGGGTCGGCGATCGCCTTGACCTGCTTCGCGAGTTCCTCGGCCCGTTCGGTACTCATCGCGGGAGCACACAGCCGCTCTTCTCCAGCCCCTGCGTCCGCGCCATACTTGCCGCATGACGATCCTCAGTACCCAGGACATCCTCGACGCCGGGCTCGATGACTGGCGGAAACTGACGCAGGCACTGCACGCCCGGTTCCGGACCGGTGACTTCGCCACGGGACTCGCGCTCGTGACCGCCATCGGCGAGCTCGCGGAGGAGGCGGGCCACCACCCCGACGTGACGCTCACCTACCCGCACGTCGACGTGAAGCTCCTGAGCCACGACGCGTCCGGCGTCACGCGGCGCGACGTCGAGCTGGCCCGCCGCATCAGCGGAGCCGCCGCGGAGCGGGGCATCAGCGCCGATCCCGATGCGCCCACCGTCGTCGAACTCGCTCTCGACACCGCCGACGCGGCCGGCATCGGCCCCTTCTGGGCCGCCCTGCTGACCGGCGACGCCGGTGCTGTCGACGGGGACGACGTCGTCGACCCGACCGGCCGCGTGCCGCTGCTGTGGTTCCAGCACACCTACGCGCATGAGACGCCGCGACAGCGCTTCCACCTCGATGTATGGGTGCCCCACGATGCGGCGGAGGCGCGTATCGCCGCGGCCGTCGCAGCCGGCGGCACCGTGGTCGACGACGACGCCGCACCCTCCTTCACGGTGCTGGCGGACCCCGAGGGCAACCGGGCGTGCGTCTGCACCATCCTCGAACGCTGAACGGACCCGGGAGGCGGCATGACGGACGAGAGCGCGGCACCGGAGGACGTCGAGGTCCTCGTCGTGGGAGCGGGCCCCACGGGCCTGATGCTGGCGAACTGGCTGGTGAAGCTGGGGCGGCGCGTCGTCCTGATCGACGCCAAGGACGGACCGACGGTGGAGTCCCGGGCGCTCGGCGTGCACTCGCGGTCCATGGAGATATACGACCAGCTCGGCGTCGTCGACCGCGTGCTGGCCGAGGCCGTGCACGCCGAATCCGTCCGCCAGGGGTACGGGCGCCGCGCCTTCACGCCCATCCCGCTGTCGGGGCTCGGGCGGGGGCTCACCCCCTACCCTGGCATCTACATGCTGGAGCAGAGCGCCAACGAGCGGATCCTGGGCGACCACCTGCAGGTACTGCGAGGGTCCGTCCGATGGCGGCACCGGCTGAGCGCGCTCACCCGGACGGACGACGGCGTCCTCGCCGTCGTCGGCGGCCCGGACGGGCGGACGACGCTCAGCGCACGCTTCGCGGTCGGTTGCGACGGTGCGTCCTCCACCGTCCGCACCTTGAGCGGGACGGCCTTCGAGGGGACCACGAGCCGGCAGAGCTTCTACCTCGTGGACGCGGTGGGTGTCAGCGGACTCACGCCCGCGTCCGTCAACATCCGCCAGGGCGCCACGGAGTTCCTGCTCGCGTTCCCCATGCGTCCCGCCGAGGACGGCAGGAACGGGCAGCGCCTGATCGGCGTGGCGGGAGACGAGACCCCCGCGATCACCGAGGACGCCGCACGTCGGCGCCTGGCCGAGGTCTTCGGCGTCACGTACGAGGACTACCGCTGGTTCTCCACCTACCGCGTGCACCACCGCATCGCCGCGCACTTCCGCACGGGTTCCGTGTTCCTCGCCGGAGACGCCGCCCATGTCCATTCGCCGGTCGGTGCGCAGGGCATGAACACCGGCCTCCAGGACGCCCACAACCTCGCATTCAAGCTCGACGACGTCCTCGCCGGGCGCGCCCCCGAGTCGCTCCTCGATCGCTACGAAGCCGAGCGACGGCCCGTGGCCGTGCGCCTCCTGAAGACCACGGACACGGTGTTCCGAGGGCTCACGTCCGGCTCCAGGGCGGCGATCCTGATCCGCCGTTACGTGCCGCGGGTGGTGCTGCCCGTCGCCATGGCCGTGCTGCCGCGCCTGCCGGTCGGCCGCCGCCTGGCGGGGTACCTCGGCCAGCTCCGCATCCACTACCGGATGGACGGCGCGGGCGATGGGCGACGCCGGGACGCCGTCGTCGGACGCCGCCTGCCGTGGACCGGCGACAACTTCGAGGTACTCCGGGCGGCCGTTCCGCAACTGCACCTGTACGCCGCGGATGCCGGTACCGCGCGGGAGGCCGCGCTCGTGGCCGGTGAGCTCGGACTCCCCCTCCACACCTTCGCGACGACCGGCTCGACGCCGCTCCGGCCCGGCCTGCTGTACCTCGTGCGGCCCGACGGGTTCGTGGCAGGTTCAGCCTCTCCCGCGGACGCCATGACCGCGTTCCGGGCGGCGCCGGAACTCTCCCCCCAGGAAGGACGACCATGACCGAAGCCATCGACACCAGCGTTCCGCCCTCCGGCACCGGCTGCAGGGACTGCGACGATTCGGGCGGCTGGTGGGTGCACCTGCGCCGCTGCGCCGCGTGCGGCCAGGTAGGGTGCTGCGACAGTTCACCGGCCCGGCATGCCTCCGCACACGCCGCGGCGGCAGGGCATCCGGTGGCCGCGTCCTTCGAGCCGGGTGAGGACTGGTTCTGGGACTACGGCACGCAGCAGTTCGTCGACGGTCCCGCCCTGGCGGAGCCCACCAGCCGCCCGGAGGACCAGCCCGTACCCGGCCCGGCGGGGCGCGTGCCGGCCGGCTGGCGTCGCCTCATCCACTGATCCGACGCCGAGGGCTCCCTGCCGTCCGCGCCGACGCCGAGGGCTCCCTGCCGTCCGCGCCGACGCCGAGGGCTCCCTGCCGTCCGCGCCGACGCCGAGGGCTCCCTGCCGTCCGCTCCGACGCCGAGGGCTCCCTGCCGTCCGCGCCGACGCCGAGGGCTCCCTGCCGTCCGCGCCGACGCCGAGGGCTCCCTGCCGTCCGCGCCGACGTCGTGCTGTCCGCGCCTTCCGCAGCCCTGCCCTGGGTGTCGGAACGAGCCTGCGGGTCCGGTCACGGGATGACCACTGCCGGTGCCTTGACACTGCCGGACCGCCGGTATTAGCTGGGCCCACACGGATCGAGTCGACCCGGACGGAAGGTGTCTCAGCGAGTTCTCGTGGAGGCCGGCGGGCACCTTCGCGAGGACCTGCAGCGTTCGCACGGCTTCCGCTGCCGGGCCCGTCGTCGGCGGCCGGGCGGTCGCCACGACCGCTGCCGCAGTGGGAGTCGACGAGGCGATGGTGCCGGACAGTCACCCCATTGCCCGGACGGGCAGGAGCAGGTCATGGTCGTTCTGCACACGGTGATAGCCATCGTCGTCATCATCCTGCTCATCATCAGGGTCAAGGTGGACCCGGTGATCTCGCTGATGATCGGCTCGCTCTACCTCGGCCTCGCGACCGGCGTGGGCTTCACGGCGACCATCACGGCGATCGCCACCGGGTTCGGCGAGATCATGGGCGAGGTGGGCCTGCTCATCGGGTTCGGGGTGCTCATCGGAGCGATGCTCCATGCGATCGGCGCCTTCCAGAAGATGGTGACAAAACTCGTGAACGGCGTCGGTGCACGACGGCTCCCGTACGCGCTGACGGCCGCCATGTCGACGATCTTCCCGTCGATCTACGTCGACGTGCAGGTAGTGCTCGCCTCTCCCGTGGCACGCTCGAGCGGGCCCTTCATCGGCCGCACGGGTCTGCCGCACATGGCCGGGGCGCTCGGAACCGGGATCTTCGCCGGCTACGTCTTCGTGATCCCGGGACTGGCAGCGGTGTCCATCGCGGGCCTCCTGGACATCCCCCTGGGCGTCTGGCTGATCTATGGTCTGGTGCTCGGGCCGCTGACCGCCATCCTGACGACGCTGATCTTCCGAATCCTCCTGCGCGGCCGCTACTGGAAGGCGGCGAAGGATGAAGAGGTCGATGAGGCGATGGTCGAACTGGAGACCACCGAGCTGGTCGAGGCGGACAGGTCCACCCCTCCGTTGCTCGTGTGCCTGCTGCCCATCCTCGTGCCGCTGGTCATGATCGCCTTCGGCGCCTTCGCGGACCTGTTCGGATTCTCCAACGACTTCATCGCGTTCCTCGGGGACGCCAATCTCGCGCTCTTCGTCGGCCTGCTCGGTGCCTATGTGCTGTGCCGGCGCACGCTGGGCTCGAAGGGCACGGACACGGCCATGAGCGAGGGATTTCATACCACCGGCGAGATCCTGCTCATCACCGGCATCGGCGGCTCCCTCGGCGCCGTCATCGGGGAGACCGGCCTCGACACGATCCTGGCCGACCTCTTCACGGCCGACGCGAACGCGCCGGTCATCCTCAGCATCCTGCTCGCCTGGGTCATCGCCGCGGTACTGCACCTGGCCATCGGGTCGGTGTCGGTGGCGGCCATCACGGCCGCCGGGATCATCGGTCCGGTGGTCGGGTCGATCGACGTCCCGCCGATCGTCATCGGCCTCGCCATCGCCTCGGGCGCCATGTTCGCGCTCCAGGTCAACAGCAACTTCTTCTGGATGTTCAAGTCGCTGCTCGGACTGTCCACCCAGGGGACGTTCAAGACGCTGACGATGGTCACCTCGATCGCCTCCGTGGTCTCGCTGCCGCTGGTCATGGCGGTGGCGCTCTTCGCGTAGGGCTTGATCATCGAGGCCTACCTGCTACGCGGCGCCCTGGAGAGGCAGGACGCCGTCGAGGTGGGCGCGCAGGGCGCGCGGGCTGAAGGGCTTCGCCATGAAGTGGTCCGCGCCGGCGGCGAGGCACTGCTCCTCCGTGAGCTGGGGAGGCCGCGCGGAGATGGTGAGGATGTGCGCGTCCGAGCATGCCCGGAGCCGCGGGCACAGGTCCAGGCCGTCCATGTCCGGCAGGTTGAGATCCAGCGTGATGAGCTGCGGGCGGGCCGTCTCGACGAGACGCTGTCCCTCGGCGCCCGTGCCGGCCTCGTGCACCGTGAACTTCCGCCCCGACAGCACGATCACGAGCAGTCGGCGGATGTCGGCGTCGTCCTCGATGACCACCGCGCTGCGCTGCAGCATCTCCATCGCCGAACCCCACTCCAGTACCGTGCCTCGACCTGCCACCCTACCGTCCGGCCCCGGGAGGCACCGTGGCTACGGCGCGCCCGGGGGCGGCTTGACAGGCCGGCGACGGCACCGGCCCAGGTTGCCGAGGCCGTGGGAGCCCGGGGCCCTCGTCATCCTCTCCGGCTGTCGCCCTCCCGGCCCGTGCCGCCGGTCCGGTCGAGATGCGGCGGCCGGGACTCCACCGCCCGGGCGACGACGTCGTCGAGCTCGTCGAGGGTGAGCAGGTCGCGACGCACGTGGCGCGTGCGGTAGCCCGCGCGGCCCACCATGTGCGCCGAGACGGGACTGGTGAGCAGCTGGAACACCCAGCACAGCACGAGGACGGGCACCAGGATCCAGCTCTCGTTCTCCACGGCGAGCGCGAGCAGGAACAGCAGGAGCCCGAGGACCTGCGGCTTGGTGGCGGCGTGCATCCGGGAGAGCAGGTCGGGGAAGCTGACGAGGCCGATCCCCGCGGCGAGGGACATGAGGGCCCCGCCGATCAGGAGCGCCGAGACGACGACGTCGTTGACCATGGCGCTACTTCCTGTCCGTGACGAAGCGGGCCACGGTGACCGAACCGATGAACCCGACGAGCGAGATCGTCACGAGGAGGACCAGGTTGTCGAGGTGCCGGTTGACCACCATGTTGAGCACGAGTGCCGCCCCGATGATGGCCAGGACGACGTCGAGTGCCAGCACGCGGTCGAGGATCGATGGTCCGCGCACCGCACGGTACAGCGCCAGGGCAGCTGCCACAGTAAGTATTCCTCCGACGACATACGCGACGACGCTCATGGGCGTGCCCCCTCGGCGCGGAGCGCCGCGAGATCCCGCGCGCTGCCCATGACGCGGATGAGCCAGGCCTCCGTGGCCCGGACGTTGCGGCGGATGGCCTCGGCGTCTTCGGCGCTCCGCACATTGAGGCAGTGGAGGTACAGCGTGGAGGTGGAGCGGTCCACCTCGAGCACCAGTGATCCCGGGATGAGGGAGATGGCGTGGCCGGTGGCGGTGACGAGGAAGTCGGAGTGGCTGCGCAGGGCCACGGCCACGACGGCGTTCCGGAGCCTCGGCCCCCGGGTCACCGCGAGCCAGAAGACCTCGACGCTCGCGGTCACCAACTGGAGGAGGAACCGTCCGATGAACGGCACCAGCCAGAGCACGTTGAAGCGGCCCGTCAGTTCCACGGGCGGCAGGTAGAAGAAGTTGACGACGACGTAGGCGATGACGGCTCCGAACAGAAGGGTGCCCGGGCTGAAGTCCTGCCAGAGGGCGCCCCACACGAGCACGAGCCAGATGACGAGCGGGAGCTCGGTGATGAGGGGGATGTGCCGGCGGGTCATCCGTCGGCTCCCGGCCCGAGTACGGCCTCGATGTAGGGGGTGCGGTCGAGCATCTCCTGCGCCGCGTCGTCACTGAGGGCGAAGAGCGGGCCGGCGAGGACCGTGAGGGCGAGGCCGAGTGCCACGAGGCCGATGGTGGGGCCCGTCATGGTGCCGGGCAACAGGGTGACGGGATCCTTGCCGGCGAACTTCCCGGTGTCGTCGCCGGTCACGTGGCGCGACGTCCCCACACGGGAGCCGTCCGCCTTGCTGGCGAGCAGGATGGGGTCGGGGTCCTCGGCGTCGGCCGGGCTGCGCCAGAACGCGCGGTTCCAGACGCGTGCCATGACCAGGAGCGTGAGCAGGCTCGTGAGCACGCCTCCGGCCACCAGCACGTAGGCGAGCGGCGTCCCGAGCTCCACGCCGGCCTGGATGAGCCCGAGCTTGCCGAGGAACCCGGAAAAGGGCGGGATGCCCGCGAGGTTCATGGCCGGCAGGAAGAACAGGAGGCCGAGGAGCGGCGACAGCTTCGCGAGGCCGCCCAGCCGGTCCACGTTCGCCGTGCCACCCCGGCGCTCGATCAGCCCTGTCACGAGGAACAGGCTCGTCTGCACGGTGATGTGGTGCGCCACGTAGTAGACCGCAGCTCCGAGCCCGATCCGCGAGGAGATGGCCAGCCCGAACACCATGTACCCGATATGGCTGACGAGGGTGAAGGACAGCAGCCGCTTGATGTCGGACTGGGCGAGGGCGCCGAGGATCCCCACGACCATCGTCAGCAGCGCGACCACCATGAGGAGCGAGTTGATGCGGTCGCCGGGGAACAGCAGCGTCTCCACCCGCACCATCGCATACACGCCCACCTTGGTGAGCAGACCGGCGAACACCGCGGTGACGGGTGCCGGGGCCGTGGGGTAGGAGTCCGGGAGCCAGAAGGAGAGCGGGAAGACGGCGGCCTTGATGCCGAAGGCCACGAGCAGCATGAGATGCAGCACCAATTGCGTCGCCGGGTCCACGGACTCCAGTTTCACGGCGAGGTCGGCCATGGTGACCGTCCCGGTGGCGCCGTAGATCATGGCGATCGCGATGAGGAACAGCATCGAGGACACCACGCTCACGACGACGTACGTCACGCCCGCGCGGATGCGCGGCGCCGTGCCCCCCAGGGTCATGAGCACGTAGCTGGCGGTGAGGAGGATCTCGAAGCCTACGTAGAGGTTGAACAGGTCGCCGGTGAGGAAGGCGTTGGACACGCCCGCCACGAGGATCAGGTACGTGGGGTGGAAGATCGACACCGGGCCGTCCTCGTCGCCGTCGGCCATGCCCTGGCCCGCGGCGTAGATGAGCACCGCGAGGCTCACGGCGGACGAGACCACGAGCATGAGGGCCGAGAACTGGTCCACCACGAGCACGATCCCGAACGGCGGTTCCCAGCCGCCGAGCCGTACCGCGTGCGTCCCGGCGGACGGCGCCGCGAGGAGCATGACGACCTCGATGAGCAGGGTGACGCTGAGCGTCGTGATGCTGACGGCACGCTGCGCCCGCGAGTGGCGGATGAGCAGGAACGTCACGGCGGCGCCGAGGAACGGCAGGACGACGGCGAGCGGGGCGAGGTCGGCGGCGATCATCGGGCATCCCCCGGCCCGTCCGGGCGGGTCCCGCTGGGCACAGGCGTCCCGGCCGGGCCGGGAGTGGATCCGTCGTCGGAGAATTCGGTGGTGTCGGCGGCGATGTCGGCGTCGTCCTCGTAGTCGTAGCTGGGCTGGTCCGCGACGCGGCGGTCCTCGGGGTCGTCCTGGACGTCGTCCCGGCGACCGAGCACCCAGGACCGGTAGATGATGCCCAGCATGAACGCCGTGACGGCGAACGTGATGACGATCGCCGTGAGGATCAGTGCCTGCGGCAGGCTGTCGGTGTAGTCCTCGGCGGGGGTCCCGGAGACGTAGAGCGGGGACTTGCCCCCTCCCCCGCTCATGGCGAGCAGGAGGATGTTCGCGCCGTTGCCGAGGAGGATCAGCCCGAGCAGCACCCGGGTGAGGCTGCGCTCGAGCAGGAGGTAGATGCCGGCGGCGAAGAAGACGGCCATCAGCACGATCAGGGTGATGTCGACGGTCATGGCCGGATCCCCTCCGTGGCCGGCGGGACGAGGGCGTCCGCCCCCGCGTCCTCCTCGACGGGATCGTCCGCCTCGCTGCGCTCGTCGATCTCGGAGCCGAGACTCCGGAGGACGTCGAGGACCAGCCCGACGACGATGATGTACACGCCGATGTCGAAGACGGTCGACGTCACGAACTTCACGTCCCCGACCACGGGCAGCCAGAACTCCAGGATGTAGCTCTCGAGGATCGCACCGCCGACGAGGAGCGGCGCCGCAGCGGTCAGGGACACGATCGCGAGCCCGGCGCCGAGCAGGGTGCCGGCGCTCACGGGGCTCGCCTCGGCGAGTTCGAACCGGCCTCCCGCGAGGTAGCGGACGGCCAGGGCGATGCCGGCGGTGAGCCCTCCGGCGAACCCGCCACCGGGCAAGTTGTGCCCGGCGACGAGCAGGTAGAGGGACAGCATGATGATGGTGTGGAAGAGCAGCCGCGTGACGACCTCGAAGACGATCGACCGGCGCTCGGGGGCGAGGGTCCGCCCGGCGACGAGCCAGGGATCGCGCGGGACATTCGCGAAGCGGGCCGCGAGCGCGAGTGCTGCGCCCGATCGGCCGCGGGCGCCGAGGAGCTCCTGTCCCCTGTCCACCGACCCGTCCTCGACGCCGTCGGCCCGGCGCCGGTGGTCGCTGCGGCCCCGGATGAAGATGAGGCTGGCGACCCCGGTCGCGGCGAGGACCAGCACGGTGATCTCACCGAAGGTGTCCCACGCACGGATGTCGACGAGCAGCACGTTGACGGCGTTCGCGCCGCCACCCTCTTCGTAGGCCAGTTGCGGGTAGGCGAGCGAGATCGGGGCGGCGTTCCGGGAGGCCATCGCGGACATGGCGATGACGGCCATGATGCCGCCGAATGCTATGCCCAGCCCTGCGCGCAGCAGGCGGTGCCGGCTCTCGGCGCGGTTCCACAGCCTTGCGGGCAGCGACCGCAGGGCGAGCACGAAGGCCACGAGCACGATCGTCTCGACGAGCATCTGCGTGAGCGCGAGGTCGGGTGCCCCGTGCAGGGCGAACACCGCCGCCATGCCGTACCCGGTGATCCCGACCATGAGCACCGCCATGAAGCGCTTGTTCGAGCGCAGCGCCGCGACGATCCCCACGATGATGGCGGCCGCCACCACGACCTGCGCCGGGGACTGCGCGATCCGGAAGGCGGTGGGCAGCGGGGCGTCGAAGATGATGAGGGCGGTCAGCGGCGTGACGACGGCGGTGGTGAGGATGACGAAGAGGTAGAAGGCCAGGGATCCGCGCTGCGTCCGTCCCGTGATCCAGACCGCGACGTCGTCGAGCACACCGATCACCGACCGGTAGACCACTTCCGCCTCGCGTATCGACGGCAGGCGCGCCTGGAACCGCTCGAGGGGCCTGCGGAAGAGGTAGAGCGCCGCGCCGGCCGCCAGCGTGAGCCCCGAGAGCAGCAGCGGGAGCCCGAAGCCGTGCCAGAGGGCCAGGTGCGGGGCGGGGCCGTCCGACGCGAAGAGGGTGGCGTACGGCTGGACGACGCGATCGAGCGGTGCCGGCCAGAGACCGAACACCACCGAGGTGACGGCGAGCAGGGCGGGCGCCAGCACGAAGGACACGCGGACGCGCTTGAAGGTGGTCCGCGCCCTGCCGTGCTTGAGCGCGAAGGCGCCCCACACGAACCGGGCGCTGTAGGCGACGGTGAGGATCGATCCGAGCACCATGCCGCCGAGCAGAAGAGTCCCGGCGATCCCGCCCTCCGCCCGGTGCACGAGCGCCTCGAACACGGATTCCTTGGCCACGAACCCGAGCAGCGGCGGGACCCCGGCCATGGAGCCCGCGGCCACGAGGGCGACGGCGAAGAGCACGGGCGCGGTGGCTCCCACACCGGACAGGACGCGGAGGTCGCGGGTGCCGGACTGGTGGTCGATGATGCCGACCACCAGGAAGAGCGTCGCCTTGAAGAAACCGTGGGCGAGGAGCAGGCCCAGGCCGGCGACCGCGCCGTCCTGCCCGCCGAGCCCCACCACCATGATGAGGAAACCGAGCTGGCTCACCGTCCCGTACGCGAGCACGAGCTTGAGGTCGAACTGCCGCAGCGCCCGCCACCCGCCGAGCAGCATCGTCGTCATGCCGAGCACGAAGATCAGGGGGTACCAGAACGCCGTCTCGCTGAAGCCGGGGGCGAAGCGGGCCACGAGGAAGACGCCTGCCTTCACCATCGCCGCTGCGTGGAGGTACGCGCTGACCGGGGTCGGCGCCGCCATGGCCGCGGGCAGCCAGAAGTGGAACGGCACCAGCGCCGACTTCGTGACGGCTCCGACGAGCACCAGGGCGATCGCGACGTCCACGAGCGTCCCGCGCGCCACGAGGCCCTCGGCCTCCGCAAGGATCGCCGAGATGCGGTAGGTCCCCGCCTCCTGCCCCAGCAGCACCAGTCCCACGAGCATCGCGAGCCCACCGAAGGTCGTGATGATGAGGGCCTGCAGGGCGGACCGGCGGGCGGACAGCCGGTGCCGCGAGTAGCCGATGAGCAGGTACGAGAGGATCGTCGTCAGTTCCCAGAAGATGAACATCAGGATCAGGTCGTCCGCGATCACGAGACCGAACATCGCGGCCGCGAAGGCGAGGAGCTGCGCCCCGAAGGCGCCGACGTCGGGGTCGTCGTTCTTGAAGTACCGCGCGCAGTAGAAGAGCACGAGGGCACCGACACCGAGGATCAGGAGGCAGAGCACCGCAGCCAGCGCGTCGAGCCGGAAGGCGAGCTCGAGCTGCAAGCTGGGGATCCAGGGGATCACGAGCGACGGCGGGGCACCGGGCGCACCGGTCGGAGCGGCCTGGTCGGCCGCGAGGACGCCGGGCAACTCGACGAGGAGCCATACGAAGGCCGCCGCCGGCGCCGCGGCGAGGACGAAGAACGCGGACCTGCCGAACCGGGCGAAGAGAACGGGCGCTCCGAGTGCCAGCGCGAACATCGCGATCAGCACGGTGAGCATGGGAGTCTCGATCTTCCGCTGGGGGACGGTCGGGCTCCCCCCAGTCTATCGAAGGAATGGCTTCCGCTTTTCACCGATTGCGATCGGCGCCCGCCCCGACGCGGCCGGAGCGGCCGGGCGTGACGCGCGTCATGCGGCGTTAGCATGTGCCCTATGAGTACGCATCAGCAGGTCCCTCCGCCCGCGGAGGCCCCTGCACCCCTGCCGGTCGTGGGTTCCGGCCGCATCTTCAGCAGACCCGTCCTCGCCTGGGCGTCCTGGGACTGGGGCTCGGCCGCGTTCAACGCCGTCATGACCACGTTCGTCTTCACGGTCTACCTCACGTCGGAGCCGTTCGGCGGGGAGGAACGGGCCTCGCAGGTGCTCGGCTGGGGCCTCGCCGTGGCCGGCCTGCTGATCGCGCTCCTCGCGCCCGTCACCGGCCAACGCTCCGACAGCGGCGGCCGGCGGAAACTCTGGCTCGGTGTCAACAGCCTCGTGGTCGCCGTCCTCACTGCGCTGTGCTTCTTCGTGTTCCCGAGCCCTCAGATGCTGATCCTCGGTGTCGCACTGATCGCCGCAGCGAACATCTTCTTCGAGTTCGCCGGGGTCAACTACAACGCGATGCTGACCCAGATCTCCACGCCGTCCACCATCGGGCGCGTGAGCGGATTCGGCTGGGCCATGGGCTACGTGGGCGGCATCGCGGCCCTGGTGGTGGTCCTCGTGGTGTTCATCCAGCCGGTGGTCGACTGGCCCGGTGCCTCGAGCGAGAACGGCCTGAACATCCGCCTGGTCGCCGTCTTCTCGGCGCTGTGGTTCGCGGCGTTCGCGATCCCGGTGATGTTCACGGTGCCGGAGGTCCCGCGCCGCGCCCGGGCCGCGCAGCTGGGCTTCCTCGCGTCCTACGGACTGCTGGTGCGCCGTGTGAGGACCATCTACCGGGAGAGCCCGCACACCATCTACTTCCTGCTCGCCAGTGCCATCTTCCGCGACGGGCTCGCCGCCGTCTTCACCTTCGGCGGGATCCTCGCGGCGGGCGCCTTCGGCTTCTCCGCGAGCATGGTGATCGTCTTCGCCATCGCCGCCAACGTCATCGCCGCCGCGGGCGCCGTCATCGGCGGCTTCCTCGACGACCGCGTGGGACCCAAGCGCGTCATCATCGGCTCCCTCGTCGGGCTCCTGGTCGCCGGGACGGCGATCCTCCTGCTGGGCACCGAGACGCATTCCTTCATCGGCATGGAATGGACCTCGGACACCACGTTCTGGGTCTTCGGCCTGCTGCTGACCCTCTTCGTCGGCCCCGCCCAGGCGTCCTCACGCGCCTACCTCGCGCGCCTCGCCCCGGTGGGCGACGAGGGCGAGCTGTTCGGCCTGTACGCGACGACGGGCCGCGCGGTGAGCTTCCTCGCCCCGACCCTGTTCGCGCTGTGCATCGGGATCTTCGGTTCGCAGCTCTACGGTGTGATCGGCATCCTCGTGGTCCTGCTCGCCGGGCTCCTCGTGCTGCTCCCGGTCAGGCCTCCGGGGCGCGTGACGCGCGCCGTCGTGCCGGAGGCCTGATGCCCTAGATCCGGGTGCGGTGGAAGTTCAGGTGGCTGCGCGACGCCGTCGGGCCCCGCTGGCCCTGGTACCGGTTGCCGTACTCGCCGGAACCGTAGGGGTGCTCGGCCGGGGAGGTGAGCTTGAAGAAGCACAGCTGCCCGATCTTCGAGCCCGGCCACAGCTTGATCGGCAGGGTGGCCATGTTGGACAGCTCGAGGGTCACGTGGCCCGAGAACCCGGGGTCGATGAACCCGGCCGTGGAGTGCGTGAGGAGCCCTAGACGGCCCAGCGAGGACTTCCCCTCGAGGCGCGCGGCGATGTCGTCCGGCAGCGTGACGGTCTCGTAGGTGGAGCCCAGCACGAACTCGCCGGGGTGCAGGATGAACGGCTCGTCGGGGGCGACCTCCACCAGCCGCGTGAGTTCCGGCTGGTCCTCGGCGGGGTCGATGTGCGCGTACTTGTGGTTGTCGAACAACCGGAAGTAGCGGTCGATACGCACGTCGACGCTCGAGGGCTGCACCATCGCGGGATCATGCGGGTCGAGGACGATCCGCCCGGCGTCGAGTTCTGCCCGGATGTCGCGGTCTGAGATCAGCACCGTTCAAAGCTACCAGCCCGGCAGCACGCTGCCCGCGTCCTCGTCAGCACCCGTGTCAGCACCCGTGTCAGCACCCGTGTCAGCACCCGTGTCAGCATCCTCGCCGGCACCCGGGTCGGCGGGCCGGTCAGTTCCCGATCTCGGTGCGCACGGCGAACAGCTCGGGGAAGAACGTGAGCTCGAGCGCGCGCTGGAGGAACCCGACGCCGGACGAGCCGCCCGTGCCCGTCTTGAACCCGATGGTCCGCGCGACGGCCTTGAGGTGACGGAACCGCCAGAGCTGGAAGTTGTCCTCGAGGTCCACGAGCTCCTCGCACGCCTCGTAGATGTCCCAGTGCCCGGCGGCGTCCTCGTACACCTGCTTGTAGACGGCGACGAGCGCGGGCGCGAACTCGTGGGCCACGCTCTTGTCGCGGCCGAGCAGGTCCGCCGGGATCGCGTAGCCCCGCCGCGCCAGCAGCGCGATGAACTCGTCGTACACGCTGCTCTGCGCCAGGAGTTCGGTCAGCAGGGCCTGGGCCGCCGGGTCGGAGCCGAACACCGGGATCATCGCGGCGTTCTTGTTGCCGAGCAGGAACTCCACGGCCCTGTACTGGTAGGACTGGAAACCGCTCGAGGAGCCGAGGTCCCCACGGAACTCGGCGTATTCGGACGGGGTGAGCGTCGCCAGCACGGACCACTGCTCCGTCAGCGAGCGCTGGATGTGCTTGATCCGGGCGATGCCCTTCATCGCCGCCCGCAGGTCGTCGGCGCGCAGGTGGAGGCGGACGGCGCGCAGCTCGTGCAGCACGAGCTTCAGCCACAGCTCCGAGGTCTGGTGCTGGATGATGAACAGCATCTCGTCGTGGTGCTCCGGGGAGCTCACCGGATGCTGGGCGTCCAGCAGGCGGTCCAGGTCGAGGTACGAGCCGTAGCTCATCGTGTCGGAGAAGTCCCGCTTGATGCCCTGCTCCAGGTTGCGGGTGTTCCGCTCCACGCTCATGCGGCAAAGCCTACGCGGCGCCCATTCCGGCCGGATGTCGGCCCGCCCGTCTACGGTGGGACCAATCCGAGGAGGTCTCCATGCAGCCGATCCGCTGCAGCATCATCCCGCCCCATCTGCTCACCCGCCTCGCGGCCCTGCAGGACGCGCGGTTGTCCGTCGCGTCCGAGGCGGCCCGCCATGCACTGCTGGAACTCGAGCCCTTACTGCAGCACCGTGCGGAGGCGCTCCAGGCCCCGGTGCGGCAGGGGTCCGCCGTCATGGGGACGCTCGCCCGCCGGATCTCCGACGCCGGCGGCCGCGAGGAGCTCCCCGGAACCCTCGTGCGCCGGGAGGGGGCGCCACCCACCGGCGATGCCGCCGTGGACGAGGCCTACGACGGGCTCGGCGCCACCTACCGGCTCTTCAGCGAGGAGTACGGGAGGTCGTCGGTGGACGGCGCCGGCAGGCCCCTCGAGGCGACTGCGCACTACGGGGCCAACTACGACAACGCGTTCTGGGACGGCGAGCGCATGGTCTTCGGCGACGGCGACGGCGAGGTCTTCGGGCGCTTCACGGCCTCCCTCACCGTGATCAGCCACGAGCTCACGCACGGCTTCACGCAGTACTCGACCAACCTCGAGTACCAGGGCCAGTCGGGCGCCCTCAATGAGTCGCTGTCGGACGTCTTCGGCGTCCTCGTGGAGCAGCGCGAACTCGGCCAGGACGCCGCCACAGCGTCCTGGCTCGTGGGTGCGGGCATCTTCACGGCGGCGGTGGAGGGCACGGCGCTGCGTTCCCTGGCCGCTCCGGGCACGGCCTACGACGACGACGTCCTCGGCAGGGACCCGCAGCCGGCCACCATGGCCGACTACGTCGTGACGACCTCGGACAACGGCGGCGTCCACATCAACTCCGGCATCCCCAACCACGCCTTCTACCTCGCGGCCACGTCGATCGGCGGCCGGGCCTGGGAGAGTGCGGGCCGAATCTGGTACGACGCCGTCCTCAGCGGCAGCATCCCCCCGGACTGCGACTTCCCCACATTCGCGCGCGCCACCCAGGAGTCCGCGGAGAAGCGGTTCGGGCCCGGCAGCCCGGAGGCCGGCGCGGTCGCCGAGGCCTGGACGCAGGTCGGCGTGCTGCCGTGAGGATCGAGATCACCCGGTCGGGCGGCTTCGGCGGACTCACCCGGACCTGGAGCCTCGAGGTCAGCCGGACGGAGGCCGAGCAGCGCTGGCTCCCGCTGGCGGAGGCCGAGCAGACGGAATCTCCGGGCGAGAGTCCGGCCGGAATCCAAGCCGGAATCCAAGCCGGAACCCAGGCCGGGAGTTCCGCCGAAGCCGCCGCTCCGCGGGGAGGTAGCCGGCAGCGGGACCGCTTCAGCTACCGGATCGCGATCGGCTACACGGAGGTTAATCTCCCGGAGAGCCACCTCGGCGATCAGTGGCGGGAGCTGATCGACCGGGCGAGGGCCGGGGCGGCGCCCGATCCCGGGAAGCCGGAAGAACTGTTGTAAGGTGATGGAGCGGTTCAAGCACCGTGCGGGCGTAGCTCAATGGTAGAGCGCTAGCTTCCCAAGCTCGATACGCGGGTTCGATTCCCGTCGCCCGCTCCTGTTCCCTCCGGCGAGGCCCACCCGGTGTGCCCAAGGACACCTCACCCCGCCCGCCTCCGGGCCCGGTAGCGGCAGTATCCTTGAGGCGATGAATCGCACAATGTTCGCGTCGAAGATCCACCGCGCCACGGTCACCCATGCCGACCTGCACTACGTCGGGTCGGTCACCGTGGACCTCGACCTGCTCGACGCCGCTGACATCCTGCCCGGGGAGCTCGTCTCGATCGTCGACATCACCAACGGGGCCCGGCTCGAGACCTACACCATCGCCGGAGAGCGTGGATCCGGCGTCATCGGCATCAACGGGGCGGCCGCACACCTCGTGCACCGCGGCGACCTCGTCATCCTCATCACCTACGCGCAGATGACCACCGAGGAAGCCCGCGCATTCGTCCCCACCGTGGTGCACGTCGACGCCGACAACCGGATCGTGGAGCTCGGCTCCGATCCCGCGGAGGCCGTGACCGCCGGCGTCGAACGCCCCCCGTTCGCCCTGGATCATTCCGCCGTCTCCTGACGTCCCACCGGGGCGCGTCCGCGCGTTGCGGGATCGTAAGCAGCCTGTCTAGCGATTTGCCGCGCCAAGGCATAGGGTCGAAAAAGCAAGGTTGCTTAGGCTGCCGATTCGACCGAACCGTCAGTCGGGTTGTCTACAAGGATGTGGAGGCTCGGTACGAATGCCCAGTAGTCGACGAACACGCACCGCCGTGAAAAACCGTCCGAGAGGCACCGTCCTGGCGGGCCTCGTCATGGGAACCCTGGTGATGAGCGGCTGCGGCCCCGCGCAGGCGGACAACTCCCTCACCTGGTACATCAACCCGGATGCCGGCGGCCAGGCCGCCATCGCGCAGAAGTGCAGCGACGAGTCCGGCGGGCGCTACAGCATCGAGACCTCGCTCCTCCCGAACGACGCCGCCTCGCAGCGCGAACAGCTCGCACGCCGCCTGGCAGCGGGCGACGCGTCGCTCGACATCATGAGCCTCGACCCGCCGTTCATCCCCGAACTCGCCGAACCGGGCTTCCTGGCGCCGGTCCCCGAGGACGTCGCCGAGGCCACCACGGAGAACGTCGTCGAGGGCGCCATCGCCGGTGCCACCTGGAAGGACGAGCTCGTCACGGTCCCGTTCTGGGCCAACACCCAGATCCTCTGGTACCGCGAGTCGGTGGCGGAAGCGGCCGGCCTCGACATGTCCGGGCCCGTCACCTGGGAGCAGGTCATGGAGGTCGCGCGGACCCAGGAGAAGACCCTCGGGGTGCAGGGCGCGCAGGCCGAATCCATGACGGTGTGGGTCAACGCCCTCATCGAGTCGGCAGGCGGTTCGATCATCGTTGACCCCGAGGCCACGGCCGACACCATCGAACTGGGGCTGGACACCGACGCAGGCATCGCGGCGGCCGATGTGATCGCTACCATCGGCAAGGACGGCCTGGGCGGTCCCGGCCTTCCCACGCAGGCCGAGAACGAATCCCTCATCGGCTTCCAGGGTGACTCGGGCTCCTTCATGGTCAATTGGCCCTTCGTCTGGCCCGCCACGGTCGCCGCGGTCGAGGCCGGCACGCTGGACCAGTCCGTCCTCGACGACATCGCCTGGGGCATCTACCCCCGGATGTCGGAGGACCAGGAGGCGGCCCCGCCGCTCGGAGGGATCAACCTCGGCGTCGGGGCGGCCAGCGACAACCCCGAACTCGCCTACGAGGCGGTCCAGTGCATCGTCTCCGTCGAGAACCAGTCCGAGTACTTCCTGACCAACGGCAACCCGCCGGCGAACACCGAGGCCTACGAGGACCCCCGGATCGAGGAGTCCTTCCCGATGGCCGAGACCATCAGGGATTCCCTCCAGGTCGCGGCACCCCGCCCGCAGACCCCGTTCTACAACGAGGTCTCCACCGGCATCCAGCAGACCTGGGCGCCACCCTCCGCCGTCGACCCGGACAGCACGCCGCAGTCGTCGAGCAACTTCATCATCTCGGTCCTCAGAGGGGAGCAACTCCTGTGACCTCCGCCATCCCAGCGAGAACAAAGACGGCGTCACCCACCGAGCCCGGTCCGAAGCTGGACGCAGGCAACAGCAAGGGCAGCGGCAACGGGAAGAAGCAGCGGATACAGTACAGCGACCGCACCCGCGCGGAGCGGCGGCTCGGCTGGATCCTCGCCGGTCCGGCGTTCGTCATCATGCTGCTCGTCACGCTGTACCCGATCCTGCAGGCCATCTACGAGTCACTGTTCCGCTTCCGGCTGACGGCGCCCGATGAGCGGGCCTTCATAGGCCTCGAGAACTACATCGTGATCCTGTCGGATCCGGTCTGGTGGTCCGGGCTGTGGACGACGGTCCTGATCACCGTCGTCACCGTCGTCGTGGAACTCGTCCTCGGGTTCGCCCTGGCGCTCGTGATGCACAAGGCACTGAAGTCGGTCCGAGGGTTGCTGCGCACCGCGATCCTCGTGCCCTACGGCATCATCACCGTGGTCTCCGCGTTCGCCTGGTTCTACGCCTTCGACATCAACTCGGGCTACGTCAACAGCTGGTTCGCCTGGCTGCCGGGCATCGACGAGAACCTCAACTGGTTCGCCCAGGGCCCCACCGCCCTGTTCGTCATCATGGCCTCCGAGATCTGGAAGACCACGCCGTTCATCTCGCTGCTCCTCCTCGCCGGCCTCGCGCAGGTACCGGACGAGCTCAGCGAGGCGGCGAAGGTCGACGGCGCCACCTGGTGGGAGCAGATGCGCAAGGTCATCATCCCCAACATGAAGGCGGCGATCATGGTCGCCGTCCTCTTCAGGGCCCTGGACGCCTTCCGCATCTTCGACAACGTGTTCATCATGACCAACGGCGCCTACGGCACGGAGGTGCTGTCGCTGCTCGCCTACCGGCAGTCCATCAGCAGACTGGAGATCGGGCTCGGCTCTGCCGTGTCCGTGCTCCTGTTCCTCTGCGTCCTGCTGATCTGCTTCGTGGCGATCAAGCTGTTCAAGGTCGATCTCGCCGGATCGCAGGGAGGAAAGTAATGACGAACACCAGCACCAGGAACAAGGTCCTCTGGGCGGTCGCCACGGTCCTCGTCCTCGTCTACGCGCTCTTCCCGGTCCTGTCGATTCTCGCCACGTCCTTCAAGTCCCCGAGCGACCTGACGAACGGGAAGTTCCTCCCCTCGTCGGGCACCGCAACGACGAGCAACTACGAGCAGATCCTCGTGGGCGACGCCCAGGGGCTCTTCCTCTCGGCCCTGCGCAACTCCATCGGCATCTCGCTCATCGCGACGTTCATCGCCGTGGTGCTGGCGACGCTGTGCGCCTACGCGATCGCCCGCCTGGACTTCCCCGGCAAGAAGCTCATCCTGACCACGGCACTGGCCGTCTCGATCTTCCCCGTCATCTCGATCGTGACGCCGCTGTTCAACCTGTGGCGCACCATCGGCCTCTACGACACGTGGCTCGGCCTGATCATCCCGTACCTCTCGCTCACGCTCCCCATCTCCATCTGGACCCTCGCCGCGTTCTTCCGGCAGATCCCCTGGGAACTGGAGCAGGCGGCCCAGGTCGACGGCGCCACGACGTGGCAGGCGTTCCGCAAGGCCATCGTCCCGCTCGCCCTGCCGGGGGTGTTCACGACGGCGATCATCGCGTTCTTCATCGCGTGGAACGACTTCGTGTACGGCATCTCGCTGACGTCCACCGAAGCGGCGCGGCCCGTGCCCGCCGCGCTCGCGTTCTTCACCGGGGCCTCGCAGTTCGAGTCACCGACCGGAGCCATCTCGGCGGCCGCGATCATCGTCACGATCCCGGTGGTCCTCCTCGTCCTCCTCTTCCAACGCCAGATCGTCTCCGGCCTGACCTCGGGCGCCGTCAAGGGCTGACGGCCCCTCGCGGCGCGCTCAAGAAAAGGAATCGCACCATGGCTTCAATCACCCTCAACCACCTGGTCAAGAAGTACGGCGACGGTTTCCCCGCCGTCAACGACATCAGCATCGACATCGCGGACGGGGAGTTCATCATCCTCGTGGGCCCGTCGGGCTGCGGGAAGTCCACGCTGCTGCGCATGATCGTGGGCCTCGAGGACATCACGGACGGCGACCTGCTCATCGACGGCCAGCGCGTGAACGACAAGGCGCCCCGGGACCGCAACCTGGCGATGGTGTTCCAGAACTACGCCCTGTACCCGCACCTGACGGTGTACGAGAACATCGCGTTCCCCCTGCGTCTGGCCAAGGGCAAGCACTCGGAGGACCAGGTGAACAAGCTCGTCACCGAGGCCGCGGCGACCCTGGAGCTGACCGACCATCTGCAGCGCAAGCCGGCGAACCTCTCGGGCGGTCAGCGGCAGCGTGTCGCGATGGGCCGGGCCATCGTCCGCCAGGCGGACGCGTTCCTCTTCGACGAGCCGCTGTCGAACCTGGACGCCAAGCTGCGTGGGCAGATGCGGTCGGAGATCTCCCAGATGCAGCGGCGCCTCGGTGTCACCTCCGTGTACGTGACGCACGACCAGACCGAGGCCATGACCCTCGGCGACCGCGTCGCCGTGCTGAAGAAGGGCGAGCTGCAGCAGATCGCCTCTCCCCGGGAGCTGTACGAGCAGCCCGTGAACCTCTTCGTGGCGGGCTTCATCGGCTCGCCGTCGATGAACTTCCTGCCCGCGACCCTCGAGGGCACCACCCTGAGGACCGCGCTCGGCGACATCAGCATCCCGGAGGACAAGGCCCGCAAGGCGGCCGGCAAGCGCGTGGTCCTCGTGGGTGTCCGTCCCGAGTTCTTCGAGGACGCCAAGCTCGTGGAGGACAGCAAGCTCCCCCACGGGTCCACGTTCACGGCGACCCTCACGCACACGGAGTGGCTCGGCAACGAACAGTACGGGTACATCAACTTCGACCCGGCACCCGAGATGCGCGAACTCCTCAACAGTCTCGCCCGGGACATGGACGCCGACGAACTGCGTCCGCAGGTGGTGGTCACGCTCGACGCCGCGAGCCGCATCCGGGGCGGGCGTGAGGCCGAGATCTGGCTGGACACGCGGAAGCTCCACCTGTTCGACGCCGAGTCCGGGGAGAACCTGACGCGTGATGCCGAGGCGGGTGCCGCGCTGACGCTCGAGGCCGCCGAGGACCGCGCGGAGGAGATCGCGACCGCTCAGCAGGCGGACCGTGACGGGAGCGCCTTCGGCAACGGGGCCTCCGGCAACGGCACGTCAGGCAACGTAACGTCGGCCGCGGGGAACGCCACGGTGGATGCCGGCGCCCGTTCGGGCGGCTCGTCAGCAGCCGGGGGCAAGCACGCGGCAGGCTGACCGGCCCCGGGCGGTCAGCCGTCCCGGAGGGCACCTACACGGCAGGACCGGCACCCGCGAGGGCACCGGTCCTGCTGTGTAGTGTGGCCCTATGGTCGAACACGACGGCGCCGCCCAGGTCGCCGACATCACCGCCGGGTACGTCTTCGAAGGACCGACCCTGCACCTCGGGGCGGCGCTGGTGGGCGGCACGGTGCACGCCGACGCGCAGGTGCGCCTGCCGCTCGCCATGATGAACCGGCACGGCCTGATCGCGGGCGCCACGGGCACCGGCAAGACCGTGACCCTCCAGGTCCTGGCGGAGCAGCTCTCCGCACAGGGCGTCCCCGTGTACCTGTCCGACATCAAGGGCGACCTCACCGGGCTCGCCGCGCCGGGAACGGCGTCGGACCGGCTGACGAAGCGCACGGCGAGCGTGGGACAGGACTGGACCCCCACCGGCTTCCCCGTCGAGTTCCTCACCCTCGGCACCGGGGACGGCGTCCCCGTCCGCGCCACCATCTCCTCCTTCGGCCCCCTGCTCCTCAGCCGTGTCCTCGACCTCAACGAGACGCAGGAATCCAGCCTGCAACTCGTCTTCCACTACGCGGACCGGAACGGCCTAGAGCTGTACGACCTCGCCGACCTCCGCGCCGTCATCGTCTTCCTCACCTCCGACGAGGGCAGGGACGCCCTGAGCTCCCTCGGCGGCCTGTCGCGCGCCACGGCCGGCGTCATCCTGCGCGGCCTCGTGACGCTGGAAGCACAGGGCATGGACGCGTTCTTCGGTGAACCGGAGTTCGACACCGCCGACCTCCTCCGGACCGCACCGGACGGCCGCGGGATCATCACAGCGCTGGAACTCGTCAGCGTGCACCAGAAACCGCGGCTGTTCTCCACGTTCCTGATGTGGCTGCTGGCCGACCTCTTCGCCGAACTGCCCGAGGTCGGTGACACGGACAAGCCGCGCCTGGTGTTCTTCCTCGACGAGGCGCACCTGCTCTTCACCGGTTCCTCGAAGGCCTTCCGCGAGTCCATCCAGGCCACGGTGCGGCTGATCCGGTCCAAGGGTGTGGGTATCTTCTTCGTCACGCAGACACCGAAGGATGTGCCCGCGGAGGTCCTCGGGCAGCTCGCCAACCGCATCCAGCACGCGCTGCGGGCCTTCACCCCCGACGACGCCAAGGCCCTCCGCGCCACGGTGTCCACCTTCCCCATGAGCGACTACGACCTCGAGGAGGTCCTGACCTCGGCCGGGATCGGCGAGGCCGTGGTCACCGTGATGAACGAGCGCGGTGCGCCCACGCCGGTCGCGTGGACGCGGCTCCGCTCCCCCGAATCAGTTCTGGGCCGCGGACCCGAGGGGACGGTGTCCGCCGCCGTCGCCGCATCCCCCCTCCTCCCCCGGTACAGCCGGGCCGTCGACAGGCATTCCGCGTACGAGAAGCTGACCGGACCCTCCCACGGCGTCCCGGCCGGCGCACCGGTTCCGCGTCCCGACCCGCCGGCGCACCATACCGGGCCCACCGGGCCCACCGGGCCGTCGCGCGAGGCGCGCGACGAGGAGGCACACCGCATCGAGGAGGAGATCCTCGGCCCGCCCCTGCGCCGGATACCCGAGCACGCGGAGCGCCGCCCGTCCCGGGACGAGCGGACGACGGCGGGCCGCGGCCCTGACCGGGACGAGCTGGCGGATCTGGCCCTGAAGGCGGCCGGGGTCATCGGCAAGGAACTGGCACGCGGCCTGTTCGCCACGAAACGCCGCAAGCGCCCGTGGTCCTGAGCCTGCGGGCACCGGGGGCGGTGTCCGAGGAGACACGTGCTGCGGTGGTGATCGAGTTCGTGTCGGCGGGCCTGACGGCGCTGGGACTCGGACTGCTGATCGCAGCACTCGTCATCCGGCTGATCTACGGCTCGTGGACCCGTACGCAGGCCATCACCTTCGACCACGAGGGACACCCGTACCTCCGCTGGCACGATCACCGGTACCGGATCGTGGAGGCGCTGTGGTCCGGCGGTATCCGGCGACGGCGGCAGGGTGCCGCCCCGTCACCGCTGCCGCCCGGTGAGGACGTCACCATCTTCTACCAGGCGAGGAACCCCGCGCAGTGGACCCTCGAGGAGCCGTACCGGGGCACCCGTGTGGTCGCCGGCGTCGGGCTCGTGTGCGCCGTACTCGGGGCATTCCTGGGATTCCTGCCCGGCTGAACCGGACCAGCCGGTACCGTTGAGGGGTGCAAACCACTCCTGTCGTGAAGGTGCTCGCGGGCTGGCTGCTGGCACTCATGCTGGTCGGCACGGGCTTCCTCGCGACCGTCTCCCTCCTCAACGGGCAGCTGTACGGCCCCGAGCACCAGGTCCGCCTGTACCTCGACGCGCTGCGCGACGGCGACGGCGGCAGGGCGCTGGGCCTGCTCAACGCCTCGGTGCCGGAGGGCTCCAACCCGGTCCTGCTGGACGGCGAGATCCTCGAGCGGGCGAGCGCGTCCCTCGAGGACGTGACGGTGGGTGATGCACGCGAGGCGGGCGCGGACCGCGTGGAGGTCCCCGTCACCTATACGCTCGACGGAGCGCAGACGACCACCGCCTTCCCCCTCCAGCGCATCGGCACCGAATGGGGTCTGTTCACCGTGTGGCGGTTCGAGCAGAGCGTCCTGCCGACGGTCGAGGTGTCCGCCGTGAACAGCGTCCGGGCCACGGTGAACGGCGTGGACGTCGGGCTCCCCGACGGGAAGGCATCCCTCGCGTCCTTCTACCCCGCAGCCGTCACGGCGCAGTACGAGGGCAGGTACTTCTCGGCGCCGGAGCTCCACGCGACGGTCACCGGCCGGGACGCTCCGCCGCCCCTGGCGCTCGCGACCGAGGCCAAGCCCGAACTGACCCGGGCGGTCGACGACCAGCTGCGTGCCTTCCTGGACGACTGCGCCCGCCAGACCGTCTTCCAGCCCACGAACTGCCCGTTCAACTACATCACCAATGAGCGGCTGGCCGGGGACATCACCTGGTCCATCGAGGACTACCCCCAGGTGTCCATCACGGCCAGCGACGGCGGGTGGCTCCTGGCGCCTTTGCGCGGGTCCGCCCGCATCGAGACCCAGCTCCGGGACTTCTTCTCGGGCGACGTCCGGGACGTGGTCGAGTCCGTGCCCTTCGAGTTCGGCGCCGACCTCGCGGTGACCGGGGACGCCATCACCGTCACGCCCGTGGTCCGCTACTAGGCGCTGCCGCTACCCGGCACGGCCGGCATCACGGGATGAGGCGTTCGGCGCGGTAGCGGTCGAACAGCGCGGTGAACGCGTCCGGGGTCCGCCGGTACCCGGTGAACCCCGCCACCCGGCTCTTGCCCATGTCGGTGACCACCTCGATGTCCCGCCCGAGGTCGCCGTCGGTGTGCCACCAGGAAGCCATCCGATCCAGCCGGGGCTCCGCGAGGCCGTGGCGCTCGGCGATCCCCGCCCACTGGGCGTCGCGGCCGGCCATGGCCTGCTCGAGCGGGCGCGGCGCGCCGCTGTACCCCTCCCACTCCACGCCGAAGTAGGCGGCGAGCTGCGGCCATAGCCAACGCCACCGGAAGACGTCGCCGTTGACGATGTTGAACGCCTGGTCGGCGGCCGAGGGAGCCGTCGAGGCCCACAGCATGTGCTCGGCGAGGAGCCCGGCGTCGGTCATGTCGGTGAGCCCGTTCCACTGCGTCTCCGACCCGGGGAACACGAACGGTTCGCCCGCCTCGCGGCAGAGGGTGGCCTGCGTGGCGAGCGTCAACCCCATGTTCATGGCGTTACCGACCGCATGGCCGATCACGGTGTGCGCCCGGTGGACCGACCACGTGAAGCCCTGCTCCGCCGCCGCGGCGAACAGCTCGTCCTCCTGCGCATAGTAGAAGTTCCGGACCGGCAGGCGCGGCTCCTCCTCGTGGAACGGTGTATCGGCCATCTGCCCGGCAGCATAGGCCTCGAAGGGCCCGAGGTAGTGCTTCAGCCCGGTCATGAGGGCCACATGCGCCACGTCCTTGCCGCGGAGGGCGAGCAGCAGGTCCCGCAGCATGCCCGCGTTGACCTCGATGTTCGCCGCCTCGGTGTCCTGCCGCGACCAGGCGGTGAAGAACACGTGCGTGGGCCGCTCCGGGGCGAGGGCGGCCGCCACGGCGTCGGCGGAGGTGAGGTCCGCGGACAGCCAGCGGACGCCGTCCTGCCCGGCACCGGGCCTGCGGGAGAGCGCCAGGACCGCCCAGCCCTCCGCGGTGAGCCGCTCCACGAGCGCTGATCCGGCGATACCCGTGGCTCCCACCACGAGAGCCGTGCGCCGTGTCGGTGCTGCGGGTCCGCTGTCGGTGGTCATGGTGGACTCCTCGTCGTGGTGCTGGGTGTGCGGTCTGCGTCGGTGGGTCGGCGGTGGCGCGGCGGGGTCAGTCCAGGCCGCGCAGGTCCAGCGTCAGGGCGGTGTCGCCGTCGGCCGTGACCGACACCGGGATACCCCAGTCCTGCTGGTACAGATGGCAGGCGGCGTGGTCGGGGATCTCCCCGCCCGGCTCGCCGTCGCAGGACGCCGCCCGCGCGGTGATGTGCAGGACGCCGTCGCCCGCATCCGGGGACAGCACGAGTTCCCGCGTCAGTCCCGTGGACGTACCTCCGCCGGATACCAGCAGGGACTCCGGGGAGGCGCTGATCTTCAGCTGCGTGGGGTCGCCCCAGCGGTCGTCGAGCTTCTGTCCCGTGGGCGCGGAGAAGCGCACGGTCAGGGCCACGGGCCCGGCGGACATCGGCGTCTTGGGCCGCTGCGTCCGGGACGCTCCCTCGTCGACGGCGAGCGCCTCCTTGGGCAGCGGCACGCGGACGAGCTGGTGCCGGTTCGCCTCGACGACGATCAGCAGCGGGTCCCCGCCGTCGGCGACGGGGGTCATGTCGACCAGCACGTCGGACGGCTCGGACAGGCCGCGCAGCAGCGTGGAGACCTGGCGCGTGGCCGGGTCGTAGCGGCGCACGGCTCCGTTGTAGGTGTCGGCGATGGCGATGGAGCCGTCGGGCAGGGCGGTGACGCCGAGCGGGTGCTGCAGGCGCGCCTGGTCGGCCTCGCCGTCCCGGAAGCCGAAGTCGAACAGGCCGGTCCCGATGGCCGTCTGCACCTGCACGCGCCTGCGCCCGTCGACCTCGGGGAAGGACAGGATCCGCACCGAGGACGTCTCGGAGTCGGCGATCCAGATGGTTCCGTTGGCGTCCTCCGCGAGACCCGAGGACTGGGCGAACCAGGCGGCGGAGGCGTCGCCGTCGAGCAGTCCCTCGAGGCCGGTACCGGCGAGGACCTCGACGGCGTTGGTGCGGGGGTCGTAGGTGAAGATCTGGTGCGTGCCGGCCATGGCGACGACCACGCGGTCCAGGACCGTCGAGTAGAGCACGTCCCAGGGGGAGGACAGCGAGATGTTCAGGGCGTCGGTGCCCAGCTGCGTCTCCGTGAGGCGCGGTGTCTCGCTCTCCGCGCCGACCTCGTGCGCGTTCTCCTGTCGGCCCGTCTTGGTGTGGTTGCCGGCGTCGAGCAGGCGCTGCGTACCGTTCCCGGCGAGCGTGCGCACCTCGCCCGTGGCGAGGTCCACCCCGCGGAGGCGGTGGTTCACGGAGTCGGCGACGACGACGTCGTATCCGACCTCCGCCGCGAGCCCTGCCGGGAGGAGGGCGACGCCCTGGGGCTCGTTGAACTGGGCCTCGCCGGCTGCGCCGTCGCGGAAGCCCTTGGTGCCGGAGCCGATGGTGCGGCGCACGGTGACGAGGTCCGCCTCGAGCTCCACGAGCCGGTGGTGGCCCGTGTCGCCGGCCAGGAAGGTGCCGGTGGCGGGCAGGGCGAGGAGCTTGCCCGGGAACTTCAGCTCCCCGGCCGTGCTCTCGGCCGGCACGTAGGGCCCGTCCCCGCGGTGCAGCGTGCCCTTGGCCTCGTGCTCGGCCACGAGCTCCTCCACGAGGGAGGTGAGCCCTGCGGCGTGGCCCTCACCGGAGAGGTGCGCCACGATGTAGCCCTCGGGGTCGATGACCACGAGCGTCGGCCAGGCGCGCGCCGTGTAGGCCTGCCAGGTGGTCAGTTCCGGGTCGTCCAGCACCGGGTGGTGGATGTCGTAGCGCTCGACGGCGGCGGCGAGCGCCACCGGGTCGGCCTCGTGCTCGAACTTCGGGGAGTGCACGCCCACCGTGACGAGGACGTCCGAGTACTGCTCCTCGAGGGGGCGCAGCTCGTCGAGGACGTGGAGGCAGTTGATGCAGCAGAAGGTCCAGAAGTCGAGGATGACGATCTTCCCGCGCAGGTCCTCGAGCTGCAGTTGCTTCCCGCCGGTGTTCAGCCAGTTGCGGCCGGTCAGCGCTGAACCGCGCACGCGGTAGCCGGTGCGCACGGTGGTCTCGGTCATTCGGTCTCCCCTGCAGAGTCTCCTGGTGTGGTGGCCCGCGCGGGGGGCTGCTGCCCTGGCCTGCGGGTTCCGGCGTCGCGCTTGGCGAGGTCGGCGAACATGCTGTTGTAAGCCGCCAGGTCGGCGTCGTTATTCCTGTCCGCCGCGCGGTCGGTGCGCTTCGTCTCCCGGGCATCCGATCGGGACCACATGATCGCGACGCCGATCGCGAGCAGCAGCGTCGGGATCTCGCCGACGCCCCACGTCACGGCACCGCCCACCTGCTGGTCGGCGAGCGCCGAGACACCCCATTCGCGGCCCATGTTGCCGAACCAGGACGCCTCGAGCAGGGAGGTGGAACCCATGAGGGTCACACCGAAGAAGGCGTGGAAGGCCATGGTGGCGAACAGGAGCACGATCCGCAGCGGGTAGGGGGCACGGAACGGGACCGGATCGGAGCCGATCATCGAGAGCACGAAGATGTACCCGGTGATGAGGAAGTGCGTGATCATGAGCTCGTGGCCCACGTGCTCGCGGAGCGCGAACCCGAACAGCGGCGAGTAGTAGAAGACGATGATCGAGGCCACGAAGTTGCCGGCCGCGAAGAGCGGGTGCGTGATGATCCGTGACGGCCAGGAGTGCACGATCACGAGGATCCATTCGCGGATGCCGCGCGTGCCGTCGCGTCGCGCGTCGAGGGCCCTGAGTGCCAGCGTGACGGGCGCTCCGAGGACGAGGAACAGCGGCACCACCATGGTCAGCGCCATGTGGTCGATCATGTGGGCGCTGAACAGCACCATGCCGTAGATGGCGGGGGCGCCGGACGTGAAATAGGTGAGCAGCAGCAGACCCACGATCCAGCTGACGAGCTTCAGCGGGGACCAGGAGTCACCGCGGCGGTGGAGCTTCACCGTGCCGAGGATGTAGGCGACACCGAGGGTCAGGGCGACGGTGATCCACAGCCAGTCGGGCCGCCACTCGCTGAGCCAGCGCATCGGGGTGGGCTCGGGCGGGAGGTCGTACCCCGTCAGGACGCGGGCTGGCCCTGCCGCGGTGGGCAGTTCCTCGGCGCGGGGAGGCGCGGTGCGGCCGAGGGCCCCTGCCACGCCGGAGACCGCGGCCATGATCACGAGTTCCACCGTGATGAGCTGCCACAGCACCCGTCGCGCGGACAGCTTCGACGCGGCCGTCCCGGCGGAGGCTTCCAGCTGCGGGATGATCCACTGCCGGTGCATCCAGCCGATCCCGCCCAGCAGCAGCGTGGCGATGGTCTTGAAGGTGACCAGCAGACCCCACTGCGAGCTGAGCTGCGAGAGGTCCGTGATGCGGAGGCTCGCGTTCACCACGCCCGAGGCCACCACGAGCAGGAACGCGAACCCGGCCAGGGCCGAGAAGCGCTTGAGGACGGGCAGCGTCTGCTCGCCCAGCTTGCCGCCGACGACGGCGAGGGAGATGATCCCGCCCACCCACAGGCACACCCCGACGAGGTGGAGGGCGATCGAGTTGACGGCCGCGTTGTGGTCGTCGCCGCTGGCGGAGTGGCCGATCAGCGCCATGGGCAGCAGGTTCAGGAGCGCCAGCACCAGGGCCAGCGCCAGCCCGATCTGGGACCGCACCCCGAACAGGACCGTGGCGAGGACGGCGGACACGATGGATGTCACGAGCCAGGCGCGCCCCGTGGAGAAGTCGGTGAGGAACGCCGCGAGGCCCTGCGTGTAGGTGGGGTCGGAGCTGAGCGGGAGGCCCGCCGCGTCCGAGTAGGTGAAGACCATGACGCCCAGCGCGCCGAGCGTCCAGGCGACAGCGGAGGCGGAGGCGAGGAGCAGCACGCGGGAGAAGGCCGGATGCTCGCCGGCATCCTCCCGGGGCTTCCGCCCCTTCGAGCCGACCTGCCGCGGCAGCATGACGACGGCGAAGACGAGGGCACCGATGGTGGCGGCGGCCGCGGTGTTGTTGAGGACCTTGGCCATGGGAAGGCCCCACCGCGTCAGGGCACCGGGGTCGCCGAGCTGGCGGGCAGCCGCCGCGCCGGAGAAGAACAGGGCGACCACGAGTGCGGCGAGGACCGCGACGCCGGCGAGGACCAGCCAGAAGGTCCCGATGGCGCGCTCCGGGGAGGTGCTGGCGAGCGTCTCGCGCGGGTGCTTGGCAGTAGTGGACACATACACCATTCTCTACCCGCAGTAGAAATAGGGCGAATTCCCCGCGGCCCCCACGCTTCGGGCGGATCCGTGCAGGAACGACGGAGGGCCGCTGCCATGATGGCAGCGGCCCTCCGGTGGAACGCGGACTACTTGGCGGAAGCCTTCAGCTTCGAGCCGGCGGTCAGCTTGACGCTGTGGCCGGCCGCGATCTGGATGGTCTCGCCGGTCTGGGGGTTGCGGCCCGTGCGCGCTGCGCGGCTGGTGCGCTCGACGGCGAGCCATCCGGGGATGGTGATCTTCTCGTCCTTGGCGATGGACTCGGCGAAGACGTCGAACAGCGCGTCGAGGACGCTGTTGACTGCAGCCTGGCTGGTGTCAGCCTTCGCTGCTACCTCGGAGACAAGTTCACTACGGTTCTTAGCCAATTTAGGTCCTCCTGGACGTACTCTTCGGAACGAGCTTTTCGCGGTATTCGAAAAGCCTCTGTTCGAAAACCTATCAGCTTGCACGCGGTGTTCCGCGTGTTTACGCGGCTTTTCGGCTCGATCGGGGCCGGATTGACCCAGTTCCGGCCTCTTTCGCGGGCTTCGGGCGGGAAACGGCAGAAGCCGGCAACCCGCGGGTTGCCGGCTTCTGAGGTGCCGTGCGGAGGGCGTCACGCCCCGGTGGCTGTTACCAGCTCGACTTGGTCACGCCGGGCAGCTCGCCCCGGTGCGCCATGTCACGGAAGCGGACACGCGAGATGCCGAACTTCTGGAGCGTGCCGCGGGGGCGGCCGTCGATCTGGTCGCGGTTACGCAGGCGTACCGGCGAGGCGTTCCGGGGAAGCTTCTGCAGGCCGAGGCGTGCTGCTTCGCGGGCTTCGTCGGTGGCGTTCTCGTCGACGAGGGTCTTCTTGAGCTCGAGGCGCTTGGCCGCGTAGCGCTCGACGATGACCTTGCGCTGCTCGTTGCGAGCAATCTTTGACTTCTTGGCCATGGTTTAGCGCTCCTCTCGGAATTCGACGTGCTTGCGGATCTTGGGGTCGTACTTCATCAGGACCATGCGGTCCGGATCGTTACGACGGTTCTTCCGCGTCACGTAGGTGTAGCCCGTCCCTGCGGTGGACTTCAGCTTGATGATCGGACGTACGTCCTTGTCCTTTGCCATTAGAGCTTCACTCCCCTCGCGAGGATCGCCGCGACGACAGCGTCGATACCGCGGACGTCGATCGTCTTGATGCCGCGGGCCGAGACCTGCAGCGTCACGTTGCGGCGCAGGGAAGGCACGTAGTAGCGCTTCTTCTGAATGTTGGGGTCGAACCGGCGCTTGTTGCGGCGGTGCGAGTGCGAAATGCTGTGTCCAAAGCCGGGCTCGGCTCCGGTCACTTGGCAGTGGGCTGCCATAACTCTCCTCCAGATTAGATGAACGTGACGGAATCACTTGTTGAGCGTCCCGCCACCAGTAATGACACCGCTATTACTGCAGCTTTCCGGAGGTTGGCCTGGCAGGGTGAGAACCTGCCGAAGCGCCTCGCCGCGGGGAAGACGGTGAAGATCGGGCGTCGCGCAGCCTCGCGGCGCACAGCCCGACATTTCAGGTAGTCGCGGGTAGCCGGGCGGACTCCGTCCCGCCCATGGACGGATCGGCGTCAGCCACAGCCAAACGCCCTACCATACTACCGACAGGGTTCGGCTTGACCAAAACGGGTCAGTCGCCCATCCGCCCATCCCGGTCGACGACGACGGGCTCGTCCGGTCCTGCCCCCGCGCAGTCCCCGGACACGACCGCGCCGGAGTCGACGATCGCGTACCGGACGCGGCCGCCCGCGGTGATCCGCACGCGGTTGAGCAGCACCGAGTCCTCCACGACGGCGCCGGCCTCCACCGTGGCACCCGAGCCGATGACGCTCCTGCGGACGGTACCGTGCACCGTGGCTCCGGGGGCGATCAGCGCGTCGGCGACCACGGCGCCCTCGCCGATGCGCGCCGGGACCAGCTGCGGGGGCTCGGTGAGGATCGGCCACTGCGGGTCCGCAAGGTCCAGCCCCCGGCCGTCGACGAGGTCGAGGTGGGCGCGGAGGTAGTTGACCGGCGTCCCGAGGTCCCGCCAGTACCCTTCGAGCCGGTGCTCCACCACGGCGCCGCGTCGCACCAGGTGGGGAACCAGGTGGTGTCCGTAGTCCCCGAGCCCGTCCTCGGTGTCCTGCAGGCCGTCGAGCGTGTCGAGCAGGGCGGCCGCGGTGTAGAGGAAGATCTCGGCTGCCACGATGCTCGTGGGAGGGCTCTCGGGCTTGTAGGCGAAGTCGGTGACCCGGCCGGCGTCGTCGACGGTGGCCACGCCGTGGTTGGAGGCGTCGCCGTCGAAGTCGACAGTGACCATGGTGAGGTCCGCGCCGGTGCGGAGGTGCGTGTCGACGACGTCGCGGTAGTCGAGGCGGTAGAGGTGGTCGGAGCTGAGCACCAGGACGAGGTCCGGCGCGAAGTCCCGGATGAAGGCGGCCTGGCGGAGCAGGCCGTCCGCGTTGCCGTCGGCGAAGCCCTCACCTTCCCTGCCGCTGAAGGGCGGCAGGACCAGCAGGCCGCCGCGCGTGCGGTCGAGGTCCCAGGGCCGGCCGTTGCGGAGGTGGTCGTTGATGGTCTTCGGCTGGTACTGCTCCATGATCCAGACGTCGGAGATGCCGCTGTGCTGCAGGTTCGACAGTGCGATGTCGATGAGCCGGAAGCTGCCGCCGAGGGGCATGGCCGGCTTGGCGCGATGGTCGGTGAGGGCGCCGAGGCGGCCGCCCGCCCCGCCGGCGAGGACGATCGCGAGGACGCGGGGTTGGTGCCGGAACTGTCCGTGCGGGGCCATCTGACGTCCTCTCCCCGGTCCACGCCGGGTGCTGTCGGGTCCTCGGGACGGGGTGCGCGGCCGAGGGGAATCGGGGGAATCGGCTCGACGCCGATACCGGGCCTAAGGCGACCGGGGCGAGGCGCTCGCCCCGACCTCCTCGCCGTCGGCCAGGATCCAGTGGGCGCTGTCCATGCCGCGGAGGATCTTGCGGCCGACCCGCTCGAGGTCGGCGACGTCCTGCCCGTCGAGGGCGTCGAAGACCGTGGCGCGGACCTGTGCGACGTGCGCGACCGCGAGTTCGGTCAGCATCTCGAGTCCGGCGGGCGTCAGGGAGGCCGTCGTCACCCGGCCGTCGGAGTGGGACGGGAGGCGGGACACCCAGCCGCGCCCTTCCAGCTTCTTCACCACGTGGCTGAGACGCGAGAGCGACGCCGTCGAGCGTGCAGCCAGTTCGCTCATGGGCAGGCACCTGCCCTCGGACTCGGAGAGCATCGCGAGGACCGTGTAGTCGAACAGGGTGATGCGTGCCTCGCGGAACAGGTGCGCGTCGAGGCTCGCGGGGACCAGGGACGTCAGCGCATACAGTGCCAGCCAGGCGCGCCGCTCGTCGGATGTGAGCCATTGCGCCGCCATCCGCTCATTCTGGCACACCGGTTCCGGGGCGCCGAAGGGCTGCGCGCGGAGCGGCGCAGCCTTGCGGGCCGCCACCGGGGGTGCTTGTCGGAGACCGTCCGGTGTCGGGGCGGACCGGTCCCCTCCCCGGGCGCCGGGTCCGGCGCGTGGCCCGTCCTCCCGGCCGGCGGTCCTCACGCCCGGACGATCTGCGACTCGCGTGGCACCTCGGTGCCCGTGGCGGTCCGGAAGGCGAGGGGCAGGCCACGGGCGGCTCCCCAGTCGATGCTGTCGGTGACCTGCAGGTGCACGTGCGGCTGGGTGCTGTTGCCGGAGTTCCCGCACTCGGCCAGCAGTCCCCCGGCGAGGATCCGGTCCCCCACCCGGACCCGGAGCGATCCCCGGCGCAGATGGGCGACCAGCACGAAAGGCCCGCCCCGCTCGAGGGCGACGACGACGTGGTTGCCGGCTATCGCCGCCGGCCCGTCGTGGATCCGGCGGGACTGGCCCGCCGTGTAGGCCAGCAGCGCAGGCTGTGACCTCCGCGCTGCATGGTCCTCCTCGCCGTCGTGGGCGATCACGACGGTGCCGGCGGCCGGCGCCAGGACCGGGGCGCCGAAACCGACGAACGCCTCGGGCGGTTCGGTGGCCAGCAGGGTGCGCCACCCGCGCGCGGCCACCCTGCCGTGCCCGTCGACGGGGACGAGGTCGATGGCGTAGGTGGTGCCCATCAGGTGGGTGCCGTGGCTCGGTACGCGGCGGGCAGGGCTGTTGCGGGCTCGGAAGGACCCACGGAGGGGATACTGCAGCACGACCGGCTCACGAGAGGGCGGCAGCACGTCGGGCCGGAGGCCTCAGGCCGGAACGGTCGCCCGGTCGGGCTGGACCGGCGTCGGGTACTTGGCTGTCAGTTCGTCGCCCGAGGAGACGCCGCGAAGGCGTCGTCCCACCCACGGCTTCAGGTACTCCCGTGCCCACTGCGCGTCCGCCTTGAGCTGCTCGGCCCGCCGGAGGACCGGGCGCGCCTCCAGCTCCGGCAGGTCGATCCGGTGGGAGGCCTTCAGCGCCTCGAGGACGCGCGCGGCCATCAGCGTGTGTCCGGCGGCGGACATGTGCATGCGGTCGACGTCCCAGTAGCCCCAGTCCTGGAACTCGCGCAGCCGCCAGTAGTCGACGATCGTCGCGTCGCGCTTGTCCGCGATCTCGCGGACCCACTCGTTGTAGACGGCCGTACGCCCGCGGGTCTTCCCGAACACGGCGGAACCAGCCGCGTCGAAGCCCGTGAACAGCACGACGGCGGTGCCGGCGTCGCGGAGCCGCCCGACGCCGTCGTCGTAGTGCGCCATGAGGGCGTCGATGTCGATGCGGGGCCGCAGGATGTCGTTGGCGCCCGCGTAGAGGGTCACGAGCGTCGGCTGCAGCGCCAGGGCGGCGTCGATCTGCTCGTCGAGGATCTGGCGCATCTTCTTCCCGCGGATCGCGAGATTCGCGTAGCCCCAGGAGGGGTCGGCGAGGATGAGCTGCTCGGCGACGCGGTCGGCCCAGCCGCGCACGCCGTTGGGGGACGCCGGATCCCAGTCGCCCACCCCTTCGGTAAAGGAGTCGCCGAGGGCCACATAGCGCTGGGGAAAGTTCACGTCCCAAAGATTACCCTCGGCGCCGGGGACGGCCGGGATAAGCTCGACGGAGCCATCCGTTGACACCCCGCACGAAGGACACCATGCCCACCGACGTTTCACCCGCGCCGACCACCGACACCGTCGCGGATGCCGGATCGGGCGGCCGTCGAGCCGCGCTGATCGTCAACCCGATCAAGGCCACCACCGCCGACGTCGAGGGCGCCGTCCGGCGCATCTCCGCCGAGGACGGCTGGGAGGAACCGCTCGTGATCGAGACGACCGCCGATGATCCGGGGCACGGCCAGGCCCGGGAGGCGCTCGAGGCCGGGGTGGACCTCGTCATCGCGGCCGGCGGGGACGGCACCGTCCGGTGCGTCGCCGAGGAACTCGCCGGCACCGGGACCATGATGGCCCTCGTGCCGCTGGGTACCGGGAACCTGCTCGCCCGGAACCTCGACATCGCCGTCGACGATCCGGATGCCGCCGTCGAGTCCGCTTTCCGCGGGACGGAGCGGACCATCGACGTCGTGCACGTCACCGTCGACCGCGCCCAGGACGCCCACGTGTTCCTGGTCATGGCGGGGATCGGCTACGACGCCGCCATCATGTCCGACACGCGGGATGATCTGAAGGACAAGGTCGGCTGGCTCGCCTATGTGGACGCCGGGATCAGGAACCTGCCCGGCAGGCCCTCGCGCACCACCATCTCCGTGAACGGGGGCAAGCCCTTCGAGCGCCGCCTGCGCAGCGTCATGGGCGGCAACTGCGGGAAGATCATGGGCGGCCTGGAGATCTTCCCCGGCGCCAGGATCGACGACGGCCTCATGGACCTCATGACCGTGGCACCCAAGGGCAGGCTCGGGTGGCTGGCCGTCGTGGGCAAGCTGGTCGCGCGCGGCAAGGGCAGGAGCAAGGACCCGTCGCTGGAGTACTTCCAGTGCCGCACCGCCGAGATCACGCTGCGTGAGCCGCTCGAGGTGCAACTCGACGGCGACGCCCTCGGCAAGGCGACGCACATGGCCTTCGAGGTCAGGCCGGACTCGCTCCGCCTGCGGATGCCGCTCGGTTACAAGGATCCCGCCGTCGTGAGCGAACCGCTGCCCTGACGGGGCCTCCGGCAGCTGCGGCCCACGCGCCGCCGGCTGCCCCCGGTCACAGCCAGGGCTGCGGGTCGACCTTCTCGTCGTGGACCAGAACCTCGAAGTGGAGGTGGCACCCCGTGGAGTTGCCGGTGCTGCCGACGGCGCCGAGGGGGTCACCGCGCTTCACAGTGGTGCCGGCGGGCGCCTCGAGGGCGCTCATGTGGTTGTAGGTGGTCTTCAGCCCGTCGCCGTGGTCGATCACGATGCGCTGTCCTCCGCCGTAGGCGTGCCAGCCCGAGTCGACGACCGTCCCGGCGTCCACGGCCTTCACCGGGGTGCCGCAGGCGCTGGCGTAGTCGACGCCCGTGTGGAGCTCCGTCCCGAAACCGCCCATGGGGTTGACCCTGTACCCGAAGGTCGAGGCGACCGTCGGGGACTCCACCGGGGCGCTGAAGGCCTTGCGTTCCTTCGCTGCCGGTGCGAGGGAGGCCGAGAGCGCCCGCGCACTCGCGATGCTCGGGGCGATGCCTTCGGCGGCGGGCCCCGCAGCCTCGAGGCCGAAGGTCACCGTGGCTCCCACGGGCGCGGTGACGGCCTGCGATACGCCGGATGCGGGGGCAGCGTCCGCACCGTCGGCAGGAGCCGAGGTGGCCGACGGCGCGACGGCGCCCATCAGCAGGCCGGCCGAGGCCAGGACGATGCCGGCGGTGGCGGCGCTGTCCCGGAGGCGGGTGAGCGACGCAGGGACAGTGCCGCCCCGGGATGCCGTCCGGCGGGTCGCCGGGGGACGCGCGTCCATCCGTCGCTGAACCGGCGACGGCGTGCGTCCGCTGCTGCGGACGCTGCGGCGCGACGGCAGGGACACGGTGGCATTGTCGGCCTCGGCGGCGTCGTCGACGGCGTCGATGGCGTCGACGGCGTCATCGACAGGGATGTCGCGCGCGGCCCGCTCCCGGGCCCGGAGTTCGCGGCGGGTCAGCGGTGCGGAAGTGCTGGGACGCGGCGCATCCCCGGAAGGAGTCGGGACTGCGGCGGGCGCGGACGCATCGGGTCCCGGCTCCACGGGCGCGACGCCTCGGGTCGGCGCGAGAATGGACGGTGCAGCCGGCGAGGAGGCCGCGAAGAAGGGGCTGTGCACCGGGTGGGGCTGCGCACGCAGCGAGCGGCGGTTCGGCGGAGGGGTGTGCGCGGGAAGCTGCGGCGTCGCGTGGTGCTGGTCCGGGCGGGCGCCGGACGCGCGACGGCGCCCGGACATGAGCGTCTGGGTCAACTGCATACCTCTCTCACACGCCCGCGAAGTTAGCTGTCGGATTCGAGCAAGAGTTGACTCGGCCCCCTCGGCGCGGTCCTCGGTGCGGCAGAAGCGCAGGAAGGACCGTGCTGTCGACTATGCGTGAGGGCTTCACCCCGAGGCGGCTCGTGCCGCCGGAATGTGGGTCCTCCACCCCTGTCACAGGTTGTCCAGGCGGTCCGCTGACAGGGTTAGGCGTGCGGACCTGAATTCCACGATGGAGCTTTGACTGCTCAAACATTAGGCGAGGAAAGGCGGAGTTACAATTCCGTTATCCAACCTGTGGACAATTCATGCCATACTTCATCCCGCCATCAGGAATCCTGAGGAAATGTGCGGCAGAACCTGAGTTTCGGCCGCGGAAAGCACTGTCAGGACAGCTCGGCCCGCCCCTTGCGCCAATACCCCATGAAGGCAACCTGTTTCCGGTCCACCCCGACGTCACGCACGAGGTAGCGGCGCAGGCCCCGGACCACGGCGGCCTCGCCCGCGATCCAGGCGTAGAAGGGCTGGGTCCCTGGAGGCCGTTCCGGGTTGACGGTCGATTGCACGATTGCCGCCTCGAGCAGCTGCGGTGTCTCCCAGAGGATGGTCCTGTCGATGTCCACGTCCTCCGGCTCGCTGCCGCCGCTGGCGGTGACCTCTCCGGAGAGGGAGACCCACCCCGGCAGCCGCACCGCGTTCCGGACGGCGGTCTCGAGCAGCTCCCCGTGGGTGCGCCGGCCGCGGGCGAGCCAGGTGATGGAGACCGAGGAGCGCGTGTCGATGTTCTGGAAGTCCGCGCCGTCCGGCACCTCGAGGAACGCATGGCCGCTGATGTCCTCGGGGAGCGACTCGAGGATGGCGCTGATCGCGGGCACTGCGGTCTCGTCGCCGGCGAGGAGCACGTGCTGGGCGAGGCCCGGGCTCCACTCGATGCCCCCGTAGGCACCCGCTGTCGCGCACTGTGCGGCGGCGGAGTTGGGTCCGATGACGCACACCCGGTCCCCGGGCCTTGCCGCTGCAGCCCATTCGGAGGCGGGACCGCCGCGGCCGTCCTCGTCGAGGTGCATCACGAAGTCCACGTCGATCTCCGGCTGCGGGCCCGTGCAGCGCGAGGCGCGCACGGTGTAGGTGCGCATGGAGCCGCGCTCCTCCGCGTCCATGCCGAGCCACAGCTGGTACCAGCTGGACGCAGCCCCGCCGCGCATCATCCCCGCGATGTCCGGGCACGCGCGTCCCGCGGACGGGATGACGATCTTGATCCGGAGGTCGAGGGAGTCCCCGGCGACGCCGAACGACTCCAGGCAGGCGCCGCCGAAGGTGATGCGGCGGAAGTTCGCGGTGAGGTCCTGCACGGCCGTGACGACGACGTCGAACGCCAGCACCATGGGCTCGGTGTCCGCCGCGGTGCGCCGGGCAGTCCTCTGTGTCACATCGGTCATGATGCCTCCATGCGTGCCGGAACGATGTCCTGCGGATTGGATCGGTAGCCGCGTCCCGGCTCACGGCCGGAAGCGGGGTTTCTGGTGGGAACGGCTGCGGGGGCGCCGGCCGGCTCGGCTGCGGGGGCGCCGGCCGGCTCGGCTGCGGGGGCGCCGTGGTGCCTGCCGACGGGCACCACCATCGGCGTACCGGACACGGGGTCCTCGATGATCCGGCAGTCGAGGTGGAACACACCCCGCACCGTCTCCTCGGTGACGACAGCGGACGGCGCGCCCTCGGCGACTATCCGGCCCTCCCGCATGGCGATCAGGTGGTCCGCGTAGCGCGCAGCCAGGTTGAGGTCGTGCAGCACCATGACCACGGTGGTCCCGGAGCGCCGGTTGAGGTCGGTGATGAGGTCCAGCACCTCGATCTGGTGGGTGACGTCGAGGAAGGTGGTGGGCTCGTCGAGCAGGAGGATCCCCGTCTGCTGGGCGAGCGCCATCGCGATCCAGACGCGCTGGCGCTGCCCGCCGCTCAGCTCGTCCACGGTGCGGTCCGCGAGGGACAGCGTGTCCGTGGCCTCGAGCGCGCCCGCCACGGCGGCGTCGTCCTCCGGGGTCCACTGGCGGAACCAGCCCTGGTGCGGGTAGCGCCCGCGGCCTACGAGATCGGCGACGGTGATGCCGTCCGGGGCCACCGGGGTCTGCGGCAGGAGACCGAGCAGGCGGGCAACGGCCTTCGTGGACTGCGTGGCGATGTCCGCGCCGTTGAGCAGCACGGTGCCCTCGACGGGCTTGAGCAGGCGTGCGAGCCCCCGCAGCAGCGTCGACTTGCCGCACGCGTTGGCGCCGACGATCACCGTGACCTTCCCGGCGGGCAGCGAGACGGAGAGCCCGTCGACGACGGTCCGCTCGCCGTAGGCGAGCGTGATCCCGGCGGCGGACAGCGTGGCCGCCGCTCCCGGATCCATCGGTGGGCGTGGAGCCATGGTCAGCCTCCCTGGCCGGAACGGTTGGCGGTGGCGAGCAGCCACAGCAGGAACGGCGCACCGAGGGCGCCCGTGACGATGCCGACCGGCAGTGACGTCCCGGGCACGAGGTTCGCGGCGACGAAGTCCGCGCCCAGCACGATGACCGCGCCGACGAGGGCCGCCATGGCCAGCGACGGCCGGTTGCCGAGCAGGCGGCGGGCGATCGGCCCGGACAGGAACGCGACGGAGGCGACAGGGCCGGCGGCGGCGGTCGCGACGGCAGCGAGGGCCACGGCGGTGGCCATCAGCCCCAGACGGGACGCCTCGACGCGGATCCCGAGTCCCGCGGCGGCGTCGTCGCCCAGTTCCAGGCCGCGGAGGTTGCGCGCGAGGATCGCGGCTGCCGGCAGCAGCACCACGAGCGCGCCGACCAGCACGGTGGCACGGTCCCAGGTGCTCGAGTTGAGCGAGCCGCCGAGCCACAGCACGGCCTCGCTCGCCGTGCGCAGGTCCGTGCGGGTGATGAGGAAGCTCACGACAGCGTGCAGCACCGCGGCGAACCCGATGCCCACGAGGATGAGCCGGTAACCGGCCACTCCCCCGCGCCGCGAGACGAGGTAGATCGCGGCCGCGACCATCAGCGCGCCGAGCAGTGCCGAGACGGACACGGCGGCTCCCGCGGCACCGAACAGCACGATCGCCGTCACCGCGGCCGCGCTCGCGCCGTAGCTGATGCCGATGATGTCGGGGCTCGCCAACGGGTTGCGCAGCATCGTCTGGAAGACCGACCCTGCGATGCCGAAGGCCACACCGATCAGGAGCCCGATCACGGCCCGCGGCAGCTTGTTCTCCAGGACGATGAAGCTCGCCCCCGGGATGTCCGCACCGCCGAGGATCCGGAAGAAGTCGGGGATGGTCACGGTGTAGGAGCCGAGGAGGACGTCCACGGCGAAGAGCACCACGACGACGACGGCCACCGTGGCCAGCCGCAGCCCCGTGCTCCTTTGGCGACGGGCACGGGCGGCGACGAGGTGCGCGGTGGGATGCAGCGGGCGTGCGGTTCCGACGGCAGCGTGCTCGAGCGACGCGCTCACAGCTGGGCCATCCGCCGACGCCGCACGAGCCAGATGAAGAAGGGCGCTCCCACGACGGCGGTCATGATGCCCACCTGCACCTCACCGGGCGGCAGGACGACGCGGCCGAGGACGTCCGCGCCGAGCAGCAGCACCGGCCCGAGGAGCGCGGAGAAGGGCAGGATCCAGCGGTAGTCGGCACCTACGACGAGCCGGACCGCGTGCGGGATGACGAGGCCCACGAACGCGATCGGTCCGGCCGCGGCCGTGGCGGCACCGCACAGGACCACGACCCCGAGGGCCGTGACGCCGCGTGCCAGGTTCACGTTCTGCCCGAGTCCGCGGGCCACGTCGTCGCCGAGTGCCAGGCTGTTGAGGACCTTGCCCGTGGCGAGCGTCAGGACGAGGCCACCGAGGAGGAAGGGTGCGACGGCGCCGATCACGTCCCAGCCGCGCCCGGACAGCGTGCCGACCTGCCAGAAGCGGAACGCGTCGAGCGTCTCCTGGCTCGAGACGAGGACGGCGTTGGTGAGGCTCCCGAGGCCCGCGGCGAGGGCCGCGCCCGCCAGGGCGAGCTTGACCGGCGTCGCACCCTCCCGTCCGAGGCTCGCGACGGCATAGACCAGCAGCGCCGCCGCGCCGGCTCCGGCGAACGCGCACCAGATGTACCCGGAGGCGCTGCTGAGGCCGAGGACATAGATGCCCAGGACGACGGCGAGGGACGCGCCCGCGTTGATGCCGAGGATGCCCGGGTCCGCCAGCGGGTTGCGGGCCACGCCCTGCAGCGCGGCGCCGGCGGTCGCGAGTGCGGCGCCGACGAGCAGTCCGACGACGGTGCGCGGCATGCGGGAGAGCACCACGGCGTGATCGCCGTTGGAGGGGTCGAACGCCGTGACGGCGTCCAGCATGGTGCCCACACCCACCGAGCGTGCCCCGATGGTGAGCGAGGCGAGGCAGGCCGCGACCAGCACCAGCGCCGTGAGGACGAGCTTCGCGAGGGTCCTGGAGGTCGACGCCCGGCGACGGGCGGGGCCGTCACCGGCAGGACCAGGGCGCAGGGAGGTGGCCTGGACTGCCATGGTGCCTCCCTCAGACGGTCAATCGGTCTGAGGTAAGGCTAGCCTATGCTCCGAGCAATTAAGAAACGAGTTCGTTGCCTAATCCGGCGAGGGGGACGGTCGGCCGGGAGGGCTCGCCGGCCTGTCCGGCGCCCTAGACGGCAACCGGCGGGGTGCCGTTCCCGAAGGGCCGACCGCCCAGCGCCTCCCTGCCGTGCGCCGTCGTCCACCCCGCGAGGTCCGGACCCTTGGGCACGATGCCCGTGGGATTGATGTCCTCGTGGACGATGTAGTAGTGCTGCTTGATCTGCTCGAAGTCGATCGTGTCGCCGAAACCGGGCGTCTGGAACAGGTCGCGGGCATATGCCCACAACGCCGGCATCTCCGTCAGCTTGTTCCTGTTGCACTTGAAATGGCCGTGGTAGACCGGATCGAACCGGACCAGCGTGGTGAAGAGGCGCACATCGGCCTCGGTGATGGTGTCCCCCACCAGGAACCGCTGTGAGCCCAGGCGCTCCTCGAGCCAGTCCAACGCCGTGAAGAGGCGATCGTAGGCGGCCTCGTACGCCTCCTGCGAGCCCGCGAAGCCGCACCGGTACACGCCGTTGTTGACCTCCGTGAAGACGCGCCGGTTCACGGTGTCGATCTCCTCGCGGAGCGGCTCCGGGTAGAGGTCGGGAGCGCCCTCGCGATGGAAGTCCTTCCACTCGCTCGAGAAGTCGAGGGTGATCTGCGGGAAGTTGTTGGTGACCACGGCGCCGGTGGTCGTGTCCACGATCGCCGGCACGGTGATGCCGCGGGAGTAGTCCGGGTCCCGCTTGAAGAAGGCTTCCTGGAGACGCTCGATACCGAGCACGGGATCACGACCGTCGGGGTCGAGGTCGAACGTCCAGGAGCGGCTGTCATGGGTGGGGCCGGGAGTGCCGAGGGAGATCGCGTCCTCGAGTCCGAGGAGTCGCCGGACGATGATGGTCCGGTTCGCCCAGGGGCAGGCCCGGGCGGCGATGAGCCGGTACCGTCCGGCCTCGACGGGGAAGCCGTCGACGGCGTCGCGCGTGATCCGGGTCTCGATGTACTGCGTGTCCCGCGTGAACTCCTTGCCACCGGTGACGTAGGACCCCTTGGTGCTGTGCTCGGACGTGTCGGCCTGCTCGGTGTCGGTCATGCTGCCAGTCTAGGCCGCGGGCATGCAGGAGGCCCGGCCGAAGAGCGTGGCCGGGCCTCATGACGGGAGTGGATCCGCAGAGCTACCGCTGTGCGGACTCCCGCCCGTACTTCTCGCGGAGCTCGCGCCCTTCCCGGACGAGCTTGAGGTGCTTCTCGGCCTTCTTCTCGGCGGCCTTGGAGTCGCGCGGCGGGAGCTGGATGCTCTCCTCCGCCTCGATACCACCCTGCAGCTGGCGCCCACGCTCCATCTCGGCGTCGAACTCGACACCGAACAGCAGCGAGATGTTCGCGAGCCAGATCCACAGGAGCAGGACGATCACGCCGGCGATGGCACCGTAGGTCCTGTCGTAGCTGCCGAAGTTGGCCACGTAGAGGGAGAACGCCGCCGTGGTGATCGCCAGGACGATCAGGGCGATGAAGCCGCCCAGGCTCATCCAGCGGAACTTGGGCTGCTTGACGTTGGGGGCGCCGTAGTACAGCACGGCGATCATCAGGACGGCGAAGAGGAGCATGACGGGCCACTTGGCGATGTTCCAGATGACCAGGGCGGTGCCGCCCAGGCCGATGGTGTTGCCGACGGCCTCGGCGACGGGGCCGGACAGCACGAGCATCAGGCCCATCGCCACGATGAGGACGAGGACGATGACCGTGATGAGCAGCATCTGGGGGCGCAGCTTGATGAAGCCCCGGCCCTCCTCCACCTCGTAGACGCGGTTCATGGCGCGGGAGAACGCGTTGACGTACCCCGAGGCCGACCAGATGGCGCCGACGAGGCCGATGACGAAGGTCAGGCCGGCGGCCTGGTTCGAGGCGAGCCCTTCGATCGTGGGCCTGATCGTCTCGAGCGTCTCCGGCGGAGCGAACTGGCCGATGATCTCCAGGACCTGGTTCGTGGTGTTCTGCGCCTGCCCGAAGAGCCCCAGGAGGGACAGCAGGGCGAGGATGCCGGGGAAGATCGCGAGGACGGCGTAGTAGGTCAGCGCGGCTGCGAGGTCGGTGCACTGGTCCTTGCCGAACTCGTTGACGGCGCGCTTGAACACGTATTTCCAGGCCGGCTTCTTGACGTCGTTCGGATCGTCCGGCTTGCGGGGATCGTTCGGGTCGGGCGCGGTCCGGGCTTTCTTCGCCGCGTCGCTCTGCGGCTCGCTGCCCACCCTGCTGTTGCTGCTCACGGATACCTCCGGATCTGGCCCCGGGAAGGGGCGTTCGTGCTGCTGTACGTCTGCTTCAACTGCACCATAAGCTTGCTTACTAGTCCAGTCCGGATCGGCACACCCGCCGACCGGCACCATTCGGCCCAGGAGAGTACACATGCGTATCGCAGTCATCGGCGCCACCGGCAATGTCGGCACGGCGGTCCTCTCCCGGCTCCAGCGCGCCGCCGGCGACCGGGAGGCGATCCAGCGTTCCGGCTACGACACCTCCGCGGACACCGGTGGCATCACGGTCACCGCGGTCGCCCGTACGATGCCGGACACGTCCCGACCTCCGTACGACGGCGTGGACTGGCACGCGATCGACATCGGCACGGACGAGGGCCGGGAGGCGCTGACCCTCGCCCTCGCCGGCGTCGACGCCGTCATCCACCTCGCGTGGGCCATCCAGCCGAACCGCGACGAAGCGGCCATGCACAGGACCAATGTCACAGGCACGGCCAATGCCCTGGCCGCGGCGGGCGCCGCCGGCGTCCGCCAGTTCGTCTGCGCCTCCTCGGTCGGTGCCTACTCCGCCGCGGACAAGGCCACGCGGAAGGACGAGTCCTGGCCTACCGGAGGTATCGACTCCTCGCACTACAGCCGCCACAAGGCCGAACAGGAGCGGCTGCTCGACGCGTTCGAGCGCGACCACCCCGAGATCCCGGTGGCGCGACTCCGGCCCGGGCTGATCTTCCAGGGCCGGGCCGGCAGCGAGATAGGCCGCTACTTCCTGGGTCCGCTCGTGCCCAAGGTGCTCCTCGGCGGGCTGCCGTTGCCCCTCCTGCCCATCCCGGCGTCGTTCGTCTTCCAGGCGGTGCACGCCGACGACGTCGCGGAGGCCTACTGGCGCGTCGTCGCTCGCCGCGCCTCGGGCGCCTTCAACATCGCCGCTGAGCCCGAGCTCACTCCGGAGCGTGTCGCCGACCTGCTGAACGCGCGTCGCGTCATCGGTTTCCCGGTGCGCCTGCTGCGGTGGATCGTCGGCGCGAGCTGGGCCCTGGGCCTCCAGCGGACGGATCCGGGCTGGATCGACATGGCGTCGCAGAGCCCGGTCATGGACACCTCGAGGGCGCGGGACGTCCTCGGCTGGGAGGCCCGGCACTCCTCGCGGGAGGCCATGGCGCAGGTCCTGGCGGATCTGCGCGCGGGCAGGGGCCAGGGCGGCTCGCCGAAGCTGTATCCGCGCTCGGACGCATAGCCGCCCGGTCGTACAGTCCGCCTGGTCGTCCGCGTCAGGGCGCCGGGACGCGGGGGGTGTGCTCGGCGCTCACCAGCGGGATGCCCTCCGGCAGCTGGTCCGGTGCCCCCGGCAGGCTGACCGTGAACTGCGCGCCGCCCTCCTCGAGGTTCCGGACGCTGATGGATCCGCCGTGGGCCTCGGCGATGCGGCGGCAGATGGCGAGCCCCAGACCGGTGCCCGTGGCCTGCCCGAGCCCGTTCTCGGAGCGGTGGAACTCCTCGAAGACCCGCTCGAGATCGCCCTCGGGGACCCCGATCCCGTTGTCCCGCACGTGAACCAGAGTCTGCCCGGTCGAGGCGTCCGGATTCGTCGCCACGGTCACCTCGCCCGTGCCGTCCGTCCTCCCGTACTTCATGGCGTTGCCCACGAGGTTCTCCATGAGCTGCAGGAACAGCCGCTCATCGGCGTAGACGGGATCGGGCGCGTCCACGGTGAAGGCGACGTCGGGGAGCTGTGTCCCCGGCAGCGCGGTGCGGAGGTCGATGATGCCCTCCACCAGCCGGCCGACGTCGATCCTGGACGCGGTGAGCCGCTCCTCCTTGGCGAGGCTGTACGCGAGCAGGTTGCGGATGAGGGTCCTCATGCGCAGGCTCGCCTGCTGGAGCCGTTCGATGCTGGCCTGCCTCTCGGCGGGCGGGAGATCGGGATCCTCGAGCAGCTCGAGCCACCCGTCGAACACCGTGAGCGGCGTCAGGAGATCGTGTGCGACAACGGACGCGAACCGCCCGAGATCGCGCTGGTACAGGCGATCCCCGGTCACGTTGCGCATGACGAGCACCGCACCGCGTCCGCCAGGAAGGGGGACGGCGTCGACCGAGAGGTGCGTGACCTCGCCCGTGCGATGCGTGAGGTCGAGGTCCATGCGCTCGGTGACGGTTCCCTGCAGCGCGAGGGTCAGGGGGTTGTCCTCGTCGGTCACGGGCTCCCCGCGCACGGTGGTGACCTCGTAGTCCCGCCGCCATACCTCCCCGGGCCGCGCGGTGCCCGGCCCCAGCCAGCGCTCGCTCGCCCCGTTCTGGAAGATCAGGCGCCGGTCCGGGCCGGCGACGAGGACGCCGTCGTTCATCCTGCCGATCACGAGGTCCCGGAGCTCCGCGGCCGCACTGGCCTCCTCCGTGGCACGGTACAGGCTGGCGATCAGCCGGCGCCGCTCGTCCATGCTGAGGGCGAGGACCGCCGAGAGCGAGAAGGCGATGAACATGAAGGACTGCGCCACGTACGCCGCGGTTCCCGGTCCGAGTTCCTGGAACGGCCCGAGGCCCGCGAGGGTGAAGAAGACGAGGAAGGCCCCGCTCAGGAGGCCGTGCAGCATGGCCCACCCCGCGCGGAGCCGGAGCCCGGCCCACATATGGGCGGGGATGGTGATGTAGGCGATCGGCAGGGCCGCGGCGGTCCCGAAGGTCGCGGTGTACAGGATCACCGAGACGAGGACGAGGAGTGCGTACTCGGCGCGGCGCGCTGCGGAGAGCGGCGGAGGCACCTCGCCGTCGGCCCGGGCCCTGAGGTTCGAGGCCAGGACGATGCCGAGGGACCCGAGCGCTGTCAGGGACACGGCGTGGCGGACGAGCCAGGGGATGAAGGCCGCCATCGGCTCGGCCATACCGTCGAGGGCACTGCCGGCGACGATGAACAGCGCGCCCACCGAGCAGGCGGCGACGGCCACCCCGCCGAGCCGGAGGTAGTCCCCCACGGACCGGATGGCGAGGCCCGGCACGAGTCGCCGGAAGAGGGCGGCGGCCACGGCCGTCTGCACCATGCTCCCGAAAGCGACCGCGAGCGCGAGCGCCGGGCTGAGGCCGGTGGCCAGGTTGACCACGGCCAGGAGGGGCAGGGTCGCCATGAGGGCCACGGCGAGGTCGCGGCGGGTCCGGGAAGCCCAGAGACCCCAGAGGAAGTTGATGCCCGCGGCGGGCCAGACCAGGGCGAGGCCCGAGGACTCGAGATTGGTGTGGCGGCCGAAGATCGCGGCCGCGGCGAGCAGCACGGCGAACAGTGCATGGAGGGACACGGGAGGAAGCGATACCAGCGTCCGCGCGACGACCTGCATGCGCCTGTCACCCATCCTGCCTATCCGCCGGGCACCCGTGTCCAGCCTCGATGGACCGGGAGCGCGGCCGGGACCGGCCGCCGATGGCCAGCATACTTGCTGCTTCCCCCGGCCCGGGGCGCTTCGGCACCGGCGGGGCGGGCATCCGTTGGTGCCCGCCCCGCCCGGCGTCCTGCTGTCCTGCTGTCCTGCTGTCCTGCCGGCTACCCGAGGGTTGCGGTGTCGATGACGAAGCGGTAGCGCACGTCGGAGGACAGCACGCGCTCGTAGGCCTCGTTGATGGCATCGGCGGAGACGAGCTCGATCTCGGGAGCGATGCCGTGCTCGGCGCAGAAGTCGAGCATCTCCTGCGTCTCGCGGATGCCACCGATGCCGGAGCCGGCGAACGAGCGCCGCTGGTTGAACAGGGTGAACACGTGCAGGGGCAGCGCGTCCGCGGGAGCACCCACGTTGACCATGGTGCCGTCGAGGCGGAGCAGCGAGAGATAGGCGTCCAGGTCGATCTTCGCGCTCACGGTGTTGATGATGAGGTCGAAGCTGCTCGCGAGCTGCTTGAACGTGTCGGGGTCGCTGGTGGCGTAGTAGTGCTCGGCACCGAAGCGCTTGCCGTCGTCCTGCTTGCTCAGGGTCTGCGACAGCACCGTGACCTCGGCACCCATGGCGTGCGCGATCTTGACGGCCATGTGACCGAGACCGCCGAGTCCGACGACGGCGACCTTCCTGCCGGGGCCCGCGTTCCAGTGGGCGAGCGGCGAGTAGGTCGTGATGCCGGCACAGAGCAGCGGCGCGGCGGCCTCGTAGGGGATGCTCTCCGGGACGGACAGCACGAAGTCCTCGACGACCACGATGTGCGTCGAGTAGCCGCCCTGGGTGATCGTCCCGTCGCGGTCCACGCCGGCGTAGGTGCCGACGTTCCCATTGAGGCAGTACTGCTCCTCGCCCTGCAGGCAGTTGGCGCACTCACGGCACGAGTCGACCATGCATCCGACGCCCACGCGGTCGCCGACCTTGTGCCGGGTCACCTCGGTGCCGGCCTCCTCGACGATCCCGACGATCTCGTGGCCGACGGTCAGCGGGTACTGCTGCGGCCCCCATTCGCCGCGGACCGTATGGATGTCGGAGTGGCAGATCCCGGCGTAGGCGATCTTGATCAGCACGTCGTGCGGGCCGACGTCGCGGCGCTCGATGGTCGTGGGGACGAGCGGGTCCGTGGCGGATGGGGCTGCGTAGGCCTTGACGGTTCTCATGCGGTTCCTCCTGAAGACTGGGTACTCACCGTCTCCACGGTAGGCCGGATCAACCTACGCCGGGGAATCCCGTCGGTCGTCCGCGCCCGACGGACGCGTCACGCGGATCCTCCCCGAGACGTGTCCATCCGGGTCAGCCAGTGCAGGGCGGCGGCCGTGGAGGCGAAGAACCTCGTGGGATAGGGAGGCGCGTGGAGCTGCTTGTAGTACCTGGCGATCGTCCTGTCACCCTCCGCTCCGACGATGGCGAGCGCGCAGACGCCCAGCCGCTTCGCGAACACGTCGAGCGCCTCGCGCGTGAGGGACGCCATGTCGTTGTTGAGCGCGAGCATCGGCGGACGCCGGAGGGGGTTCAGGGCTGCCGCTGCTGCGACCAGCGATTCCGCCGCGTCGGCGGTCACGCTCGTGCCCCGGTCCCACTCGACCATCAGGATGCCGTCCTCCATCCGGGCCCGGAACGGGTGGGGATCGGCGGCCTCCCGGCTGGTGGTCTCTCCGCCCTCGGCCCTCCCGGTCAGCCACGCGATCGCCTCGGCCTCGGCGGTGAAGTACCTGCTCGGCGTCGCCGACCGGTAGTTGAAGGCCGTGAGCACCTTGCCCACCTCGTCCACGCCCACCACCCCCGTGCGCAGCGAGCAGGTGTCCTCGACCAGGAGTCGCCGGGCATCCCGGGTGATCGCGTCGACCAGTCCGATGTTCACCAGGAGTGGGCGCCTGCCGGCGGGAGACGCCGCCGTCACGGCGGCCGTCGTCGAGCGGACGTCGTCCGCCTCGATGACGACCCCCGCGGCCCAGCGCAGGCGCAGGAAATCGCCGTCATCCGTCAGCGTGTAGCGTGACCGCTCCCCAGCGTGCCCAGGCATCTGCATCCGTTCGAATCGAGTGAGCTTCGATCCTAGGCGCAGGGGACGCCGGCGGCAGCACGTGGCGTCCGCGGCGGCGGCGCATTGTGGCCCGGGCTGCAGCCGTGCAGGATGGGACGAGCCCCCGGAAGAGACCGAAGGAGTGTTCCATGGACTACACGTTCGACGTCCTCGTGATCGGCGGCGGACCCGCCGGCATGGCAGCGGCCACGCGCGCCGCCGAACTGGGGGCGCGCACCGCCGTCGTGGAGCGCTCGGCCCTGGGCGGCACCTGCGTGAACTCCGGCTGCGTGCCCACCCGTGTGCTCGCCAAGACGGCACGCCTGTTCCGCGAGGTCCGGACGGCGTACGACTACGGGATCGTGGTGGACGCGCCGTCCGTCGACTGGGACAAGACCGTGCAGCGCGTCCACGCGACCGTGGCCCGCGTGCTCGACGCGAAAGGGTACGGGCCCACCATGGAGCGCCTCGGCATCGAGCTGATCGAGGGCGACGCCGAGCTGACGGGTGAGCACACGGTCGTCGTGGGCGATCGCGAGGTGACCGCCGCGTCGATCATCCTGTGCATCGGCGGGAGCGGCCGGCGCCTGCCCATCGAGGGCGCCGAGCTCGCGGTGCTGCCGCACGAGGTGCTGGGCCTCGAGAGTCTCCCGGGCACGGTGGCGATCATCGGCGGCGGGCACACCGGCGCCCAGATGACCACCATCTTCGACGCCCTGGGCTCCGAGGTCCTCCTGCTGGACCTGGCGCCGCGCATCCTCATGACGGAGGACGACGACGTCGCGGCCGCGGTCACGGCCGCCTTCACCGGCAAGGGCGTGCAGGTGGAGACGGGCATCGGCGGGGTGGACAGCATCCGCACGGACGGCGCGGCCCTGGACCTCACCTGGCAGCAGGACGGCGCGCCGCGCTCCCGGTCCGTGGACGCGGTCATCATGGCCGCGGGCTGGCCCGCGAACCTGCCAGGGCTGGGCCTCGAGGCGGCCGGCGTCGTGACCTCCCGCTCCTTCATCCCGGTGGACGAGTACCTGCGGTCCAACGTGCCGCACATCTTCGTCGCGGGCGATGCCAACGGCAGCAGCATGCTCGTGCAGGCGGCCGTCTTCGAAGGCGAGACGGCGGCCGAGAACGCCGTACTGGGTGCCACGCGCACCACCCCGCACCACCTCCTGCCCGAGGGGGGCTTCACCGACCCCGACTACGCGGGCGTAGGACTCACCGAGGCCAGGGCCAGGGAGCGCGACGCCGAGTGCCACGCCGTCACCGTGCCCTACGCCGCCGTCGAGCGCCCCATCATCGACGACCGCGAGCAGGGATTCCTCAAGCTCGTGGTCGACCGGCGACGGGAGCTGATCCTCGGGGCGCACGCGGTCGGGGAGAACGCGGTGGAGGTCATCACCGCGGTGGCGTCCGCAATGGCCGCCGGCACGGACCTCGCGACGCTCGCCCGGGTGAAGTTCGCCTACCCCACGTACAGCGCCGTCATCGGGCACGCGGCACGGGCGGGCCTGCGCAGCTAGTGCCCTGCGGCGGAGGAACCGGGCGGAGCTCGGGCACCGATCCACGCCGAGCGGTACCCGGCAGCAGCCTGTTCTGCCCCGGAACCGCGCTGCTACAGTGGCTGTCACCCCAAGGGCAGGTCTCATTCCTCACACCACGGCAGGAAGACGACGGCGATGACCGACAGGAAATTCAGCGCAACGGAAGAATCGACGAGCAAGCACCCCCAGGACTGGGGGCGCGCCATGGCGGTGGCCATCTGCCGTCTCGCGGAGATGGCCAGGGAGGCCGGAGACCCGGTGCACCACGAGGCACTGATCGGCGAGGACCTCCGGCTCTACGTGGAGGACACGGAGCACGGCGTGAAGATCACGATGTCCTGGACACCCCGCGAGCAGGGCGCATCACCGCCGGCGACGATCGCGCTACCACCGGCCAACGGCGGCGCGGATGACGACGCGGAGACCCCGCACAGCGCTTCGGGCCAGCGATTCGATCCGACCGGCGGCAGTACGGCAGGGGTGGGGCAGTAACTCCGCAACCCGCGTCCGGCCCCTCCGGTTGCTAAGCGTGCTGATGATATGCGGGGTAGGGTGAAACAGAATCACCCGGCCAACCACGCGGAGGACAGCATGAGTGAACGCCCGGATCCCTCGAACGCGGGGAACCCCGATCCCATGGAGAACAACATCACGGGGCTGGAGCCCGGAGGCGGTGTCCCGCCCGGCGAGACGCCCCCCGGAGAGGCCAGCACCACCTGGCAGCAGGGCCACGCCGACGAGGAGACCCCCTCGAAGGGCCGCCAGGCGCTCTGGGTCACCATCATCGGGATCGTCGTGCTTCTGGCACTGCTGTACTTCGTCGGCTACATCGTGGGGATCATCGACCTCTTCTAGAGCCCCCGCCCCTGCGTGAAGCACGAAGCCCCCGTCCGCGAGCGGACGGGGGCTTCGTGCGTTCCGTGGAGCGGAGCCGGCCGGGCCTACGAGGCGTCGGCACCGTCGCGGAGCCTGTAGTAGTCGATCAGGGCCGACTCCTCCTCCGGCGAGAGCTGGATGCTGCTGGCCGCGCCCGGCGCGTCGGAGATCGTGCTCTTCGTCCAGGCGAGATGGAGGGCGTCGCCCTCGAAGCGGGAGTTGGCGAGGGGCACGTAGTGCTTGCGCGAGTTGAGCAGTCCGAGGGAGACGGTGATCCACGCAGGGATGCCGGATTCCTTCTCGAGGTGCACGTCGTTCACGGCACCGAGCTTCTTGCCGTTGCTGTCCCAGGCGGTTGCCGCCTGGAGTTTGTTGATTTCCGACTGGGCCATCGGTTTCCCTTCGTAGGACGAGCTGTCGATCCGCTCCCATTCCAGCCCAGATACGGCCGGAGGGCAATCGGCCGGCGTCAGGCCTTGTCCGCGGCCTCGCCGAGCATCGGCAGGAAGCGATCCAGGGCCCAGACGAGGCTCAGCGGGTTGGCGGCCGAGATGGAGAGCGTGAGGGTGTTGTCGCTGTCCGCCACGAGCGCTCCGCGTTCGACGGCGGGGATCTGGCCGAGGAGCGGGTCGCCGGCGATGGCGTCCTTGGTGGCGGCGTCGGGCACCCAGGTGACGAAGACGTCCGAGTCGAGTTCGTCGGCGCGCTCCGCGGACCACGGGATGAAGAACTCCTCCGAATCCTTGGTGTTCTCGGTGACGACCTCCGCCTGTACCATGCCGAGCTCGGTCAGGAAGCGCGGGCGGTTGTCGTTGGCGGTGTAGACGTTCACGCCCTCGGCGCTGGCCGGCTCCAGGTTGCCGTAGATGAAGGTCTTGCCCTCCAGCTGCGGGTACTCGGCGGCGGCGTCGGCGATGGCCTGCTCCGTCTCGGCCACGAGCTGCTCGGCGTCGTCGGACAGGCCGAGCGCCTCGCCGATGATGCGGGTCGAGTCCTGCCACGCCGTGCCGTAGGCGACCTCCGGGTACGCGACGACCGGCGCGATCTTGCTGAGGGTGTCGTAGTCCTCCTGCGAGAGGCCGGAGTAGGCGGCGAGGATGACGTCCGGGTCCGTGGCGGCGATGTCGTCGAAGGCGATGCCGTCCGTCTCGGAGTACTGCGCCGGGGCGTTCTCCGTGCCGATGGCGGCCCCGAGCTTTTCGAGCGCGGTGTCCTTCCACGGGGTGGACTGGTTCTCGTTGCCGCCGTAGGTATCCGCCGGCATGCCGACGGGCACGACGCCGAGGGCGAGGGACACGTCCGCGTTGACCCAGGAGACGGTGGCCACGCGCTCGGGCTTCTCGGTGAGGGTGGTCTCCCCGAAGGCGTGCTCGATCGTGACGGGGAAGGCGTCGGCGTCGGCCGTGGCGCTGCTGCCGCCGGTGGCCGCGGTGCCGCCGTCGGCGGGGCCGGTGGAGCAGGCGGACAGCGTGAGGACGACGGCGGCGGCGGCGATCAGGCCGCGCAGGCGGGGGGCCATGGGGCTCCTTGACTTCTAGGACGAGCGGGGCCTCGCTCGAGACCTCCGGGGAACTAGAAGTAAGGCTAGCCTAAGGAGTCGGCGATTACGAAATGTTTTTGTTGCGTAATGGGCACACGAGCCGTCGCCTACCGTGCCTCGCGTGCCCTGCGCGTCTCCCGGTCGTTGGCCTTCTGCAGCGCCACCACGAGTTCGTCCTTGGACATGCGTGAACGGCCCGGCACGTCGAGTTCCTTCGCGAGATCGTAGAGGTGCTTCTTCGAGGCGTTGGCGTCCACACCCCCCGCCGTAGGTCGCGCCTCGGCACCGCCACCGGCCGCCTGCTGGTCCGAGGGCCCCTTCTGCTCCTTCGGCTCCCAGTGGTCCCCTACCTTCTCGAAGCCGTGCTTCAGGGAGGCGAACGCCGTGCGGCGCGCCCGCTCGCCGTCGCCGTACTGCTCCTCGGCGGCGTCGAGGGTCGCCGCGAACGTGTCCTGGGCCTTCTCGTCGGACCGCTGCAGCGTACTCGGGAGGGTCTCGGTCTTGACCTTGCCGTCCTTCGTGAAACGGGACATCGGCAGCATCCTTCCATCGGCACTCCCCGCGGGACAGCCGCGGGCCGTAGGAGCACGCTACCGCAGGCGGCCGCCCCTCGGGCGAGGTCCGCACCGGGCGCCGGGCCGGTACCCGGCCGGTGCGGCCGTCAGGCGAGCGTCCTGAGGTACCGCGCGAGCTCCCGTGGCGCGGACTTCGGGGCCACCGCCTCGACGGCCGCGTTGTAGTTGGTGTTCGTGTTGACGTCGTACGTCAGCACGCGCCCGTCCGCCGTCTCGATGAACTCGATGCCGCACACCTCGAGGCGGTTGCGCCGCGCGAACTCCTCGAACTGCGCGATCACGGGGTGGCTGAATCCCTCGCGGAGGCTGAAGAGCTGCTGGCCCGGTTCGGGGGCGATCGTGGCACCGGGCGGCATGATCGGCCTGCCGGTGTCCGGGTCGATCGCGCAGGCATCGGCGGGGCACAGCTGGAAGCCGCCGCGCGCGGTGTCCGCCGTGATGGCGTAGACGAACGTCCCGCCCACGATCTCCGCGCGGGTGATGAAGGGCTCGGCGGCCTGGATGTACTCCTGCACGAGGGTGATGCCGTCCTGAGGCTCCTCGAAGTCCGGCGAGCCCACGTAGGCGGCCAGGTCCTCGTGCGAATCGAACTTCCGCACGCCCAGGCCCTTGCCGCCCTGGTTGTGCTTGACGATGAAGGGGGTCGCGAAGCCCTCGGCGGCCTCGAGGATGCGCTCCCGGCCGATGGCGGCCACCGTCCGCGGGGTCTCGATGCCGGCCGCCCTCAGCGCGGTCAGCTGGTCCACCTTGCTCATCTCGAGCTCGAGGACGCGCCGCCCGTTCACGGTGCGGCGCCCGTGGGCCTCGAGCCACGACAGGACGGACCGGGCGTAGTCCTTGGACAGGGCGTGGTCCCGCGTGTGTGCCGAGGCACTGATGCGGGACCAGAAGATACCCTCCGGCGGTGTCGAATCGAGGTCCAGCACTCCGTCCGTGAGCAGCCACTCGACCACCTCGACGCCCTCGGCCTCGAAGGCGCGGGCGAACGGCGGGAACCACTCCGGGTTCTCGTGCAGTGCGTAGACCGTGGTCACAGGGGTCCTTCCGTCGACGAGGGGATCTGCCGGCATAACCTGTGCGTTCGGGCACCTATTCCGGACGGTACGGCCGGCGGGCGACCTGCGGTCCGGCGGCGCTCCGCAGGCGCGCCGATGAGTTCCGGACGTACCGCCCGTCTACAGTTCGATCTGACGCACCGGCTCGCCGTCCTGCCGCGCCGGTGGGGCCGGACGATCCGCCACCATGGAGAGGAACACCATGCGCACACTCATCGTCACCGAATTCATATCGCTCGACGGCGTCATCGACTCGCCCGGCGGCGGCGAGCACCCGCACGCCGGCTGGACCTTCAAGGACATCGAGTTCGACGAGGCGGCATACGAGATCAAGGACCGCGAGCAGGAGCAGGCCACCGCGCTGCTGCTGGGCCGCGTCAGCTACGACGAGTTCGCGCCCGTCTGGCCCACCATGGACGAGTTCGCCGAGTACAACGCCATGCCGAAGTACGTCGTGTCCAGCACACTGACCGCCCCGACCTGGAACAACACCACCGTGCTGCGGTCCCTGGACGACGTCGCCCGGCTGAAGCAGGAGGACGGCGGAGCCATCCTGGTACACGGCAGCGGCACCCTCGCGAAGAGCCTCGCGGCCGCGGGCCTCGTGGACCGGTACCACCTGCTCGTCTTCCCGGTGCTGCTCGGCTTCGGCAAGCGACTGTTCGACGACGCGCCGCAGGCGACCACGACGGCGCTCTCCCTCGTGGAGCACGCCGTCTACCCGAACGGCATCGCGCTGGCCGTGTACGACGTCGTCCGCTGACTCGTCCGCAGAAGATAACCTTCGCGAAACACCCCGGCAACACCGCTCCCGAATCATGGAAGTGGCCCGCAGTCTCGACGGGCCACTTCCAGGATCACCAAGGAGCACCGATGACCGCCATCGCCACCACCACCGCCCGCGTCCTCGACCTCGCAGACCTGGGCGCGGGGACGCTCATCGAGGCGCGCCGCCGTGACGAGGTCCACTACCGCGGATGGGTCGAGGACACGGCGGCGGCCCTCGGCGTCGTCTGGATCCGCGACGACGCCACCGGCCACCGCGCGATCCTCCACGTCGAGGAGTACAGCATCCGGCGCCTCGCCGCCTGACCGGCCTCCGGCCCCGTGTCCCTGCCCGCCGCCCGGGCTGATCGGGTGGGTGTCCGCAGCGCTGCCGTCCTCCCGCTCCCTGCCGGGGCCGTACCGTCGGGCCGGTGCGGCGCCTCCCGGACCGGGCGGCGCCTCCTAGACTGGACGGATGACTGCAACCCTCGTGGCGAAGGACCTGTCCGGGGGCCACGCCCACCGCACCCTCTTCTCGAAGCTCGACCTCACGGTCGCGCCGGGTGACGTCGTCGGCGTGGTGGGCGCGAACGGCGCGGGCAAGACGACGCTCCTGCGCCTGCTCGCCGGCGCCGACACCCCGCTCGCGGGCACCGTGCGGACCACGCCCCCGAACGCCTTCGTGGGATGGCTCCCGCAGGAGCACGAACGGCTCGGCGGCGAGACGGTCGCCGCGTACATCGGCCGACGGACCGGCACGACGGCGGCGACCACCGCCATGGAGGACGCCGCCGCGGCCCTGGGCAGCGGCGCGAAGGGCGCCGACGACGCCTACGCCGCCGCGCTCGACCACTGGATGGCGTCCGGTGCCGTGGACCTCGAGGACCGCATGCCGGGCGTGCTGGCGGACGTCGCCGGCGGCATCGACCCCGCGTCCCTCACCGCGGCCCTCTCCGGCGGGCAGCTCGCCCGCGTCGCGCTCGCGGCGCTCCTCCTCAGCCGCTTCGACATCGTGCTGCTCGACGAGCCCACCAACGACCTCGACCTCGCCGGCCTCGAACGCCTCGAGGCGTTCATCCAGAACCTGCGCGGCGGCGTCGTCCTCGTCTCCCACGACCGCGAGTTCCTCGCCCGGTGCGTCACCACCGTCGTCGAACTCGACCTCGCGCAGAACAGGGTGGCCGTGTACGACGGCGGTTACGACGCCTTCCTCGAGGAACGCGCCGTGGCGCGGCGGCACGCCCGCGAGGCGTACGAGGAGTACTCCGAGAAGAAGCAGGACCTCGTGGGACGCGCCCGGACGCAGCGGGAGTGGAGCTCGCAGGGTGTGCGCAACGCGATGAAGAAGAACCCCGACAACGACAAGATCCGCCGCAAGGCGAGCGCGGAGTCCTCCGAGAAGCAGGCGCAGAAGGTGCGGCAGATGGAGTCGCGCATCGCCCGCCTGGAGGAGGTCGAGGAGCCGCGCAAGGAGTGGCAGCTGCAGTTCACCATCGGCGCGGCGCCGCGCTCCAGCGCCGTCGTCGCGACCCTGAACAACGCCTCCGTCACGCAGGGCGGCTTCACCCTCGGACCGGTCTCGCTGCAGGTCGACGCCGGCGAGCGCATCGGGATCACGGGCCCCAACGGCGCCGGCAAGTCGACGCTGCTGCGCCTCCTGCTCGGTCATCAGCAGCCCGACGACGGCGCCGCCGCCCTGGGCGCGAGCGTCGCCGTGGGTGAGATCGACCAGGCGCGCGGGCAGCTCGACGACGCCCTCCCCCTCGGCGCCGCGTTCGAGGCACTCGTGCCGGACCTCTCGCAGGGCGAGGTGCGGACCCTGCTCGCGAAGTTCGGGCTGAAGGCCGATCAGGTGCGCGCCGTCGTCGGCTCCCTCTCCCCCGGCGAGCGGACACGCGCCGGACTGGCCCTGCTGCAGGCCCGCGGCGTGAACCTCCTCGTCCTCGACGAACCGACCAACCACCTCGACCTGCCGGCGATCGAGCAGCTCGAGGACGCCCTCGAGTCCTACACGGGCGCCCTGCTGCTCGTCACCCACGATCGCCGGCTGCTGGAGAACGTCCGCCTCGACGGGCGCTGGAGCGTGGAGCAGGGCCGGGTCACGGTCGCCTGACCCCCGGGTCCGGTGTGCAGGATCACCGTTCCCGGCCGTGCGGCCCGCTCGGAGGCGTGCCACCATGGAAGGTGGGGCGGTCACGAGCCGCCTCCCGGACGATGGGTGCCGTACCCGGTGTGCGACAAGACGGCCCAGGGAGAGAATCATGGCCTGGATCGTCCTCGTGATCTCCGGAGTCCTCGAAGCCGTCTGGGCCACCGCCCTCGGCAGGTCCGACGGCTTCAGCAGACTCGCCCCCACCGTCGTGTTCGGCGTCGCCATCGTCGCGAGCATGGCCGGCCTGGCCTATGCCATGCGGACCCTGCCCGTCGGCACGGCCTACGCCGTCTGGGTGGGGATCGGTGCGTCCCTCACCGTCGTCTACGCGATGGCCACGGGCACCGAACCGGCGTCGCTGCTGAAGATCGTGTTCCTCCTCATGATCGTCGGCGGCGTGATCGGGCTCAAGCTCGTCCACTGACGGGACGCGGCCCGAGAGGGCCCGGCGCCGCTCGATGCCGGCCGGCCGCCGCTAGACGCCGATGAGGCCCTGCACGGATGCCGCGAGGATCCGCAGGGACCGTGCGTCCGCCAGGGAGAATCCCCGGGGCTGGTCCGCGACGACGCAGAGGGAGCCGATGCGCCAGCCCCCAGGCCCGAGCACGGGGTAGCCCGCGTAGAACCGGAGGTGGGGTTCCCCGACCACGAGGGGGTCCGAGGACACCCGGGGGTCGTGGAGGGCGTCGGTGACGATGAACGGCCCCGGACCGTCGATGGTGCGGCGGCAGAAGAAGGCTTCCCTCGCGTCGGCCGGCCCGATGCTGCCGGCCGCGGACGCGACGACGTGGTGCCTCCTCGTGGCGAGGGCGAGCGAGGACGCGCAGCCGGGGAAGCGCCGGGCAGCCTCCCCGGTCACGGCGTCGAGTTGCCTCTGCCCGGCGCCCTGCAGGAGCCCTGCGCGGTCGAGCGACTCCAGGCGCAGGGCTTCCGCGACGGACGCGCCGACCAGGGGGCTGATCAGGTCCGCCGGGACCACATTGTAGTCCTGGTAGGAACCGAAGGTCTCCGCACCCTGCCAAAGCGGATCACCGCGCAGGGGTGCGCGCCCGCCGGAATCGAGCCGTTCCTCGGCGAGGACGTTGACGGCACGGGCGATCAGGTCGCGGTCGGCGCGCGGGGCGGGCAGCAGACCGCTCAGGTAGCCGTCCACGAGGAGGCCCTCGCCCGTACCGCCGAGGCCGACGTAGACGACCCACACCTCGAAGGGATCCACGCCCGCCTCGGCGAGGACCTGCCGGGTCAACCACTGCTGGGGAACTGCCTTCACGGGGAACCCGCCCTCATCGGCGCCGACACTGATGATCGGCATTCGGTGCGGCCCCGCGCCCGGATGTGTCGGTCCCGCGTGTTTTCTCCGGGCTGGCTTGAGGTACGGCGGGCGGGTTGCGGCAAAACTGAGCCCGGCCACCCGGTTGAGTTGAGCTGCACCCGGAAGGATCGGAGATACGAGCGGCCAGAACGAGGAGTTGATGACATGCAGAACGACGACACCCTGTCGGCGATGGACTTCGCCGGGCTGTCCGCGTACGAGACCTGGATGCACTACTGCGCCATGGGCGGGCCCACCGACTACTTCGAGTTCGACGCGTACCTGCACGGCTTGGCCCCGCTCGACGGCGACGACGCCGACCTCGTCTCCCAGGCCGTCAACGAACTGATCGACGACGTGCTCCCCGAGGAGGAGGCGACCCTCTGCCGCGCACCCTACTCGTGGCGCCCGGTGGTCGGGACGGCCCTCCTGCACCTGCAGGAGGATGACGGGTTCGAGGACGCCGTCCCGCTCCCGATGGCGGCACTCGCTGCCCCGCACACGGCGGCGACCTTCGGCTCGCTCTTCCTGGCCGGGCTCGACGCCGGTGCCCTGTCCGGCCGGCCCGGCGTCCCCCTCCCCCCGGGTGCGCCCATCGAACTCCTCGGCGAGATCCTCGACAGCGCGGTGGTGAGCCGCGCCGTCTCACGACCGCGGCAGTAGCCTCACCGGCCGGGCTCCCGCTCGAGGGCGGCGTCGTGCTCGGCATGCGCCCTGCGGATCATCTCCATGAACGCCGTCTCGTTGCGGATGAGGCGCTTGTACTTCTCGGGCAGCTTGCGGAGGTCCTGCTCCTCGGCGCACAGCCTGTCGTAGATCTTCTCGCGCTCGGTGATGTCCGTCTCGTAGTTGAGGTCGAGGTACTCGGCGGCATGGCGCTTGGCACCGGAGATCGCGTTCTTCGCCCGGCCCTTCGGGCTGAGGACGGAGGCCAGGACGGTCACGATCAGCACGCCCAGGATGACGCTGAGGGATAGCCCTGTACTGATCTCGACGACCTCGACGTGCTCCCCGTTGTTGATGAACGGCAGGTTGTTCTCGTGCAGGGCGTGAAGGATGAGCTTCACGCCGATGAATCCGAGGATCACGGCGAGACCGTAGGACAGGTAGATCAGGCGGTCCAGCAGTCCGTCGATGAGGAAGAACAGCTGGCGCAGGCCCATGAGGGAGAAGGCCGTCGCGGTGAACACGATGAACGTGTTCTGCGTCAGGCCGAAGATCGCCGGGATGGAGTCGAGGGCGAAGAGGATGTCGGTGCCGCCGATCGCCACCATGACCAGCAGCATCGGCGTCAGGACGCGCTTGCCGTCCTCGATGGTGAACAGCTTGTCGCCGTCGTAGTGCTCGGAGGCCGGCAGGAAACGCTTGGCGAGCCGGATGATGAGGCTCTCGCCCTCGTCGTCGTGCCCGTCGGGCTTGAGCAGGTTGCCGGCGGTGATCAGCAGGATCAGCCCGAAGATGTAGAACACCCAGGCGAAGGTGTTGATCAACGCGGCGCCTAGGAAGATGAAGCCGGTCCGGGCGATGAGCGCGAAGACGATGCCGAACAGCAGTACCTTCTGCTGGTCCGCCCGCGGCACCTTGAAGCTCGACATGATGATGAGGAACACGAAGAGGTTGTCGACGGACAGCGCCTTCTCCGTGACGTAGCCCGCGAAGTACTCGGTGCCCATGGTGGGGCCGCCGAAGACGAGCACACCGACGCCGAACAGCAGCGCGATGCCCACGTAGATCGAGGACCAGATGGCGGACTCGCGGAGCGTCGGCGTGTGCGCCTTCCGGACGTGGAAGAAGAAGTCGAACAGGAGCAGTCCCACGATGCCGATGATCGTGGCAGTCCAGACGTAGATCGGTACTTCCATGCTGCAGGTCTCCTCGGGGGTCGTATGCCGGCCTCGGTCCTTGGTGCGCGCTTGATCCATTGTGCCTGTACCTGCCCTCCCGCCCTAGACTGGCGCCATCCGTAGGACCATGACGAAGGGATGCCATGAGCCCGATGATGCGCGCCGCGGTGCTTCGCACTGCCGCACTGCCCGCTCCCTACGCGGGGAGCAACCCCCTCTCGCTCGAAGCCGTCCCCGTCCCGGAGCCCCGGCCGGGCGAGCTGCTGGTGCGGATCGCCCGGGCCAGCCTCTGCCACTCGGACCTGTCCGTCATCAACGGCTCCCGGATCCGCCCTCTGCCCATGGCCCTCGGCCACGAGGCCGCCGGCGTCGTGGAGCGCGTGGGCGACGGTGTGGAGGACGTACGCACGGGCGACCGCGTGGTCCTCGTGTTCGTCCCGTCGTGCGGCTCCTGCCGGGCGTGCTCCGCGGGGCGCCCCGCGCTCTGCTACCGCGGCGCGGACGCGAACGGCACCGGTGACCTGCTGCACGGTCCCGCCGTCCTGAGGACCGCGGACGGCGAGCGCATCAACCACCACCTCGGCGTGTCCGCCTTCGCCGACTACGCGGTCGTGGCCCGGGAGTCGGTGGTGGTGATCGACGACGACGTGCCGTTCGACATCGCCGCCATGTTCGGCTGCGCGGCCCTGACGGGCATCGGGGCCGTACTGAACACCGCCGCGGTGCAGGAGGGCCAGTCCGTCGTCGTGTTCGGCCTGGGCGCGGTGGGGCTGATGGCGGTGATGGCCGCGGCGCAGGTCCCCGGGACCACGGTGGTCGCCGTGGACCCCCTCGCGTCGAAGCAGGATCTCGGCCTGCGCTGCGGCGCCCGGCAGGCGTGCGCGCCGGAGGACGCCGCCGCACTCGTCCAGGAGGCGACCGACGGCGGGGCCGACGTCGTGATCGAGGCCGTGGGCAGCGCGCGGGTCCTGGACGCCGGCCTGCAACTGCTCGCCCGCGGCGGCGCGCTCGTGTCCGTGGGACTGCCGCACCCGGACCAGCAGCTCACCACGCAGGCCCTGCAGTTCGCCGGTCTGGGGCACCGCCTGCTCGGCTCCTACATGGGTGACGCCGTCCCCGAGCGCGACATCCCGGCGTACCTCGACCTCTGGCGGCAGGGGCGCCTGCCCGTCGAGCTGCTCCACACCGACACGCGACCGCTGGCCGATCTCAACGAGAGCCTCGACGCGCTCGCCGAGGGCCGCGTGGTCCGGAGGCTCTTCATTCCGGACCAGGAGGGCCCGAGTTCCGCTCGCGGATAGATCGAAAGCATGCTTACCATGTCGGCGGCACGTCTATCCGAAGGAGAACGACAATGCAGCAGCGCACACTCGGCGGAACCCCGGTCAGCGCCCTCGGTCTGGGCGGCATGCCCATGTCCATCGAGGGACGCCCCGACGAGGACCGCTCCATCCGCACCATCCACGCGGCGGTGGACGCCGGCATCACCCTGATCGACACGGCGGACGCCTACCACCGGGACGCCGACGAGGTGGGGCACAACGAATTGCTCATCGCGAAGGCCCTGGCCACCTACGGCTCGGACAGCTCCGGAGTGCTCGTCGCCACCAAGGGCGGGCACCTGCGCCCCGGCGACGGCTCGTGGACGCTGAACGGCCACCCCGACTACCTCAAGGAGGCGGCCAAGGCCTCCCTCAAGCGCCTCGGCGGGGACGCGATCGACCTCTACCAGTACCACCGCCCGGATCCCGAGGTCCCCTACGAGGACTCCGTCGGGGCCCTCAAGGACCTGCTCGACGAGGGCGTGATCCGCATGGCGGGCATCTCCAACGCCACCGTGGACCAGATCCGGCAGGCGAACGAGATCCTCGGTGGACGGCTCGTCTCCGTGCAGAACCAGTTCTCCCCGGCCTTCCGCTCGAGCGAGGACGAACTGCGGTACTGCGGCGAGAACGGCATCGCCTTCCTGCCGTGGAGCCCGCTCGGCGGCATCAAGAAGGCCGGCGGGCTCGGGGAGCACTTCGCGCCGTTCCAGGAGATCGCCGACCGGCACGGCGTCAGCCCGCAGCAGGTGTGCCTGGCCTGGGAACTGGCGCTCGCCCCGACGGTCATCCCCATCCCGGGCGCCTCGCGCCCCGAGAGCATCCAGGACTCGGCACGGGCCCCCGGGCTCGAGCTCACGGCCGAGGAGATGGCCACGCTCTCCAGCACCGACTGATCCCCGCCCCGGACGCCCGCCTCCCTCGGAGGCCGGGCGTCCGGGCCGGCTCCCGTCGACCGCGCAGGGCGTGGCCGCCCGGGCTATGCGCCGATCGGCTCCAGGGCGACGGCCCGGACGGGTGCGCCGTCCGCTCCGGCGAGGGCCAGCGGGAGCACCGAGACCAGCGGGCGGTCCCAGTCCACGGCGCCAAGGTTCGTGAGGTTTTCGACGATCACCCCGCCCGCCCCGAGGAACACGGTGTGGAACGGCAGGACGCCGTCGTTCCGCAGCGTGGAGTCCGGGTTGAGCGTGTCGACGCCGACCACCGTGATGCCCGCCGCCAGCAACCCCTCGGCCACCTCGACCGCGAGCACGGGATGCTCGAGGTAGCGCGGCGAGCCGAAGTGCTCGGACCAGCCGGTGCGGAACAGCACCATCGCGATCCCGTCGAGGTCCTGCAGCTGATCGGCGACCGACGACCACCTGATGACCTCGTGCGGAACGGGCGACCCGCACTGCACGATGCGCGCCGGACCGACGAGCCGCCCGAGGTCGATGCCGTCCACCGGCTCGCCGCCGAGGATCGAATGGAGGGGTGCGTCGAGGTGGGTCCCGGTGTGCGATCCGGCGTGGAGGGACGCCACCTGGTACCCGTCCTGCGCGACGGTCGCCACCGTGGTAACGGTGACCTCCGGGTCCCCGGGGTACACCTGCATCCCCGTACGGATGGGCTGGGAGAGATCAGTGATCCGCATGCGTGGACCGCGACTCGGGCAGGTGGAGGAGGTGGACGTGCGGGCGTCGCGTCCGGTCGATCCGCCGGGTCGCCGCCGCCCAGCCGAAGTAGAGCAGCGCGGAGAGCACGAAGGTGGGGATGGTGGCGCCGATCGGGCTCGGCACCACATAGGTCAGCAGCAGGGAGGCGCCTGCTCCGGTGAGCCACACCAGGACGGCCGCCACGTTGACGCCGCCGGTGTACCAGTACTCCCCGCCCCGGGCCTGCAGGATGTCCCGGCCGTAGTGGCGTGACCGCACCAGGTAGTAGTCCACGATCATGATGGCGAACACCGGGATGAACAGCGCCCCGATGACAGTGAGGAACGACGTGAACCGGTCGAGGAGTGCGAGCCACGTGGATCCGAGGATCGAGACCGCGCCGAGGACGATCGCCGTCGGCAGGAACGTGATCCTGCGTGAGGGCGTCATGTTCACCACGGAGGCCACCATGCCGTAGACCACCATGGTGTTCGTGGCCATCACGGACAGGAAGATCACGACGGCCACCGGCGCACCGAAGGCGGCGACGAGCACGGTCGGATCGAACGGCACTGCCTCGCCGCCCTCGAGCACCACATAGCCGATGGCGGTGGCCCCCAGGGTCATGGCGAGCACGGTGGAGAGTGTGTACCCGATGCCGGAACCGATGATCCCCGCGGCCTGCGTCCGAGCGAGGCGGTTGAACTCTGCGGACAGGACGGTCCAGGAGATCGCGGTCGCGATGACGACGTCGAGCGCTGCGACGGGTGTCCAGCCGGCCGCGGCGTCCTGGGGGATGGCGGAGAACTCGGCCGGGCTGTGCGCGAGGAACGCGACGGTGAAGACGTACGCCATGAACGCGAGGATCACGAGGGCGAGCCACGGTTCGACGCGCGCGATGCCGGTATGGCCGAAGACCGCCAGGCACACCACGAGCAGCTGGCACAGGACCGAGAACAGGACAGGGCTCGAGAAACCGGTGGCCTGCTCGACGAGGAAGTTCACAGTGACCCCGGCGAGCATCGCCTGCACCCAGCTCCAGCCCATGAGGGTCACCACGTTCGCGGCGACGGGCAGGAAGGACCCGCGGAGGCCGAAGGACCCCTTGGTGAGGGACATCGTGGGCAGGCCGGTCCGGGTGCCCATGTTGCCGACCAGCACGAGGACCGAGCCGCCGATCAGCGTGCCCAGGACGATCATGCCCACTGCGACACCCCAGCTGATGCCGGGGACGAACAGCGTTCCCGTCAGCAGGGTCGTGACGACGAGGTTCGCCGCCAGCCAGATCATCCCCATGCGCACGGGTCCGAGGGTGCCGCGGAGGGGCCCGTAGCCGTCCGAGTTCTTGTCGAGGTGGTTCGACAGGCGCCGGTAGGCCGAGCCGGTGGTGTCGGTCATGGTGCGCTCTCCTCAGGGGCATCGGCGGGAACGGGGCTCAGGTGCTCGTGGACGGCATGGAGGGCGGTCCCGGAGCGGCGGAACACGATCGTCTCGCGTTCCCGGGTGGTGTCGGAGACACCGTCGACGGCGGTGGTGGTCCTGACGTCGTGGGTGAACACGGCCGTGTCGCCGAGGAGCTGCACCCGCGGGTTGCTGCTGATGCACCCGGTCACGCGCCAGCCGTCGGCGAGCCATCCGGCCCAGAGCTGCTCGTAGGCCGCCCTGCTGTCCAGCCGGCGAGGTTCCGTGTGGAACACGAACGTCGCCTCCTCCGCGAAGGACCCGAAGTAGGCGCGGGTGTCGGTGGCCCGGAAGGCATCCACCAGGGCGGTCGCCGCAGCGAGGACGTCCTCGTCGGTCAGGTTCTCGTTCGGCATGCGGCCCTCTTCTGTCCTCTTGTTGTCCCCCAGTGAACATTTGTTGTCCGGTGATCATGGGTGACGCGCACCACGAATGTCAATGAGGAGTCGTCCCGCACGGCGACAGCAGGGAACGACGGCGGGACGGAGCGCCCCGGAGCCCCTGCGGCCCGCCAGGCGCGCCCGCAGGTCGGCGTTGCTAGGGTTGCAGCATGTCCTCGAACCCCGTCGCCCTCATCACCGGTGCGTCCCGCGGCATCGGCCGCGCCATCGCCGACGAGCTCGCCTCCAGCCATCACCTGCTGCTCGGCGGACGCGATCTGACCGCCCTCGCGGACCTGTCGTCGTCGTTCCCGTCCGCCGAGCCGTTCGCGGCAGAGCTGCGCGACGCCGGCCAGGTGGCTGCCGCCGTGGCCGGCATCCCCCGGATCGACGTGCTCGTCCACTCGGCAGGCGTGCTGCGCATGGGCTCCGTGGCGGAGCTGTCCGACGACGCCTGGCGCGAGAGCTTCGAGGTCAACGTCTTCGCGGTCGCCGCACTCACCCGGGCGCTGCTGCCGGCCCTGCGCGCGGCATGCGGCCAGGTGATCACCATCAACAGCGGCTCGGGGTACAGCTCGGGAGCGGGTTCGGCGGCGTACAGCGGCACGAAGTTCGCGCTGCGAGCGTTCACGGACGCCCTCCGGGAGGAGGAGCGTCCGCACGGCGTGCGGGTGAGCTCCATCCACCCCGGGCGGGTCGCCACCGACATGCAGGAGGAACTGCACGCCTGGGAAGGCAAGGACTACCGGCCCGCGGCGTGGATCCAGCCGGACCAGGTGGCCAAGGCCGTCCGGCTCGCGGTCGATGCCACGCCGGAATCGACGATCGAGTCCCTCAGCATCCGCCCGTCTGGCATCGCGCTCGGCTGACGCCACGACAGCGCGCCACGACAGGGCGCCACGACAGGGGACCGCTGACGCAGACCCGGACGGAGTCAGCTGACGCAGAGGCAGAACGGGCGCCGGGGTCCGGAGGGGACGGGACCGCGGCGGCCGTCAGGACCGGTGGACCACGCGGGGCTTCCCGAACTGCGTCTGCACACCCGGTGAGAACAGGACCGATTCGGGCGCTCCCTCGACGTGGATCCCCGCGGCGGCCAGCAGCCCGTCATCGAGCTCCGTCAGCGTGGCGGGATGGATCGGCCACGGGGTGTGCGTGTTCGGGATGTAGAGGGTGCGGCGGCCGAAGGTGCTGTGCAGGCCGAAGCGTGCCGTGAGTTCCAGCGACAGCGCGTCCGCCGCCGTCGCCCCCTGGTCCGGACGCGCAGCGAACCGGGATGCGGCCTGGTGTCCGTACCGCGCGACGTCGTACCCGTACTCCCGCTGCCCGCCGTCACCGCGCGTCGACGGCGCGCACCTCGACCAGACATAGGGGATGCCGCCGGCCCGTGCGGCGAGCACGACGGCGAGGCGTGAGGCGTCGAGGGTCACGAACACGACGCCGCGGGTGCCGTCCGCCCCCCGCGAGTAGAGGCGCACGTTGATCTCGGTGAAGGACCCGAAGTAGGGCACGGGCAGGCCCTTGCCGAGCCCGGCGCCGACCATCCGGAAGCCGATCAGGCCGACCCACGAGGAACCGTCCACCTCATCGGGCACGACGCCGGCCGGCATGTAGCGCGCGACAGCACCGGCGTCGATGCGCCAGTGCAGGAACACCGCGTCGGCCCAGAACTGGTCCATGATGACGGGGCGCGGCAGGTCGGGGGCGAGATGCCACGCCGGGTCCTGGTGGTCCGTCCTCATGCGCTTCCCAGTCGCACCGGGCGAGGATCCCGGCGGCACAGCGCCCCGGTCAGAACGCATAGCGGATCCGGCAGTAGGGCAGCTCGGCCGCGGCGAGGCGGAGGAACTCGTCGAGGTAGCCGCGCTTCTCGTAGGCGATGTAGCGCACGTTCGTGAAGCCGTTCTGCGACTGCTTGGTCTCCTGGAGGTCCGGCCTCCACAGGATCTCCTCGGCCTGCGGGTGCCAGCCCAGGTTGACCTCGTGCAGCTGCTGGTTGTGCGTGAGGAAGATGACCTCGGCCGCGAGCTGCTGCTTCGCGGCCTGCGACAGCGCTGCGTCGAGCTGCCGGAAGAGCTCGCGCCAGTCCGCCTGCCAGCCGGGCGTGATGATCACCGGCGAGAAGTTGACGTGCACCTCATAGCCCGCCTCGACGAAATCGTTGATGGCCGCGATCCGCTCGCTGACGGGGGTGGTCCGCACGTCCACGGTCTTCGCGAGCCGCTCGGGCATGAGCGAGAAGCGTACCCGCGTGCGTACCTGCGGGTCCCATGCGAGCATGTCGCGGTTCACGTACTTCGTGGCGAAGGAGAGCTTCGCGGTCGGCAGGTCCCGGTACAGGTTCACGAGGTCCTGGACGTTGTCGCTGACGAGCGCGTCCACGGAGCAGTCGCTGTTCTCCCCGATGTCGTACACCCATGCGTGCTCGTCGCACTGATTGGGCTCCAGCTTGATGCCCTGGCGGGCCACGTGGCGCTCGAGGTACCCGCTGATCTGATCGATATTGGCGAACACCGTGATGGGGTTGCTGTAGCCCTTGTGGCGGGGCACGTAGCAGTAGGCGCACGCCATGGCACAGCCGTTCGCCGTGGACGGAGCGATGAAGTCCGCGGACCGGCCGTTGGGCTTGGCCGTGAGGCTCTTCTTGACGCCGATGATCAGCGCCTCGGTCTTGATGCGCACCCAGCGCCGAACGTTCGCCTCGTCGCCGCTGAGCTCGGGGATCCGCCAGTGGCTGGCGACCTCGACGACGTCCGCGTCGGGCCACCGCGCGATGATCTCCTTGCCGCGCGGGAGCTCGGCGGCGGCCGGTTCCACGTAGATCCGGCTGATCTGGAGCAACTTGCTGGCCTGGAGCATACGACCTCTCGACGGTGCGGCTTTGCCCTGAGGATATCGGTCCGCACCGACACTTCTGGGCCGGCGGATTCGGTCCTACAGTGGGGTACGGAGGCGCACGTGCCCCGGGAGAGGTGGTCGGTGATGGCTGAACTCCGCACGCAGCCGACGGCGCAGGACCCCCGAGCCTTCATCAGCACGGTGACGCATCCGACGCGCCGCAGGGACGCCGGGGAGCTGCTCGAGCTGATGGGCCGGGTCACGGGTGAGACGGCCGTGATGTGGGGGCCGTCGATGATCGGCTTCGGCCAGTACCACTACCGGTACGCGTCGGGCCACGAGGGTGACGCCCTGGCCGTCGGCTTCTCCCCGCGCGCGTCGGCCCAGGCCCTGTACGGCCTGCTCTCCGCGCCGGAGGCGGAGCTCCTTCTGCCGCGCCTCGGCCGGCACCGGCGGGGCGCCGGGTGCCTGTACCTCACCTCTCTCGCCTCGGTGGATGCCGGGGTCCTCGAGGAGCTCGTGGGCACCGGTTACCGGTTCACCACGGGGAAGTCCGCGTGACCGGATGAGACCGGGCCAGGACCCGGACCGGGCCCCCAGGAAGCCGGGGAAGCCCGGGTCCCCCGGACGCGGCACGGGCGACCAGCCGCCGGTCGTCGTCGTCGACCTCGGGGACCACGAAGCGTCCGAGGTCACGCCCGCCCCCGGCGGCCGGCGGGGAACCGCGTCCACCGGGATGCCCGCCGCCCTCGGCGGCCCCTCGACGGACGCCGCCCCCGTCGCGGAGGAGGCGCGTGCGCGCCGCCGTCGTACCGCCTACCTCGCTGCCGGTGTCGCGGCGCTGCTGGTCGTCGCCGCGAACATGGTGCCCCGCGGCGACGCGCCGCCACCGCTCGGGAAGGGCGCCGAGGTGCAGGACCGCCCGCTCGGCGTCTGTGAGGCCGTGGCCTTCGCGAACCAGACCGGCGGACTGCCGTCGAAGCCCACCGTGCTGCCCGACCGGTCCAGCGGCTACTACGCCTACACCGATCCGGCGACCCGCACTGCGGTGGTCGTGGGCCTGACCTACCAGGACGGCACCGTGTCGCTCTGCCGGCCGGTCCGCGAGGCCGGGACGGGCAGTCCGCAGCCCCGGCAGCGCGAGCTCCCCCTGCTCGGCAGGGGCGACACCTATGCCTATGAGATCCGGTCCGGTGGTCTCACGCTCGTCGGGGAACGCTCGGCCGACGGCACCATCACGCGCGACGGCGAACTCACGTCCTAGCCGTCGACCCTGCAGCAGTCCCGCCGCGGCGTCGTGGCGACCCCTTGCCCGGTGGACGCGGGATCGAGGGCCCCGCCGATCCCGGCCGTCGTCGCACGCGTCATCCGGACATCACCGCCCGCGTCGGCCGGACGATCGAACGCGCAATCAGGAGTACACTAACTATTAGCGTACTGACCATTGGAGGTGGAAGAACCATGGAGACGACCCTCGACGACGACCTCCTGCTCGAACGCCAGCTGTGCTTCGCCCTGTCCGTGGCATCGCGGAGCGTGGTGGGTGCCTACCGGCCCGTGCTCGAGCGACTCGACCTGACCCACCCGCAGTATCTCGTGATGCTCGCCCTGTGGGAGGAGAGCCCGCGCACGGTCCGGAACGTCGGCCGGGCGCTCGCCATGGAATCGGCAACCCTCTCCCCCATGCTGAAGCGACTCGAATCCCAGGGGCTCCTCACCCGCACCAGGGTGCCGGGCAACGAGCGGGCCCTCGCCGTGGACCTCACGCCGGCGGGCCGCGACCTCCGCGCCGCGGCGCGCGAGGTGCCCGTCACCATGATGGAGCGGCTCGGGCTCACGCGCGAGCAGGTGGAGACCCTGAACGGCGCCATGCACGACATCATCCGCGCCACGGGAACCGAGCTCCCGGGCTCGCCCCGCAGTACGGACGCCGCCCGCACGACACCAGGAGAGACCTCGCGATGAGCAAGAAGGAACCGCTGTCCGCGCGCTTCATGACCGCTACGGGGAAGCTGCGCATGTTCTTCGGCCCCGCTGCCCGGGGCACCACCGCGGGCCCCATCGTGTACCGCGACGACGAGGCGCACCGTAGGCGGCAGGAGGAACTGCAGCAGTGGACGGTGGTGCGGAACCCGGACGGCTCCACCTACCTCACCACCAGGCGGGAGCCGTAGCGGACTGACGGCCGGGAGCCTCCCGGAGTCCCGATGACGCGCCCGCGATCCGTCGATGCAGGCGGGTTTCGGAAATCTTGCGTCGGATCTGGCGTGGGCGGGCCGCCGCAAGTGGCAGACTATCCTTGACAATGTCGTGTGCCCGTGGCAACTACTGGGCGCTTTCCTGACCGAGCAAAGGTCCCCCATGAGTACACAGTGCCCGTCTGCGCCCGCGTCCTTCGACGCCGCAGACCTTCCCCGGACCATGCTCCTCGTGGCCGGCGCCCGCGCCGCACAGGACGCCGGGGCCGACGCCGATCGGCTCGCCGCCGAAGCGGCCGAACTCCTCGACACCCTCGAGCAGACCATCGAACGCCTCGCCCTTGCTCATCGCGGGTGCATCCCCGCCGCCGAGGACCGGCAGGCCGACGACGAGGCCTTCGAGTGGGTACAGCAGTCCCTCGAGGACATCTCCGCGACGCTCCGCGGGCTGGCGCTCGGCCGCGCAGGATCCTTGGCTACCAAGGCCCAGTAGCCCCCGTCACCGGGCGGCAGGGCCGCGGCTCCAGGAGCGGGCGGACCACTGGCCTGCAGCCGCGGCGAGCCGGACGGTCAGATGGACTGGCGGGCCCGGATACCTGCGCGGCCCATCGCGTCCGTGTAGGCCGACTGGATGTCCTTCAGCCACTGCTCCTGGTTGGCGGGCGTCCCCTTGAAGGCGCGCTCACCCGGGGACCGGACCTCGTAGATCTTGAAGCCGCGCTTCGCGATGGCCCGGTTCTCCAGCTTCATGAGCCGCCGTGCGGCCTTGTGAGCGTCGGCTCCGTGGGCCACGAGGGCGGACGCGCGGGGCACCTGCTGCAGGAACGTGAGCAGCGGCTTCACGCCGTCGGCGATCTGCTCCATGGTCAGTGCCCGCTCCTTGCCTTCCGGCAGGTACCACGGGTAGGCGTTCCACGGCATGACCGCATCCGGTCGCAGGCCCACGGCCTCATAGATCCCCGCCATGCGGATGGAGCTCGGGTCGTCGTTCTCGAACGAAACGAAGCCCGAGGGCAACGATGCTCCCGGGCTTGAGAAGAGACTGACGATCTTGCAACCGTCCACGTCGTGCACCGGGTCGATGTAGGGGACCGCCGATCCGGGCTTCGACTCGGCCAGCGTGTCGCACAGCCGGTTCACGTCCTCGATCCGCGGATCGTAGCGTAGTTCCCACTGCTGGTCCCGATAGGTGGGGTCTGACATGCGCTGTACCAATTCTGCCTCCTCGCGGACGGCGCCAGAGGTGACGCGAACGTGTCCGCAGGATTCCAGCCTACGCCAGTGTGGCACCGACGCCGGGAGCACGGGCCCTCACCAGTCGTGGACGGTGCCGTCGGTGAGGCGGTTGTAGGGCAGGTAGGCCTGCTGGTAGGGGAACGACGCCGCCGCTTCCTCGTTGAGTTCCACGCCGAGTCCGGGCTTGTCCCCCGGGTGGAGGTACCCGTCGGCGAAGGTCATGGACTGCTCGAACACCGTGTTGGTCTTCTCGCTGTGCTCCATGTACTCCTGGATCCCGAAGTTGTGGATCGCCAGGCCCACGTGGGACTGGGCGGCCAGCCCGACGGGCGAGACGTCCGTGGGCCCGTGGAACCCGGACCTGATCTGGTACTGGGCGGCGTAGTCCATGACCTTCTTCAGCGGGCTGATCCCCCCGAAGTGCGTGGACGCCGCCCGCACATAGTCGATGAGCTGCTCACGGATGAGGGTCTGGAAGTCGAAGACCGTGTTGAAGACCTCGCCCACCGCCAGCGGCGTGGTGGTGTGCTGGCGGATGAGCCGGAACGCCTCCTGGTTCTCCGCCGGCGTCACGTCCTCGAGCCAGAACAGGTCGTAGGGCTCCAGGGACTTCCCGAGCTTCGCGGCCTGGATCGGTGTCATGCGGTGGTGGCCGTCGTGCAGCAGCGGCAGCTCGGGGCCGAACTCGTTCCGGACGGCCTCGAACATGGTGGGGATGTGCCGCAGGTACGCTCGGGTGTCCCAGTCCTCCTCGGTCGGCTGCGCCCCGCGGCCGGCGGGTTCGAAGTCGTACCGCTCGCCGGTGGCCTGGGCCTGCGCGGCGACCCCGTACAGGGAGGTGATGCCCGGCACGGAGGTCTGCACGCGGATGGACTTGTAGCCCTCCTCGAGGTGCTGCCGGATGGAATCGAACAGTTCCGGCAGGTCCCGGCCCGAGGCGTGCCCGTAGGTGCGCAGCGCCGTCCGCGACGCACCCCCCAGCAGCTGGTACACGGGCATCCCGGCGGCCTTGCCCTTGATGTCCCACAGGGCCATGTCGACGGCGGCGATCGCGGCCATGGTGACCGGCCCCCGCCGCCAGTACGCGCCGCGGTACAGGAACTGCCAGGTGTCCTCTATGCGGTGCGGATCCCGGCCGATCAGCAGTTGCGTCACGTGCTCCGTGAGATACGACACCACGGCCAGCTCACGGCCGTTCAGCGTCGCATCGCCGAGGCCCGTGAGCCCTTCGTCCGTGGTGATCTTCAGCGTCACGAAGTTCCGGGACGGACTCGTGACGATGACGTCCGCGGCGATGATCTTCATGCGTCCTCCATGGGGTAGTCGACGTACGCGAACCGCCTGCTGTCGGGTGCCCAGCTGTTGACGTTCAGGGTTCCCTGGCCGCCGAACAGCGCGACGGCGTCCCACGCGTCCCGCCCCTCCGGGTCGGCCACGCGGAGCAGCACGGGCTCGTTGGCCGGGTGGCCCTGCACGCCCGGCGGGTAGCTGAGGTAGACGAGGCTCGCGCCGTCGGGCGCGGGGTGCGGGAACCAGTTGACGCGCTCGTCGGTGGTCAGCTGCTCCAGGCCGGAGCCGTCGGTCCGCATGCGGAAAAGCTGCGAGTGCCCGGGCAGCTCGGAGCCGCGCTCCGAGTTGAAGTAGAGCCACTGCCCGTCCGGGCTGTACTCGACGCCGTCGTGCGGGCTCTCCGAGTCGGTGAGCTGGCGCGTGGCGCCGTCCTCGACGCCCACGGCGTAGATGTTGAAGCGCATGCCGTCCGGCCGGCGGCGGCCACCGATGTGCACGAGGGTGCCGCCGTCGGGCGAGATGCCGTGCAGGTAGCGTGCGTCGAGCCCGTCGTCGGGCCGGGTGACGCGCTGTGCCTCTCCTCCCCCGAGCGGCACCTGGTAGAGGTGCCCGTCCTGGGAGGACAGGTAGAGGAAGCGCCCGTCGGTGGAGACCACGTGGTCGTTGTTGGAGTCGCTCACGGCACCGGTGAACACCACGCGCGGCTGGCTGTCCTCCTGCGGTGCCGTACGGTACAGCAGGCCGTCGCAGTTGAAGACGAGCCCTTCGCCGTCGGGCGTCCAGTTGGGCGCCTCGATGATGAAGTCCTCGGTCTCGAAGACGCAGGTCGAGGACCGCGTGGCGATGTCGAACACCATGAGCCGGGAGCGCTGTCCGGGCAGGAGCTGTCGCCACGGGCTCGCCACCGCCCTGCCCTGCCGGTCGTTCCTCGTGCTGCTGCTCCGGTCCACGGTCGTCCTTCCGTGCATCGCCCTGGTCTGTGCCGCACGTGCCCGCTCCGGGCGGGCCACGTACGGCGGTGGAGTGGTCACCGCTCCGCGGTCAGGCCTTGAGGGCGTTGGCCCAGAGGTTGATGTCGGAGTCCACGGCGTATTCGTCGATGGCGAGCAGTTCCTCGGCGGTGAAGTCCAGGTTCGCGACCGCGGCCAGGCTGTCCTCGAGCTGCTTCACGCTGGATGCTCCGATCAGCGCCGAGGTCACCGGGGTGCCCTTGGTCTGATCGCGCAGCACCCAGGCGATCGCCAGCTGCGCCAGCGACTGCCCGCGGCCCTCGGCGATCCGGTTCAGACCCCGGATCCGGTCGAGGTTCTCGGCACTGAGCTGCCCCTGGTCCAACGACTTGTTGGCCGCGGCCCGCGAATCCTCGGGCACGCCGTCCAGGTACCGGCTCGTGAGCAGTCCCTGCGCCAGCGGCGAGAACGCGATCGACCCCGCACCCACCTGCTCCAGGGCCTGGAACAGGTTCGGGGACCCGTTCTCCGTCCACCGGTTGAGCATCGAGTACGAGGGCTGGTGGATCAGCAACGGGGTCCCCAGCTCCGCCAGGATCGCCGCGGCCTGCACCGTGCGCTCCGGCGAGTACGAGGAGATCCCCGCATAC